>NZ_BJOU01000001.1:1235239-1852859 GCF_009932435.1 Gordonia crocea
TGATGATGTTCTTCACCGTCGTGTCCTTGGTGATGTCGGTCAGCACCTTGGGGGCGGCAACGCCCTGGTCGGTGGTGGCGACACGCTTGGCCGCGGCGGCCTGCTTCGGGGCCGGGACGTGCGACGACGCGTAGGAAGCGCCGATCGCCGCACCGACTCCGCCGCCGATGGCAGCACCGATACCGGCGCCGATGACGGCTCCGATCAGCGGTGCGGCGATCGTCGTGACCGGGGCCGCGATCACGATCGCCAGCGGCAGGAGAACAGCGCAGGCGACGCCCGCCGGGGGAAGGACGCCAGTTCCGGCGGCGCAGGCTGCGGCGACACCGGCGCCGATCAACGTGGTGGCAATGACGCCGATGACCGGAGCGGCGACCGCGCCGCCGATGAAGCCGATGACACCTCCGGCCACGCCGCCGATGATGGCGCCGACACCGGCGGACTGGCCGATGACCTCCGGCGAGGCCACCTCGTGGCGGCCGGGGATCGCGTCGAGTGCGCCGGCCGGGAGCGCCGGCGTCGGCAGGGCCGACGTCGCCGCGACGGGCGACACGTGCCACACGATCGGAGCGTCGGCGCGCAGAAGGTGGGTCGGCACGATGGCGGCCGATGTGGTCGTCGACGCGTGGGCCGGCGTCGTGGTGGCTGCATTGGTCGCGGCCGGAACCGCGGTGGCGAGAGCCGCCGTCAGTGCGACACCGGCAAGGCCGGCCCCGGATACTCGTCGGCCCCACCCGTGGCGCGGTTCAATGACTGAATCCGCTTTCTTAATCCCCGACTTCATGGTATTCCTCTCCCTTTTGCCATTGTTGGCGCGTTGAATGTATGGCGGGGGAGAGGCGCTTCGCACGCTGGAATGACCCGATGTGTCGAGAATCACAATAGGGCCTCGGAATGCCCTGGGTAACAAGGCCTTCCGGCTTATTTATGCGAGTTTAACAATACGTTACGAAATGGCGCCTAATGGGTTCGCTCAAGGTAAGCGAGGAGCGCGTCTCGGACGAATGACGCGCCCTCGACGCCGCCGTAATTGGCCGCGAACCGCTCATCAGCGACGTAGCCCTCGGCCAGGGCGCGCACGTAGGCCACCAGGTCGCCGTCCGGTTCGGCGGCCGGAGTACCCGGAATGCCACGGAGCCAGTCGATGTGGCGGTGTGCGAGGTCCTGCGCCGCCGGCGAGTCGGGAGTGATCTCCGCGGCCTCCGCGGCGGCGGTCCAGTCCTGGGCGAGTTGCTCGACCCGAGCCTGCCAGGCACGGCGCTCCTCGTCGCTCATGCCTCGGTACCAAGCGTCGGAGCGTGCGTAGGCGTCCTTCCCCCAGCGTTGCTCGACCTCATCCTTGTACTGGGTGTGGTCGAAACCGTCGAACATGGTCTCTGCCATGAGTTCTTCACCTTCTCTCAGTGTGTTGATGGTGTGCTCGACCGCAGCGATCTGCCGGGCGAGTCGGTCCTGTTCTTGCCGTAGCAGCGACAGATGGGTGGTCAGTGCCGATGCCTCGTCGCACTCTTGGGCGAGCACGTCGGCGATCTGCGGCAGCCCTAGCTGTACTTCCCCGTGAGGTTGTGTACGCGGTCTGAGGGGACTTGGCCGCCGATCCCGGTGTGGGGTCGGTGGTGATTGTAGTGGTGGAGCCATGCGGTGTAGGCGGCTTCTCGTTCGGCTTCGCTGGCATAGGGTTTCGCGTAGGCCCATTCGGCGGCCAGGGTCCGGTTGAAGCGTTCGACCTTCCCGTTCGTCTGTGGCCGGTAGGGCTTGGTCTTCTTGTGTTTGATCCCGGCGTCGGCCAGTGCTTCGGCGAACATCGTTGAGCGGTAGCAGGAGCCGTTGTCGGTCATCACTGCGGTCACCCTCACGCCGTGCTCGGCGAAGAACGCGTTCGCCCGCCGCCAGAAGCCGGCCGCGGTCTCCTTGCGTTCGTCATCAAGGATCTCCGAGTACGCCACCCGGGAGTGGTCATCGACGGCGTGGTGTAGGTAGCGGTAGCCACGCGAGCCCGGTGCTCCCGAGCGTGCTGCCCGGTCGCGGGCCACACCGGCGGTACGGTCGGCGGCCGATCCGCGACCATGCACACGCCAGCCGCCGCCGTCGGGGATTCGGCCTTGTTTCTTGATGTCGACGTGCACGAGCTGGCCGGGCCGGCCGACCTCGTACCGTTTCGGTTTCGGTCTGCGTACCGGCAGTCCGGTGGCCTGGTCGATATTGGCCAGCAGCGGCATCTGATAGCGGTCGAGGACCCGGCCGACCGTCGAACGCGGGATACCCAGGTGATAGGCGATCCGATGCGGGCCCCACCGGCGCGTGTACCGCAGGCAGATGATCCGCCGTTCGGTGCGGCGGGGCAGCCGGGCCGGTGAACGGGCGGGTCGGGAACTGCGGTCGGTCAGCACCTGGCCGGCGCGGTAGCGGTCGGCCCACCGCTTGGCTGTGGCCGGTGAACACTGGAACCGTTCGGCAGCGCGCCGCAGTGACCAGCCCTGGTCCACCACGAGTGAAGCAAGACGTCGACGCCCCTCCGGCGTCAAAGGTGCGTTAGCGTGAGTCACGAAGACCTCCGTGGCTAGATGGTGAGTGTGGTAACCCACATCCTGCCCGGAGGTCTTCGTCTTACCTCAGATGTTCACAACGTGTCGGGGAAGTACACCTAGCCCGAGCTCGCGCAGCAGCAGCACCCGCTGCAACCGCACGAGCGCGTGCTCGTCGTAGTAGCGGTAGCCGTTGCTGCCGATGCGGCTGGGCGGCACCAGGCCGAGCTCGTCGTAGTGACGAAGGGTACGGCTGGTGGTGCTGACGAGCCGGGCTATCTGCTGGATCGACCACTCCATGCCCGCCACGCTAAAGGTTCTCGTTGCGTCAATGTCAAACGAAAAACGCGAGCGAGCCGGCAGGAATGTATACGGTGCCCCCAGTCGGACTCGAACCGACACTGTGCCGGTTTTAAGCCGGCTGCCTCTGCCAATTGGGCTATGGGGGCGCGGCTTACGACGATACCGGGCTGGCGTGCATCTCCCAGTAGAGCAGTTCGGTGGGTTCGACGGCGGTGACCTCCGTCGCCGGGGCGTCGGTGAAGCGCACCGCATCGCCGCCGGTGAGCTCGGCGTCGACGCCGGCGACACTCAGCCGTCCGTCGGGCACGTAGAGGTGTCCGAAGGGGGCGCCCGGCAGCGTCACGCGCTGGCCCGACTTCAGTCGGGCGATGTAGAGCGAGGCGTAGCGATTGTTGATGGTCACCGCGGGGTCGGTACCGGGTCGGCCGGAGGCAGCCAGCACCAACTCGCCGTCGGCGAGGCGCGCGGCCAGATCGGCCTCGGAGTAGCTCGGCGGCAGTCCGGGGGTGTCGGGCAGCAGCCACATCTGGACGACCCGCGTCGGGGTCCGCGACGAGCGGGGCATGGCGTTCTGCTCGCTGTGCGAGATCCCGGTGCCGGTGGTCATCCGCTGGATGTGGCCGGGGCGCAGGATCCCGCTGTTGCCCTGCGAGTCGCGGTGCTCGACCGCGCCCTGCAAGACCCACGAGAGGATCTCGGCCTCGGAGTGTTGGTGGCGGTCGAACCCCTCGCCCGGATCGATCGTGTCGTCGTTGTGGGCGATCAGCACGCCGTGGGCGTTGCCCACCAGGTCGTAGTTGCCGGTGGCGGGGAAGGACTGCCAGGAGTCGAGCCACTCGTTGTTCCAATGGTGGCGCTGCGCGCCGGGATGCACGGTGATCATGGTCGTTCCTCGGTGGTCGGTCGGCGGGTGTCGCCCAGCCGCGCGAGAATCGCGGCGAGCGCTCGCCCGTCGTCGGGGGTCAGTTTGTCGATGAAGATCTGCTTGACGAGAGCGAGGTGGTCGTCGGCGGCGGTGCGCAACGTCGTCATCCCGGTCTCGGTCAGGCAGGCGAAGTTGCCACGGCGGTCGCTGTCGTCGCGCTGGCGGCGCACCAGGTCGGCCCGGGCGAGCTTGTCGATCTGATACGACAGGCGCGACGACGAGAAGACCATCGCGTCGGCGATCTCGCTCATCCGCAACCGGTGGTGCGGTGCGTGCGACAGCAGCAGGAGCACCTGGTAATCGGCCAGGGTCAAACCGTGGCGCCGGCGCAGATCCTCGTCGAGTCGAGTCTGGATCTGCGCCGACGTCTCGATGAACGGCTGCCAGGCGGCCCACCGGGGGTCGGTGCCCATCGGCGTCAGCGGACCGTGTGCGGCATGATCGCGTCCGGCGGGATCTGGCCCAGGCGCCCGGCCTGGTAGTCCTCGATGGCCTCGACCAACTGCTGGCGGGTGTTCATCACGAACGGCCCGTACGCGACGACCGGTTCGCGGATGGGGCGCCCACCCAGGAACAGGACCTCCAACGCGGGCCGGTTCGAGTCCTGGGTGGCCTCGGCGGCGACGGTGATCGCGTCCCCGGAACCCAGCACCGCGAGCTGTCCCTGGCGGATGGGTCGGCCCTCGGCCCCGACCGTGCCGCGCCCGGACAGGACGTAGACCAGTCCGTTGAAGTCGGACCGCCACGGCACCGTCACGCTCGCGCCCGGTTCAACGGTCGCGTGCGCCAAGGTGATCGGAGTGTGGGTGGCTCCGGGTCCGTGGTGGCCGTCGATCTCGCCCGCGATCACGCGGATGAGCGCGCCGCCGTCGGGGGAGGTCACCAGGGCCAACCCCTCGCCCTCGAGGTTCTGGTACTTCGGCGTCAGGAACTTGTCGGCCGCCGGCAGGTTGACCCACAACTGGATGCCGTGGAACAGCCCACCCGATTCGACGAGCTCGGCCGGTGGGGTCTCGATGTGCAGAATGCCCGACCCGGCGGTCATCCACTGGGTGGCGCCGTTCTCGATGAGCCCGCCGCCGCCGGTGGAGTCCTGGTGCTGGAACCGGCCGTCGATCATGTACGTCACGGTTTCGAACCCGCGGTGCGGGTGCCAGGACGTGCCCTTGGGTTCGCCGGGCTCGTAGTCGACCTCGCCCATCTGGTCCATGTGGATGAAGGGGTCGAGGTCGGCGCTGCTCACCCCGGCGAAGGCGCGCACGACGGGGAATCCCTCGCCCTCGTAGCCGCGCGGGCCGGTGGTGATGGTCTTGACGGTTCGCGACACCGTTTCCAGGCCCGGTTCACGCAGCCGGGGCAGGGTCAGGGTGTCGGCGGTGATGGCTGGCATGACCGGTCTCCTTCGGTTCTCGCTGAGAATAGCTCAAATTTGAACTATCTGCTTCCTGCAACCACGCTGCGGTCCGGGCTATTCCCGGCAAGAACGGTCAAGCACCCGACCCGCCGGACGGTCAGACTGAAACCCATGACCTCCGCGAACCGCGACCGGCTGCGCGAACTCCTCGACGCCGTCCTCGACGAGGGGAACCACTCCCTGACGCAGATGGCCGACGACGCCTACGCCTCGCCGTTCCACTTCTCCCGACAACTGGCCGCGGGTGCGGGGGAGGCCCCGGTGGCGATGCGGCGCCGCGTCATGCTCGAACGCGCCGCCTGGCAGCTGCGCCAAGGCAGCACGGTGACCGATGCCGCCTGGGCGGCGGGCTACTCCTCGGTGGAGGGATTCTCCCGCGCATTCGCCCGCGCCTTCGGGCATCCGCCGAGCACGCCGTCGGCGTCGCACTGGCTCCCCGCGCCCAACGGGATCCACTTCCACCCACCCATGTCGCTGTGGGTCCGAGCCGAGGAATCCGCCATGAACCCGTTGACCGAACAGCTCATCGGCCACGACCTCGACGAGACGCGCGAGCTGCTCGACCTGGCCAAGCAGGTCCACGACGAGCAGTACCGGCGCACCATCCTGGCTGACCACACCGTGGCGGAATGGGAGGGGCCGGAGGGATCGCTGTGCGAGGTCCTGACCCGGCTCGTTTTCGCCAAGGAGGTCTGGTTGGCCGCGATCGAGGGAACCGACTTCCCGGCGCCGGCCCCCGACGACCCGGCCTCTTTGATCGAACGGCACGACGCGGTGGCGCCGCGCTGGCTGGCCGTCGTGCGCGACATCGACAGCCGTGGGGCGTGGGAGGACCGCATCGTCGACGCCTTGTGCGAGCCGCCGGAGAGCTTCGTGGTCGGCGGCATCGTCGCGCACATCCTGACCTTTGCCGCCGCCCGCCGCCACCTCGCCCGACACCTGCTCGCCGTCGCCGGCGTGACCCCCGGCGACGGCGATCCGATCACCTGGGCCCGCCGCGTGCGGGGAGAGGAAACCTGACCATGACGACCGTCCGCTACTACACCGCGACGACCCTCGACGGCTTCCTGGCCGACCCCGACGATTCGTTGGACTGGCTGCTGCGCCAGCCACAGGAGGACGGTGGATTCGGCTCGTATGCGGAGTTCATCGCCGGCGTCGGTGCCCTGGTCATGGGCTCGACCACCTACGAATGGGTCCTGGCCCACCTCGCCTCGACCGGTGAGGCGTGGTTCTACGACATGCCCACCTGGGTGATGACCAGCCGCCGACTCGACGCGGTCCCCGGTGCCGACATCCGGTTCGCCTCGGGCGGTGTCGTGCCGGTCCACGAGCAGATGGTGGCGGCCGCCGACGGGCGGGACCTGTGGATCGTGGGCGGGGGCGACCTCGCGGGTCAGTTCGCCGACGCCGGACTCCTCGACGAGATCGTGGTGTCGATCGCACCGGTCACCCTCGGGTCCGGGCGGCCGCTGCTGCCGCGCCGCTACGACTTGGCGCTGCTCGACACCGGGCGCAACGGCGCCTTCATCGGTGCCCGGTACCGATTCGTCGGTCCGCTCGCGGAAGATCGGAGCGCGGGGGATTGGAGCGGGCCCGGGTGAACCGGTTCTCCGGCACGCGCAGACCGAGGTGCTCGCGCAGGGTCGTGCCGGTGTAGTCGCGTCGGAACAGGCCCCGGTCGACGAGGATCGGCACCACCTGCTCGGTGAAGTCGGTGAGACCGCCCGGGAAGTACGGCGGCATCACGTTGAACCCGTCGGCACCGCCGCGCAGGAACCATTCGGCCAGTTCGTCGGCGACGCGTTCGGGGGTACCCGCGATGACCCGGTGACCGCGGGCCCCGGCCAACCGGTGCAGCAGGGTGCGCAGCGTCGGCTTGTCCCGTTCGACGATGCCGGCCACCACCTGACGGCGGGAGCGGCGGTTGTCGGTCACGTCGCCGGCGTCGGCGAACAACGACGCCGGCACCGGGGCGTCGAGGTCCAGGCCGCTCACGTCCTCACCGGTGATCGACGCGATCTGGCGGATGCCGTAGGCGGGCACGGTCAACTCGTTGAACCGCTGTTCCAACTCGTCGGCCTCGCGCTGGGTGGAACCGATGAACGGGCTGATCCCGGGGAGGATCAGCACCTGATCGGGATCGCGATCACGCTGTGCGGCTTGGGCTTTGACCGCCGAATAGAACCGCCGCGCGTCGGCCAGGGTGCGCTGCGCGGTGAAGATCACCTCGGCGTGCGCGGCGGCGAAATCACGGCCCTCGTTGGAGGCGCCGGCCTGGACGAGGACCGGCTGGCCCTGCGGGGTGCGCGGCACGTTGAGCGGGCCGGATGAGGCGAGGAGCCGGCCCCGGATGTCGACGCGGTGGATCTTGTCCGGGTCGGCGTAGCGGCCGGCCGCCTTGTCGAGCAGGACCGCCTCCTCCTCCCAGCTGTCCCAGAGGGCCGTCACGATGTCGACGAACTCGCGGGCCCGCTCGTAGCGATCCGTCGGATCGGGGTGGTCGACGCCGAAGTTCGGGCCGGCCGCCGCGGAATCGGTGGTGACGATGTTCCAGCCCGCGCGCCCGTGCGACAGGTGGTCGAGGGAGGCGAAGGCGCGCGCGAGGTTGTACGGCTGCGAATAGGTCGTCGAGGCGGTGGCGATCAGGCCGATCCGTTCGGTGACCGAGGCGATCGCCATCAGGGTGAGGAGCGGGTCGAGCCGCCCGGCGGCGTTGAACTCGACGGCGCCGTTGAGGCTCGGGCTGTCGGCGAAGAAGACCGCGTCGAACTTGGCGGCCTCGGCGGCCAGCGCGATCTGCTGGTAGTAGTCGGCGTCGTAGATCCGCTCCGGCTGCGACTTGTCGTAGCGCCAGGCCGCCTCGTGGTGGCCGGGCGGAAAGATGAACGCGTTCAACGCCATCTGGCGGCGGGCACTCATCGCACCGCACCGCTGGCCGCGACCGGGAGACAGGGGTGCCAATGCTGCATGACCGCCGACGATAGGCCTGCTCGCGCCGGGCGTACACGAAAGAATCAACGCAATCCTGACCGGGCGCCCGGGCCCGGGGCAGCGCTACGGTGACACGCGAACCAGGGAGTGCGTCATGGCCGAATTGTTGAATCTGGCGCATCTCGCCACGCTCGCGGCCGTCGTCGACCACGGCGGCTTCACCCGCGCGGCGCGGGCATTGCGGCTGAGTCAGTCGACGGTGAGCCAGCACATCAATCTGCTCGAGCAGCGGCTCGGAACCGAACTGGTGGTGCGCGACGCACGCGGAGTCGCGCTGACCGAGGACGGGCAACAACTGCTCGACGACGGGCGGGCGCTGCTGGCCGGCCACGACGCCCTCGTGCGCCGGTTCGACGCGCGGCGCAACCCGCAGATCGCCATCGGCGCCACCGAGCACGCTGCCGACAGCCTGCTGCCGCGGATCATCTCCACGGTCCGCGACGCCTACCCGGATCGTCGGGTGACGTTCACCCTGGACCGGTCGCCGCAACTGGTCGAGGCCGTCGGCGCCGGCCGGCTCGACCTCGCGCTCACCCTCGCGTTGGCCGGCGACGCCCCCGGCGAACGCGTCGGCTCCCTCGCCCTGCGCTGGTTGGCGGCACCGGGTCTCGGCCCGGCCGCCCCCGGTGACCCGGTCAACCTGGTCGCCTTCGACGGGTCGTGCGGCATCCGCGAACTCGCCGTCGCCCGGCTGCGGCGCAGCGGCCACAACGCCGACATCGCGGTGCAGGCGGCCACCCTCGACGGTGTCGTCACCGCGGCCCGGGCCGGGCTCGGCGTCGCCCTGCTGCCGGTGTCGCTGGCGGTACCCGAGGGGCTGTCCGAGCTGGCCGACCTGCCCGACGCCGGCCGCGTCGGGGTCAACCTGGTCGCCCGCCGCGGGATCGACGCCCGCCTCGCGGCCACCGCCGGTGCCGCGGTCGCCTCCCTGCTGGATTAGCAGCCGCGGTGCTCCTTTGCGCCTCGGTGACCCCAACGTGCCGGTGGTCCCGGGCACCCGGTCTGACCTGCACCGTCGTCCTCCCATCGGAGAACCCGATGGGGGTCATCGGAAATCATCGTTGGCCGTCACGGCCGGTGGGTTCCTAGCGTCGTCGGCACATCCGCACCACCACGACCACTGCACCTGGAGGACACCATGACCGTTTCGACCCCCACCCCCGACCTGGCTTCCGCCCCAGGTCCGTTCGAGTCCGAGCCCGACTGGAGTGCCGAAGGGGTGCCGTCCGACCGCGCCGGTTGGGTCGCCCGGGCCAAGGCGGTCGCGGCCCTCGTCGCGACCACCAGCCTCGCCCGCGACACCGCCGCGGCCGACCCGGTCGAGGAGATCGCGCTCGTCAAGCGCGCTGGGCTCCTCGGGCTGCAGGGCCCGGTGGCGCACGGCGGCGGCGACGCCGACTGGGCCACCGTCCTCGACGTCGTCGCCGAGTTCGCCAAGGTGGAGGGTTCGCTGGCGAACATCCTCGGCTGGCACTACGCGTACTTCTGGCTGTTCCGCTCCTTCGGCACGCCGGCGCAGCGCGAGCGCTGGGAGCGCGAGGTGACCGAGCAGCGGCTGCTGCTGGCCGGCATCGCCAACTTCCGCGACGACCCGATCGGCGCCCGCGACGAGGGCGACCACCTCGTCCTGCACGGCGGCAAGCAGTTCAACACCGGGCTCCCGGTCTCCGACCGCGTCGTCATCGGCGTGGCGATCGAGGGCACCTCCGACGTGTTCTTCGTCCTCGCCGACAGCCACGACCCCGGCGTGATCTACGGCAATGACTGGGACACCCTCGGGCAGCGGTCCACCGGCAGCGGCAGCGCCCGCGTCGAAGGCGTGGTGGTGCCGTGGACCGACGCGATCGGCTTCGACGACAAGCAGTTCGTCCCGCAGAACGCCAACCTCTCCCCGGGCCTCACCTCGCAGACGCTGATGCCCACGTTCTACCTCTCCCTCGCCCGCGGCGCCCTCGACCGGGCCGTGGACTACGTGCAGAAGCACTCGCGGTCGTGGCTGCACTCGGAGTACGAGCGGGCCGTCGACGAGCCGCACGTGGTGGACGGATTCGGCGGGCTGCAGGCACACCTGCTGGCCGCCGAGGCACTGTTGCGCGACGCCTCCGCGCAGGTCAGTGCCGCCCTCGACGACCCGAACTCGCTCACCCCGGAGAGCCGCGCCGAACTCGCCGCGCTGCTGTCGGCGGTGAAGACGGTGGCCGTCGAGGTGGGCATCGAGGTCACGACGACGGTGTTCGAGCTGGTCGGGGCGCGGGCCACCGCGCGCCGCTACGAGCTCGACCGGTTCTGGCGCGACCTGCGGACCCAGAGCCTGCACGACCCGGTCGCCTACAAGCGGCGCCAGGTGGGCGCCTACCTGCTGCGCGGCGAGCACCCGCTGGCCGTCGACTGGTACTCGTGAGCCCGCGCCGAGCCGCCGACGATTGACGACTGGAGGAACACACCGATGACCATCACCGCACCGCCGCGGGCCGGATTCACCCTCGACGAGGGTCTCCTCGCCCGCATCGAGGAACGGGCCGAGGCCGCCGACCGGGCCGGCGCCTTCTTCACCGAGGACTTCGAGGAGCTGCGCGACGCCGGCTACTACCGGGCCCCGGTGCCGGTCGAACTCGGCGGCCCCGGCCTCTCGTTGGCCGAGCTCGCCCGGTGGCACCGCCGCATCGCCTACCGGTCCACCGCGACCGCCCTGGCGTCGGGCATGCACCTGTTCTGGGTGGGTGCCGCGGCCGACCGATACCGGGCCGGCGACGAGTCGGTGGCCTGGATCCTCGAAGCGGTCCGCGACGGTGCGATCATCGCCGCCGGGCACTCCGAGAGCGGTAACGACCTCGGGTTGGGCGGGTCGACGACCGACGCGGAGCCCGACGGTGCCGGTGGTTACCGGTTCACCGGGCACAAGCACTTCACGTCGCTGTCGCCGGTGTGGACCCTGCTCGGCGTGCACGGCCGCGACACCTCCGATCCCGAGGCGATCGTGCACGGGTTCATCCGCCGCGACGACCCCGGGGTGGTGGTGAAGGACAACTGGGACACCTTCGCGTTGCGCGCCACCCGCAGCGACGACACGGTCCTCGACGGCGCGCACTCGCCGGCGGAGAAGATCCTCGCCGTCGTCGGTCCGGGCCGTCCGGGTAGCGACTACCTCGGGTCGGTGGGGGCGTGGGCGCTGGTGCTGACGTCGAACGTGTACCTCGCCCTCGGCCAGCGCGCGCTCGACATCGCGGTCGCCTCGGCCGCCGGTCGGGCGTCGGCGAAACTGGGTGGCGAGCCGCGCCTGGCCGACCCGTTCATCCAAGCGGTGCTCGCCGACGCGGTCATCGAGCTCGACGGGATCGAGGCGCACGTCGACGCCGCGGCGGCGCGCTGGACCGACAACCCGGTGGGCGACGCGGCCTGGGGCCGGCGCCTGCAATCGGCCAAATTCCACGCGACCACCGGGGCGAAACGGGTCGTCGACCTGAGCCTGCAGGTCGTCGGCGGCCGGGCGCTGCACCACGGCTCGGTCATCGAGCGGCTCTACCGGGACGTCGCCGCCGGGCAGTTCCACAACCCCACCCCCGACACGGTTCGGCGCACACTGGGGTCACCCGAGGCGCTCGACCGTGCCAACTTCGACCGCTGACCGCGCTCGACCGATCAGAGAAGGAACACCACAACCATGACCGACACCACCGATGATTTGCGCGGCCGCGCGATCGACTCCGACGACAGCGAGCACAACGTCACCTTCGACAGCGGCGGGCGGACGGTGCACGGCTTCCTCAAGCTGCCGCCCTCGGGCAGCGGCCCGGGGATCATCGTCATCCAGGAATGGTGGGGCCTGACCACCCACATCGCCGACCTCACCCGGCGGTTCGCCGCCGAGGGCTTCGTCGCACTGGCACCCGACCTGTTCGGCGGGCGCACCACCCACGATTCGGCCGAGGCGGCCGGACTCCTCGAGGCGCTGCCGGTCGAGCAGGCGGCGGCGGACCTGTCCGGTGCCGTCGACTATCTGCTCGAGCGGTCCGAGGTCGTCGGTGACGCCGTCTCGGCGGTCGGCTTCTGCATGGGCGGCGGCTTCGTCCTGGCGCTCGCCGCGCAACAGGGCGACCGCATCGCCAAGGCGGTGCCGTTCTACGGCCTGCCGCGGGTGCCGCAGGACTATTCGAAGCTGAGCGCGCAAGTCCTGGGCCACTATGCGGAAACCGACGAGTGGCTCGACCGCGCCGACATCGACGCGGTGGCCGCGGCGATCGAGGAGCAGACCGGGCAGCGGGTCGACTTCCGCTTCTACCCGGCCGGGCACGCCTTCCTCAACGACGAGAACCTGCTGGGCACCTACGACGCCGAGCAGGCCGACCTCGCGTGGCGCCGCACCGTCGAGTTCCTCCATGACGGGAGCACGCCGGACTAGGGTGCGACGGCACCCCAGTCGGCAAACCCGGACGGGTCGTGGCGACCGAAGCTGGCGTGCTCGAACATGCCCCAGCCCTCCCGTTCGGTGCCGTCGGCTTCCCGGCACACCGCGTGCCCGACGTGGTCGATGACGCCGAACGGGATGCGCCCGGCGACCGCGGGATCGTCGAGGTCGTAGGTGACGCGCGCGGCGAAGCCGTCGCCGCGCCACTGTCCGTGGGACCAATCGGGGTCGCCGCCGTAACCGCCGCCGACGTGCAGCGGGGTGCCCAACGTGCCGTCGACCTCGATGGTCACCGGCGACCCGTCGGCCGCGGTCGCGTCGATCGTCGCCCCGGTCGGGCGCCGGGTTCCCGACCGGTAGTGGATGCGCACCCGCGGCCAGCCGAGTTGTTCGACGCGCCCGTCGCGCCAGATGCGCGTGCAGTCGTTGAGGGTGCGAAAGCCCGACGGGTCCTCCTGGATGATGAGCACCATGCCGAAGTCGTCGAAGGCCATCGGCACGTACAGCCACCACATCCCCTCGAACGGCGGGTCCGCGGGCCGGCCGGCCGGCTCGGCCTCGCCGACCGGGCGGATGCCCCACGACCGGTCGCGCGTCCCGATCCACGTCGCCGGGTCGACGGTGAACTCGTCGTCGTCGACGACGAGCCGGCCGGACCAAGATCCGACCTGGGCGAACCGCTGGGCATCGAGGGTCACCCGGGTGCCCTGGCGCATCAGATGGCGCTGCTCCTGCACGACGTCGAACAACCCGGTCCAGGTCAGCTCGGCGGCGATGCCATCGGTCTCGGCCAGGGTGACCCGCAGCGACTTCAGCGGATCGACGACCTCGATCGCCAACGGCCCGACGCGCTGATGGAGCCGGTCGTCGTCCATCGCGGCGGACAGCTGGACCGCGGTCTGGGTATCGGTCTCGCCGCCGCGGTGGACGAGGAGGAAGGCATCCTTCACCCCGAGGACGGGGTAGTAGCCGACACCGATGACGACGAAGATCTCACCGCTGCGATCGTGGGCGCACAGGTAGGAGCGGTCGTAGAAGTTGCGGTCGGAGGTGGTCGGCCAGGCGATCGGCAGCGGCGCCTGGTGGATC
The DNA here is from genome assembly GCF_009932435.1 of Gordonia crocea. Lineage (NCBI taxonomy): Bacteria > Bacillati > Actinomycetota > Actinomycetes > Mycobacteriales > Gordoniaceae > Gordonia > Gordonia crocea. The sequence continues at coordinate 1,248,895 of NZ_BJOU01000001.1, forward strand.
GGGAACTCGTCTGCGGGGGTGATCACCGGTTCTCACCCACCCCGTCCCAGTAGGTGCCCTCGATCATCGCCGTCAGGGTGGCCCGGTTGAGGATCTTGTCGTCGGGGTCGGCCGGTTCGGGTGCCTGGCCGAAATCGACGGCGCGGCACTGAACGCGGAACAGGATGATCGAGTAGTAGAGCGTGGCGTAGGCGATATAGAAGTCCATGTCGCGCAACCCGACTCCGGACGCCTCGGCATAGGCGGCCTCCACCTCAGAGCGGCGCCAGAAGGTGGGCAGCCCGGGCAGGCCGGCGAGTTCGGCGATGTCTTGGAAGAAGCGGTGCAGTGCGATGCCCCAGGCCACGTCGAGTTCGCGCGGGGCCCGGCCCGCCATCTCCCAGTCGAGGATCGCGACCGGGCGGAAGTCTTGGTAGATGACGTTGCCGATGCGGGCGTCGCCCCAGATCAGCACCTCGTCGTCGGTGTCCGGCATGGTGTCGTGTGCCCACCGCAGCGCCCGCTCGAGCAGCGGCGAACCGGCGTGGTCGCGCGTGGTCCACCGGTAGAACTCGTCGAGGCGCCGCACCTGTGCGCCCAGCGCCGTCTCGCCGGCGGCCGGCGGTTCGACGAGTTCGGTCGGGATCGGGGCCGCGTGGATCGCGGCGAGTGCGGCGATGGTCTCGCGCTGCAGGCGCTGCCGGTCGGCCTCGTCCGCCGCGGTCAACCACGATTCGAAGGTGTAGGGCAAGACGTCGGGTGGGATCTGACCGTCGACCCGGCCCATCACGATGAACGGGTGGCCGATGACGTCGGGGGAGGGCTCGCTCCAATAGAGCGGCGGTATCGGGACCGCGGTGGTGTCCGCGACGTGCGCCATGAGACGGAACTGGTTGTCCAGGTCGTAGCCGGCGAAGACGGGGTCGCTGTCGGGCGAGGGCGCCACGCGCGCGACCAGGTGGTGGGGCTGTCCACCCCACTCGGCGTCGACGAGAACCGTTTCGCTGGACATGCCGTTCCCGTCCGGCGGATGCAGGGCGGTGATGACCGTCGGCGTGCCCGCGCGCGTGGTGAGCCAGTCGGTCAGCGCCGGGATGATCGCCTCGGCGTCGAGGCGCGACGCCGAGGGGCGGGCGAGTTCGGCGGAGTTTTCGGGGATTGCTTCGGGGGCGGTGTCTGTCGGGTCGGCCACGCCCCGAGTAGACCACGCGTCACCGCCGCGCGGGACCGGTTCGGTCGGGGTCGTCGGGCAATCCGGCCGCTCCCGTTGACACAGCGGGTTATCGCCGATAACTTAACGGCGATAACCAACTTCTAGGGGGATGTGGTGGAACGACTGACCAGAGCGGTACTCGCCGCTCCGCGCACCGTGCTCGTCGGGGCGCTCGCGCTACTCGTACTGTTCGGGCTCTACGGCGGCGGGGTCGCCTCGCACCTGCTGTCGGGCGGGTTTGAAGATCCGCATGCTGAATCCGCGCAGGCGACGAAGATCCTCGAGGACGAATACCAGCGCGGCGGCATCCCGGTCATCTTCAAGATCGACGCCCCCAACCGCGATGTCACCGCCGACCCGGTGGTCGGCCGCGTCGGCAAGCAGTTGGTCGAGGACCTCAAACAGTACGACTTCATCCAGGACCCGGTCCTGTCGATCTGGACCGACCCGGTCGCGGCGCGCAACCTGATCAGCAAGGACAAATCGTCGACGTTGGTCGTCGTGCCGCTCGACGGCGGGGAGGATGCCGCCCCGGGGCATGCCGAGGACCTGGCCGAACGGTTCGGCGGGGAGCGTGACGGGGTGCGGATCACCCCGACCGGGCAGGGCAAGGTCTTCGCCGACACCAACACCCAGGTGTCCAAGGACCTGTTCCTGGCCGAGGCCATCGCCATCCCGATCAGCTTCATCGCCCTGGTGATCATCTTCGGCGGCGTCATCGCGGCCCTGCTGCCGTTGGCCGTCGGCATCTTCTCCATCGTCGGCACGCTGGCTCTGCTGCGGGTGTTCGCCCTGTTCGCCGACGTCTCGATCTTCACCATGAACCTCGCCACCGCGATGGGTCTGGCCCTGGCGATCGACTACACCCTGCTGATCATCACCCGCTACCGCGAGGAGGTGGCGGGCGGCCTCACCCGGGAAGCCGCGATCCACCGTGCGATGGCCACGTCGGGGCGGACGGTGACGTTCTCCGCGATCACCGTCGGCCTGTCCTTGTCGGGCCTGCTGCTCTTCCCGCAGTACTTCCTGCGCTCGTTCGCCTACGCCGGGCTGGCGGTCGTCGTGGTCGCGCTACTCGGCTCGCTGGTCATCACCCCGGCGCTGCTCAAGGTGCTGGGCGACCGGATCGACGCGCTGGACCTGCGTAAGCCGGTGCGGCGCGCATTGGGCCGGCCCGAACGCGGGTTCGTGCCCACCGAGCAGACCTGGTGGTACCGGTTCGTCCAGTGGGTGTTGCGCCGGGCGGCGCCGGTCATGCTCATCACGACCGTGGTCCTGCTGATCCTGGGCGCACCGTTCCTGTCGATCAAACTCGGGTTCCCCGACGACCGGATCCTGCCGACGTCGCACGCGTCGCGCGTGGCGATGAACGAGATCCGCGACGACTACGAGCGCAAACTCGGCGGCGAGGTCACGATCGTCATCACCGGGTCCACCGACGCGGCGGTCGACGACTACGCGGCCCGGTTGTCGAAGGTGGCCGACGTCGACGCGGTGACGAGTCCCGACGCGCTCTTCGTCGACGGCCGTGCGGCCGCCCCGCGCAAGTCGGAGGACCGGCACGGCGAGTACCGCATCCTGACCGTCACCTCCAACACCGATCCGCTGCAGGATTCGGGCAAGACGCTGCTGGCGAACCTGCGCGAGGTCGCCAAACCCGACGCCGACGTGAAGTTCACCGGCACGGCGGCCGCGACCGAGGACACCGTGGCCTCCATCTACCGCCACCTCCCGTGGGTGCTGCTGTGGGTCGCGGTGACGACGTTCATCCTGCTGTTCCTGTTCACCGGCAGTGTGGTGCTGCCACTCAAGGCGCTGGTGCTGAACCTGCTGTCGCTCTCGGCCACGTTCGGCGCGATCGTGTGGATCTTCCAGGACGGCCACTTCGGCGCGCTCGGCACCACCGCGACCGGGTTCATCACCGCGACGATGCCGATCCTGATGTTCTGCGTGGCCTTCGGATTGTCGATGGACTACGAGGTGTTCCTCCTCGGCCGCATCCGGGAGGAGTGGCTCAAGTCCGGCAAGACCCGTGCCGACAGCGACCACGCGGTGGCCTTCGGCCTGGCCAACACCGGGCGGGTCATCACCGCGGCGGCCCTGCTGATGGCGATCGTGTTTGCCGCGATGATGGCTTCGCAGGTCTCCTTCATGCGCATGTTCGGCTTCGGACTCACCATCGCCGTTCTGATGGACGCCACGCTGATCCGGATGCTGCTCGTCCCGGCGTTCATGCGGCTGGCCGGGCGGGCGAACTGGTGGGCGCCGGCACCGTTGCGCAAGCTGCACGACAAGATCGGACTGTCCGAATCGTGAGGGCGGCGGAATGACTCGTCGGGCGCGGTCCCCGCGCGGGTCGGGAGAGCAGTTGCGCGGCGAGATCATCGATGCCGCCGCCCATCTGCTGGAGGACCGCGCGGACGCCGAGGCCGTCTCGATCCGTGCCGTCGCCGACCGCGTGGGGGTGAGTCCGCCGGCGATCTACCTGCACTTCACCGACAAGGAGGCGCTGCTCGACGCGGTGTGCGGGCGCTACTTCGACCAGCTCGACGAGGCGATGGCCGCCGCGCAGGCCCAACACACCCATCCGCTCGATCGAATGCTCGCCCTGGGGATGACCTACGTCCGGTTCGCCGTCGCGCACCCGGCGGTCTACCGGTTCGCGTTCTGCCCGTCGGGGCCCGAGGGCACGCCGGTGGTCGACGAGGCGTTGCGGACGGCGGCATTCGGCCGTCTCGTCGACGGCGTGGTCGGGCTCGTCGAATGCGGTTGGTACGAGTCCGACGGGGTGGACGAACTGGAGGCGGCGCTCGAGTTGTGGGTTGTCGCGCACGGGGTCTCGTCGCTGATGATCACCAAACCCGACCTGCCGTGGGGCAGCGAGTTCCAGGTCGCCGAATCCGTCATGCGGGCGGCCTGCCTCGGACGCGGGGTCATGCCGTTGGTGGGGGACAGTGCCTCCGGAGCCGACGTCGAGCGGGCCGTCGGGGTCCTCCGGTCGCACTCCCGCGACGACGGAAAGGTCAAGAAAGGGTAAAGTCGGAACTGATCGGCGGCTCCGCGCGTTACAGACAATGATGGAGCCACGAGCGTTCCCCCCAACCTAAGGAGCCATGCTGTGCGAGAGTCCAGCAACCCCGTGATGCGCGGCGTCGTCCGCGACAACGAGAAGAATGCGCCGTACGCCGGCTTCGGCCAGATGGCCGCCGGTGCGCAGAGCGTCGTCCTCGACGCCGCCGGTCAGCCGCAGTACGCGCCGGTCCAGTCCGGCCGGTCGATGACCATCGACGACGTCGTCACCAAGACCGGGATCACCCTCGCGGTCCTCACCGCGTTCGCGGTCGCCACCTACGGCGTCATCCAGGTCGTCCCGGGCCTGACCTTCCCGCTGTGGGGGATCGGCATGATCGGCGGCCTGGTCCTCGTCCTCGTCGCGAGCTTCGGCCGCAAGCAGGACAACCCCGCCATCGTGCTGTCCTACGCCGCTTTCGAGGGGCTGTTCGTCGGCGCGATTTCGCACGTGTTCGCCAACCTGGTCGTCGGCGACAACATCAACGCCGGCGTCTTGATCGGTCAGGCCGTCCTGGCGACCTTCGGCGTGTTCTTCGGCATGCTCGTGGTGTACAAGACCGGCGCCATCCGAGTCACCCCGCGCTTCACCCGGATGATCATCGCCGGCATCATCGGCGTCGTCGTCCTGATGCTCGGCAACCTGGTCATCAGCTTCTTCACCGGTGAGCCCTGGGTCCTGCGCGACGGCGGCCCGATCGCCATCATCTTCTCGCTGGTCTGCATCGGCCTCGCCGCCTTCAGCTTCCTGATCGACTTCGACCAGGCCGACCGCCTCATCCACGCGGGCGCGCCGTCGAAGGCCGCCTGGGGCGTGGCGCTGGGCCTGACCGTCACCCTGGTCTGGCTCTACACCGAGATCCTGCGCCTGTTGAGTTACTTCAACGACTAGCGACAGCACCAAACACAGCGGGCCCCGAGGATTTCTCCTCGGGGCCCGCTGGTTTTAGGTGATCAGCTGAGGCGCTCGAGCACCATCGCCATGCCCTGGCCGCCGCCGACACACATCGTCTCGACGCCGAAGGTCTTGTCGTGGGTCTGCAGGTTGTTCAGCAGGGTGGTGGTGATGCGGGCGCCGGTCATCCCGAAGGGGTGGCCGAGGGCGATCGCCCCGCCCGACACGTTCAGCTTGTCGTGGTCGAGGCCGAGTTCCTGGGCCGAGCCCAGAACCTGGACCGCGAAGGCCTCGTTGATCTCGAACAGGTCGATGTCGGAGACCGACTTGCCCGCGATGCGCAGCACCTTGCGGACCGCCTCGATCGGGCCGAGGCCCATGATCTCGGGGGAGAGCCCGGTGGCCGCGGTGGCGACGACCCGCGCCAGCGGGGTGAGGCCGAGCTCCTTGGCCTTGGTGTCGCTCATGATGACGAGGCCGGCCGCCCCGTCGTTGAGGGGGCAGGCGTTACCGGCGGTGACGGTGCCGTCCGGGCGGAAGACCGGCTTGAGCTCGCTGAGCTTCTCGTAGGTGGTGCCGGCGCGCGGGCCGTCGTCGGCGGTCACCTGGGTGCCGTCGGCCAGCGTGACCGGGTCGATCTCGCGGGCGTAGAAGCCGTTGGCGATGGCCTGCTCGGTGCGGTTCTGGCTCAGGACCGCCCAGCGGTCCTGGTCCTCGCGGGAGATACCGGTGAACGAGGCGACGTTCTCCGCGGTCTGGCCCATCGGGATGTAGACGTCGGGCAGCAGGCCCGCGTTGCGCGGATCCACCCAGGTGCCCGCGCCGCCCTCGGCGGCCTTCACGGTCCGGGCCTCCGCCTCGGCGAACTCCGGGTTGTGCGAGTTGGGGTTGCCGTCCGCGGCGCCGGAGACGGCGAAGGAGGAGACGCTCTCGACGCCACCGGAGATGATCACGTCGGCCTCACCGGCCCGGATGGCGTGCATCGCCATGCGGGTGGTCTGGAGCGAGGACGAGCAGTAGCGGTTGACCGTCACACCGGGGACGTGGTCGAGGCCGAGTTCGACCGCGATGACGCGGGCGATGTTGTACCCGCCCTGGCCGCCGGGCTGGCCGATGCCCCAGTGGATGTCCTCGATGTCGGCGACGTCGAGCTGCGGGACCTTGCCCAGCAGGGTGGCCACCATCTGGCGGCTCAGCTCGTCCGGGCGGACGTCTTTGAGGGATCCCTTTCCGGCGCGGCCGATGGGGGAGCGGGCATGGGCGACAATCACTGCTTCTGGCATGATCGCTACCCTACCCGGGTCGGTCAGCGGTTCGAACCAGACCGGAGCAAACGCCGGAAACGGTTCACCAGGCGCCGCGACTCGACGGCCTCGGAGACGACGGGCGGGTTGGGCAGCGGACCGCCCCACTCGCCGACCGCGTCGAGCACCTCCGGCAGCAGAATGCTTGCCGACAGGGCGTAACCGGCCGCCGACGGGTGGTAGTTGTCCGGCGAGAACATGTGCTCGGGGCGGGCGAGGAACTCCTTGGCCAGCACGTCGGCCAACGGCACCGCACGGCCGCCGTGGGAGCGGACCGCCCCTCGCTGGGCGGCGGCCAGCCGCAGGCTGTACTGCCGGATGACCCAGCGCAACGGTTGCGGGATGGCGGTGACCACGCCGAGGTCCGGGCAGGTGCCGACGACGACCTTGGCGCCGGCGTCGACGAGGAGCTGGACCGCCTCGCCGAGGCGCCGGGCCGACGAGTGGACCCGGTTGACCGCGGTGACATCGTTGGCGCCGATCAGGATCACCGCGACGTCGGGCCGCGACTTGGTGATGAGCGACGCGTCGATCTGGGCGGCCAGGCCTTTGGACGTGGCGCCGACGATGGCCTTGTTGCTGTAGCGGACGATCTTCCCGGTCTCGCGGACCAGGTTGCGAACGATCTGCACACCCGGCGTCTCGTCGGCAGTGTCGACGCCGAGCCCGGCCGCCGTCGAGTCCCCGTACACCGCCAGGTGCAGGTCCACCTCGGTACCGCGGGTGAACGGGATCGGCCCGCGGCCGTCGGGGTAGTAGACGCCGTCGCCGTTGGGGGCGTTGTCGGTGCGGCGCGGGATGACCTGTCGGGCGTGGGCGGCCTGCGAGTTCAGGTAGCTGTAGGCCGCGTAGGACGCGGCGGCGCTGGCGCCGGCGGCGACCACGGTGGCGCCGACGTCGCGGAGGAGTCGATCGACCTTCTCCCCGGAATCAGCTGACGGCACGATTTCAACCTTACTGGTTTCGCGCGATCATGCCCGACAACGGCGGACCCGGTGTGCCCGGGCGCCGCTGGGGTGCGACGATAGACGTATGCGCATCGCCAATCACGTGATCGATTTGGTCGGCAACACGCCGCTGGTCAAGCTGAACTCGGTGGTCGAGCCCGGGTCGGGCACCGTCGCCGCCAAGATCGAGTACCTCAACCCGGGTGGCAGTTCCAAGGACCGCATCGCGGTCAAGATGGTCGACGCGGCCGAGGAGGCCGGACTGCTGAAGCCGGGCGGGACCATCGTCGAGCCGACGTCGGGCAACACCGGGATCGGGCTGGCCCTCGTCGCCCAGCAGCGCGGGTACAAGTGCGTCTTCGTCTGCCCGGACAAGGTCAGCGAGGACAAACGAAACGTCTTGCGCGCCTACGGCGCCGAGGTGGTCGTGTGTCCGACGGCGGTCGCGCCGGAAGACCCGGACAGCTACTACAACGTCTCCGACCGGTTGGCGCGGGAGATCCCGGGCGCGTGGAAGCCCAACCAATACGTCAACCCGGCCGGACCGGCCAGCCACTACGAGACCACCGGTCCGGAGATCTGGCGCGACACCGACGGCAAGATCACCCACTTCGTCGCCGGCGTCGGCACCGGCGGCACCATCACCGGCACCGGCCGGTACCTCAAAGAGGTGTCGAACGGCGCGGTCAAGGTCGTCGGCGTCGACCCCGAGGGGTCGGTGTACTCCGGCGGCTCCGGGCGCCCCTACCTGGTAGAGGGCGTGGGCGAAGACTTTTGGCCGCAGGCCTACGACCCGAGCGTCCCCGACGAGATCATCGCCGTCTCCGACGCCGACTCCTTCGAGATGACGCGCCGCCTGGCGCGCGAGGAGGGGCTGCTCGTCGGCGGTTCGTGCGGGATGGCGGTCGTGGCCGCCCTGCAGGTCGCCAAGCGCGAGGGCCCCGACGCCCTCGTCGTCGTCCTCCTGCCCGACGGCGGGCGCGGATACCTCGGCAAGATCTTCAACGACGAGTGGATGAGCAGCTACGGATTCCTGCGCTCGACGCTCGACGGCAAGCACGCCGCCGAACCCACCGTCGGCGACGTGCTGCGCGGCAAGTCGGGCCAGCTGCCCGACCTCGTCCACACCCACCCGCAGGAGACGCTGCGCGACGCGATTGAGATCCTGCGCGAGTACGGCGTCTCGCAGATGCCGGTCGTCGGGGCCGAACCGCCGGTTATGGCGGGGGAGATCGCCGGCGCGGTGACCGAGCGCGACCTGCTCTCCGCCGTCTTCTCCGGCGAGGCGAGCCTGGCCGACCCGGTGTCGAGTTTCATGGGCGAGGCATTCCCGCTGATCGGTGCCGGTGAGCCGGTGTCCGCCGCGACCGCCGAATTGAGCATGTCCGATGCGCTGATGGTCGTCGAGGACGGCAAGCCGATCGGCGTCATCACCCGGCACGACCTTCTCGCCTTCGTCACCAAGAACCCCGTTGTTGGAGGAAAGCAGCATGACTGATCAGGACCAGGCCGGCTTCTCGACCCGCGCGATCCACGCCGGTTACGAGCCCGATCCGCAGACCGGCGCGGTCAACGTCCCGATCTACGCCAGTTCGACCTTCGCGCAGGACGGCGTCGGCGGGATGCGCGACGGCTTCGAGTACGCCCGCACCGGCAACCCGACCCGGCGCGCCCTGGAGGCCAACATGGCCGCGCTCGAGGGCGGCCGCTACGGCCGCGGCTTCTCGTCGGGGATGGCGGCCACCGATGCGACGCTGCGCGCCACGCTGCGCCCGGGGGACCACCTGGTCATCCCGAATGACGCCTACGGCGGCACCTTCCGACTCATCGACAAGGTCTTCGGCCAGTGGGGCATCACCTACTCGGTGGCCGCGGTCAACGACGTCGACGCCGTGCGCGCCGCGATCACCCCGCAGACCAAGCTGGTGTGGCTGGAGACCCCGACCAACCCGTTGCTGAACATCGGTGACATCGAGGCGATCGCCGCCGTCGCCCACGAGGGCGGCGCGAAGCTGGTGGTGGACAACACCTTCGCCTCGTCGTACCTGCAGCAGCCGCTGAGCCTCGGCGCCGACATCGTGCTGCATTCGACGACGAAATATCTCGGCGGGCACTCCGACGTGGTCGGCGGCATTCTGGTGACCGATTCGGCCGAGATCGACGAGGCAGTCGCCTTCCTGCAGAACGGCGCGGGGGCGGTCCCCGGACCGTTCGACGTCTATCTGACGCTGCGCGGGATCAAGACGCTCGCCGTCCGGATGGACCGGCACAGCGACAATGCGGAGAAGGTTGTCGAGTTCCTCGGCACGCACCCGAAGATCGAGAAGGTGCTCTACCCCGGCCTGCCCGACCATCCCGGCCACGACGTCGCGGCCAAGCAGATGAAGCGGTTCGGCGGCATGGTGTCGGTGCTCGTCGCCGGTGGGAGCGAGGGCGCGCAGGCATTGTGCGCCGGGACCTCGGTGTTCACCCTCGCCGAGTCGCTCGGCGGTATCGAGTCGCTCATCGAGCACCCGGCTGCGATGACCCACGCGTCGACCGCGGGTTCGCTGCTCGAGGTCCCCGACAACCTGGTGCGTCTGTCGGTCGGCATCGAAGACGTCGACGACCTCATCGCCGATCTGGACCGCGCCCTCGGCTGATTCGAGTAGTGCGCTACTCGTTCGCTCGGCGATGGCAGGCGCCATTCTCGGGAGACGCCCCGAAAGGGGTCATCCCCGACTGAATGGAGAGTCCCATGAAAGCCATCCGAACCGGCATGAGCGTTGCGGCGGTGGCCGCGGCAACCCTCGGCGGCGCGGTCGTCGGCGCACCCGCCCACGCCGCGATGGAGGTCCGCTACACCGGCGGTGAGTCGACGGTGGCCGTGCGAATCATCGGCGTCGGCACCATGATCCAGTGCACCGCGGGCGTTGTGCGCGGTGGCGGGAAGATCACATACAGCGGTAAGGGCACGGCCTGGAACGGTGCCGGCGGCATCATCGAGTTCACCATTCCCAACGTTGCGCCCGGAAAGTACTACGGGAACCAGGTGAGCTGCTCGAACGGTGCGGGGATTCCCGCCGGTACGACGCCGGTCTACGTCGGGAAGGACCGCGAGCTCTACAAGTTCTTCGACAACGCGGGCAGTTCGTTTTTGATCCCCACGTAGGACTGGCCCCCACGGAGGACGGGCCTCAGCTGAAGTGCTTGACCGTGTCGTTCTCGACCGACCCGAACGCCAGTGACGAGATGCGCGAGGACAGTGCTGACGGTAGGGCGATTCCGCCGAGCCGCAGCGCGAAGCGCCACACGATGTGGCTCCCACCGTCGGTGCCGAGGGTGACCTCGGTGAGTTCGCCGAACTGCTTCATCCCCGGTACCGAGGCGCCCTCGACGTAGAAGGCGTGTCGGTAGCGGTGGGCTGAGGGATCCTCCTCCCAGAGGAAGAAGTTCTCGTGCAGTGTCACCCCGCCGGTCAACGTCGCGGTGCGTGTGGTGCCGGGGCCGTACGGCTGGGGGCTGGTGTAGGTGACCCGCTTCAGGGCGCGGCACCAGTCGAGGGTGTTCTGGCGGGTGAACTCCGACCACACGTAGTCGGGATCGGCGGGCACCGCCACGTCGATCGTGTACTGCATGGGCGCCTCGTCGAAGAAGGGCTCGGTGAAGGGGGTCAGGCCAAAGGGCATGAGTGGGAGTGTATCGCCGCGAACCGGCGCACCGGGGCGGGTCGCGGCGCTGACTAGATACGGTCGTGCGTCTCGTCGGATCCCTGCTTGGTCGGCATGGGGAGCCCCTGCTCGAGCAGGTCGATCGCCTCGAGGAGCTCGGCCATCCCCACGGCGTGATCGGCCTGGGGTTCGGCGTGGGCGATGTAGAACATCACGCCGCTGATGGCGGCGACGAAGGCCCGCAGGTGCAGATCGGTGGTCGGCACCCCGGTGTAGTCCGCGATGAACTCGGTCGCCTCGGAGATGATGCGCTCGGTCTCCACCTGGCTGGAATAGCGCAGGTGGGGATCGGCGTGGATCAACGCGATCCGGTCGTAGTTCGCCACCCACTCGTCGGCGATGCCGAGCTCGTACATCCCGGTGACCATCCGTCGCACCAAGTCGAAGTGGTTGAGCCCCGGGGGGATGGCGGCGAAGGTCGCCTCGCGTTCGGCCCGCAGGTCGTCGCCGATGATGACCTGTTCCTTCGACGTGAAGTAGCGGAAGAAGGTGGTGTGCGAGACGCCCGAGGCGTGGGCGATCTGCTCGACCGTCGTCGACGAAAACCCTTGTCGGGTAAACAGTTCCAACGCTGCGGCGCGGATGGCGGCGCGGGTGCGGGCCTTCTTCTGGGCCCGCACCCCGCCGCCGGTCGTGCACTGCACTGCTATGCCGCCGCGGGCTGCAGTCCCCGGTCGCGGACTGCCTCACCCTCGATGTCGAAGTTGACGACCACCTTGTCCAGCCACTTGGGCAGGCCCCACGCACGGTCGCCGAGCAGGGCGATCACCGCTGGCACGACGGTCATGCGGATGATGAACGCGTCGAAGAAGATCGCGATCGCCATCGAGAAGCCCATCATCTTCGCCATTGTGTCCGGCGCGAGCATGAAGGCCGAGAACACGCTGATCATGATGATGGCCGCCGAGGTCACGACGCGGGCGCCGTGGCGGTAGCCGGCAATGATGGCGTCCTTGGCGGTCATGCCGTGGATGTACTCCTCGCGCATCCGTGTCACCAGGAACACCTGGTAGTCCATCGCCAGGCCGAAGACCACGCCGATCAGGAAGATCGGCAGGAACGACAGCAGCGGCTTGGTGTGATCGATGAGGCCCAGCGACCCGTCTTGGAAGAACCAGACCGTGGCGCCGAACGTGGCGAGCACCGAGAAGATGAATCCCAGCGTGCCGATCAGCGGGACCCACAGCGACCGGAAGACGCCGATCATGATGAGGAACGCGAGGCCGACGACCACCAGCAGGTAGGGGATGAGGGCCTTGTCGAGCTTGGCGGTGAGGTCGGCCATGATCGCGGTCTGGCCGCCGACGTGGATCTCGCCGCCCTTGGCCTCGATCTGCGGACTCAGCGCCCGGATGTCCTCCACCAACTGGTGGGTGGCCTCCGACGACGCCGCGCTGGTCGGGGTGACCAGGATGAGTGCGGTGTTCGCGTCGACATTCGGGTTCTTCGCGTCCTTCCCGTTGCCGATCCAGGTCAGCAGCGCGGGGTTGACCACGTTCTTGTCCATCTTCTGGATCTGTGCGACGGCGGTGTTCGCGGCAGCGGTCACGGTGCCTTGTTCGGTGTGGACGACCACGAACAGCTCGGCGCCGGTGCCTTCGCCGAACCCGCGCTTGAGCAGTTGCTGGCCGGCGACCTCGTCGTCGGAGACGGTGTCCATGCCCAGCTGCATGTGGCTCATCGGGATGGCGGCGACGGCGAGGATCGCCAGCCCGCCGACGATGAACGGAATCGGGCGTTTGACGATGGCGCGGCCGTACTTCACACCGAGGGTGTCCCCGGTTGCCGACTCCTCGGCGTGGCGGATCCACGGAATCTTCGGCGAGAAGGCGTATTTGCCGGTCGCGCCCAACAGGGCCGGGATCAACGTGAGGCCGGCCAGGACGGCGACGGCGACCGCGATGGCGGCGCCCAGACCCATCTGGGTGATCAGCGGAATCCCGATGACCATCAGCGCGGCGACGGCGACGATGACGGTCAGGCCGGCGAAGACGACGGCCGAGCCGGCGGTGCCGACGGCGCGCCCGGCCGCGTCAGCGGGATCACCGCCCCGGGCGCGTTCGGTTCGGTAGCGGGTCACGATGAACAGGGCGTAGTCGATCGAGACGGCGATACCGAGCATCGTGACGATGGCAGTCGCGGTCTGGTTGACGGTCATGAACTTCGACGAGACCATCAGCAGCATCATGGTGAGGCCGACGCCGACTATGCCGGTGATCAAGGGGATGAACGCGGCGACGATGGCGCCGAACGCGACGATCATGACGACGAAGGCGATGGCGAAACCAATCATCTCGGCCTTGCCGGCCTCCTCTTGGGCTTGCATCACGCCCAGGGTGGCCTCCACCTGAAGCCCGTTGCCCCGGTGTTTGTCGAGGACTTCCGTGAGCGCCTCTTTGTCCTTGGGTTTCAGGTCCATCACGTTGAGCTTCTGGTGGACCGTGATCAGACCGACGCGACCGTCATCGCCGAGGACCTTGCCCGCCATCGCGGGCATCGCCTTCGCGGCGAGGACCGGGTTGACGATGGTGCTCTTGTCGGCGACCTCCGGGAGGCCCTGCAGGTCGGCCACCAGCTTGTTGATCGCGTCGACGTGGTTGGCCAGTTTGTCGGAGGGGTTGTTCTTGTCGGTCGCGATCAAGACGAGGGTGTTCGCCTCGGTCTGCGACTTGGTCAGTTCGGAGAAGTGCTGCTCCATCTGCTCCATGGCGACACCGCCGTCGGTGCCGGGCAGTTCGAAGTCCTTGGAGAACTTGGGGTTCAGGCCGGCGATGAGACCGGCGAGGATCGCGAGTGCGGCGACCCACGCGCCGATCACCCACCACTTGTGTCGGAAGGAAAAGCGTCCCAGGGAGAACAAGTATGACGACATGCCAACAAGTGTTACTGACTAACACTTTTTCGCGCAACCGCTGATTGCCGACGGTGGCGAGGCTCACGTCGACTGGGCCCTCGATCCCGTCGACTGGGCCCTTCGGGTCGGCACACATCACGGTGTGCTGACAATGAGGTGTGGTTGAACGAGATTTGAACGCGTGCCGAAACGAGTCCGCGGACCCCTGGATTGGGGATCATATGCGAACTCGTTCGCGTTCCGATTGGTGCAGGTCAGACGCCACAGGGGCTTGACCCAGGAGGCGCTCGCACACGAGACCGGCCTTCATCGGAATCAGATTTCCAACCTGGAACGGGCGCGCAGCAATCGCGAGCCCTACATCTCCGACCCGCAACTCTCGACGGTCTACCGGTTGGCCGTGGCGCTCAACGTCCCGCCGTCGTTGTTGCTTCCCGACGTTGGGTCCCTACTGCCGGAGCAGTCCCCGGAGCTGACCGATGGGTCGCGGGTGGAGAGGGAGCTCTTCGAGCGCCTCAAGCGTGAACCACATGAGGAGCTGGACGAATAGCAGCGTCGCAGGCCTAGGTCGTGCGGAAGTTCTCCAGGTGCTTGCCGATGTAACCGACGTAGATCATGCCGGACTGGGCCGCGTCGTTGTAGTAGTGCAGCCGCGGGCTGATCATGCCGTACTTCGCGATTGCGACGTGGGCGCCCATGAAGACCTTCCCGGAGGGGGCAACTGACTCTGGAACGGGGAAGGTGCGGATCTTTCCGTACTTGGAGTGGTTCTCGGTATGCGGCGTTTCACCCGCTTTGTGGCCGGTCAGTCCCATGTAACCGGACGGAGTATTGCTGGCGTACTCATCCACGGAGCCTTGAAACTCGCTTGCTGCCCGAAGACAGGCGTAATCGTTGAGCGCTCGGAGGATGTTCCAGGTCTTCTTCGCCCAAGTTCCGAGCGGATCATGGTCATCTAGATTGATGGTCGGCTTCGTCTCGCCGGTGAAGACGACATGATCGAGCTCCGCGATGCGGGCGAGCAAGTCGCGAAACGATTCGGGAGGAACGTCGAGGTCCGTGGTTTCTGTCACCCAGTTGGCGGTGCCGTGGTCCAACTTAGCCAGTTCACGGCGCAGATGGCGGAGTTCACGATTGGCCTCGTCGAGGGTCTGCTGGGCTACTGCGTGGTCGAGCCGGGCGTCGTCCAGCTCTGTCTGGAGCTCTGTCGATTGGTCCTCGAGTAGTCCGCGCTCAGCCTCTACCGATTCCAAGCGTCGACGGAGGAAGCCGATATTCTCACGATACTTAATTCCATCCACTGCGGCAGATACGAGGCTGTTGACAGAATCAATCGACAGTTCTGCCTTGCCCGCCACCTTCTCCAGCCCGAGGCGGAGGGCAGTCAGTACTGCGGGGGCGAATCCCGTCGCCTTCTTCGATGTCTGGGCGTCGTCTGTGTCGGCCGTGATCTCGGTGGCTTGGACCGTCGCTGCTGGAATCTCGTTGGAAGTAGTGGAAAGTGATCCCCGTGGCGCGGCGCTGGCGCGCTCGATAACTGCTTCATCGAGTAGGGCACGCAAGCGCCGGTCGATTCGAATCAGCTCGTTCGGCAATGGCAACTGCGTCGAGTTGCGGAGGGCAGCGTTGCTCAGAATCCCGGCCACGCCGCGGTCGTCGGATGATGCGATTCGGCCCGTGCTGAGGACACGGTGACGCAGGGCATCGTCGGGACTGCTGAAATCGGGTTTGGGATAGAACGTCCGGATGGTCCAGGGGCGTACGCCGTGTGTCTGAGGCAGTCGGCGGTTCAGTTCGCGAGTGGCTTCGGGATCAAGTACGTATGCGGTTGCCAGGCCGTTCGTCCCCTTCAGCAGCTTCGTGACGTACTCGACCCATTGGGGCATTGGGACCAGATCCTCGTCAGACCCGGCGAGAAAAATGAGGCCCCGGCGATTCTCGTCGTCCAACGCGCCGTAAATGGATTCGACATCGTCGGGGTACGCGCGTGTCGGCGTCGCTGGTGCGCGATAGCCACCGTCGAGTGCATCGATCACTTCACCGATGTTTCGGATGATCCGCGGAGCGGCGGGGCGCCTATCTCCAGGCGCATAGAGATCGACCCAGACGACTCCCGACCTGTCGCGGTGGAGGAGAGTGGTGATCTGAGTGGTCCAGGTGCCGGTTGATTCTGACTGCGTGAACCGCCAGCGCGCGATGACGCTGTCGTCTTGCCGTTGCTCCTCGACGAAGGAGGCGTGGACACCAGGAGCTACCGCAGCGATGCCCGGATCGGCAACGGCCTCGGCGTCCCACCGCTTGGACACGCACCACGAACGGACTTGCTCACGAACCTTGTCGACGAGTTGCGGATCGTGCGCGACGCTGACGAGTGACCGACAGCCGAGGCGAGTGGATTCCCGTGGAAGGGTGTCGCTGGCTGTCATTCGCCGCTCCTATTCGAACTCGTTCTGTGTGAAGCGCAGGGTTGCGCCGTTCTCGCGGACGGTGCGGACCACGTTCTCCGGGAAGCCGCCCGGGGCAGTGGTCTCAATGTCCAAGGTGATCTGAACACTAGCCCCGGCGACTGACAGGTGCTGGAGGACTTCGGCGTGGATCTCGTTGAAGGCCTTGGCCGGCAGATTCGGATCGAGGGTGACCGACCCGAAGTAGCGCGTCTTGGGCTGATCGGGGGCCGGTCCCGGTGAGGGTGGCCGAGGGTCTCCGCTGTTGCTTCCGGCGCCGTCTGTCTGCGGCTCGTTGTCCTTGTCTCCGCTGTCTTTGTCCCCGTCGTCCCCATCTCCGTAGTCCTTGACTTCGTCGGTGCGCTGCGCCTGCGCGATCGGCGGCTTGATGATCAACGTCGATTCGACGATGTGCGCGGCTTCGGCATCGCGAGGCAGTCGGAGTCCGACGAAACGCCCGGTTTCGGCGCTGTAAGCGTCGGCGAAGGCAAAACCGTCTGTTTCCCAATACATTTCGTCGTCGACGGAGAGTAATCCGTCGAAGAGGGTCTCCCGGTCGCGAAGGCGGGTGAGGTAGGGGTAGGTGGCGTAGTACGAGTGCAATTCGCCAGCGGTGATGCTGCCGTTCTCCCATGCCGGCGCCAATGGTCCGTCGAGGTCCATCCGGATGAGCCGGGCGGCGCGTGCCGTGGCGATCTGGTCCTCAAGTTTGCGGGCCGTGCGCTCGATGAGGTC
Source organism: Gordonia crocea (assembly GCF_009932435.1). Taxonomy (NCBI): domain Bacteria; kingdom Bacillati; phylum Actinomycetota; class Actinomycetes; order Mycobacteriales; family Gordoniaceae; genus Gordonia; species Gordonia crocea. The sequence continues at coordinate 1,266,045 of NZ_BJOU01000001.1, forward strand.
GGTGGTGGTACCGCCGGTCGACGAGCTGTCGATGGAGTAGGTGGCATCTCCGGCACCTTGCGTGGGATAGATACCCCAGACGTAGGTGTCGAGCAGACGAGTGTCCACGATCTCGCTGACCTGGTCCATGCGGACCTTTGCCTGCTTGGTTTGTTGTCCGCCCAGGCCGAGGCTTTCGGCGTTCTGGTGCACATAGCGCCACGCGATGAAGTCGCGCACCGCCTTGTCGAGTTCGGGGGCGCGTTTGGCATCGGCGGCCACGAACACCACCGAGTTCTTGAAGGTTCGGTTGCCGTCGCCGCGGTGGTCGACAACGTCCTTGGCCCAGTCGAGGGCGGTGCTCGCCGCTGCCCGGGCCGAGTGGGTGACCTTCATCGGCACGATGACCAGACGGGTGCTGGCCTCGTCGGGAACCTCGGCCGAGGACGCCGGACAGACGTGGACGGCGGCGAACGTCCGGTCGCGGGTGGCTTTGCGCGCGTCGGTAAGGCGGCGGTCGACCTCGGCCCACACATCGGCGTCGCGCAGGTTGTCGGCGTGGTCCCGCGCGGCCCGCGTCGTATTCGCTTGGGTGTCATACCAAAAGCGAGACGCCTCGGTGTACAGGTAGGTCGACCGGTTGGTCAGATGGTCGAGAGCAGAGTGGAAGTTGCCCGGGGTGTCGCCGGGGATGGCCGTGCCGAGGAAGATTCGAGGTTTGTCGACGCCCTTGTGTGCCGTGTGCAGCGCCGGCGTCGCGGCCATAAAGACGGTGCGGGCCAGGCGCTCGGCGATGCCGCGTTTGCCGAAAACGTCGTTGTCTTTGTCGACCTGGTAGGGCACCGAGCTGGTCCCGGCCACGTCGCTGTCGATGATGGGTCCCCAGTTCTCATCGAGGTAGTAGCGGATCTCGTCGACGAAATCAGAATTCTCCAAGGGCACCCCGCCGGGAAGGATGAGGGGGGCCTTGTCTTGGTCGCGCCACAACGACCCGACGATCTGGTTCATCACCCGCAGCACGCCACGAGTCCGTTGGAAGCGGTCGAGGGTGGACCAATCTTCGTAGAGCCGGTCGAACAGCTCGGGATGGATCGGGTAGCACTGCTTGATCCGGTCGGCATAGGAGTTGTCGCGGACCTCGCTGGGGAAATCCGCGGAGTGCTTGCGATAGAACTCGACGACGCTCTTGGCGATCGCCCCGATCTTCGTCATGGCTTCCGCGTCGGGCGTGGTGAAGATGCGGCGCCGGACGATCTCGAAACTCTCCTGCGCGTTGGCCGGCTGCCATTGGTCGGCGGTGCGTCCGACGATCTGCCGCAGCCGCATCAGCGCCTCACGGCCGAACTCGCCGCCGACCTCCTCGTCGGAGATCTGATCGTCACCGGGATTCGACGACGCGGGGATCGAGATGACCACCTGGACGCCCTTGGTGGCCTTGGCGGCTTCAGTGAGTGTCTGGGCAAAGGTGAACTGGGTGTCGAAGTCGCCGGCGGGTAGTCCCGATGCGTTGACGAGTTGGCGTGCGTAGGCCACCCACTCGTCGATGAGAATGACGGCAGGGGAATACAACTCGAAGAGTTCGCGTAAGGCAGCACCCGGGCTGGTCGACGTGCGGTCGGCGTCGGCGACGATGTCGAAGGCGTCCTGACCGCCCAGCTGCCACGCCAGCTCGCCCCAGATGGTCCGGATGCCCGGTCGGCCGTCACGGGTATCAGGCTTGGCGGGTTCGAGCTGATTACCGACCAGCGCGACCCGGCGGATTTTCGTCCCGCGCAGCTCGTCGAGCGGGGCGGCCAGGGCGGCGACGTCGTCGGGGTAGGCGGAACTGGGGGTATCGGAGGCGAGATGCCACAGCGCGAGCATCGAGTGGGTCTTGCCGCCACCGAAGTTGGTCTGCAGATTGACGACGGGGGAGGCGTTGAGATCGCCGGATAGGCGGGCGACGTTGCGCTTGATCAAGTCCCGTAGGCCGTGGGTGAGATAGGTGCGTTCGAAGAACGGGACGGGGTTGGTGTACTCGGGGTTCTTCTTGGCGTCGGAGTTCGGGTTGGCGACGGAGTAGAGGTCGGCGGCGAACTCGGCGGCATTGAAGTCTCCGCTCGCGACGTCGGGGTGCGGGGAGAGGACCTCGCGCCACGGTGGGAGGTGTTCCGACCCGACGGCGAGGCTGGGATTGTTGCGGGCGGTGTTGGCATCTTCGCGGTCGTGGGCGATGCGGACCACGTCGTTGCGCAACTTGCGCACTTGCTCGGCCTCGGCGGGGGCACCGATGGCCAGGAGGAAGCGCTCGGTGGTGTCGAGGGCGCGCTGGGTGTCTTCGTTGGTGAAGGGTTCGTTGTGCGCGTCCTTGTTCCGGATTTCGCGCACCTCAGTGGCCCAGCTCATCTGAACGCGGGAGAGGGGACCGTCGAAGGGGTACCACCCGCGCCGGACGGCATTCGGGATGTTCTCGGTGAGCAGGCGTAGCCCGACCATCGGGTCGTCTGGGTTATATGCCTTGTCTGTTGGCGCGCCCTTGCCTTGGTCTCGGAGACGAATGAGGTCTACCCAGGAGCTCTCGCCCAGATCGGGCTTCAATACCTGGGCGATGAATCGGTTCAGCGCCGGACCGAGCAGATCCATCGACTTGTGGACGCGATCCCGATTGCTCATAGCCACTACAGCTTCCTGCCTTCACAACTAGTTGTGTATCTGTTACCAGTATTGAATCAGGAACCTCTGACGCAGCAGCAGGCTGGCAGTGGCAGTGGCAGTGGCAGCGATCAGCGCGTCAGTACGGTGGGTCGTCGGGCAGCAGTGGCGGGCCTTGACCGGCGACTCGGGCCTTGTGGTTGGCGGCTAGCCGTTTGCTTTCGTTGCGGTGGTGCTCGCGCTCTTTGCGGTTGCGGTTGCGTTCGGCTCGTCGGCGGGCGTGCTTGCGATCGAGGCGTGACGTGACCCGCCGGGACTTTGCCTCCGGATCACCGACCGGACGGCCGGGAGGAACCTCGGGGCCAGCGGTGGCCGCCGCCGCGTCGGGTGCGTGCCAACGGTAGCGGCCCAATCCGTTAAATAGATGTTCATTGTTCTCGTCGGCACCGTCGATGGTGACACCTTCGGGCGTCGTCCAGCTGATGTGGGTGTGTCCGTCTGCGTCGGTGTCTTGGTCGTCGGTCCAATTGCCCACGGTCTTGAGTAGGTGGTGAAACTTGCACTTGCTGTTCAGGTTGGTCGGGTGGGTAGTGCCACCGGCGGCCGGGTCGGCATGGTTGTATTCGACGACATGATCAACCTCGGCGATGAACGCCGGCCGGCCGCAGCCCGGTGCGGTGCAGCGGCCGTCACGAATCCGCACGAACGTGTCCAGCGCGCGCGAGGGTCGATACGTGTTGGCTGGTTGGTGCAACGGCAACGAGAGACGATCGGGTGCCGATCGTGAGCCAAGGGGCTTCACCAGAGTGTTCGGGCGGGACAGAATGTCGCGGATGTGAGCGGCGCTGAGCACTCCGTAGCCATCCATGAATCCCGGATTGTCCGCGGTTGACTCGGCGGTGGCGGCGTCGGTAACGACATGCACCACGATCTGACCGGCGGTGTCGGTCCGCAGTTGCCCTGGGCGGGGAATGTCGGCAGGGCAGTCATCCCGGTCGCATTCGCAGTTGAACCGCTGACCGGCCAGCAGAGCGTAGAAGGCGTCGCTGGCACGAGCAGCCTTGCTACGGCCATCATTGGCGCACACGGTTGCGGCGAGGGCGTGAACGGCAGCGTGGGCGATCGCTGCGTTCTCCGCACTCATTGACGCTCCCAGGTTCGCCATGCCATGCGATGTCGCATTGTTCCACGTCGTCCGGTTGGCCACGCTCTTCTCCCGGGCACGACGCACCGCGTCCGGATCGATCCGGAACACCAGCCGATCAGCCAAATCTCGGATGCCCGTCAGCGAGTAACCGCCGCGCTTGCCGCGGATCGCTGCCGCGAGTTCGGCGTCGGCGATCCGTACTTCCTTGTGGTCGAGCAGTTCGGTGCGGGTGATGATCATCCGCACCTGCGCCGCGGTGATCAACCCGTCACGCAAGCACAGTGCGACCTGCGGGAGCCGGTCGCGCAGCGACATACCTTGAGCCAACAGGTTCTCCGCCCAGCCCTGCGACACGCGCATCGTCATCGCCAACCGCGCCGCGGTCTGAGTATGGGCGTCGAAGAGGTCCAACTCCACCTCGGCGCCTGCCCCGGCGACCGCGGCAGCATCGGTCATCTCGGCCAGCACCATATCGAAAAGTTCCGCCGCACGCAGATACCGCAACCAGGCGGCGTACGACTCCACCCAGTCGCACGCCCCGATACCCGCCACGACCGCCGCCGCGTCACCCGCACCGCGACCGGCCGCGAAACCGGCCATCACCTCCGACACCCGCTCCCATACCGTCGCGGCATCCGCAGTCGACGAGGGCGAGTCGCTCTCGGCGGCCACACGCTGGGTGGCATCGGTGCGGGTCATCTGCTCCATGATCCAATGCTACTCGAACATACGAGCTAATGCAACACCTGTTGTGCGGAATCGATCAGAGTAAAGTGCCCTGGGTACCGGCGGTTTCTGCGCCGCGAGCGATGTCGTTCCACGCCGCGCCGAGCTGGTTGAAGTCGACGGCGAGTGCGGTCTTCTTGCGGTCCTCGGCGAGCTTGAACAGCAGACTCGCCAACTCGCGGCACAGGTCGCGGTCGACGGTGCCCGGGACCTGGCCGAGCAGGGCCGAGGCGGCCGGAATGCCGTCGGTCGCCAGGGCGCGAGTCAGGTGCATGACCACCTCCCATTGGCTGATCGCGTCGTCGCCGGAGGGGTCGTAGTCGGCCGGCATATCGCGCGGCGCGATCAAGGCGGCCTTTCCGCCGCCCTTCGTCAGGATTCCGGAGCGTTCCACGTGGTCCAGCGAAATGCCGCGACCGTTGGCGATGTTCTCCGCATCGCCGAAGACCCCGGTGCCGAAATCGTGCTGGCGGAACCAGGTCAGCGCGAAGCGCGTCTCGGCGTCGAAGTTGTTCTCCAACTCGGTGAGGACTTCGTCGAGGATGACGTTGATGCGCTGCAGGGCGGTGCGCACCGTCATCGACGAGCCGTCATCCTCCATCACCCGGCTATAGCGGGAGAAGACGGCCATACCGGGGCCGATCGCCGCCTGCGGGAGGTCGACGGGGGCAATCGACCCTTGCTGGAGCTCTCGAAGCTTCTGCGGCAGTTCGGATTTGAGGGCGGCGGTAAATCCACGACGGTCAATCCGCGGTGCGTTCTCCGGACGCGGACGCAATGCGAGGACGATTGAGGAGGCGAGGGCGTTGGTGCCCTGGCTGAGCATCCGGTTGCCGAGCTCGGACCGCATCGGCCACGTGGCGGTGATCTGCCAGCCGGACGTGATCATGCCCTCCAACAGGGTCTCCCAACCGGTCGATGCTTGACCGTCCTTGGAGGTGTCCTGCTGCTTGAAGGCGTAGTAGACGGTGATCGGGAAATCCGGCAGGGCGTTCTCCCGGGCTCGACGGAAGACCTCGCGAAAGCCGTCTTCGAAGAACTCTTGGGCGCCATCCTTGCCGCCATGACGGTAGGGATTCGCGACCAGTTCCTCGGCCTTGGGGACGAGCATGGTCGAGAGCAAGGAGGGGTGGACGTCGCTCAAGGACCGCCGTAGCCACACGTAGAAGAAGTCCGACAGATCCGAGTAGCCGATGTTGTCGTAGTAGGGCGGGTCCGTCGAAAGCCCGGTTGTGGGTCGATTGACCGCTTCGAGTGCTGATGCGGATCGCGCGAAGCCTTGGTTGGTGGCTGGGGTTCTCCCGCAAGCCGATGAGGTCCACCTCAATTGACTGTCATAGCCCCCGGATGAGGCTGAGAATGGTGAGCACTCAGCCAGATCCCAGACCATCGGAATGGCTTGGCGGCCGAATGTGTTTCGCATCTTTTCGCCGGTGTTGTGCCAGCTGCAAACTGCGGACCAGTAGTCTGCGCAGCGGCTGTTGACCAAACCCAAGTATGTAGCCACCGCATCGGCGTAGGCGGCAGCGCCGATGCCACCAGCTTCGAGGCGGTCACCCGTTGGCATCCCGGCCGCGCGGGCATCGGCGAGCACTCGCTCTCGAGCTTCGCTGACCAGGTCGCTGAAGGTGGTCAGTGCGGTGAGCTGGCGTGGGGTGAAGAGGTCGGCGAACTCGGTTAGTCCGTAGACCTTCGTATTGAAGTTGCGTGGGTTGTCAAAGATCGATCCGGGCGGCGCCGTCGCAGGCCGTTCCACGTTGGCCGCGCTTTTATGCTCGGGAGTTGGTGCGAGGTAGATGCGGCGGCGATCGCCCTCGGCGACGGTTGCCATGAGTTGGGATCCCATCCGGCCGGCCCGGCCTTCGGCGCGGATGTACTTCAATTCAACTGCTGACCCGCAGCGCACGCAGGTTGCCCCCTGGCGTCCGACGGTCCCATCGGTCTCCGCCGTTGGGGCTTTTGCCGGATCGTGGTCGATCTCGAAGCGCACGGTCTTGCCCTCGATCACCGGGACGACGTAGGCCTCCTTGCCCTTCTTCTTGCCCAGCCACCACTTGCTCGTCAGTGGCATGGCGATCCGGCACTCGGGGTTGGGGCAGGTCACCGTACGGGCCCAGATCCAGGCGATGACCGTGGCCTTGGTCCCGTCGGGCAGCGACGCCTTCGGGTAGAGATGCCCGATCCGTTTCTCGGCTTCATCGCGCATCCATTGGCCGTAGCGCCGGACGTCCTCGGCCAGGCCGGTGGCTCGTGGCCAGTCCTGAAAGGTCTCGTCGGCGGCACCGGGGAACACCGGCCGCTGACCGGCGAATTTCGGTGGGATCTCAATCAGCGCCTTGTTGATGAGCACCGCCACGGGATTCAGGTCCGACGCGTGGGCTTCCAATCCGAGGCGTTGGGCTTCCAGTGGAATCGACCCGCCGCCGGCGAAGGGGTCGAGGATGGGTGGCGGGTTGCCGTCGGTGGATTCCAGGATCTTTTGGTATGCCTCGCGCAGCAGGGCCTCATCATTGGAGTTCTCCCAGACGACGAGCCGTTCCATCAGCTCGAACAGTTTCTTGCGTTCGAGTTCTTGGTCTTCGACGGTGGGGTACAGATCGGGTCGCGAAGCCGGATCATCAACGAGTTGTGCAAACAACACCGCACGTGAGGTTGCCAAGGGCTTACGCGACCACCACAGGTGCAGGGTCGACGGATGACCGTGCCGGATCGACTTCTCCCGGGCCGACTCCTCGTTGATCTTCTGTAGCGGAATGCTGACCTCGATGAGCTTGCGCCGCTCGGCGGCAGGAATCGATGAACCAACATGATGTGCAGACGTAGACACGGATATCCCTCGGTGGAAGTGGGCGGAACATTGCAGGGTACCGCACAACATAGTGTGTGTGTGTAGTGGTTAGGTCAGTGCGGCGGCAAGCCTTTGGCCCAGACCTTCTTCCATTGCAGTTGCACCCCGGCGACGTCGGCATCGCCGAGATGCACGTCGCTGAAATAGTCGGTGAGATAACGGATTTCGTCGTGCTCGGGTCCATCCGGACTCACCGACACCAGTACCAATCGGTGCTGCTGCCCAGTGTTCAGTGCGTGTAGCACCTCGTTGTAGGAGACGAAGACGCTGTCGGCTCCTTCGACGCGGCCCTTGACCTCCAGGAACACCGTCGGATCGGCGGTACCCGGCGTGGTGGAACGGATGTCAAAGCCCTTGTTGTTGTGCGCCATTTCCTCGGGTGAGCGGCCCAGGGCGCGTTCGGAGGCCAATGCCAGATCCACCGCTCGACGCTCGCTCAGCGTCGTATCCCGGGCGTATTGCGCCACCGCGCCGCCGAGCATTCCCGCCGGGATGACCACCATGACCGCGGCCAATTCGGGACGCCGGGCGGTCAGTGCGCGTTGGCGCTGGAGCTTGGCCAACCGTCGCTCCAATCGCAATTCGAGATCCTCGGCGCGAGCGGCGAGGGTGTCCGGGCTGTGTCGGCGTTTGCGCCGCCGACCACCCGCGGCATCCTCCTCGCGCAGCCGCGCGACTTCACCGTGCAAGTGGTTGATCTGCCCGTGCAACCGCGACCGAACGGCATCGGCGGTTCGGTCGATCTCGGCGACCAGGCGTGTGCGCACCTCCGCCAGATGCTGCGGTTGGGCGGTGCCGGCAGCCCAACCCATGGCGGCGTCGGCGAGCTGACCGGAGAGCCATTCCGTCGCCAGTGCGCGATCAGCGGCGCGGCGGGCCGCAACCGGGTCGGCGCATGCGTCGATAGGAGCAAGGTCGAGATGGGGAGCGGGTCCCGCGTCGGACGCTGTTCCGTCGGGGCGCAGATCGACGAAGCTGAACCGCTTGCTCACCACCCGACCGGTCCCGTCGACGATCTCGCCGGTCATGGCGACGATGACCCGCGGCTGGTCTCCGGGGTCGGCGGGATCGACGAGAACCGCACCGCGGCGCAACTCGTCGAATCCGCGCTCGACGGTCGCGTCGACGACGGCATCGAGCAGCGGGTGCCCCGGCGCCAACAAATCGACCCGGTGTCGGACGCCTTCGGCGGCGGCCGGTTCGAAGGCGACGCGTTCATACGCCCGGACCACCGGGCGCCCGCCGTGCTCCCGCCGCGCCGGCCGGTCGCGCAGCACCAGCGGCACGTTGGCGATCTGGAACAGGCCCTTCTCGCGCTTGGCGAGACGCCCGCCGAGTGCGCCGAACGCCTCGCGGAAGAACCGTTCGATGTAGTGCGGCTGCAGCCGCCGGGCCTGGGCCTCATCCATCTCCCTGCGCAACTGCTCCAACTCGAGCGGCCCGAGCGTCTCCCGGGCCAGGGCCCGCGACTGCACGAGATCACGGCACCCGTCGGCGACGGTTGCGTCGACGACCCGTTCAATCTCCTCGAGCCGCTTCGGGTCGTCGCCGTAGCGGATCGCATCCATCAGCAGCTTGCGCAGCGGTTGCTCGGTGAAGGATTCGCCCAGCACGTCGAACAGCTTGCCGCCATAGGCTTTTCGCTGTTGCTCCATCTTCTCCAGCAGGCGCAGGTAGACCTGGCCCTCGCGGGTCTGATCGGCGACCACGTTCCACAGGCGGCAGACCTGCTTCTGCCCGATGCGGTGGATCCGGCCGAATCGCTGCTCTAACCGATTGGGATTCCACGGCAGGTCGTAGTTGATCATCAGATTCGCCGCCTGCAGGTTCAGGCCCTCACCCGCGGCGTCGGTGGCGACGAGCACCTGCCGCCGGGGATCGTTGGTGAATTGCTCGCGCAGCACGGTGCGTTCGCGGCGGGGCGTCCCGCCGTGGATGGTGAGGACCGCCTCGTCGCTGCCCAGCACATTGCGGATCTGTCGAGCGAGATAGTCGAGGGTGTCTCGGTGTTCGGTGAAGATGATGAGCTTGCGCGGCTGGCCATCGGGCCCGCGAAGGAGCTTGCGGTCGATCAGCAGGTCGCGCACCTCCGACCACTTGCGGTCGACGCCGGAGTCGCGCACCCGCGTCGCCATCGCGACCAAGTCGTCGAGTAGCGCGATCTCGACATCCAATTCCGCGACGGTGCGGGCGGCAGTCGCCGCATCGACCACCTCGTCGGCCGCGGCCTCGTACTCGGCGGCGTCGAAATCGTCGGAATCGTCGAGCGCATCCAAGTCCTGCGGGGCCGGGTCGGCGAACGGATTGCGTCCGGCCTGCAGCTCGGCGCGCATGGCGGCCAGCCGGTGACGGCGGCGTTCCAGGCTGCGCAGGATGGCGTGTGTGCTCGACGCCAAGCGTCGTTGCAGGACGGTCAGGGCGAAGCCGACCGTGCGCCGCTGCGGTGAATCTGCCTGAGCCTCGGCGCGGTTCATCTCCTCGCGAACGTAGTGGGTCACCGCCTCGTACAGCTCCAGCTCGCCGTCGGAGAGGTCGTACGGGACCGTCTCGGCAATCCGCTCCGGAAACAGCGGCTTGCCTTCGAAGGTCAGCAGTTCCTCCTTCACCATGCGCCGCATCAATCCGGAGGTGTCCGGGGTCGGGGCGCCGGGCAGTTGGTGGCCGGCGAACCGGTCCTCGTCCAGGAGGGAGAGGAAAGCGGCGAAGTTGTCGTCGCTGCCGGAATGCGGGGTCGCCGTCATCAACAGCAGATGGCGGCTGATCGAACCGAGGAGCTGGCCCAGTTCGAAGCGTCGGGTCATCCGCAGCTCACCGCCCCACCAGTTCGCCGACATGCGGTGTGCCTCGTCGACGACGACAAGATCCCAATCGGTGTGCGACAGCGCCTCGAGGAGATCCTCGTTGCGGGCGAGTTGGTCCATCCGCGCGATCATGACGGGGTGCCCGGAGAACGGGTCACCGTCGACGCTGGCTTCGATCATGTCCCGTGTCAGGAGCGTGGCCGTGATCCCGAACTTGGTTTCCAACTCCTCTTGCCACTGCTCGACGAGTCCGCCCGGCGCGACGACGAGCATGCGTGCCAGGTCGCCGCGGAGCATCAGTTCTTTGGCGTACAGGCCCGCCATGATCGTCTTGCCCGCGCCGGGGTCGTCGGCGAGGAGGAAGCGCAACGGTGTGCGGGGGAGGAGTTCCCCGTAGACCGCCCGGATCTGGTGGGGCAGCGGCGAGATGTCGCTGGTGGCGACCGCCACCATGGGGTCATGGGCACCGGCCATCCTGATGCGCAGCGCCTCGGTGGCGAGCTTGAACCGACCGGCGTCGGAGTCGAAGGTCCAGCCGGCGGAGTCGGCGGCGATTGTCAGGTCGGCCAGCTCGGACTCGTAGAGCATCTCCTCGGCGATGCCGGTCTCGTCGTCGCGCACGACGATGGCCAGAGCCGAGTCGCCGTGGGGCGTCACCGCGACGACGGTGACCGGGCGCGGCCACCGGCCGGTCAATCGCACACCGGTGGTGATGTCGGCAAAGGTGAGTGTCATCGGCCGCCCTCGTGGTGTCGGTGCAAAGCCGCACGACATTACCCTATCCACAACAAAGTGTGCAGACATTGGGTGTTGTTGTGGCAGCGATGACATCACTTACTCGCATAAGTGATGCTATTGTCGGGGGTATGGCCTCACTTGGTACCGCAGTGGCCTACGAGCAACTGACTTGGGCCCTGCCGGTCGAAGCCCGTTACGGGGTGGCTGACCAGCGCGCGGCGGTTCGGCAATCCGGGGTGTACCAGGCCGCAATTCCGGCCGATATCGCCGAACTCGCCGTCGCGCTGCCGCAGTCGGTTCTTGCCGACGCAGACGACGCCGCGCACGAGATCGCGCGGTTCGACGCCGAACTCGGCTCGGAGATCGCGTCGTTTACCACCGTTCTCCTGCGGTCCGAAGCCGCAGCAAGCTCGAACATTGAGAACCTGACGGCTTCGGCGCGAGCGATCGCCGAAGCGGAGGTGCTCGGTGGCACGCGGAAGAACGCAAACCTGATTGTCGCCAACGCCGACGCGATGCGCGCGGCAGTCGGTTTGGCCGACCGTATCGACACCGACGCGATACTTGCGATGCACTACGCATTGATGGCACCCAGCCAACCCGAGATCGCCGGGAAGTGGCGCACCGAGCAAGTGTGGATCGGCGGTGGCCCGTTCGGTCCTCGGGGTGCCGATTTTGTGGCACCGCATCACAGCAGGGTTCCCGCGGCGATCGACGATTTAGTCGCCTTCGCCTCCCGCGACGATGTGCCGGTGCTGATGCAGGTGGCCGTTGCGCATGCCCAGTTCGAGACCATCCACCCGTTCCCCGACGGGAACGGGCGAACCGGGCGCGCTCTACTCCAGGCAATGCTTAGGCATCAACGGCTGACTCGCCGCATCACAGTTCCGGTTTCCGCCGGCCTGCTTGCCGACACCGAGAGCTACTTCGCCGCGCTCACGGCATACCGTGAGGGAGACGCGAGTCGGATTGTTGCCGTGATGGCGGCAGCGGCATCGCACGCGGTCGCCAACGGTCGACGACTCGTGGACGATCTGACAAAGATCCGGTCGGCGTGGGGTGACAGGATTGTCGCCCGCCGGGACTCGTCGATTCACCGGGTCGCCGATCTTCTGGTGAGTCGCCCGGTATTCAACGCGGTGCTGCTACAGCGCGAGCTTGGGATTCGAACCGGCAACGCCAGACGATACATCGACCCACTCATCGAGGCTGGGATCATCGTCGAGTTCACCGACCGAGCGCGAAACCGGGCGTGGCGTGCGCCAGAAGTGCTCGCCGCACTGGATGCTTTCGCCGAGCGCGCTGGACGTCGATACGTGCCATGACCTGTGGCGCGCGCCAACCCCTCAGAAACTCGTCAGTCCCGCACCGGACGATGCGGGACTGACGAAACGGCACTGGAATCAGCCGTGGTACGGCTCGGCCTTGACCAGGGTCACCTTGACCTGGGCACCGGAGGGCACCGCGTATTCGCGGGTATCGCCGACCTTGGCGTTGAGCAGGGCGGCACCGAGGGGCGAGCTCGGGGAGTAGATCTCCAGCTCGTCGGCGGCGCTCTCCTCGCGGGTCGCGATGAGGAAGGTCTCGGTGTCGGACTCGTCGCCGTCGTAATAGACGGTCACCACCGAGCCCGGCAGCGCGACGCCGGACTGCGTCGGGGCGACGCCGACCTTCGCGTTGTTCAGCAGATCCTGCAGCTGGCGGATACGCGCCTCCTGCTGGCCCTGCTCCTCGCGCGCGGCGTGGTAGCCGCCGTTCTCCTTGAGATCGCCCTCTTCGCGGCGCTCATTGATCTCGGCGGCAATGACCGGACGGTTGGCGATCAGCGAGTCCAACTCCTCTTTGAGGCGGTCGTGGGACTCCTGCGTCAGCCAGGTGGTGTCGGCCATCGGATACTCCTTCATCTGGTCCGAAACCCGCAGGGCCGCCCCCAAATGAGGCGCGGTGCGGGTTGGACACTGTCCTAAATGCAACTGAACACGGCCCCACGATTTGGGGCCGTGCTGTGCCTACAGGCTACCAGTCGTTGTGTCCCGCAGCACAACCGTTATCGGTTCGTTGCCGACTGCAGTTGCTCGCCGTACGTCGGTTCCCGACGTTTGAGCCATCCGCACACGGCATAGGTGATCGGCATGACCAGCACCTCGATGCAGACCTTCCACACAAAGCCGACCAGCGTGTACGAGAGGAACGACGAGAAGGTGGTGAACCCCAGCGCGGGGGCGGCGATGGCGCAGAAGACGACGGTGTCGGCGGCCTCCCCGACGATGGTGGAACCGATCAGCCGCGCCCACAGGCGTTGCTCGCCGGAGCGCTCCTTCATCCGCACCAGGACGTAGGAGTTGAGGAACTCGCCGACCAGGTAACCGGCCAATCCGGCGATCAAGATCTGCGGGATGACCCCGGACACCGTGTGGAAGGCGGCCTGCAGTTCGTGGGTCTGGGCGTCGGTCACCGGATCGGAGGTGGGGAGCTGATCGGCCACCCACAGGCTCGCCGAGGCGAGCAGCAGGATCCCGAAGCCCAGCGCGATCACCCGGCGCATGGCGCGGAAGCCGTACACCTCGCTGATGACGTCGCCCAGCACGTACGCGAGCGGGAAGAGGAAGAAGGCGCCGTCGGTCGGCAGGCCGTTGACGTGGATCGGCCCCAGGTCGAATTGCAGCCACGACGAGAAAAACACCGCCGGCCGCGACGCGGTGACGTTGCTGATGAGCATCACGCCGACGAACAGCCCGACGAGGACCGGGAAGTAGCGGCTACCCGTCTCGGCGAACGCAGCCGTGCGGCGCTGCTCGGCCACTACTCGTCGTCCTGCGCGGTCAGATACGGCGGCACCGTCGGGCCGCATCCGAAGACCTCACCGACGACGGGCCGGTCCGACGTGTGGACGGTGGTGCGGACCCCGACGCGCGGCGCCTGCCCGCCCGGGATCAGGACTTCGCGTCGACCCACTTCGCTGCCGTCCTTGGCGCGGGCCTTCAGCACGCACGACACCGGTTTGCTCGGGTCGGCGCGGGAGACGGTGAACTGTACGTCGACGGTGGTGGGGCCGGTGATGAAGAAGCCGGTGCCCTCGCCGGCGACGTCGGGGCTGCCGAATTTCTGGAATCCGATGATCGCCAGCACGACCCCGACGGCCAGGACCAGGCCGGTCAGGCCCAGGAACCACTTGCGGCGCGACCGATTCGACAGCTCGGTCGGGTAGGTCGCGCGCGGCCCGTAGCGGCCCCCGTCGGATGCGTTCACCTGTCAATACCTACCATGAAGCCATGGCCAGATTGATGGCGGTTCACGCGCATCCCGACGACGAGTCCAGCAAGGGCGCTGCGACGACCGCGCGCTACGCCGCCGAAGGCCACGACGTCCTGGTCGTCACCCTCACCGGCGGTGAGCGCGGCGACATCCTGAATCCGGCGATGGACCGGCCCGGGATTTTGGAGAACATCGCCCAGGTCCGCCGCGAGGAGATGGCGGCCGCGGCGGCCGCCCTCGGCGTCGACCAGACCTGGTTGGGGTTCGTCGACTCCGGGCTCCCGCAGGGTGATCCGCTGCCGCCGGTGCCGGCGGGCTCGTTCGCGACGGTGCCGTTGGAGACGGCCACCGAGAAGCTGGTGCAGGTGGTCCGCGACTTCCGTCCGCACGTGATGATCACCTACGACGAGCACGGCGGCTACCCGCATCCCGACCACATCCGCTGCCATGAGGTGTCGGTGGCCGCGTTCGAGCAGGCCGGCGACCCGGATGCCTTCCCCGGCACGGGCGACCCGTGGACGGTCGGCAAGCTCTATTACACGCACGGTTTCATCCGCGACCGGATCCTGCGGTTCTCCGAGGAGTTCGACCGCAACGGCCAGACGAGCCCCTTCAAGGAGTGGCTGGACAAGTGGGATCGCAACCAGGGCGACATGATGGCCCGGGTCACCACGCAGATCGAATGTGCGGACTTTTTCCAGGCGCGCGATGACGCGTTGCGGGCCCACGCGACCCAGATAGATCCGAACGGATTTTTCTTCGCAGTACCCTTGGAGTGGCAGCAGCGCTTGTGGCCGACCGAAGAGTTCGAGTTGGCGCAGACACGGGTGACCACGTCGATCCCCGAGACCGACTTGTTCACCGGGATCGAGGAATGATGAGCCCGACGATGACGGTCGTCGCGACGAACCTCACGATGTTTCTCGCCGCGCCCGATGACACGAAGGGTCCGGAGTTCGGCAAGGCCTCGCCGATCGGCCTGCTGGTCATCCTCGTGCTCCTGGCCGGGACCGCCCTGTTGATCCGCTCGATGAACACCCAGCTGCGCCGGTTGCCCGAGACCTTCGACACCGAGCACCCCGAGGCCGACCAGGCTTTCGACGAGGGGACCGACAAGGTCAGCATCCCGGTCGACGCGCCGGACGCCGACGCGCCCGACGACACCGCCTCGCCCTAACTCCTCGCGGCTAGGCTGGGCGGGTGGCCAATCGTCTCGCCTCCGCGACCAGCCCCTACTTGCGCCAGCACGCCGGCAACCCGGTGCAGTGGTGGGAGTGGTCCGACGAGGCTTTCGCCGACGCCGCGCGCCGGGACGTGCCGGTGCTGCTCTCGGTCGGGTACGCGGCCTGCCACTGGTGCCACGTCATGGCGCACGAGACCTTCGACGATCCCGCCCTCGCGGCACAGATGAACGACGGTTTCGTCTGCATCAAGGTCGACCGGGAGGAGCGCCCGGACATCGACGCGGTCTACATGAACGCGACGGTGGCGATGACCGGGCAGGGCGGCTGGCCGATGACGTGCTTCCTCACCCCGGACGGCGACCCGTTCTACTGCGGCACCTACTTCCCGCCGGAACCGCGCGGCGGGCAGCCGGGGTTCGGCGAGGTCCTCGCCGCGATCACCCAGACGTGGGTGGAGCGCCGCGACGAGGTCGGCCAGGTCGCCGGCCAGGTGCGCGCCCACCTGGCGGCGACCGCGTCGGGACTGCCCGACTCGGGTGCGCGCGTCGACGACGGGCTCGTCGCCGCCGCGGTCGAGGCGCTGATCGCCGACGAGGACCCGGTCCACGGGGGCTTGGGCCGCGCGCCGAAGTTCCCGCCGTCGGCGACGATGCTGGCGCTGCTGCGCCACGACGAGCGGGTCGGTTCGCCGGCGGCCTTCGACGTGGTGGCGCGCGCCGGTGCGGCGATGGCCCGCGGCGGCATCTACGACCAACTGGCCGGTGGTTTCGCGCGCTACGCCGTCGACGAGGCCTGGGTGGTGCCGCACTTCGAGAAGATGCTCTACGACAACGCGCTGCTGTTGCGCGCCTACGCCCAGCTCGCGCGCCACGACCGGGGTGGGGTCGCCGAGCGGGTGTGCGAGCAGACGGTCGCATTCCTCGACGAGGCGCTCGGCACTGCCGGCGGCGGGTTCGCGTCGTCGCTGGACGCCGACACCGACGGGGTGGAGGGCGCCACCTACGTCTGGACGCCGACCCAGCTCGACCAGGTGCTGGGGCCCGACGACGGTGCGTGGGCGGCCACGCTGTTCCGGGTCACCGCGGCCGGCACGTTCGAGGAGGGGGCCTCGACCCTGCAACTCCCGCACGATCCCGACGACCCGGCGCGTTTCGCCGCGGTGGTGGCGGCCTTGCGCGCGGCGCGCGACGACCGGGCACAACCGGCCCGCGACGACAAGGTCGTCACGGTGTGGAACGCGCTGGCGATCACCGCACTCGTCGAGGCGGGAATCGCGCTCGGACACCAGGAGTGGGTGGACCGGGCCGCCCGGTGTGCGACCGTGCTGGTGGAGAGCCACATCGTCGACGGCCGGTTGCGCCGCGGCTCGCTGGACGGCGTCGTCGGGGAACCGGCCGCAATGCTCGACGACCACGCCGCCCTCGTCGTCGCCCTGCTGTCGCTGTTCGCCGCGACCGGCGACGACCACTGGCGGAGCACGGCCCTCGAGTTGTTGGACCGCGCCATCGACACCTTCGGCGATTCGGCGGAGGCGGGTTCGTGGTTCGACGCGCCGGATGACGGCGGGCTGCTCGTGCGGCCCCGCGACCCGGCCGACGGCGCCACTCCGTCGGGGGCGTCGTTGACGGCCGAGGCGCTGCTGGCGGCGTCGATGCTGGCCGATCCGGACCGGGCCGGGCGCTACGCCGGCCTGGCCGACCAGACCCTGGGTCGGGCCGCGGTGCTGCTGGCGAAGGCGCCGCGTGCGGCCGGGCACTGGCTGGCGGTGGCGCAGGCAGCCCTGGCCGGGCCGATGCACCTCACCGCCTCGTCCGCGCGGCTGCTGGCCGTGGCGCGCGAGGCGGCCCCGGGCTACGCGGTCGTCACCGCCGCCGGCGACACGGGGTTCTCCGCGGACCAGCCGGCCGACACCGTCCTGGTCTGTCGCGGGACGACGTGTTCGCTGCCGCTCGGCGACGCCGAGGCGCTGCGCCGCGAACTCGACCAGAATCGGCCGAAATAAGCCCCCTCGAGGGAAATATGCCCTCGACCCCCCTGGATTCGGCCGATTGTGGCAGGGCCGACAATGCGGGCCGGCGAGCGCCGGTGCTATCGTGGTCGGCGTGACCACCACCGTGCGCGCATATTGGCGCTTTACCGAGGCTCCGGGTGAGCCTGCGGTGAAGCGGTAGTTTCGCGCGCACAATTCACATCCGGAGCCCGAGCAGCGACCACCTGGTTGCTGCTCTCTTGTTTTTCAGGGCTCCGCCGCGGGGCCCGTCGGGTACCAACGCGAGAGGCGAACACCAGTGACCACCACCCCAGACCTGAATGCGCAGACGTCGACGTCTGATCGGCGCATCCGGGCGTTCCGTCCGATCCCCACGCCGGACGCGCTGCGCAGCGAACTGCCGCTGACCGCACGCCGCGCGGTCGCCGTCTCGCGCGACCGCGAGGAGATCGCCGCCATCCTGGCCGGGCGCGACGAGCGGCTGCTCGTCGTCGTCGGGCCCTGCTCGATCCACGATCCGATCGCCGCGCTCGACTACGCGCGCCGGCTCGCCCCGCTGGCCGACGAATACGCCGACCGGCTCAAGATCGTCATGCGCGTGTACTTCGAGAAGCCGCGCACCACGGTCGGCTGGAAGGGCCTGATCAACGATCCGGGCATGGACGGCAGCTTCGACGTCGAGCGCGGCCTGCGGACCGCACGGTCGCTGCTGCTGGACATCATCGACCTGGGTCTGCCGGTCGGCTGCGAGTTCCTCGAGCCCAACAGCCCGCAGTACATCGCCGACGCGGTGGCCTGGGGTGCGATCGGCGCGCGGACCACCGAGTCGCAGGTCCACCGCCAGCTGGCGTCGGGTCTGTCGATGCCCATCGGGTTCAAGAACGGCACCGACGGCAACGTCCAGGTGGCCGTCGACGGGGTGAAGGCCGCGGCGGCCCAGCACGTCTTCTTCGGGCTCGACGACTTCGGCAACGGCGTGGTCGTGGAGACCGCGGGCAACGAGGACTGCCACATCATCCTGCGCGGCGGGACCCGGGGACCGAACTACGACGCCGGGTCGGTCGCCGAGGCGGTCTCGGTGCTCGACCGTGCCGGGCTGCCCAAGCGGGTGATGATCGACGCCTCGCACGCCAACTCCGGCAAGGACCACGAGCGCCAGGCCGTCGTCGCGGCCGAGATCGGCGACCTCGTCGCCGCGGGCGTGCCGGTCAGCGGCGTGATGCTGGAGAGCTTCCTCGTGGCCGGGGCCCAGTCGCCCGACGCCGAGGAGTTGGTCTACGGCCAGTCGGTGACCGACAAGTGCATGAGCTGGGAGGCCACCGACGAGGTGCTGCGCACCCTGGCCTCGGCCGCCAAGGGCTGAGTCCGGGGCGCGGCCGGGTCTGGCGAGGTCAGCGCACCGGTGACCGGTCGCGGACCCGGCCGATCAGCGCGTCGCCGACGAGGAAGGCGGCCAGCGGAATACCCAGCAGCGGCACGAACCACCCGACGGCCGCGGTGGTCGCGACCAGGGCGGCGAAGCCCAGGCGCGTGCCCCACCCCGACGAGGCAACGGCCGTGCGCCACGTTCCCCGCGAGGGTGCGCGCCCCGGCCGGGTGGCCGGACCGCGGCGCCACCACATCAGGTATCCGCGCACGATGACGGTGGTCAGCGCGGCGGCGAGGATGACCAGTGCCAGCGCGCTGACCCAGCCGAACAAGATGCCCATGTGCAGCTGGATCGCCCAGTCGGTCAGCTTCGCCGGCCAGGACCAGCTGGCGAACGGCAGCTCGGCGGTGACCGCCAGGGTCGTCGGGTCGATGGCGACGGCGTTCGACGAGTAGCGCCAGGGTAGTCGGGTCTGGGTGACCGTGACCGCGTCTGACGGATCGGTGGGCAGGGAGATTTCGACGCGGCCGTCGACGCCGTGATCGCGCGCGATAGTGGTGATCGCGTCGAGCCGGTCCTCGACGATGGTCGGGGCAGAAGGGGTGGGCGCAGAAGGGGTGGGCGCCTCCCCACCGGGGTGGGCGCCGGTGTGGTGCTGGTGGGCCACCGGCAGGACGGTCGGCAGGCTCGGGCGCTGCCAGCTCAATTGGCTGCGCAATTCGGCGATGTTCTCCCCGGCGTAGCGCGACCACGTCAGGCCGGTGGCCGAGAGGAACACCAGTCCGACGACGAGCCACAACCCGACCGCACCGTGCCAGTTCAGCGTCCGGGTGCGCCGTGTGCCCGATCGCGCGACGGTGCCCACGCGCCACCAGGATTCGCCGGTGTTGCGCCGACGGGTGCGAAAGCGTGCGATCCACAGGACCAGTCCGCCCAGCGCCACCACCCACAGCCACGAGGCGGCCGTCTCGCTGTAGAGGCGCCCGGCGTCGCCGAGGTGCAGGTCGCGGTGCAGGTGGTCGATCCACGTCCGCAGCGGCAGGGCGCCGTTGCTGCCGTAGGTGACGGTCTCGCCGAGGATCCGTGCGCTACCCGGGTCGACGAAGACGGTCCGCCGCTGCGAGTCGCCCAGCGAATCGTCGGCGAGGTAGACGCGGGTGGTCTGGCCGGGTGCCGCGGCGGCGTCGACCGCGGTGACCGTCACCGCGTCGTGTGTCGCACGGACGGCCGCGACCTGGTCGGCGATGGTGTGCGGCGGGCCGGCGGAGTCGCTGTGCAACAGGTCGCGGTAGACGAACTGTTCGGCGGTGGGGGCGAGGGCGTACAGGCCGCCGCTGACGGTGGCGACGAGCAGGAACGGGGCGATGAGGATGCCGGCGTAGAAATGCAGCCGGCGGATCAAGGGCAGCAGGGGACGGAACACGGGGACGGCTCGATTCGGGTGGTGCGCACCGTCGACCGGCCGCGGGCGCGCGGCCCGGGCGGAGAGGTGTGCAGACGGTTAGGGGCTGACGGCGGCCAGCGCCGGCGGTCCCCGTCGAATGGGTCGGGCAACGGCGTCCAGCGTTGCGACCAGCGGTGAATCAGAGCAGACGACGGCCCACGGGCGCGGCGCGGGCGCCGGGCCGGGGGAGTCGGTCCGGTGCAGGGCGTGCAGCAGGCCCAGGGCGTGCGCGGCGGCGCGTTCGGCGGCTTCGACGACGACCATCCCGACGGCGAGGGCCACGGCGTGGGCGCCGATCATCGTCGGGGACGGCAGCCCCATGGGGTGGGCGGCGCCGATCGTCAGGGTCAGGTGGCCGAGGACCTGTGCGGCGGCGAGCAGGGCCCCGAGCTGCCACGAGCGGGCGCGGTGGCCGCCGGCGGCCGCGCCGCCCCCGGCACAGCCGAGGACGAGCAGGGTGAGCAGGCCGATCCCGGGGGTGTCCGACGGCATGGCGGCCAGGTGCCCGCCGAGCGCGAGGAAGGCCGCGAGGCTCCCGACGGTCAGGCCGCGCACCGTGCGCAGGACCGCACCGGTCTGCGGGGCTGCGACGGCGAGCATGCGCTGAGTCTAACGGCGGACCTCCGCCGCGCCGGGCTCAGTGCAGCAGCAGGAGCCAGATCGCGGTGTAGTGGGCGATGGCGGCCACCACGGTGCACGCGTGGAAGAACTCGTGGTGGCCGAAGGTCTGCGGCCACGGGTTGGGCCAGCGCAGCGCGTAGAGGACGCCGCCCACGCTGTAGAGGACCCCGCCGAGGACCAACAGTGAGATGACCAGCCCGCCGGAGTATTCGATCAGCGTGGAGGCTTTGGCGACGATGACCCAGCCCAGGCCGATGTAGAGGGCGACGCCGAGCCACCGTGGGGCCTGGGGCCAGGCGATCTTGAGCACCATGCCGGCGATCGCCCCGCTCCAGACGATGCCCAGCACCCACCAGCGCGTCGGTGACGGCAGGGCGAGGTAGGAGAACGGCGTGTAGGAGCCGGCGATGAACAAGAAGATCATCGAGTGGTCGGCCCGCTTCATGAGCATGGCCGCGCGCTCGGATCCCCACTTGTGCCGGTGGTAGGTGGCGCTGATCGTGAAGAGTCCGAACACGGTGATCCCGTAGATCGCACATGCCAGCGCGGCGCCGACCCCCTTGAGTTGGGCGGCACCGATGACGATGGCGGCGACGGCGAGCGTCGAGATCCACGCGCTGTATTGGTGGATCACCCCGCGCATACGCGGCTTCGACTCGAGGTGAGCCGGCGTCGGGATTTCGGTAACCATAAACCTACGGTACCGTAAGTTACTGACGCGTTCGCCACTTTCGTGTTCGGCGCCACTCTCGCCCCGCGTACTCTGAAGGACGATGAAACTCATTCCCGACACGCTGCGTACCCCGATGTACGCGGTCTATGAGCGACGGCTCGCGCAGCTGTTGGACCGGGAGCGCCTGCCCAAGCATGTGGCGATCATCTGCGACGGCAACCGCCGGTGGGCGCGCGAGGCGGGGTTCGAGGACGTCAGCCACGGGCACCGCGTCGGCGCGGCGCGCATCGCGGACATGCTGTCCTGGTGCGACGAACTCGGGATCGGCACCGTCACCATCTACCTGCTCTCGACCGAGAATCTGCAGCGCCCGTCGGAGGAACTCGACGCGCTGATGGAGATCGTCCCCGACATCGTCGACGAGATCTCCGCGCCCGGGCGCGGCTGGCGGGTCCGCCTCGTCGGCAACATCGACCAACTGCCCGCCGTCGCCGCGCAGCGGCTCAAGGCCGCCGCCGACCGGACCGTGCGCCACGACGACCGGCTCAACGTCAACGTCGCCGTCGGGTACGGCGGTCGACAGGAGATCGTCGACGCGGTGCGCGACCTGCTGGCCGAGCGCATTGCCGGCGGCGCGTCGGGCGACGAGTTGATCGAGGCGGTTACCGTCGACGCGATCGACCGGAACCTCTACACGAAGGGTCAGCCCGACCCCGACCTGGTCATCCGCACCTCGGGGGAGCAGCGCCTCTCCGGGTTCCTGCTCTGGCAGAGCGCGTATTCGGAGATCTGGTTCACCGACGCCTACTGGCCCGAGTTCCGTCGGGTCGATTTCTTGCGCGCGCTGCGCGACTTCGGCGCGCGGAATCGCCGATTTGGCCGTTAACCGGGAATCGGCTGGTCGTGGCCTAGATTAGGGTTATGTACGACGATGCGTGCGAGGCTGCGGCCGACCTCGGCGATTTCGAGTTTGAGCGGAAGTTCCTGCTGCGCGAATTGCCCGCGGAGGCGGCCGCCGACCCCAGCCCGACGTTGATCGTGCAGGCCTACGTCTTCGCCGACGACGGGTTCGCCGTGCGGGTGCGCATCAGCGGTCCCGCCGGTCGGCTCGACCTGGACCGGCCGCCGCGCGACCTCGCGCAGGCGCTGACCGACCGCGACGACTCGCTGGGCACCCTCGGGGCGAAGGGTCCGGCGGTGTCGGGGACGCGGTATGAGGCCGAACGGCAGATCGACCCGTTGGTCGCCGGGTCCATCGCGGCCCGGTCGGAGGCGTTGATCGCCAAGGTCCGCTATTCGATGTGGATGGGCGAGGACGGCTGGGTGGTCGACCGGTTCCTGGCCGACAACGCGCCGCTGCTCGTCGGGGAGGTGGAGCGGGCCCGCCCGGTCACCGACCTGGCGATCCCGGACTTCTGCGTCACCGAGGTGTCCGAGGATTCCCGCTTCGGCAACGAATACCTGGCCTACCACCCGTTCCCGACGTGGGCGGCCGAGTTCGCCGATGAGTACCGGATTCTCGGTCCCGGGTTTATGCAGTCGCTGGGGGAGAACCGCTTCGACGGTTAGGTCGGCCAGGAGCTAGCCGGTGCGTGCGGTTAGTGCGGTGTCGAGATAGTCGATCAGCGGTGTCTGGTCGGTCGCGGTCATCCATCGGCGATAGCCGTATTCGACGACGGCCAGGACGGTGGCCACCAGTACGCCGGCGTGCCAATCGTCGGCTCCCCGCCCCAAACGGTGGGCGGCGATGGCGATCAAGGCGTCCCGGTCGTTGTCGGTGATCAGGTGGACCCGGTCAAGGATGTCGGGTGCGCCGGTGATGATGGTGCGCCAGCGCCTGGCCTCGAGGTCATTCATGGCCTGGGTCTGGTCGCGAATTGCGGTGATCAAGTCATCCTCGGGGGTCGAGGCGTCGATGTCGGCGAAACGCTCGACAATCGCTGCGCTACTCGCCCGGATGGGGCCCAACACCAGGTCCTCCTTTGAGGGAACATGCCGATAGTAGGTACTAGGCGAGACGCCGGCCGCCTCGGCGATCTGGTCGGTTGTCACCGAGCGATACCCGTTCTCGGCGAAAAGCTGCAGCGCTGCGGAGTCGATGCTGCGGCGCACTTCGGTGCGCCTTCGTGAGCGCAGTGGTGAGGTCACGGTGTCAGATTGTCAGATTGTGGCAGCGGGGTCCAATGTGATAGTAACTCTCATATGGAGAGTAACTACCAATTCGATGTTGTCGTCGTCGGTTCTGGTGCCGCGGGGATGACCGCCGCCATCACTGCCGCGCGCG
This sequence comes from Gordonia crocea, assembly GCF_009932435.1. Taxonomy (NCBI): domain Bacteria; kingdom Bacillati; phylum Actinomycetota; class Actinomycetes; order Mycobacteriales; family Gordoniaceae; genus Gordonia; species Gordonia crocea. Next base: position 1,289,735 of record NZ_BJOU01000001.1, read on the forward strand.
GCGGTCTTGAAGTCGTTCTCGTCGAAAAGTCGGAACGGTGGGGCGGGTCAACCGCGCGCTCCGGGGGCGGGATCTGGATACCCGGCAACGATGATCTGCTCGGTCATGCCGGTGCCGATGACATCGAGGACGCGCGTCGGTATCTGCACGCACTGGCCGACGACGTGGTCGATCCGCTACGGATCGACACCTACATCGATCGCGGCCCGGAGGCTTTGCGAGCACTGTGCTCGTGGACGCCGCTCAAGCTGATGTGGGTTGACGGCTATTCCGACTACCTGCCCGAACTCCCCGGCGGCCGCGCGGCGGGTCGGTCAGTGGAACCGAAGCCGTTTGACACCAGGGTGTTGGGCGCGGACTACGAAACAATGGAACCCTTCTACACCAAGACGCCGCTCAACGTTGTTGTCGCGCAAGGTGATTACAAGTGGCTGAGCACTGGGACGCGACACTGGCGAGGACCGGTACGAATGACCAAAGTGGCGGCCCGGACCGTGCTGGCACGGCTGCGCGGGAAGCGGCTCGTCGGGTTGGGTGGAGCGCTCGTCGGTCCATTGATGATCGGCGTGCGTGCTGCTGGCGTCCAGGTGCGACTGGGTGAGGGCTTGCGCGAGTTGCTGATCGGCGATGGCGGCGAGGTTGCTGGTGTGGTGCTTGAGAGTGGTGAACAGATAGCGGCGCGTCGTGGTGTGGTCTTGGCCAGCGGGGGATTCGACCACAATGCTGCGATGCGGGCGCATTATCACCGGAAGCCTGCCAGCGCCGATCTTTCGTTGGGGGCAACGGCCAACACCGGCGACGGTATCAACGCGGCGCTCGAGGTGGGTGCGGCGCTGGACTTGATGGACGACGCCTGGTGGGCACCGTCGATTCCGTTGCCGAACGGGCCATGGTTTGCCCTCGCGGAACGGTCTCTTCCGCGCAGCATCCTGGTCAACAGTCGTGGGGTCCGGTTTATGAACGAGTCACTGCCCTATGTGGAGGCCACTCATGCCATGTTTGGTGGCCCGCACGGTAGTGGGGACGGGCCGGCGAAGAATCTGCCGGCATGGATGATCTTCGACCAGGGATATCGTGATCGATACGTCTTCGCCGGGCGTCCGGCGAAGACTCCGCTACCGCAGAAGTGGTTCGACAGCGGTGCCCTCGTCCGAGCCGATTCGATCCCCGCCCTGGCCGACCGGATCGGCCTCCCGGCAGGCGAGTTGGAAGCGACCATCGCCCGGTTCAACGGGTTTGCGCGCGACGGAGTGGATCGTGACTTCGGTCGGGGAGAGTCGGCCTACGACCACTACTATGGCGATATCACCAACAAGCCCAACCCCGGCCTGGGGGAGATCGTCAAACCGCCGTTCTACGCGGCGGAAATCGTGCCCGCCGACCTGGGGACCAAGGGTGGTGTTCTGACTGATGAGCGGGCGCGTGTACTGCGGGATGACGGGACGGTGATCGACCGGCTCTATGCGGCGGGAAATGTTTCGGCCGCAGTGATGGGGCATACCTATGCAGGCCCTGGTGCCACGATTGGACCGGCGATCGTGTTCGGCTACGTGGCTGCGTGTGATCTGGTCGGCGCTGGTTAATCTGGTCGGCGCTGGTTGATCGGGTCGACGCATCGGGTCCTGCCCGGAGCTGACTGTCGGTGCCGAACCATCCGGCGGTCAGTCGGGTCAGTCCAATCAGTTCTCAATGTCGGCGATCACGAATCGAGCAGCCCGCATAAAGCGCTCGGCGAACTCGGTGTAGCGGGCATGCCCCAGGCCGGCCTGCAACGTCGCGCCGTTGATCGCGATAGTCAACGCGTCGAGTCGGTCTTCGGTGGCGTGGTCGCCCAACGCTGCGGCCAGTTGATCGGCGATCGTGTGACCCACGCGCTCGCGGACGCGGCGCACCGATTGGTCGTCGCTCAACAGGGCTGCAGTGGATGAGCGACTCAAGTCGGGGTCATCGGCGAGAAGCGCCCCGAAGGAGGTGAATACCTGCTTGAGGCGATCGGCCGGCAAGTCGCCGACGATGTGCTGGCCACCCCACTGGTCGACCAGGCGCGCGAATGCCTCGGCAATGACGTGTTGTTTGGAGGAGAAGTATCCGTAGGTGGTCGCGTGGGTGATCCCAGCTCGACGAGAAACGTCGCGCATGGACAAGCGGTCGTAGCCCACGTCGTGGAGGGCCTGCACTGCTGCGGTCACGATTCGATCGGCGGTGTCTGGTACCGGCCCGCCTCTGCCGACGGCCGAATGTCCGGCGCGCTTAGGAGGGTCGGATTCTGATGCTGCCACGGTGCAGATCCTAGTCAAGCCGCTTGACAGGTGGCTAGTTTACAGGCGTATAGTTTACGGCAGTCAACTGTCTGGTGATGTGTCCAGGCATTCGTCCACAGCACGGTGAAAGGTAGTGGTGGTCATGGCCTTCGATCGCAGTGAACTCGACAGCATGCGACAGCGGTGGGAGCAGGCGAACGTCGAGGTAGAAGAGGCAGGTGATTGGCGTCCGCTGGCCGAGTTCTATACCGCCGACGCGACCTACGGCTGGAACTATGGACCCGGCTGGGACTTTATGGCGGTGGGCCGCGATGAAATTCGTGACTACGCCGTCGGATATGAGATGGACGGGCTAGAGGGGTGGACATACCCCTATCAGACCTGGGTGATCGATGAGCGCACCGGAGACATGATCGGTCTGTGGAAGCAAGTCTTCACCGCCCACCGTCCGGATGGCACCCCCTATGCGCTTGAGGGTGTACAAGGCAGCTGGTTCAAATACGCGGGTGACTTCACCTTTGGTTGGCAGCGAGACTTCTTCGACTATGGCAACGTGACCGCCCTGTACACCGAGATGCTGAATGCTGGAGTTGCCACAGCAGGGATGCACAAGCGCATCGAGCGCGTACTCGACGCTGCGGAGAGGCGCGAGCCGTTGCCGGGTTGGTACAAACTGGGTCAGGCCCCCGTGCCCTTCTGGTAGTCGCCGAGACCGATCGAGCTGTTGGCGCCGGCCCGAGCGCCGGCGATTGCTCAGACGTCGCGCAGTAGCGCGACCAACGCGTCGAGGTCGGCCGAGTACGACGACGCCGACGGCGTCCCGAACCCGACGATCAGCCCGTAGCGGGGTTCGTCGGTGGCCGCGGGGTGGGCGAAGAAGGACAACGGGGTGATGCTGATCTCGCGCGCCGAAGCCGCGGCGATCAGTGCCGATTCACGCTGTGCCGTCGTCGGGACTACCACGTGCAGGCCGCCCGCCACGCCGGAGACGGCCGCGCCGATCTCGTCGAGCCGCGCGACCAACTGGTCGCGGCGGCGACGGTAGAACTGGCGGGTCCGCCGGATGTGGCGGTCGTAGGCGCCGGAGTCGATCATCTCGGCGAGGACGAGCTGGTCCACGATGCTGGCGTCAGGTTCGCGGATGCCCTTGGCCCACGCGACCCGGTCGACGAGTCGGGGTGGCAGGACCAGCCAGCCGATGCGCACCGAGGGCGACAGCGTCTTGCTCACCGAGCCGGCGTAGACCACGACGTCGGGGCCGAGTGCTTGCAGGGCGCCGACCCGGTCGCGGTCGTAGCGGTACTCGCCGTCGTAGTCGTCTTCGACGACGAGGGTGCCGGTGCGTCGGGCCCACTCGACGACCGCGGTACGGCGCGCCGGGGACAGCGAGACGCCGGTCGGGTATTGGTGGGCCGGGGTGAGCAGCAGTGACGTCGCGTTGGTCGGGATCGCATCGACCACCGCGCCGTCCTCATCGAGCGGGACGGGCACGGTGGCCGCACCGCGTTCCTCGATCGCCTGGCGGTGGAAGACCAGGCCGTGGGACTCCACCGCCACGGTGGGTCCCAGGACCGCGGGGGTCAGCAGCGCGAGCGAGTACTGGACCGCGGGGGTCAGCACGATCTGGTCCGGCTCGGCGTGGACCCCGCGCGCCCGGGCCAGATAGGCCGCGAGCGCCTCGCGGAGTCGGGCGCTGCCGTGGGGTGGGGTGGGCTCGAAGGCGCTGTCCGGTGCGGTCGTGATCGCGCGGCGGGTCGCGGCGATCCAGTCGGCGCGGGGAAAGCGCCCGGCATTCGGTTGTCCGGTGAGGAAGTTGTGTCGCGGAGCCGGGGGCGCCGACCGCGGTGGGAGGGCCGTCGCGGTCGGCGTCGTGCTGACACGCTGCGCCACCTGCGTGCCCGCTCCCCGGTGTGCCACCAACCATCCCTCGGCGATCAGGTCGGAGTAGGCCGCCGCAGCGGTGCCACGCGACACGCCGAGATCGGCGGCCAGCGACCGGTACGGCGGCAGTCGGGTCCCCGCGGTCAGTCGACCGTCGGAGATCGCGGCCCGCAGCGCGTCGACCAACCGGCGGCGCTGTTGGGCGCCTCGGCCCCGAACGGGTCCGGTCACGGTGAAGTCGAGGTGAAGGTCGGCCCCGGTTCGTCGGGCGGTCGCGTCCCACGCCTCGCCAGCCCCGGAATTGGCCGAGTTTTCCATAGTCTGATTGAACCACTTTTCTGATTCAATCCAGACCTAGAATTCACGTGTGCCGCAGGTCGCGGCAGCTGATTGGGGCGTGGAAGGGGATGCCGTGAGGGTTGTCATCGTGGGAGCCAGCGGGACGATGGGTGCGCTGGTCAGCGAAGCGTTGACCCAGCGCGGGGCCGATGTGCTGCGGGCCCATCGGGGCAGCGGGGTTGACGCGCAGTCCGGGGCCGGGCTGGCGCAAGCCGTGGTCGGCTCCGACGTCGTCGTCGACTGCCTCAACATCACGACCCAGTCGGCGGCCAAGGCCAAAGCCTTCTTCGGGACCGCGGCCACCAACATTGCCGGCGCGGCCGAGCAGGCCGGTGCCCGCGTGGTGTGCCTGTCCATCTGCAACGCCGCCGATCCCGCGGTGAACCGGCGGATGGGCTACTACCAGGGCAAGGCCGCACAAGAAGCGGCCTACGCCCAGCGCCTCGGCGACCGGTGCACGCTGGTGCGCACGACCCAATGGTTCGAACTCGCGCAGACCATGACCGACCAACTCTCCGCCGGCCCGGTGGCGCTGATGCCGCACATGGTCACCGCGCCCCTGGCTGCGAGCGACGGGGCGGCGGCCATCGTCGACGAGGTGCTCGAGCCGTCCGGGCGCCATGCGATCGAGGTGCGCGGCCCGCAGGAGATGGATCTCGTCGACGTGGCGCGCGCCATCCGGTCTGCGCACGGCAAAGGCGGCTGGTTGATCCCGATCCGGTTCGGCGGTGCCGCGTTGCGCAACGGCGCACTGATCCCGGCCCACGCCGACGTCGTCACCACGACGACGCTGGACCAGTGGCTCGCCGCGAGCAACTGAGCGCGGTTCCCGCTCCCTCGCCGTGATCGCGCTCCCCCGGCCGGTGGAGCGGGACCGCAATGGGGGAGCGGGAGTTCGGTCAGCGGATCAGAGTTTGCGCAGCCGGACGCGGTTGATCGAGTGGTCGGAGTCCTTGCGCAGCACGAGATCTGCGCGGGGACGGGTCGGCAGGATGTTCTCCACCAGGTTGGGCCGGTTGATCGAGGTCCAGATGTCGCGGGCCGCGGCGGTGGCCTGCACGTCGTTCAGCCCGGCGTAGGAGTGGAAGTGCGAATTCGGGTCGGCGAAGGAGGTGGTCCGCATCTGCAGGAATCGCGAGACGTACCACTTCTCGATGTCGGCGGTCTTCGCGTCGACGTAGACGGAGAAGTCGAACAGGTCCGACACCATCAGCGTCCGACCGGTCTGCAAGACGTTGAGTCCCTCGATGATCAGGATGTCGGGCTGACGGATGTAGTGCCGGACGTCGGGGACGATGTCGTAGGTGAGGTGCGAGTACACCGGCGCGGTCACCTCGCGCGCCCCGGATTTCACCTCGGTGACGAAGCGCAGCAGGGCCCGGCGGTCGTAGGACTCGGGGAATCCCTTGCGGTGCATGATGCCGCGCCGCTCGAGTTCCCGGGTCGGGTAGAGGAACCCGTCGGTGGTGACCAGGTCGACCTTGGGGTGGGTGTCCCAGCGGGCCAGCAGGGTGGCCAGCAGACGGGCCGTCGTCGACTTGCCGACGGCGACGCTGCCGGCAATCCCGATCACGAACGGCACCTGCCGCGAGGTCTGCAGTTCGCCCAGGAACGTCGAGGTGGCGGCATAGAGCCGTTGCCGGGCCGCGACGCGCAGGTGGATCAGTCGCGAGAGCGGGAGATAGACGTCGGCGACCTCGGCCAGGTCGAGGCGCTCGCCGAGGCCGGCCAGGGCGTCGAGCTCGCTCTGGGTCAGCACCATCGGCATGGACTCGCGCAGCTCGCGCCACTGGCGGCGGTCCAGTTCCAGGTACAGACTGGGGTCGCGCCCCGATGATCGTTTCATCGGCGCTCCTGCAACCGGTCCCGCATGTGGCGCTCGCCATTGGCCGGGCTGTTGGCGGACAGCATTGGTCAAGCCTATTTCCCTCGTGCGGGCATGTGCCACGGGGGAGGGGGGATTGTGGAAAGCTCGGCTGGGTGACAGCCACCGCCGACGAAGAGATCGTCACCGAATACCTGCGCCTCGGACTGGCCTTCGACCTGCTGGAGGAGGGGTTCGTCGACGCCTACACCGGCGATCCCGCGTTGCGCGCCCAGGTCGCCGACGAGGGCGTCCCCGATCCCGCGGCACTCGCCCGCCGCGCCGCGGTGCTGCGCGACCGGCTGCCCGGCGGACTCGAGCCCGACCGGGCCGGGTTCATGGACTCGCACCTGCGCGCCCTGGAGTGTTCGGCGCGCAAGTTCGCCGGCGAGGACATCGGCTTCGTCGACGAGGTACGCGCCTACTTCGACGTCGACATCGCGCCGCAGGACCCCGAGGTCTACCGCCAGGCCCACCGCGACCTGGCTGACGCGCTCGGCGTCCCCGACGACTCGCCGGACTCCCTGCGCGTGGCCTACCGGGCGTATCAGCGGGCCCACGAGATCCCGGCCGATCGTCTCGGCGACTGCGTGACCGCCTTCGCCTCGGCGCTGCGCGACGAGGTGCGCAAGACCGTCGCGCTGCCGGTCACCGAGACCGTGGAGTTCCAGATCGTCTCCGACCAGCCGTGGTCGGGCTTCAACTACTACCTGGGCGACTTCACCTCCCGCGTCGCGATCAACACCGACGTGCCGCAGCACCTGGCCGCGCTGCCGCACCTCGTCGCGCACGAGGCCTATCCCGGGCACCACACCGAGCACTGTCGCAAAGAGGAGCTCCTCGTCGGCGGTGGTCAGGCCGAACAGTCGATCTTCCTGGTCAACACCCCGCAGTGCCTGATGGCCGAGGGACTGGCCGATCATGCGCTGAAGGCGGCGATCGGGCCGGACTGGCCGCTGTGGGCCGAGACGATCTATGCCGACCTCGGCCTCCGTTTCGACGCGCAGCGGGCCTCGGCGGTCGGCCAGGCCACCGCCGGGCTGCTCGCGGCGCGCCAGGACGCCGCCCTGATGCTTCACGACCGCGGCGCCGGCGCCGACGAGGTGGCCGCTTTCCTCTCCCGTTGGCTGCTCGTCGGCGAGGACCGGTCACGCCAGATGCTGCGTTTTTTGACCTCTCCGCTGTGGCGCGCCTACATCAGCACCTACGTCGAGGGATATCGCCTGCTCGGCGAGTGGCTCGACGCCGCCGACGACGGTGTGGCGGGCCGGGCGGCCCGGTTCAACCGCCTGCTCGACGAGCCGTTGACCCCGGCTCGGCTGCGGGCGGAGCTGGCCAACTAAACTCGACGGCATGGCTGAGGCGAAAGAAGCAACGTCGGTGAACTCGATGTCCCTGGCAGAGCTCGACCCGGATGTCGCCGCGGCGATGAACGGCGAGCTCTCCCGCCAACGCGACACCCTGGAAATGATCGCGTCGGAGAACTTCGTTCCGCGCGCGGTGCTGCAGGCGCAGGGCAGCGTGCTGACCAACAAGTACGCCGAGGGCTACCCCGGCCGTCGCTACTACGGCGGTTGCGAACACGTCGACGTCGTCGAGGACATCGCCCGCGACCGGGCCAAGGAGCTCTTCGGCGCCGAGTTCGCCAACGTCCAGCCGCACTCGGGCGCGCAGGCCAATGCCGCAGTACTGCAGGCGCTGATGGAGCCGGGCGAGACGCTGCTGGGCCTCGACCTCGCCCACGGCGGCCACCTCACCCACGGCATGCGCCTCAACTTCTCCGGCAAGCTCTACGAGAACGCCTTCTACGGCGTGAGCAAGGAAGACTTCCGGGTCGACATGGACGAGGTGCGCAAGATCGCCCTCGACTCCAAGCCCAAGGTCATCGTCGCCGGCTGGTCGGCCTACCCGCGCACCCTGGACTTCGCGGCCTTCCGCGAGATCGCCGACGAGGTCGGCGCGCACCTGTGGGTGGACATGGCGCACTTCGCCGGGCTCGTCGCCGCCGGCCTGCACCCGTCGCCGGTGCCGCACGCCGACATCGTCTCGTCGACCGTCCACAAGACGTTGGGCGGTCCGCGCTCGGGCATCATCCTGGCCAAGCAGGAGTGGGCCAAGAAGCTGAACTCGGCGGTCTTCCCCGGCCAGCAGGGCGGTCCGCTCATGCACGCGGTGGCCGCCAAGGCCGTCGCCCTGAAGATCGCCGGCACCGAGGAGTTCGCCGAGCGTCAGCGGCGCACCCTGTCCGGCGCGAAGATCCTTGCCGAGCGCCTCGGCGGCGCCGACGTGGAGAAGGCCGGCGTCTCGGTCCTGACCGGCGGCACCGACGTGCACCTGGTGCTGGTCGACCTGCGCAACAGCCCCCTCGACGGTCAGCAGGCCGAGGATCTGCTGCACGAGGTCGGCATCACGGTGAACCGCAACGCGGTGCCCTTCGACCCGCGCCCGCCGATGGTCACCTCCGGTCTGCGGATCGGCACCCCGGCGCTGGCGACCCGCGGCTTCGGCGACGAGCAGTTCACCGAGGTCGCCGACATCATCGCGACGGCGCTGGCGGCCGGCTCGGCGGCCGACGTGTCGGCCCTGCGCGCCCGGGTTTCGGCGTTGGCGCTGGACTTCCCGCTGTACGAGGGCCTCGAGCAGTGGGGACTGATGAGCCGGGCCTGATACCGGGTATCCTGGTCGACTGTGAGCATTCTCGATACCGACGAACTCGTCATCGCCCTGGAAAAAGCCCTTCCGGAGTTGTCGGAGGAGCACCAAGCCGACGCGACCCCGTGGCAGCCCCACGATTGGGTTCCGTGGGACCTGGGTAAGAACTACGCGTTCCTCGGCGGCAAGGACTGGGAGCCGTCGGACAGCAACACCCCCGACGAGGTGCGCGCCGCCCTGGTGGCGCTGCTGCTCCTCAAGGACAACCTGCCGTCCTACCACCGCCTGCTGGCCATGTACTTCCCGGCCTTCTCCGACTGGCGCCAGCTGGTCGGCGTGTGGACCGCCGAGGACAACCGGCACGCGATCGTGCTGCGCGACTACCTCGTCGTGACCCGCGCGGTCGACCCCGTCGAGGCGGAGAACCGCCGCCGGATCCACGTCGTCGCCGGATACCGCCAGACCGAGGAATCGGTTGCCGACCTGCGTCCGCTGAGCGTGTTGGCGCTGCTGGCCGTACACGAGCTGCAGACCGCCGGCTTTACGGCGAAGCTGCGCGGGGTGGTCACCGATGATGTCCTCGCGCAGATCCTCGCCAAGATCGAGGCCGACGACGCGTCGCAGGCGCGGTACTTCGTCGGCTTCCTCGGTGCCGGTCTCGTCGCCGACCAGGATGCGACGGTCACCGCCATCGACTGGGCGCTGAACCACATCGACACCATCGGTGCCGACGTCGAGGACTTCGACGAGCAGCGCAAACTCTTCGCCCACTACGAGGACGACAGCACGCGCGGTGCGATTGCCAAGGCGATCGTCGACCAGCTGAAGCTGGAGAGCGTCGAGGGTCTCTCGCCGGAGGCCCAGGCCGGCAAGGAGCGCATCCTCGCGCTGGCGGCGCAGGCCTGATCCCATCTTCTGCGAGACCTCCGGCAAGCCGAGCGCGCTTCCGCCATCGGCGTTGGACCGCAAGCGGGTGGCGCAGTGTTCGAGGACACTACCAGCTACCGTGGCATTTATGTTACGGTTTCCGTGTTCGTGATCCGTGTAGCCGACAGGAAGGGGAAGCCATGAACGACGCGTTCAACTCGCTGCTCGAAATCGAAGCCCGTGACCCCGAGTTCGCGCGTGCGTACGCCGCGGAGACCGCGCGTATCGAGGCGATCGACTCCATCATCAATGCGCTCGATGAGGCCCGCGACACCGAGAAGTTGAGCAAGGCGGCGTTGGCCCGCGCGATCGGCTCCGACGCAAGTACTGTTCGGCGTCTGCTGTCCTCGGAGTCGGTGAACCCGACGCTCAGCACTATCGCTGAGGTCGCGGCTGCGCTGGGGATGAAGGTCACGCTCACGCCAATGTCGGAGGATGAGCGCAGCCGCATCACCGAGCCCATGCGGGCCTGTGCCTAACCTGTACCAAGCGCCGCGCTGACATCCTCGGCCGTGGCGAACGATCGCGGGTTTCGCTTTCGGTACTCGTCGCCCAGATCCCGGACCTCGCCGTAACGCGCATTTGTGAGAGTGGTCTGGTACCGCTTCGCAGCTCCGTCGATCACTACCAGCAGCGGGGTGTTCTTCTCCTGCGCGGCGTAGTCGAGGATGCAGAACAGCCGGTAGTGCCATTTTCCGTTCGGGGTGCTTGAGGTGATGCGAGCCTCGAAGTAACCCGTCATCTCGCCGTGCATCGCTTCCCACTGGCCGCCGCCGGCGAACCGCTTGGGCGGAGCTTTGGCCACAGCGGAGAGCGTCGCGAGGAGTCGCGCCCGGACCTTGACCGGGAAGCTGAGAAGGGCTTCCAGGCCCGGAATCGTCTGTGCCTTGTCGTCATCGCGGTGCCGCTTGAAGAACTCCACCTCGTGCGGAGCATCGGACGGCAGGGGCTTTACCCGCGGTTTGCTGCGACTCACACCCTCATCTCATCACGACGGTGTCACACGCTGAACTCATAGACCATGTGCGTCGCCTCGGGCCACCTGGAGGCACCGATGGTTTTCCTAAAGTTCACATGGCGCACGGCGTGCCATCGGCTATCGCCAGATCCGCGGCGTAGCGTCGCAGTTGATGGACCGCAGGGGAAGTGGTTCATCCGGGAGGTCCGAAGTTCGTGGAGATTATCGACACGAGGGGACCGGCCCCGGTCCTCGGCTCGCACGGCTAGCCTGGCCGCGCAGCACGGACCGACCGGTCACCTGCCATACTCGCCGGCGCGGGTGCCGTACCGGTGAAGGAGTCCCACGTGACTACTCGCACCTACGTCCTCGACACCTCCGTACTGCTCTCGGATCCGAAAGCCGTGACCCGCTTCGACGAGCACCATGTGGTTCTGCCGCTGGTGGTCATCAGCGAGTTGGAGGGCAAACGCCACCACCACGAACTGGGCTGGTTCGCCCGAGAGGCGCTGCGCCTGCTCGACGACCTGCGCGGCGAGTACGGGCGGCTCGATGAGCCCATTCCGATCGGGGAGTGTGGCGGCACCTTGCAGGTCGAGCTCAACCACACCGATCCCACCGTCCTGCCGAGCGGCTTCCGCACCGACGACAACGACTCGCGCATCCTGGCGTGCGCGCTGAACCTGCGGGCCGAGGGCCGCGACGTCACCCTCGTCACGAAGGACACGCCGCTGCGGGTCAAGGCGGGTGCGGTCGGCTTGGCCGCCGACGAGTACCACGCGCAAGACGTGGTCGTCTCCGGCTGGACCGGGATGACCGAGCTCGAGGTCGGGTCCGACATCATCGACGCCCTGTTCGACGAGGGGGTCGTCGACGTCGACGACGCCCGCGACCTGCCCTGCCACACCGGTATCCGGCTGCTCAGCGGCCGGTCGAGCGCGCTGGGCCGAGTCAACGCCGACAAGCGGGTCCAGTTGGTGCGCGGGGACCGCGAGGCGTTCGGTTTGCACGGGCGTTCGGCCGAGCAGCGCGTCGCGCTGGACCTTCTGCTCGACGACAACGTGGGCATCGTCTCGCTGGGCGGCAAGGCGGGTACCGGCAAATCGGCGCTGGCCCTGTGCGCGGGACTGGAAGCGGTGCTCGAGCGGCGCACCCACCGCAAGGTCGTCGTCTTCCGCCCGCTCTACGCGGTCGGCGGCCAACAGTTGGGCTACCTGCCGGGCAGTGAGGCCGACAAGATGGGGCCGTGGGCGCAGGCGGTCTTCGACACGTTGGAGGGATTGGCGTCGACGGAGGTCATCGACGAGGTCGCCTCGCGCGGCATGCTGGAGGTGCTGCCGCTGACCCACATCCGCGGGCGGTCGTTGCACGACTCGTTCGTCATCGTCGACGAGGCGCAGTCGCTGGAGCGCAACGTGCTGCTGACGGTGCTGTCGCGGCTCGGGTCGGGGTCGCGGGTGGTGCTCACCCACGACGTGGCGCAGCGCGACAACCTGCGCGTCGGCCGCCACGACGGTGTGGCCGCGGTGATCGAGAAGTTGAAGGGGCACCCGCTGTTCGCCCACGTGACGCTGACCCGTTCGGAGCGTTCGCCGATCGCCGCCTTGGTCACCGACATGCTCGAAGAGTTCACCTAAACACCGACAAAGACTCCCGCAGCACCCTGAGGGATGCTGCGGGAGTCTTGTGTTCGATCAGGTGGTCAGCTCTGCGTGACCTGCCCGAGGACCTGGGGGATCAGGTTCGTCAGCGACTCGGTCAGTCCGCCGAGGATGCCGGCCCCGGCCCCGTTGGGCGAGTCCTTGTGTTCCTGCGGGCTGGCTCCGCCGGCATCGCCGGAGGGGGCCTGGGCGTTGACGCCGATGGTGATCTTCGGCGACTTGGCCGGGTCGAGCCACTTGAGGATCTGGACCATCGAGGACTCGGGGACCGCGACGCAGCCCTCGGTCGGCGAATTGTTGGTCACGTGCAGGAAGATCGCCGACGCCTTGCCGGGCGTGCGCGCGGCGTTGTGGGCGATGTTCACCGCGTAGTCGTAGACCGGGCCGGAGTTGTAGAGATTCTCCGCCTCGGCGCTGGGCTTGGAGTCCTTGGTGACCAGCGTGTTGTAGGTGGGGGACTTCATGTCCGAGTCCCACCAGTCCTTCGCGGTGACCTGGCGGTAGGGCATCTTGGTGCCCGGGTTGGCCTTGCGGCCGAAGGCCTGGTCCAGGGCGAAGGTGCCGCTCGGCGTGCGGGACACGTTGTCCTGGGGTTCACCCTGGCCTTTGGCCCCGAAGAAGGCCTTGACCGGCTGGACGACGACCTTCCACTGGCCGTTGGCCTCGCGCTCGTAGGCGGTCAGCGTTCCGGTGGTGTCGGTGGCGTTCTTACCGGTGGCGACGATGAGCTGTGACGTCGGCTTTCCGTTGGGCGAAGGGGCACCGCCGCCGACCAGCGCGTCGAGCAGGCTGTTCAGCGTCGAGTCAACCGATCCGTTTCCCGTGCTGGGGGCTCCCGGCGCAGCGTTCGCCACTGCCGGGACCATCAGCACGGTCGCGGCGGCCGCGACGGCGAGTCCCATTGGTCTCAAATTTCTCTGCAGTAACTTCAGCACCATTTCAGTGTGCCAGCGGATTCCGCCCATTCAGTCACGTCGAGGTCACAGTGCAGCGTTGATCTGGTCAAGCGGGTGACGTGGGCCACCGGATGAGGCCGGGCAAACGCGGGACTCTTAGCCCTATCCCGGCCGGGGCGTGCTCACTAGCGTGGAAGGCGTCCGGATGTGAAGGAGGAGATCGCCGTGAGCGACTACGAAGTGAAGATGGTCATCCTGTCCACCGACAACCTCGACGAGTCCATCGCCTTCTACGAGGGGCTGGGCCTATCGCTGAAATTCCGCGACGGCGCGCATTTCGCCGCCCTCGACGGCGGGCCGGTCACCCTGGCCCTGGCGACGCAGGTCGACCACCCGATCCACGGCCAGGTCGTCGTCGGCGTGAAGACCGCCGACGTCGACGCGGCCGCCAAGGCGATCGAGGCGGGCGGTGGCGGCATCATCAAGGGGCCGTACGACGACGCGCACGAGCGTCGCGCCGTGGTCTACGACAACAAGGGCAACGGGTTGGTCTTCTACAGTCCACTCAAGCGGTAGCTGGACGCTCGAGCACCAACTCGAAGGCGACGGCTCGACGGTCGCCGTAGTCGGGGCGCACCGGCGTCATCCGCTCGACCTGGTCGGCGGCCTGTTTGCCCACCGGGGTATCCGGATCGAGGACGCTGAGGTAGGCGCGGTGTTCGGCCAAGGAGTGCACCGCGGCGTCGATGTCGCCGGATTCCACCGGGACCGCGTGGGTGGCGTTCGGGCCGTTCACGAACAGCCAGCGCGGGCCGTCATCGCCGAGGCCGGCACACGCGTCGGCCACGGCTGCGGCGAACTCCATGTGGTCGCGCTGGTTGGGGAAGCCGGGGGCCCACTCGGCGCCGCCGTAGGTCGCCACGACGACCTCCGGCGCGATCCGGGTGATGGTCTCGGCGATCTTGGCCCGCAGTTCGGCGGTGTTGAACACCTCGCTGTCGGGGAATCCCCAGAACTCGACCTCGTCGACGCCCACCACGGCCGCCGACGCGCGTTGCTCGCCTTCGCGCAGCGGGCCACACTCGGCTGCCGCCATTCCTTCGATCCCTTTCTCGCCGCTCGTCGCGAGTGCGTAGACCACCCGGCGGCCGCTGTTCGTCCAGCGGTTGACCGCCGCGGACATGCCGTACTCCGGGTCGTCGGGGTGGGCGACGAGGATCAGTGCGGTGTGCCAGTCGTCGGGGAAATCAGCGAGGGCGGAATCAGCGAGGTCGGCCATGGGCCCACGCTACCGACGTCAACGGTGGATGGGGTGGACATGGAGGTCGACGTGATCGGCCGGCGCCGCGCGGCGGCCCTCGTCGACGTCGAGGAAGCGGCTCGCCGACTCATAGCCGCGGGTGATGAGTTCGTCGGCCCGGGAGAAGTCCAGTGCCCCGATGTCGATCGGACAGGGCGGCGGCAACACGCGCAGGTCGGCGTCGTCGGCGTACTCACGGATGTCGCGCACCAAACGCTTCTGGATCAACAACGACATGGTGTGCAGGATGGTGGCCGCCACCGTCGTCGGCGGCTCGGTCACCGCGCACGGATAACCGCACGGCAGGACGTAAACCGTGTCGTCCCCCGATTCGACGGCGCGCGAAACCGGGGTGTTGTCGGCGACGCCGCCGTCGACGAGGATCCGCCCGTCGATCCGTACGGCGGGGAAGATCCCGGAGATGGCGCTGCTGGCCAGGATCGCCTCGGCCGCGGGGCCGTGGTCGATGTCGACCTGCTCACCGGTCAACAGGTCGGTGGCCACGACGGTCAGCGGTGTTGCGGCCTGCTCGATCCGGTCGAAGTCCAAATGCGTGTCGACCAGCGAACGCAGCCCGCCCGAGCCGAACAAGGCGGACTGGCGGCCGACAATCGCGCTGAGCAACTGCCGCGCACTGGGCCGGAACAACCGCCACGCGCTGAGGGAGCGCCACACCTCGCCCAAGGATTCGACGACGTTGGGGGTGGTGCCGCGGTTGGCGATATAGGCGGCATTGAGGGCCCCGGCCGACGTCCCGACCAGGGTGTCGGGGTTGACTCCGCGTTCGGCGAGGGCGCGCAGCATCCCCACCTGCATGGCCCCGAGATTGGCCCCGCCGGACAGCACGAATGCCGTGGACATGATGCACCTCCGACTCCACAGTAAGTCGCAGGCGGCGCCGGCGGGGCGAGGCCGGTCTCAGCGCTCCCGGTCGAGGTTGGCCATCTTGAGCACGTCGAGGCGCTTGTCGAGTTCGGCCTCGCTGAGGTCGTCGCCGATCAGGCCACGGTCGATGACCGTCTGCCGGATCGTCTTGCCCTCCTTGAGCGCCTGCTTGGCGACGGCGGCCGCCTCCTCGTAGCCGATGGCGCTGTTGAGTGGGGTGACGATCGACGGCGAGCTCTCCGCCAGCGTGCGCAGGCGGTCGGTGTTGGCGACCAGTCCGCTGATGCAGCGGTCGGCGAACAGTCGGGAGACGTTGGCCAGCAGGGTGATCGACTCCAGCACGTTGCGCGCCATCACCGGGATGTAGACGTTCAGCTCGAAGGCGCCGTTGCCGCCGCCCCAGGTGACCGCGGTGTCGTTGCCGATCACCTGCGCGGCGACCTGGGTGACCGCCTCGGGCAGCACCGGGTTGACCTTGCCGGGCATGATCGAGCTGCCCGGCTGCAGGTCGGGGAGTTGGATTTCCCCGAGTCCGGTCAGCGGACCCGAACCCATCCACCGGACGTCGTTGGCGATCTTGGTCAGCGAGACGGCGATCGTCTTGAGCTGGCCGGAGAGCTCGACGAGGCCGTCGCGTGCGGCTTGCGCCTCGAAGTTGTCGGCGGCGAGGACCAGGGCGTCGACGCCGGTCAGCTTCACCAGTTCGGCGGTCACCTTGGTGCCGAAACCGTCGGGGGCGTTGAGCCCGGTGCCGACGGCGGTACCGCCAATGGGCAGTTCGCCGACGCGGGGAAGCGTGGCCTGCACGCGCTCGATGCCGGCCTCGACCTGGCGGGCGTACCCGCCGAACTCCTGGCCGAGGGTGACCGGCACGGCGTCCATGAGGTGGGTGCGCCCGCTCTTGACGATCTCGCGCCACTCGGCCGCCTTGGCCGCCAGTGCCTCGTGCAGGTGCTGCAGGGCCGGGACGAGATCGGTGACGACGGCCTCGGTGGCCGCGACGTGCGTGGCGGTGGGGAAGGTGTCGTTGGAGGACTGCGACATGTTGACGTGGTCGTTGGGGTGGACCTCGACGCCGTTGGCCTTGGCGATCGAGGCGATCACCTCGTTGGCGTTCATGTTCGAGCTGGTGCCCGACCCGGTCTGGAAGACGTCGATGGGGAACTGGTCGTCGTGGCGGCCGGCGGCGATCTCCGAGGCGGCGGCGATAATGGCATCGGCCTTCTCCGAGTCGAGCAGGCCGAGGTCCTTGTTCACCTGGGCGCAGGCGGCCTTCAGCAGGCCGAGCGCGCGGATCTGGGTGCGCTCGAGCGGGCGGTGGCTGATCGGGAAGTTTTCCACGGCGCGCTGGGTCTGCGCGCGCCACAGCGCGTCGACGGGGACCTTGACCTCGCCCATGGTGTCGTGCTCGATGCGGTATTCCTGCTCAGCCATGGGCCCGGTCCTCCTGAATTGGTTATTAGGTTGCCCTTTGTTGTCACCGTACCCGCGCGGGTCGGCGCCGCGCGTGACGGGTCTGCTCATAGCGGCATAGAGCCGGTCGATGATGCAGAATCTGATATCAGGTCGGCGAATGGGGAGCGTCGTCGGCGGGCGTTGTGGGCGATGTACCGCAGCATCTCCCGGTTCGGCGACGGGCGCGCGCCTGGACCACGACTTCGAATCGCGTTTTCCCGCACTGCACGAGTCATACGGGTGGTGCGCGCTGCAGACCACGGAGGACTTGCGGTGCGCGGTCGCGGCGGACTGCGTCAACCGGGGCGACCTGGCCACCGCGGTGAACGTGCTGCCGCCCGACGCCACCCAGAGCGGTCCGGTCGCCTTCTTGTGGGGGAGGATAGCGCTGGCCGAGGAGCGATACCAGCAGGCGCTGGGGTTCTTCGTTTCCGTCCGGGGGCGCGGAAGCTTCTCACTGCAAGAGGCGGCGAGTCTGTCGGCGGCACAGTCGTTGCTTCTCGCCGGCGACCATGTGTCCGCGGAGCGGCGGTTCGGGCCCATCGTCGACGGCGCGCAGGATCCCGGGATTCGTGCACACGCGCAGTACGGTCTCGGGTTCGCGGTGGGGAACCAGGGCCGCCTCGATGAGGCGAAGGCGCATTTCGCGGCCGCGCAACGAGAGATTCCCACCTTGGAGATCCCCGATCTTGCGGGGCCGCCGCGCGCGGATCGACCGGCGGCGGTGCCCGTCGGGAACCGGTGGCCCGTCGGCGACGAGACGGTCGATGACCTCGTCGGAGACGAGACAGTCGATGAGGTGCTCGCCGAGCTGAACGACCATGTCGGGCAACACCACTTGAAACGCGAGATCGAGGACCTCGTCGCCCTCGTCAGCGTCGAACAGGAGCGTCGGGCGCGCGGCCTTTCCGGCGATGCGCGGATCACCCAGCACATGGTTTTCGCCGGTCCGCCCGGAACCGGAAAGACGACGGTCGCCAGGCTCGTCGGCCGACTGTACAAGGCGCTCGGGGTGCTCGCCGAGGGGCACGTCGTCGAAGTCGACCGGGCGGACCTGGTCGGCGAGGTCCTGGGTTCGCCCCAGGCGAAGACCACTGAGGTATTGGACAAAGCGCAAGGCGGAATCCTCCTCATCGACGAGGCGTACACCCACCAGGGGGAGGGCTACTCCGGTGGTGATGTGTTCGGCGACGAGGTCATCGCCCTGTTGCTCAAGCGCATGGAGGATGCCAGGGACGAGTTCGTGGTCATCGCGACTGGCTATTCCGAGGAGATGGAGGAGTTCTTGGAGGCCAACCCCGGCCTGAGGTCCAGATTCTCCACCACGATCCACTTCGAGCCCTACGGGCCGGCCGAGCTGGTCGAGATCGCCACCGGAATGGCCGCGGACAAAGGGTATGCCCTCGCCTCCGACGCGTCGGAGGCCCTCCACGCCGCGCTCGCCGATGCCGAACGCAGGGGAGTGATGAGACTTCGATCCTTCGGGAACGCGCGCTTGGTCCGCAACGTCATCGAGAAGGCTGAGCGTAAGCAGGCGCGGCGTCTGGCGTCCCTGATGGGCGTCGGCACGGTTCCCGACGCGGCCTTCCAGACGTTTGTCCGCGAGGACATCGAAGCGGCCGTCTCCGACGAGCTCAATCGTCTCGTGTCGTCGTCGGCACCGCGCGACGCCCGGGACTGACGACCCGGAAATGTGAAGTACGCCACATTCTGGATTCTTGACAGTGCATGCTAAGCTCAAAATGCATAGCTATACACCACTACTACACCTGTTGCTATGCTCGAGCTTAGCCAGTCTGACCAGTGCTTTTACCTGGTTGCAGCCCCTTTTTCGCTTACCTAGCCTTCAATTTGGCCGCGTTCACAGCACGGCCGCCCCGGCATCTGGCCTGGGTTCCGACGACGAAGGGTAAGACAATGGCACGCTCCAACACTCGCATCATGACCGTTCTGGCCGGGGCCGCGATGGCCGCCGGAACCATCGGCATGTCGGCAGCGGTGGCGCCATCGGCCGACGCTGCGGCTTGTGCGCGCACCTCCCAGGGTTACGGCGTCTATGCGCCGAGCGGCGTCAGCTGTGCCACCGCCAAGCGCATTGCGGAGCGGTACGCCCGAGAGGGCATCGACAGCCGGCCCCGGACCTTCACCGAGGCCGGACACACCGTGACCTGCAAGGTCGGGTCGGCCGGTACCGGGGCGACTTGCTCGGGCCGTGGCGTCACCTTCGTGGTGTCGGACTTCCGCAGCATCTACAAGCGCTGACCGCGCTCCTTCGAGCGGATCCGCACGCCGCTGATCGGGACGTTGACGGCCCCCGACGGGTCGGTGAAGAAGTCGTTGCCCTTGTCGTCGACGACGATGAACGCGGGGAAGTCCTCCACCTCGATCTTCCAGACCGCCTCCATGCCGAGCTCGGGGTATTCGATGACCTCCTGGCTCTTGATGCAGTCCAGCGCCAGGCGTGCCGCCGGGCCACCGATCGATCCGAGGTAGAAGCCGCCGTGGCTCTCACACGCCCGGGTCACCTGCTGGGAGCGATTGCCCTTGGCGAGCATCACCATGGAACCGCCGGCGGCCTGGAACTGCTCGACGTAGGAGTCCATCCGGCCGGCGGTGGTGGGGCCGAAGGAGCCCGACGCCATGCCCTCGGGGGTCTTCGCCGGACCGGCGTAATAGACCGGGTGGTCGCGCAGGTAGTCCGGCATGGGCTCGCCGGCATCGAGGCGCTCCTTGATCTTCGCGTGGGCGATGTCGCGGGCGACGACGAGCGGACCGGTCAGCGAGAGCCGGGTCTTCACCGGGTACTTGGACAGCTCGGCGAGGATCTCCGGCATCGGCCGGTTCAGGTCGATCGAGACGACCTGGCCGCCCTCGATGTCCTCGGCGACCCCGGCGTCGGGCATGTATTGCGCCGGGTCGGTCTCGAGTTGTTCGAGGAAAACCCCGTCGGCGGTGATCTTGCCCAACGCCTGGCGGTCGGCCGAGCAGGACACCGCGATCGCCACCGGGCACGACGCGCCGTGGCGCGGCAGGCGCACCACCCGGACGTCGTGGCAGAAGTACTTGCCGCCGAACTGTGCCCCGATCCCGAAGGACTGGGTCAGCTTGAAGACCTCTTCTTCCAGTTCGCGGTCGCGGAACCCGTGCGCGGACATCGACCCCTCGGTGGGCAGTTCGTCGAGGTAGTGGGCCGAGGCGTACTTCGCGGTCTTCAGCGCGAACTCCGCCGACGTCCCGCCGATGACGACGGCCAGGTGGTAGGGCGGGCAGGCCGCGGTGCCCAGCGAGCGGATCTTCTCGTCGAGGAACTCCAGCATCCGCTTGGGGTTCAGGATCGCCTTGGTCTCCTGGAACAGGAAGGACTTGTTGGCGCTGCCGCCGCCCTTGGCCATGAACAGGAACTTGTACTCCGGCCCCTTGGGGCCCTGCTCGGTCGCATAGATCTCGACCTGGGCGGGGAGGTTGGTCCCGGTGTTCTTCTCCTCGTAGGTCGTCAGCGGGGCCAGCTGGGAGTAGCGCAGGTTGAGCTTGGTGTAGGCGTCGTAGACGCCGCGGCTGATGGCCTGCGCATCGTCGGCGCCGGTCAGCACGCCCTCGCTCTTCTTGCCCATCACGATCGCGGTGCCGGTGTCCTGGCACATGGGCAGGATGCCGCCCGCGGAGATGTTCACGTTCTTGAGCAGGTCGAGGGCGACGAAGCGGTCGTTACCCGACGCCTCCGGGTCGTCGATGATCTTGCGCAACTGCGCCAGGTGCGCCGGGCGCAGATAGTGGCTGATGTCGTGCATCGCCTCGGCGGTCAGCCGTTGCAGTGCCTCGGGGGCCACCTTGAGGAACTGGCGGCCGTCGACGTCGAAGGTCGACACGCCTTCGGTGGTGATGAGACGGTAGGGCGTCTCGTCGGGACCGGTCGGAAGCAGGTCGGAGTACAAGAAATCCGGAGCCTGGGCTGGAGTGCTCACGGCAGTGAGCGTATCGCCGCCGCACTCCTCCGGCAGTGGTCAGGTTGACCTAACGGGACAGCGCAGCGGCCATCCGCGCCACCGCTGCGCGGTACGCGACGCAGTCGAACCGGAACGGACCGAAACCGGTGTAGTCCCACTCCGGCCGGTGTGGTTGCGCGAAGCCGTCCCAGGTGACGTCGCCGCCGTCGACGGTCACGGTGCACTCGAGCGGCCAACAGCCCCACTCGCGGCAGTCGCCGCAGCCGAGCACCGGGATGCGGACGGCCTCGGAGCCGTCGGACCAGGCGGGGAAACCGCTGACGAAGAAGTCCTCGAGAGGCCCGAAGTCGTAGAACTCGGGGATCAGTCCGCCGTACGCGCCGGCGGGATCGAATCGACGACCCACTTCGAATTGTTCGACGAGGTCGACGAGTGAGTCGCCATCGACGAGGGGCGTGATCTCCATCGCTCCGCCGAGCTCGCGCTCGACGCGGAAGTCGATCGTGTGCATCGTCGTTCCGCTACAACTCGATGCGGGCGTACTCGCGCAGCTTCGCCGGGCGGTGGATGCTCTCGATGCGGCGGATCGTGCCCGACTTCGAGCGCATGACCAGCGAGCGGGTGGTGGCGCCGTTGGCACGGTAGGAGACACCGCGCAGCATGTCGCCGTTGGTGACGCCGGTGGCGGCGAAGAAGGTGTTCTCACCGCGGACGAGGACGTCGGTGGTCAGCACCTGATCGAGGTCGTGACCGGCGGCGATCGCCTTGGCCTTCTCCTCCTCGTTGCGCGGCCACAACTTGCCCTGGATCTCCCCGCCCATGCACTTCATGGCGACGGCGGTGATGATGCCCTCGGGGGTACCGCCGACGCCCAGCAGCAGGTCCACCGAGCTGGTGTCATCGGCCGCGGCGATGGCACCGGCGACGTCGCCGTCGGAGATGAGGCGGACCTTCGCGCCGGCCTCGCGGATCTCGGCGATGAGGTCGGTGTGGCGCGGACGGTCGAGCACGACGACGGTGGTGTCGGCGACCTCGATGCCCTTGGCCTTGGCGACGGAGTTGATGTTCCAGGCGACCGGCTTGGTGATGTCGATGTGACCCTTGGCCTCCGGGCCGACACAGATCTTGTCCATGTAGAAGACCGCCGACGGGTCGTACATCGTGCCGCGCTCGGAGACCGCGATCACCGCGATCGAGTTCGGGCGGCCCTCGGCCATCAGCGTGGTGCCGTCGATCGGGTCGACCGCCACATCGCAGTCGGGGCCCTCGCCGTTGCCCACTTCCTCGCCGTTGTAGAGCATCGGCGCCTCGTCCTTCTCGCCCTCGCCGATGACGACGACACCGCGCATCGACACCGTCGAGAGGAGTTCGCGCATCGCGTCGACCGCGGCACCGTCGCCGCCGTTCTTGTCGCCGCGCCCGGCCCAGCGTCCGGCGGCCAAGGCGGCGGCCTCGGTCACGCGGACCAGTTCCATCGCCAGGTTGCGGTCGGGGGCTTCATTGGTACCGGACATGCGTGCGCCTCTCGTAGCTCGACGGTGTGTGGTCGAGGTGGGTAGAGCAGTGGTGGATGTCTCCATCTTTTCATGGCGCCCGCCGGCGGTGTGCACCTCACCTGGGATACTGGCCGACATGGCTGACAAACCGCGCATCCTCAACAGCAGCAGGGACATGATCATGTCCCTGCTGGCGCTGCTCGCGCTGGTCGCACTCGTCGTGGTTTCGTCGCGGAACTGCTCGGTCGGGCTCACCGGCGGCGCCGGCGACGACAAGATCCCGCCGTTCAACGTCCAGGCGGCGCTGAAGGCTGACGCGGCGTCGATGTCCTTTCCCATCCGCGAGCCGTCGCTGCCGTCGAGTTGGAAGCCCAACTCCGGGACCCGCGACCAGATCGGCGACAAGCTGGTGAGCACCGTCGGGTGGGTCACGCCCAGCGGCTTCTACCTGGGTCTCTCGCAGACCGACGCCGCCGAGTCCGCGCTGCTGCCGACGCTGAACCCCAACCGGGAGACCGACGGGGATCTGTCGGGCACCGGGACTCGCGAGATCGACGGCCGCCGGTGGGTGACCTATGTGGTCGGCGACCGCTTGGCCCCGAGTGACGGGGTGCGCAAGGTGTGGATCGCCGATCTCGGCGACGTGCGCATCGGGTTGTCGGGCAAGGCCACCGAGGCCGACTTCACGACACTGGCGCGCGCGGTGGTGCTGGCCGTCCCGATCGCGTCGACGAGTCGCTGACCGCTTCGGAAGTCCGGGACCGCTATTCGTCGTCGTCCTCGGGGTTGAGGACCGACTCGATCCGCTCGCGCGCACCGTCGAGGTGCTCCTCGCAGCGGTTGGCCAGCTCCTCGCCGCGCTCCCACAGCTTCAGCGACGTGTCCAGGTCCAGGCCGCCCTGCTCGAGCGCCCCGACCACCTCGACGAGTTCGTCGCGGGCCTGCTCATAGCCCAGTTCGGCGACCGGGGACCACTGTGCGGGGTCGATGCTCACGACGTCTCCTCTTGTCCGGTTACTTGGGCGGTGACCGCACCGTCGGCGACACGGATCCGCACCCGTGCACCGTCGGGCAGGTCGGCGGTGTCGTGTGCCACGCGGGCGCCGTCGTCGAGATTCTGCACGATCGCGTAACCGCGGGCCAACGTCTGCGCCGGACCCAGCGTCGCGAGCCGGGCGGCGAGGTGCTCGTGCCGGTGCGTTTCGCGTTCGACGAGGCGCGCGACGTCGCGGCGCAGGTCGGCGCGGTGGCGTTCGACCGCGCCGGCGTGGGAGTCGATCAGCCGCAGCGGATCGGCCAGTACCGGTCGGGCGCGCAGGCCGTCGACGACGTGGCGCTCCCGCTGCACCCAGTTCCGCAGCGCGCCCGCACTGCGCCGGCGCATGGTCGCGATGCCGGCGAGTTCGGCGGCGACGTCGGGTACCACCCGCTTGGCGGCATCGGTCGGGGTGGCGGCCCGCACGTCGGCGACGTGGTCGAGCAGCGGGTTGTCCGGTTCGTGCCCGATGGCGCTGATCACCGGTGTCGTGCAGGCGGCGACCGCGCGCAACAGCTGCTCGTCGGAGAACGGCAGCAGGTCCTCCACGCTGCCGCCGCCACGGGCGATGATGATGACGTCGACGTCGGGATCGTCGTCGAGCATCTTGAGCTCGCCGAGGATGCGGGGCACCGCCGACGGGCCCTGCACCGGGGCGTCGCGGACGACGATCAGCGCGGCGGCCCACCGCGATTGCACGATCGACACCACGTCGTGGCTGGCGGCCGACGCGCGGCCGCTGATCAGGCCGATACCGCGGGGCAGGAACGGCAACGGCCGTTTGAGGCGGGGGTCGAAGAGTCCTTCGGCGTGCAGCAGTTGGCGCAGGCGCTCGATGCGCGCGAGGAGTTCGCCGATGCCGATCGCCCGGATCTCGGTGACGCGCAACGAGATCGTGCCGCGGCCGGTGTAGAACGACGGGCGGCCGCACATGATCACGCGCGTCCCGTCGGTCAGCGGCACGGGGGAGCGGTCGATGACCTCCGGCGGGCAGGTGACCGTCAACGACATGTCGGCGGCCGGATCGCGCAGGGTGATGAAGGCGGTCCGCGTGCCCGGGCGGCGGGACAGCTGCGTGATCTGCCCCTCCACCCAGATCTGGCCCAGCCGGTGGATCCAGTCCGCGATCTTGACGTTGACGGTGCGGACCGGCCACGGCTCCTGCGCGGAGTTGGCGGCGGTCACCTCGTCGGCGCTAGCTGTCCTTCGCGGCGATGCGGTTGTCCAGCATCGTCACGAACGGGACCCGGTTGCGGCCGTCGCGCTCGTAGGCGGCCAGGACGCGCAAGTCCTCGACGTCGACGGTGCGGATCTTGGCGCGCAACTGCGCCAGGGTGAGGTTGTCGTAGTCGAGGAACTCGGCCACCTCGGGCGTGGGGCCCGACGGCTTGGCCGGCGCGGCCGCCGGGGTGTCGGTCACGGCGGGCACGGAGCTGTACAAGGCGAAGCGGCCGGCCGCGGCGTCGGTGTCCGACGCCTTGGCGGCACCGTCGGCGGGAGCCTCGGGGGCGGGGGCCTTCTTGGCCGGAGCCTTCTTCGCCGGCGCTTTCTTCGCGGCGGCCTTCTTGGCGGGGGCCTTCTTCGCCGGTGCCTTCTTGGCGGGTGCCGCAGCCTTCGGTTCCGGCTTGGCCGCCGGCTCTGGCTCTGGCTTCGCCTCCGGCTTCGGGGCGGGCTTGGCGGCGGGCTCCGGGGTGCTGCGCAACCCCACCGGTGCCGCGGGGGCGACGTCGGCCGGCTCGTCGTCGTCCTCGTCGAAGACGGCCCACGCGGGTTGCTCCTCCGGCTTGTCGAAGAGGGCGCTGAGCGTGGCGTCGCCCTTGATGACCAGTTCGGCGACGTTCTGCTGGAACCGCATGCCGGCTTGGACCGCATTGCTCACCGCGGTCATCGGCAGTGTGATCAGCTGCGTGGGCAGCTTCTTCGTCTCTTCCAGCGCGGTCACGATCAGGCCGGTGGCCAGGCGAACGGTGTACGGAGCTTGCGTCATGACTCAACTGTGCCATATCACTCATCTGCACGTTTAGCCACCGCGCTGTTGAGTCCGTACCCTGGTAGCCATGTCCTCCAAGCGTGTCCTGCTCGCCGAGCCGCGCGGCTACTGCGCCGGCGTCGACCGGGCCGTCGAAACCGTGGAGCGTGCGCTCGACAAGCACGGTGCCCCGGTCTACGTCCGCAAGGAGATCGTGCACAACCGCCACGTCGTCGACACGCTCTCGGAGCGCGGCGCCGTTTTCGTCGGCGAGACCGACGAGGTGCCCGAGGGGGCGATCGTCGTCTTCTCCGCCCACGGCGTGTCCCCGGCGGTCCACGAATCGGCCAAGACGCGCAACCTGATGACCATCGACGCGACGTGCCCGTTGGTCACCAAGGTCCACCAAGAGGCCAAGCGCTTCGCCCGCGACGACTACGACATCCTGCTCATCGGCCACGAGGGCCACGAGGAGGTCGAGGGCACCTCCGGCGAGGCACCCGAACACATCCAGATCGTCGACGGCCCCGACCACGTCGACGACGTGACCGTCCGCGACGGCGCCCAGGTGGTGTGGCTGTCGCAGACGACGCTGTCGGTGGACGAGACGATGGAGACCGTCAAGCGGCTGCGCGAGAAGTTCCCGCAGTTGCAGGACCCGCCCAGCGACGACATCTGCTACGCGACGCAGAACCGCCAGGTCGCGGTGAAGGCCATGGCCAAGCACTGCGAACTGGTCATCGTCGTCGGGTCGAAGAACTCGTCGAACTCGGTGCGGTTGGTCGAGGTGGCGCTGCAGGCCGGCGCCTCGGCGTCCTACCTGGTGGACTATGCCCGTGAAATCGACCCGGCCTGGCTCGACGGAGTGACCACCGTGGGCGTGACGTCGGGGGCGTCGGTGCCCGAGGTCTTGGTCCGCGGCGTGCTCGACTTCTTGTCCGAGTACGGCTACGACAACGTCGAGACCATCAACACCGCCGAGGAGACGCTGACCTTCGCGCTCCCGCGCGAGCTGCGTCCGGCGCGCACCGCCAAATAGCTGCGGAGATTTGTCCGATCCCAGGACAGCGGCGTGATTATCACGTCCGTCGCTCCGTACGGGCCGAATCTCAGCAGCGCTAGAGCCCGTCGTCGTGGTGCGGCGCCACCCGGGGGCGCGCGACCCGCGACGTCACCGCCAGCATCACGCCCAGCAGCACGGTACCGCCGATCGACACGATCATCGGCAGTCGGCTCGGGGGTGGTTCGGCCGGGGCCGGGTGGAACCGGGCAGTCAGCGTCCGCGGTTGATCGGTGGTGGTGGCGGTCAACGCGGCGAGGGGGTCGACGACGCCGAAGCCGATCCGTGGATCGGGTCCGTCGCCGCCGCCGGTGGCCGTTGCGGTGATGCGCCGCATGACCGCCCGGGCGTCCAGCGACGGGAAGCGCTCGCGGACCAGGGCGGCGGTGGCGCTGACGTAGGCGGCGGCGAAGCTCGTCCCGCTGATCGGTATCGCCCCGTCGGCCCCGGCGAGTGCCGCAACCAAACCGGTGCGCCCGGGTCGAGGGTCGAGGCTGGTCAGTTCGGTGCCCGGGGCGGCGATCCGCACCCACGGGCCGGCGAGGCTGAAGGCCGACGGACGGCCGTCACCGGAATCCACCGAGCCGACGGCCAGCACGTCGTCGGCAAACCAGGCCGGGGTCGCGGCGGTCCGCACCGTCGACCATTGCGCAGCCCGAGGGCCGCGCGGGTTCTGGTCGCGGCAGCCGCCGTCGGCGCTGACGTTCCCGGCCGCCACCACCACGACGACGTTGTGGTCGACGGCATGCCGCAGCGCCGCGCCCAACCCGGCGTCGTCGAGCTTCGCGCTCGACGACGCCGGGGCACACGCGACCTCGGAGATGTTGATGACGGTGGCGCCGAGGCGCACGGCGCGCATCACCGCGGCGGCGAGACCGGCCACCGAGCCGTATCCGCTGCCGACCGTCGCGGCCGGATCGTCGTCGCGGCGCGGTGGCGCGAACGCGGCGCTGGACTGGCGGATCGAGATGAGGGAGATGTCGGGGGCCAGGCCGACGAAGCCGTCGGCGGGATCGGCGCGGGCGGCGATGAGACCCGCGACGAGGGTCCCGTGGGCGTCGCAGTCGGTCAATCCACTACTTCCGGTGACGAAGTCACCACCGTCGACGATCCGCGGTAGCCGCGGGTGCGGGGTCACGCCGGTGTCGATGACCGCCACGCGTTGGCCGCGGCCGGTGGCGATCCGGTGGACTCGGTCGATGTCGAGGAGGGCGGCCGCGTCGCGGGCGGCGACGGTGGGGCGATCGGTCGGGACCGGGACCGCGCACGTGGTCCGCTGTTCGGCCCGGCCGGGCGGGGCCGCGTCACCGGGCGGGGCCGAGGCGATGGCCGGTGGGCGCACCGCCATCACCGGGGCGGCGCCCACCAGGACGCTCGGCCCAATCACTGCCGCGACCACCCCGCACCGCAGCCACCGCCGCAGCGGGCTCACCATGCCTCCCGGATCATCCGGTACACCTCGAGCACCCACAGCAACAGCGGGATCAACACGACGAGGAGCCCGTACTCGGCAAGCTCGGCGGCGCGGCGCTGCAGCGGCGAGAAGGCGTGCCCGACGGCCCACCCGCCGACCACCAGGGCGATCCCCGCCACGGCCAGCGCGGCGACGGCGGCCGACAACGGGCGTGCGGCCGCACCGTCGACGATCAGTGGCGACACCGTTGCGGCACATAGGAAGCCGAGGACGGCGGCGATGCCTCCGGCGATCAACCCCGTTGCCTGGAGCAGGTCGGTGTGCGAGCGCCCGCGCAAGACCAGTGCGGCGCCGACCCCGACGGCCAGGACGGTGAACCGCCAGTCCGGTGCCTCGACGCCGACAGCGGTGGCGGCCACCGCCGCAGCGGCCGACGCCCCTAGGCAGAGGCCGGCGAGGTACTCCCGTGCGTGCTCGGCCCGTCGGGCCAGCGCATCGACATCGGGCAGGGCGCGCAACGAGATCGCGTCGACGGCTTCGATCGTGGGCAACAGCGGTGCCTGGACCGCATCCACCGGTTCGCCCGGGGAGGGGACCGGCGGTAACGGGATCTTCGCCAGCACGATGGTGAGCCGCGGTGCGGCGAGCACCACCAGCAGCGCGACCACGACGACGAGGGCGCCGAGCCGGGGCCGGTCCAGCCCGGCCAGCCCGGCGACCGCGGCGACGATCCCGAGACTCCCGGTGGTGATCACGGCCAGATGGGCGATCGGCGCGAGGTGGGTGGTCCGCAGGGTGAGGGCGGCGCACACCGTCGCGGCGGCCGCCGCCAAGAGTGCGCTGGCGGCACCGGGGACCCCCGGTACCGCGCACCATCCGGCGGCACCGACGCACATCACCGCCATGGCGCACAGCGCTGCCGACAGCGGGTTCGCCGGATGTTTCCGCCCGGCGTAGACCGCGGCGAGGACGGTGCCGACCGCAACGACGACGGCGGTGGCGGCAGCCAGGTGTGCCGAGGGCCCTGCGCTGCCGCGGCCGACGACGAGCCCGGCGGCGGCGATCAGGGTGGCCGCGGTGGCGGTCACGGCCGCGGTCACCACGGCGGTCCGCGGCGACCACGATCGGTGGCGGGCGTCGGTCACCTCGGTCAGCGCGTCGAGGGTGTCGTCCACCAGGACGGCGGGATCCTCGGCGGGGCCCCGCCGCAACACCAGCCACGTCCCGTCGTCGACGCCGGCGTCGCGCAACGTCTCATGCGCCGCCAGCGCCTCCCGCCCGAGGGGCGACAGCGCCCACATCGGTGGATCCTCGGTCACCTCGGGCGGCCCGGCCAGCCGCTGCACCAACTCGTCGAGGAAGTCGGCGATCGGCAGATCGGCCGGCAATCCGACGTCGATGCTCGACGTCGGACCGGCCACACAAACACGTGCCCAAGCGGTCATGAATCATCCCCCCAGATGAAGCCCCTGGTCGTCGGGTTTACCAGCCCGCCGTCGGATCGGGGGCCGAAACGGACGGTTTGGCTGGTTTCGCCGTCGCCGCGGCGTCACCGGGCTTACTCTGCGCGAGAGTCCGTGATCACTGGGGGAACACGGGCCGCGGCCGACACGATCTGGGGGGATCCATGGCTGATTCGACGCGACTGTTCGTGCGCGAGGCCCGCATCGCGGCGCCACCGGCGCCCGGCGGGGACATCGACCTGGTGGCGCCGCCCGAGGTCACCAAGCCGGTCCCGGCGGGCCTCGCGGCCACGGCCCTGCCCGCGGTGATGGTCATCGCCGTCGTCGGCATGATCGCGCTGATGTTCGTCACCGGCGGGCGATCGGTACTGGCCAACCCGCTGTTCCTGATGTTCCCGATGATGATGCTGATGTCGATGGTCGGGATGTTTGCCACCGGTGGCCGCGGCGGCGGCAAACGGTCGGCCGAGTTGGCGGCCGAGCGGAGCGACTACTTCCGCTATCTGGCCCAATTGCGCGGGCAGGTGGCGACCACCGTCGCCGAACAGTCCGCGTCGCTGCGGTGGCGGCACCCGGCCCCGGCGGTGCTGAGTGCGATCACCGGGTCCAGACGCATGTGGGAGCGTCGCCACGCCGACGCCGATTTCGTCCACGTGCGCGTCGGTGTCGGGTCGCAGCGCCTGGCCACGCGACTGGTACCGCCGGAGATGGCCCCGCCCGAAGACCTGGAACCGGTCGCGATGGTCGCGTTGCGCCGGTTCCTGCGCGCCCATGCCGCGGTCCACCGCCTGCCGATCGCGGTGTCGCTGCGCGGGTTCCCGGTGGTGGCCGTCGACGGCGGGGACGCCGAGGCGGCGGCGTTGGTGCGGGCGGTGCTGGTGCAACTGGCCGCGTGGCAGGGGCCCGACCACGTGCGCGTGGCCGTCGCGGCGCATCCGGACCATTGGGAGCGGTGGGACTGGGTCAAGTGGTTGCCGCATGCCGCGCGCACCGACCGCGACGACGGCCCGTTGGAACGGCCGCTGCTCGTCGCATCGTTGGCCGAGGTCGAGACCGCCCTGGCTCCGCAGCTCGCCGAACGCACCCGGTTCACCCGCGGCGAGCCGGGCACCGGTGCCCGGCCCCACATCGTGATCGTGCTCGACGGCGCGCACGTGAGCGGTGAGGAGCGGCTGGCCGGCGACGCCGGTATCGACGGGGTCGCGATCATCGCCCTCGGCGGGGCGCTGGTCGATGTGGCGATGCGCCGCGGGCTGGCGCTGCACGTCGACGGTGCGGTGCTGGCCGCGCGGACCGCGCTCGGGATGGAGGAGTTCGCCGTTGCCGACGGGCTCTCGGTGGCCCAGGCCGCGGCATTCGCCCGCCGGATGGCGCCGTACCGCCCGTCGACGGCTTTGGCCGCACTGACGGACCTGGGCGAGGTCGGTCCGAGTCCCGACCCGGGCCTGGCGGCCCTGCTCGACATCGGCGACCCCCGCGCCTTCGAACCGTCGCTGCGGTGGCGCGGGCGGGCCGGCCGGGAACGGTTGCGGGTGCCGATCGGCTACGACGCCGACGGCAACGCGGTGGAGCTGGACCTGAAAGAGAGTGCCCACGGGGGCATGGGGCCGCACGGATTGTGCGTCGGCGCAACCGGTTCGGGGAAGTCGGAGCTGTTGCGCACGCTGGTGCTGGCCTTGATGGCCACGCACTCCCCGGAGGAGTTGAACCTGGTGCTGGTCGACTTCAAGGGCGGCGCCACCTTCCTCGGACTGGAGAAGAGCCGGCACGTGTCGGCGGTCATCACCAACCTCGAGCAGGAGTTGGCACTGGTCGACCGGATGGGTGATGCGCTGCGCGGCGAGCTGAACCGCCGCCAGGAGTTGCTGCGGGCGGCGGGCAATTTCGCCAACGTCACCGACTACGAACAGGCCCGCGCCGACGGTGCGGCCCTGCCGCCGTTGCCCGCCCTGTTCGTCGTCGTCGACGAATTCTCCGAATTGCTCGCGCAGAAGCCGGATTTCGCCGAGTTGTTCGTGATGATCGGCCGGTTGGGCCGGTCGCTGCACATCCACCTGCTGCTGGCGTCGCAGCGGTTAGAGGAGGGCAAGCTGCGCGGGCTCGATTCGCACCTGTCCTACCGGATCGGGTTGAAGACGTTCTCTGCCAACGAATCCCGCTCGGTGCTGGGCGTCCCGGATGCCTATCACCTGCCGAGTGTGCCGGGTTCGGCGTACCTGAAGTGCGACTCGTCCTCCCCGCGCCGGTTTAACACCTGTTACGTCTCCGGCCCGGTCGCCGACGAGATCGCCGACACGGCCGAACAAGCGGGTTCGCCGGGGCCGCGCCGGCGTTCGGGGCTGGTTCTCGACTTCACCGCCGCCCCACCCGCGCCACTCCCGCCGACTGGGCCCTCGATCTCGTCGAGTGGGCCCTCGATCTCGTCGACTGGGCCCGACGACGACCGGGCGCAGCGGCGCACGGGCCCGACCCTGCTCGACGTACTCGTCGCCCGCATGGCCGGACACGGCCCCGCGGCGCATGAGGTGTGGTTGCCGCCGCTCGACGAGTCGCCGCTGATCGGTGACATCGTGACCCCGCTTCCCGCCGAGTCGCCGGGCATCACCGGCGCGCTTCGACTGCCCGTCGGGATCGTCGACCGGCCCTACGACCAGCGCCGCGAACTCCTCCTCGTCGACCTGTCCGGTGCCGCCGGGAACGCGGCCATCGCCGGCGGTCCCCAGTCGGGGAAGTCGACCGCGTTGCGGACGCTGATCTGCGCGGCCGCCCTGACCCACACCCCCGCGCAGGTCCAGTTCTACTGCCTCGATTTCGGGGGTGGGGGGCTCGCCGCGGTCGCCGGATTGCCCCATGTCGGCTCGGTGGCCACCCGCTCCGACCCCGAGCGCATTCGCCGGACCTTCGCCGAGGTGCGGACGATCATGGCGCGCCGCGAGGCGGACTTCGCCCGGCTCGGCGTCGAGTCGATGCGGCACTTCCGGAGCATGCGCGACGACGGGACCGACGCCCTCGACGACGATCCGCACGGCGATGTGTTCCTCGTCGTCGACGGCATGGGCGTGCTGCGCGACGAGTTCGACGAACTCGAGGCGGACCTGGCGGCCATCGCGCTGGGCGGACTCTCCTACGGCGTCCACGTCATCCTCACCGCGACGCGGTGGGCACAGATCCACCCGTCGGTCCGCGACCTGCTCGGCTCGCGGCTGGAACTGCGCCTGGGCGATCCGTTGGATTCGGAGATGAGCCGCCGCGACGCCGAACTTGTGCCGGTCAACCGGCCCGGTCGGGGGATCACCGCCGAGGGCCTGCACCTGCTCGTCGCCCTGCCCGGCCTGGCCCGCGACGCGGGCCTGTCCGACCTCGTCGACGCGGTGGTCCGCCACCACGGCGGGCACCGGGCGCCGCCGGTCCCGCTGTTGCCGACGCGGCTCGACCTGGCCCAGCTGCGCGAGCACCTCGACGCCACCGATACCCGGCTGCCCGCCGGCGTCGTGCCGATCGGCGTCGGCGAGTCCGACCTCGCGCCGGTCCTGCTCGACTTCACCGCGCGGCACCACCTGTTCGTCCTCGCCGACGTCGAGCACGGTAAGACGACGGTGCTCGACACCCTGGCCTCGGGCCTGGTCGCCGGGGCCGATCCGACGCAGGTCAAGCTCGTCGTCGTCGACTACCGGCGGACGATGCTCGGCCGCGTCCCCGACACCCATCTCGCGGGATATGCGAGCTCCGCGTCGTCGGCCGGCCCGCTGATGACCGAGCTCGCGACCCTGCTGGAGGGTCGGCTCCCGCCCGACGACGTCACGCCCGGGCAACTGGCGGCCCGCGATTGGTGGAGCGGACCGGATGTGTACCTGGTCGTCGACGACTACGACATGGTCGCCACCAGCAGTGGCAACCCGCTGCTGGTGCTCGTCGACCTGTTGTCCAGCGCCCGCGACATCGGGTTCCACCTGATCCTCGCGCGCCGTTCCGGCGGGGTGTCGCGCGCCCTGTTCGACCCGGTCATCGCCCGTCTGCGGGATCTGTCCACCGACACCCTGCTGATGAGCGGCGACCGCGACGAGGGCTACATCGTCGGCCAGACCCGGATGGCGCGGCGGATCCCCGGTCGGGGCGAGTTCGTCACCCGCGCGGGCAGCGAGGTCATCCACGTCGCGAGCCAATCGTGAGCCGTCCGCTGGCGATCGCGCGCAGCCATGCCGACGCGGGCGTGGCGGCCGTGCTCGTGATCGCCACCGACGGTCGCGAATGGGTGGTGCACCTGGTCGCGGGTGCGGCTGCGACGGCGGCCGAACCGGTGCTCCGGGGTGGGGCCGAGCGGGTGCTGTCCGGACTGGCGGCGAGCGCGGCGGGCGTGGACCTCGTCGTCGTCGACACGCCGCCGCAGCACCTGCGCCCGGTGATGCGCGCGGTGTCGAGTCGCATCGGAACCGCACGGCTGGTCCTGGTCGACCCCGCGCTGCTGCAGCGTTTCGGGGCGCACCGGCCGCTCCCGCCGCTGCCACCGGGCGTCGTGGCATTCGCGCGGGCCCGGCCGCGGCGTTGGCCGGGTGCCGCCGCCGCGGTGCTGGTGATCGCCGGAGTGGCCGGGGTCGTGTGGTGGTCGCGCCCCGGTGAGGCGGGAACCCAGACGACGGTCGGCGGGGTGCGCGTCGACGTCCCGGAGCAGTGGCGGCGCACCGATCTGTCCGGCGAGCCGGCGCCGCGTGCGGTGTTCGTCGACCCCGCGACCGGTGGCCGGGTGGTCGTGGCCGTCAGCCCGCTGCGCCGGGACGCGAGCGCCGATTCGGTTGCGGCGAGCCTGGCGCAGCGGGTCCGTCAGCGCGGCGACGACGCGGTCGGCGAGTTCGCCGCCCACGCCGAATTCGCCGGCAAACGGGTCACCGCCTACCGCGAGACCCCCGATTCCGGGGCGCCGATCCGCTGGTACGTCCGCATCCTCGACGTGGCGAGGGGGCGGGTCCAGCTCAGCGTCGGTTGCCAAGACTCCGGGGAGGCCGACGTGGACAGGGTGTGTCGGCGCGCGGTGGCCAGCGCCGGGGAGTAGGACGCGGCTACTTCGATACGGCGGCGTGGAACCGCAGGCCCACCTCGTCGGCGACTTTGAGCGCGCCCATCGCCAGCGAGTAGGGCTTCAACCCGACGGCCTTGTGGCTGACCGTCGTCGCCGCCGCCACGTCCCACCCGCTGCCGGTTTCGCCGACGGTGACGTCGACCTGCTTGCCGATGGTCTTTCCGGCCACAGTCAACTCGCCGTCGAGCCGGTACCCGCCGTCGACGGGGGAGACGCCGGTGCTGCGGTAGGTGATCTGCGGGAACTTCGACGCCTTGAGCGATTTGAGGGCGTTGGTGCGGGCCATCGCCTTCTCCGGGGCGGTCATCGGGGTGAGGCCGCCCTCGCCGCTGAGGACAGTCAGCGATTCCAGCACCACCGTCAGGGACACGGCCGTGGGTTCGGTGCCGTCGAAATCGACCGTCCCGGTCCAGTCGGAGAAGGTGATGGTCAGCCGGTGTCCGGTCTTGGCCGCCGGTCCGGTCTTGTCGGTGGTGAGAACCAACTCGCCGTCGTCCGGGCCGAGTGTCACGGTATCCATGACGTCGACCCTAGCGGGGTCGTGGCTCGGATTGCTGCTGAGAATGGGCCCGTGATGATCTACGGAGGGAGTATTTCCCTCGGCGGTGCGCCAGGGGCCCATTCTCAGCGGCGACGGCGGTTTTGACCCTGACCAGGGCGCTCCCGTACCCTGGCTCCTTGGTGCTTCGGCGTTTTCGCGGGGTTCCCGGGTCCCAACTGGTCGCCGAGAATCATCCTGCCGCTGCACTTGACCAGCAGTCACGACAAAGAGTTGAGGATCAACCGTGTCTACCTACACCCCGAAGGCGGGTGACATCACGCGCACGTGGTACGTCATCGACGCCACCGACGTGGTGCTCGGCCGCCTGGCCACGCAGAGCGCAACGCTGCTGCGCGGCAAGCACAAGCCGACCTACGCACCCCACATCGACGGCGGCGATTTCGTCATCGTCGTCAACGCCGAGAAAGTCGCCCTCACCGGCAACAAGGCGGCCGACAAGATGAAGTACCGCCACTCGGGCCACCCGGGCGGCCTCAAGTCGCAGTCGATCGGCGAGCTGCTCGCCACCAAGCCGGAGCGTGTCGTCGAGCAGGCCATCAAGGGCATGCTGCCCAAGACTAAGCTCGGTCGCGCCATGGGCTCCAAGCTCAAGGTTTACGCCGGCCCGAACCATCCGCACGCGGCCCAGAGCCCCGTTCCCTTCGAGATCAAGCAGGTGGCCCAGTGAGCGACGAGAACGTGACTGAGAACATCGAGGTCGACGACGTGGAGATCGCCACCGACGACTACACCACCGAGTCCGAGGCCCCGGCCGAGGCTCCCGTGGAGCGTGCGCCGATCGTCCTGGACCACCCGATCCAGACCGTCGGCCGCCGCAAGGAGGCCGTCGTGCGCGTCCGCCTGGTGCCCGGCACCGGCGAGTTCCACCTCAACGGTGGCCGCGACCTGGAGACCTACTTCCCCAACAAGGTGCACCAGCAGTTGGTCAAGTCGCCGCTGGTGACCGTCGACCGCACCGAGTCGTTCGACATCTACGCCCGCCTGCACGGCGGCGGCCCGTCGGGACAGGCCGGCGCGCTGCGCCTGGCCATCGCCCGCGCGCTGGTCGAGGTCAGCCCGGAGGACCGTCCGGCCCTCAAGAAGGCCGGCTTCCTCACGCGTGACCCGCGTGCCGTCGAGCGCAAGAAGTACGGCCTGAAGAAGGCCCGTAAGGCATCGCAGTACAGCAAGCGCTGACCGCGTGTCCCGACTGTTCGGAACCGACGGCGTCCGCGGCCGGGCCAACGCCGAGCTCACTGCCGAGCTCGCGTTGCGCCTGGCCGCGGCCACCGCGGAAGTTTTGCACGACGTAGAACCCGGTTCGACCGCCGTCCGTCCCACCGCCGTGGTGGGCCGCGACCCGCGCGCCTCCGGTGAATTCCTCGAGGCCGCCGTGTGCGCCGGCCTCGCCGCCCACGGGGTGGACGCGATCCGCGTTGGCGTCGTTCCGACGCCGGCCGTCGCCTATCTCACCGCGGAGTACGACGCCACCTTCGGCGTGATGATCTCCGCGTCGCACAACCCCATGCCGGACAACGGCATCAAAATCTTCGGCCCCGGCGGGCACAAGCTCGACGACACCGTCGAGGACCGCATCGAGGCCGCCATGGCCACCGTCGAAACCGTCACCCGGCCCACCGGTGCCGAGATCGGCCGCCTGCGCGAGGCGCCCGACGCCGCGCGACGCTACCTCGACCACCTCGCCGCACAGATCGAGACGGATCTGACCGGCCTGACCGTCGTCGTCGACTGCGCCCACGGTGCCGCCGCACAACTCGGCCCAGAGGCCTACCGCGCCGCGGGGGCCGAGGTCATTTCGATCTTCGCCGAGCCCGACGGACTCAACATCAACGACGAGTGCGGGTCGACGCACATGGGCAAGCTGTCGGCCGCCGTCCTCGAGCACGGCGCCGACCTGGGGCTGGCCCACGACGGGGACGCCGACCGCTGCCTGGCCGTCGACGCCAAGGGCGACATCATCGACGGCGACATGATCATGGCGATCCTGGCCACCGCGATGGCCGATCGCGGAGTCTTGACCGACGGGGTGCTCGTCGCCACCGTGATGAGCAACCTCGGGCTGCACCTGGCCATGACGAAGGCCGGGATCGAGCTGCGCACCACCGCCGTCGGCGACCGGTACGTCCTCGAGGAGTTGCGCCGCGGGGGCTACGCGCTCGGCGGCGAGCAGTCCGGGCACATCGTCGTTCCGGGGGCCGGTACCACCGGCGACGGCATCCTCACCGGGCTGTTGCTCATGGAGCAGATCGCCGCGACGAAGGAGCCGCTGGCCGACCTGGCATCGATCATGACGGTGTTGCCGCAGGAGTTGATCAACGTCCGCGTCGCCGACAAGCACGCCGTGGCCGCCGCCGCCGACGTACGGGAGGCGGTCACCGCCGCCGAGGCCGAGCTCGCCGGCCAGGGCCGGGTGCTGCTGCGCCCGTCGGGCACCGAGCAGTTGGTCCGTGTGATGGTAGAGGCGCCGACCGCCGACGCGGCGCACGGCATCGCCGCGCGGATCGCCGACGTGGTCGCCGCCGCCGGGGCCTGAGCGCTAGTCGAGTTTGCGCGCGGCCAAGGCCGCCGCATTGCGGTCTCCGGCCATCAGCCACGCGGACAGCTGGTCGCCGTCGCGGTGGATGAGCAGGCGCGGGGCGTCGGCCGGGACGAGCGGTGAGTTGAACTCCACGATGCCGCGCAGCGGGGTGTGATCGCGCAGGTCGAGGTGACGGCCGAGGGCTTCCTCGAGTGCGGCCCAATAGACCGAGTTGTTGACGTGGCGCATCACGTCGAGGTCCGCGTCGCGCAGGGTGAACCCGATCGGCTCGGCGTCGGGGTGCGGGTTGGGGTCCAGCCAGGCCTTCCAGCGCAGCGGGCCGGGTTCGGCGGGGGAGCCGAATACCTCGACGAAGCGGTCGTCGAGCCGCGACGGGGTGGCGGTCTCGGCGTTGAAGTTGACCCAGAACGCCTCGGTCTCGACCCGCGTACCCGCGTCGCCGTCGAGGTCGATGCGCACGTTGCACCAGCGCGACCCCATCTTCGACCCCCACCGCAGCGTCGTGACGGTCTCCGGCCACACTCCGGCCGCGCGCAGGTCGATCACGGTGCGCCGGGCGATCCAGTGCGGATGGATCGTGTCGTAGTCCAGTGCCTTGAGGTGGTCGTGTCCGGCGTCCTGCAGGTAGCGGGCGACGGCGTCGAACCGAACGTGTCCGTCGGGTCGGACCGCGTCGATGCGGATCTCGCGCTGCAGCCGTGACAACGCGCCGCTGTCCAGGTAGGGGTCCATCGGGTCGGGTCGCGGCTGCAAGGGCTGATCGAGCATGTCGTTCAGTCAAGCACAGCGGCAGATCTGCCAATGCGAGACATCCTCCACCGCTGTTCGGCGAGGGAAAAGTGTCGAGTAGCGGAGCGGTCCCGGCGCCTTGGTCGCGGGACGGTTGCGATTGGACTTCGGAGTGCCATCGGGGCTGGTCCAGCGGCTACCGCGGTAACTAATGTTGTTTCTGTGACTGGTGTGACTTTGCGGAACAAGAAGACCCTGCTGACCCGGGCGGTGGGTGCCGCCGTGGTCGTCGCGGGCCTCGGGATCGGCGGCGTGGCCGTCGTAGGCGGTTCTGGGTCCGCGCCGGTGCCGGTCGCGCGCCAGATCCTCGACTTCGGGTCGCTGTCGCAGAACCCGTTCGGTCCGGCGCCGGCGGCCAAGAAGGCCGACAAGAAGCAGCCGAAGGCGGGCAAGGCCAAGCCCGGCCAACCGCACCAGGCCGCACCGCGGCACAAGACCAAACCCCACAGCAAGACCAAACCCCACAGCAAGGCCAAACCTCGCAGCAACGCTCTGCCCGGCGTCGGCCGCGTGTGCGGCAAGGCCCAGATCAACCGGATTCGCACGACGCAACACGGGATGATGGTGTGCGCGAACATGGGGTCGGGCAAGCACCGGTGGGTGAAGATCTCCGGCGTCGACCCGCAGGTGCGCAAGCCGGGTGGCAAGTGCACGGGCCAGTACACCACCGCGCGGGGACCGGGCGGCAAGGCCATGCAGTGTGCCCGAGGCCGTTGGGTCTACGGGGCCTGAACGCGCGGCCCGGCGGCGCTCAGATCGAGCCGCGGGCCAGGATCCGGTCGGACAACGACGCCGACAGGGCGGTGATTCCCCGTAGCGCCTTGGCGTAGCGCGGCATGATCTCCAGCGGTCGATGCTTGGCCGCGTGGACGATCCACTCCCCGGCGTCGGATGCCGACAGCGTGGGTGCGTTCGCGTACTCGGTGGTCGGTGCAATCATCGGAGTGGCCACCAGCGGGAAACACACGTTGGTCACGGACACCCCGGTGTCGATGAGCTCGGCGGCGAGGCTGCGCCCAAAGGTGGCCAGCGCGGCCTTCGACGCGCCGTAGGCGGCGAACTTCGGCATCGCACCGCTGGTGACACCCCAGGTGCACACGTTGATGAAATGTCCGCTGTCGCGGCGCAGGAACTCGTCGAGCACACCCAGGGTCAGGCCGACCGGGCCGAAGTAGTTGATCGCCATGGTGCGCTGGAAGTCGTGCATCCGTCCGGTCGAGTCGGCGACGGTGCGCCGGATCGACCGCCCGGCGTTGTTGACGACGATGTCGGGGGTGCCGAAACGGGTGAGCACGGCGTCGAGGAGGTCGCCGACGCCCTGCTCGGTGGACAGGTCGCCGGGGACGGCATGGGCCGTTCCGCCGGCGTCGGTGATCTCGGCGGCGACGCGCTCAAGGTCGCCGACACCGCGTGCGACGAGGATCAGCACCGCGCCGTGCGCGGCCAGCTGGCGGGCGGCCTCCTCGCCGATACCCGACGAGGCGCCGGTGACGAGCACCAGCTTCCCGCTGAGGTCGACCGGCACAATGGCGTCGGCGACGTCGTGCACGGTGAATGCGCGGCCGAGGGCGGCGTGGGTGGCGAGTCGGCGGGACCCGCCCGCGAGGGAGCGGAGAGCATTGGTAACCACGGTTCGAGGCTAGTGCCCTCCGCCGCCCCGCGGCTAAATGCCCTCCGCCGCCCCGAGCATCGAAGGGTCAGAGGACCCGAACCTGGCCGAGGCTGCGGCGGACAACCTCGGGGCCGCCCACCGAACCGCGGCCGCAGTGCAGCCACGCCTCTTTCCATCCGGGAGTGGTGCGGAGGCGGACCTGCTTGCGTGACCGCGCGTTCACGGTGAACGTGTCACCGCCCGTCTTCTGTCCCACGATCCACGTCTCGCACATGATGTTGTAGGGCTGGTCATTGCGGGCGTTGACGGTGACGCTACGGACCCCGCCGTATGCGGTGAACACCGGTTGGGCGGCCACCTGGCCGGTACCCAACAGGACGCCGGTCAGTGCCGCGCCGGTTGCCAGAATTGCTGCGAAGCCACGGGTTTGCATGATGCCTCCTGATTGTCGGGGATCGCGGTTGTGTGATCCGTAAACCGAGGATGGGGTGCCGCGCGTCGAGGTGAACGAGTAGTCCACTACCCGAATCCACCCGAATCGCCGGGACCCGACATGGAACCGTTCGGCGCCGCGCTGCGTCTAAGGGATATGGGGGCGCTAACGGGGGTCATGGTCGATGCGGGCGAGGCGGCGCGGTTGGCGGCGGATTGTCGGCGCGTCGCCGACGCGATCGACGAACAGGTCGCACTTCTGCGTGGCGGCGCTTACGGCGGGTTGCGGCGCGGCTCGCCGGGCTATCGGCCGGCCGTCGACGCGGTGGTGGCCCGGTTGTCTGAGCGCGCCGACGAATTGCGCTGCGCCGCTCGTGGTCTCACCGCACAGTGTCGGGCCGTCGCCGATGCCGACTCTGCTGCGGCGCACCGGATCCTCGACCTCGCCAGTCGGTCACGGGGTGGTACCCGGTGACCGAGGCCCAGCGCATCGTTGGCGTCGATCTCGATGCCTTCGCCGCCGATGCCGGTCTGCTGCGAAGCGCGGCCGGGGAACTCCGATACCAGTGGGCCGACACGGTCGCCCTGCGCGCCAACGCCGGTACGACGAAGCTGGCCGGCACTGCCGATGACGATCCGCTGGCCGTGCTGGCCGCGTTGCCGGACAAGTTGCGGGCCGACCTGGAAGTCCTCGACGGAATCCGATCGGCGGTCGAGGCGGCATGGCAGGGCGTCACCGCGGTGTGCGAACGGGTCGCCCGGGTCGCCGCCGAGACACTGGGCGGGGCCGCTGACACATTCCCCGAGGACCCGGACTCCGTCGACGGTCCGGTCCTCGACCCGGCCGAATCCGCCGGCTTGATCGTCGGGACCGCGCACGCCGGCGTCGAACAGATCGATCGCGCACTCGGCGAGCTCGACGGGGAGCTGGTCCTGATCGGCGGGCACTGATGCGCGGGTCGGAGGTCACCGCACATATCCGGGCCGTGGTCGCCGAGACAGTGGCAGCGATCGAGGACGTCGAGCGAGCCGGACAAACGCACACCGGCGAGGCGACGATCGGCGGCCCAGAGCTACTGACGGGCGCTCGCGGGCAGGTGGCGGGTTCACCATCGCGGCGACTGCTGCATTCCGCGGCCTGGTGGGCCTAAGCGTGGATGGGGAGTCGTCCTGCGCGGTCGGGTGTGGCGGTCATTCGACGCCATGCCCACGGAAGAAATTGAGCAACTCACCTTTTGGTGAATCCGGGCCAAGCATCTCCAGGAAGCTCATGGTGTCGCCGCCATGTAGATCCTTGTGACGGGGATTTCCTCCGTGGAGAAAGATGAGCTTTGCTGGCGAGTTTGGCGGTGGAGGCTTCCAGTGCGGGGGTGACCCTGCCGCCGAAGAGGCTGAGGCCTCTGACTATGCCGCAGAAAAGGTCGATGATGCGGGCGATGCGTGTGCCGGTGAGGGCAAGTTCGACCTCATTGAGGCCTTGTGCCGCTGCGGCGGAGCTGCCGCCGGAGGCTGCCGCTGCGGCGGCCGCAGCAGCCTCGATTGCGACGGTGATCGCGATGAATTCGATCAGTGCTTGGATGATCTCGTGGTGAGCATTGTCGAGGTGGGTCGCGTAGTCGTCGCATGCTTGTGCGATTGCTTCGAACTGCTGCCCGACCGCCACGCATTGCTGGTTGAGGGTGGTGAAGGCGGTGGTGATGTCGGCGATCTCGGGGGCCCGTTGGGTTTGCAGCTTCTCCAACGCCCCGGAGA
The DNA here is from genome assembly GCF_009932435.1 of Gordonia crocea. NCBI lineage: Bacteria > Bacillati > Actinomycetota > Actinomycetes > Mycobacteriales > Gordoniaceae > Gordonia > Gordonia crocea. The sequence continues at coordinate 1,331,956 of NZ_BJOU01000001.1, forward strand.
GGTACTGGACCGAAGCGGTGATCGTGCGGCCAGCTTCGCGCCACGCGTTGGCTGCGGCGCGCAGTTGGTCCTGGTGCCCGTTGGGCCACTCGGCCTTTGACGTAGGCGATGATCATCGCCCACAGTGCCGGCGGATTGGAGGGCCCGCCGAAGGCGTTCGGTACCGTCCCCGCGCTGTATTGAGGCTTGGTGCCCGGAGTTGAGGAGGGCGGCGCCACCAGCATGGTGTTGACCGACGTACGCGGTTCTGCGGCAGACGGAACCGTCCGCATTCAGACGACCCGCAGGACCGTCTGCTGCACCCCGGCCAGCCGATGGGCCTAGGCTTTGAGGGGTGTTCGGCAGAAGAAGTGAACCCGCACCGCCGCCCGACGAACTGATGACCCGGCTCGCCCGGCGCGGACCGCACAAGGTGTTGCGCGGCGACCTCGGCTTCGTCGGTGTCCCCGGCCAGCTATTTACCCCGGATCGGGGGACCGGCCTGCCCCTGGTGGTCTTCGCCCACGCCTGGATGGCCGACGCCGCCCGCTACCGCGACCTGCTGTTCCACCTGGCGACACACGGCATCGTCGTCGCCGCACCCGACGTCGAGCGGGGTCTGGCACCCTCCGACGTGGCGCTCGCGGCCGGTCTGCGCACGGCGGCGGCAACCCTGCCCACGGTGCGGCTCGGCCTGGCCGAATCGATCACCGTCGACGCCGGTCGGCGCGGCTACGCGGGACACGGATTCGGTGCCTCGGCAGCCGTCCTCGCCGCCGGGACCGATGTGTTGGCGGCCACCGAGCCGGTTGCGGTGAACGCATTGGCCGCCGTCTTCCCGGCACCGTCCACCGCCACCGCCGCGGCGGCCGCCCCGACCGTCGGCGCGCCGGCCATGGTGCTCGCCGTCGACGGCCACCTCGACACCGTCGACGCCAACCCGCTCCCGCTGGCACGGGAGTTGGCGGGCCCGGTGACGTTGCGCGTCATCCCGGGCGCCTCCGAGCGCGGCCTGCTGCAGCGGCGCGGGATCAAATCGCTGATCGGCATCAACGGGGCGGACAAGGCCACCCACGCCACCGTGCGCACCCTGCTGACCGGGTTCTTCCTGGCCACCATCGGCGGCGACGACGAGTACGCGGCGTTCACCGACGCCGACGAGGTGTTGGGTGCCGTGGTCAACGTCGACCCCGATGAACCGGACACCGACGACCGGCCCCACGTGGAGAAGCTGCTCAGCGGGCCGATCACCGCGCAGAAGGGCGGGCCGCTGTCGGCGATTCGGGCGCTACGCGGACGCTAGGTACCCTGGATAGCTATGTGCGGAATCGTCGGGTACGTGGGCAAGCGCCAGGCGCTGCAGATCGTCGTGGACGCGTTGCGTCGGATGGAGTACCGCGGTTACGACTCCGCCGGAGTGGCGATCCTGGACGGTGCCGGTGGCCTGGTCGTGGAGAAGAAGGCCGGCCGGCTGGAGAACCTCGACAAGCAGATCGCCTCGGTCGACCCCGCACGCCTGACCGGGACCACCGGTATGGGCCACACCCGCTGGGCAACCCACGGCAAGCCGACCGACCGCAACGCGCACCCGCACACCTCCGTCGACGGCAAGGTCGCGGTGGTCCACAACGGCATCATCGAGAACTATGCGCCGCTGCGGGCCGAACTGGAGACCGCCGGCGTCGAATTCGGTTCCGACACCGACACCGAGACCGCCGTGCACCTGGTGGAGCGCGCCTACCTCTCGGGTAAGACCGCCGGCGACTTCGTCGCCAGCGCCTACGCCGTCCTGCGGCGCCTGGAGGGGGCCTTCACCCTCGTCTTCACCCACGCCGACCACCCGGACACCATCGTCGCGGCCCGCCGCTCGACGCCGCTCGTCGTCGGCGTCGGCGACGGCGAGATGTTCGTCGGGTCCGATGTCACCGCGTTCATCGAGCACACCCGCGACGCGGTCGAGCTCGGCCAGGACGAGGTCGTGGTGATCACCGCCGACAGCTATACGATCACCGACTTCGACGGCGCCCCGCGCACCGGCAAGCCGTTCCACATCGACTGGGACCTCGCCGCCGCCGAGAAGGGCGGCTACGACTACTTCATGGAGAAGGAGATCGCCGAGCAGCCCGACGCGCTGAGCAACACGCTGATGGGTCACCTGCGCGACGGTCACATCGTCCTCGACGAGCAGCGGATCTCCGACGACGACCTGCGCGACGTCACCAAGGTGTTCGTCGTCGCCTGTGGTACCGCCTACCACGCCGGGATGCTGGCCAAGTACGCCATCGAGCACTGGACGCGGCTGCCCGTCGAGGTCGAGCTGGCCAGCGAGTTCCGCTACCGCGACCCGGTGCTGGACCGCGCCACCCTCGTCGTCGCGATCTCGCAGTCGGGGGAGACGGCCGACACCCTCGAGGCGGTCCGCCACGCCAAGGACCAGAACGCCAAGGTCCTCGCGATCTGCAACACCAACGGCGCGCAGATCCCGCGCGAGTCCGACGCGGTGCTCTACACCCACGCCGGCCCCGAGATCGGCGTCGCCTCCACCAAGTGCTTCCTCGCGCAGATCGTGGCGGCCTACCTGGTCGGGCTGGCGCTGGCGCAAGCGCGCGGCACCAAGTTCACCGACGAGGTGGCCCGCGAGTTCGCCGAGATGGAGGCGGTGACCACGGCGGTCCAGGAGATGCTGGACTCGATGGATCCGGTGCGAGAACTGGCCCGGACGATGGCCGACCGGGACACCGTGCTGTTCCTCGGGCGCCACGTCGGGTACCCGGTGGCCCTGGAGGGGGCGCTCAAGCTCAAGGAGCTGGCCTACATCCACGCCGAGGGTTTCGCCGCCGGCGAGCTCAAGCACGGGCCGATCGCGCTCATCGAATCCGGTCTGCCGGTGTTCGTCGTGATGCCGTCGCGAGAGGGGCGCTCGGTGCTGCACTCGAAGATGGTCAGCAACATCCGCGAGATCCAGGCGCGCGGCGCCGAGACCATCGTCATCGCCGAGTCCGACGACGAGGCCGCCCGCGCGGTGGCCGACCACTTCATCCCCATCCCGCACACCTCGACGCTGCTGCAACCGCTGGTGTCGACGATCCCGCTGCAGGTGTTCGCGGCCACCGTCGCCGACGAACGCGGCTACGACGTCGACAAGCCGCGCAACCTGGCCAAGTCCGTCACCGTCGAGTAGCGCCGGATGGTCTCGCTCTCGCTGGCGGTGGCTCAGCCGCCGACTCGCGCGGGTGCCGTCACGACCAACGCGCTGGAGCACGCTCGGGCGGTACGGACCGCCGGGGCGCGGGTGGTGGTCTTCCCCGAGATGTCGTTGACCGGCTACGCACTGGACGCGTCGCCGGTGTCCGCCGATGGCGGGGACCTGGACGCCATCGTCGATGCTTGTGCGCAATCCGATGTCGTCGCGCTGGTGGGTGCACCCGTCCGAGACGGGAACAAGCTATTCATCGCCACCTTTCGCGTCGACGGTAGTGGCGTCGAGATCGCTTATCGCAAGCAGATGCTCGGCGAGAGCGAGTCGACTCGGTTCACTCGCGGGCCCGGACCTGTGGTGATCGACGTCGACGGGTGGCGTATCGGATTGGGAATCTGTAAGGACACCGGCTCGGCACAGCACATTGCGGCAGTCACGGCGCTCGACGTCGACGTCTACGCGGCCGGTCTGGTCCACCGGCCTGACGAGCGCGCGGAACAAGACGCGCGGGGAACCGTCATCGCCCGCGCCTGCCGTTCCTATGTCGCGTTCGCCGGTTTCGCCTGGGCGACCGGTGGCGGCTTCTCCGAAACCCTGGGCAGGTCGACGATCTTCTCGCCCGACGGTGAGCCGCTGGCGCAATCGGGCAGCACCCCAGGTGAAGTCGTCGCGGTTCGCTGTACCCGGAATCGATGACCGTGGCGGCACGATCGGGCATGGTTGTCGGTATGACGGCGACGCGGTCACCGGGACAGGAGGTGCTGCCGGTGAGCAGGTATCCGACCGTCGCGCAGATCCGCGCCGCGGAGGCCGCGACGGGACTGCTCGCGAACGGGGTGCTGATGGGCCGCGCCGCCCACGGGCTGGCGTCGGCCATCCTCAACCACCTGCGCGACACCGGCGGGGTCTACGGCCGGCGCGCCGGCCTCGTCGTCGGATCCGGCGACAACGGCGGCGACGCTCTGTACGCGGGGGCACTGCTGGCCCGGCGCGGTGTGGCGGTGTCCGCGGTCTTGCTGGACCCGGCCAAAGCGCATCCGGGCGGCCTGGCCGCGCTGCGGCGCACCGGGGGACGGGTGGTCGTCGAGTTCGGGGAACTCGACGTCCTCGTCGACGGGATCGTCGGGATCGGCGGGTCGGGGCCGTTGCGCCCGGCCGCGGCCGCCGTGCTCGGCGCCGCGCGTGCCCTGTCGCCGTCGGCGACGGTGGTTGCCGTCGACCTGCCCTCGGGGGTCGACGCCGACACCGGGGTGGTCAACGAACCGGCGGTGCGCGCCGACCTGACGGTGACCTTCGGATTGCCGCGCCGCGCCCACGTGCTCGCCGCACCGCAATGCGGGCGGCTCGTCGTCGTCGACATCGGACTGGACCCCGGCGCGGGTCGCGACGCGGTCCTGCAGTCGCTGTCCGACGCGCAGGTCGGGGCCGCCTGGCCGGTCCCCGGACCGTTCGACGACAAGTACCGCCAGGGCGTCGTGGGGATCGTCGCCGGTTCGGCGGTCTACCCCGGGGCGGCGCTGCTGTGCACCGGGGCGGCGATCGCGGCGACGTCGGGGATGACGCGCTATGCGGGGCCCGCGGCCGCCGCCGTCGTCGACCACCACCCGGAAGTGGTAGCGGTCGGCGAACCCGAGGAGGCCGGTCGGGTCCAGGCCTGGATCGTCGGGCCCGGGTTCGGCACCGACGTGGATGCCCGCGCCCGGTTGCGCACGGTGCTGGCCGCCGATGTCCCCGTCCTCGTCGACGCCGACGGGATCACGCTGCTGGCGCAAAACCCCGACCTTCTCGCGCCCCGGTCCGCCCCGACCCTGCTGACCCCGCACGCGGGGGAGTTCGCCCGCTTGACCGGCGCCGAGGTGGGTGCCGACCGGGTCGAGGCGGTGCGGGCCTGCGCCGCCGACCTCGGTGCGACGGTGCTCCTCAAGGGGCGCGCCACGCTGATCGCCGGCCCCGATGACCCGGACACCGTGCTGGTCAACGAGGCCGGGTCGTCGTGGGCGGCCACGGCCGGATCCGGCGACGCCCTCTCCGGAATCGTCGGCGCCCTGCTCGCCACCGGGCTCCCGCCGGCCCTCGCCGCGGCCATGGGAGCGCGCGCCCACAGTGTCGCCGCCCACATTGCCGCCGGCCGACCCGGCGCGCCGATCGGAGCATCGGCGCTGGTAGCGGCCATCAGCGACGCGATCAGGGTGTTGCGCGCCAGCGGTGCATGAGCCCCGTATCCGCGTCGATCTGAGACAATTGCGCTGATGCACTCCTTCTCCAGCACTCCCGCCCTGGGCGCCGCCACCGTTGACCTGGCAGCCATCGCCCACAACCTCCGCACCATCGCCGACGGTGCGGGGGCGGGGGTTCTCGCGGTGGTCAAGGCCGACGGCTACGGGCACGGTGCGGTACCGGTTGCACGGACCCTCGTCGACGCGGGCGCCAACGGCCTGGGCGTCGCCCACATCCGCGAGGCCCTCGCGCTGCGCGAGGCCGGGATCCCCGGCCCGATCACGGCGTGGCTGCACACCCGCGACACCGACTTCGCCGTCGCCATCGCCGCGGGCCTCGACATCGCGGTCTCCTCGGCGCGCCAGCTCGCCGCGGTCGTCGACGCGGCCGGCCGCCACGGCGAGACGGCGACCGTGACGGTCAAGGTCGACACCGGGATGAACCGCAGCGGGGTGGCCGCCGACGAATGGGAGTCCTTCGTCGACGATCTCGCCCGGGCGCGGGCGGCCGGCGCCGTCGCACTGCGCGGGGTGATGACGCACCTGGCCTGTGGCGACGAACCCGCCAACCCCGCCAACGACCACCAGGCGCAGGCCCTTCGGTCCGCCGTCGCCGATCTGCGCGCCGTCGGGGCCGTCCCCGAGATCGTCCACGCCGCCAACTCGCCCGCCGCCCTGACCCGCCCGGACCTGGCCTTCGACGCCGTCCGGCCTGGAGTCGCGCTGTACGGGCTCAACCCGGTACCGCAGCACAGCGACGCCGACCTGATCCCGGCGATGACGCTGGCGACGACGGTGTCGCTGGTCAAACGCGTGCCCGCCGGCGGCGGGATCTCCTACGGCCACACCTACATCGCACCCGCCGACACGACCGTCGCGGTCATCCCGGTCGGATACGCCGACGGGGTGCCGCGGGCGCTGAGCGGGCGGTTGCGGGTGCGGATCAACGGCCGCGACTTCCCCGGGGTCGGGCGGATCTGCATGGACCAGTTCGTCGTCGACCTGGGTCCCGACGAGGGCGGCGGCGTCGCCGAGGGGGATGCCGTGGAGGTATTCGGGACGGGCGCCGACGGGGGGCCGACGGCCCGGGAATGGGCCGATCTGACCGGGACCATCGACTACGAGATCGTCACCGGGATCGGTTCCCGGATCGAACGGCGCTACGTAGGCGGCCCTGTCGCCGGCGATGACACCGTAGGCGGCCCCACCGCCGGCGGTGCGGGCGGTGGTCGGTCATGACCGGGCCGGGGCGGCGGCTCAAGCCGTCGGCCGGGGTTTCCACCCTGGGCAGTCTCGCCGCCACCGGGGTGACCCGGCAGGTGACGCAGGCCCGCGCCGGGAAGACCGATCCGTTTGCCGACATCCATTTCGACTCGATGTACCGCGAGGACGAGTACTCCGTCGTCGCCGACGACGGGGTCCGGCTGGCCGCCCGCGTGGTCAACGGCGACACCGATCCGACGCTGACCGTGGTCTTCGTCCACGGCTTCTCGCTGCGGATGAGTTCCTGGTACTTCCAGCGGACCGCGCTGGCGCGCGCCTGGGGGGACAGGACGCGGCTGGTGTTCTTCGACCACCGTGGACACGGGCGCAGCGATCCCGCACCGCCGGAGTCGGCGACGATGGCCCAGCTCGGCGACGACGTGGCGGCGGTCCTGCGCGCGCTGGCGCCGCCCGGGCCGGTCGTGGTCATCGGGCATTCCATGGGCGGGATGGCGACCATGGCGCTGGCCCGCCGCCACCCGGAGCTGTTCACCACCGGTCGCGTCGTGGGGGTGGGCCTGGTGGCCACGGCCGCCCGCGGCATCACCGAGGCAGGGGTCGGCGCGGGCCTGCGCAACCCGGCGGTCAGCGCGTTCCGACTGGCCGTGCGCCGGGCGCCGTGGTTCATCCAGGCCGGCCGGACCCGGGCCCGCCGGGCGCTGGAGCCGGTGCTGCTGGCGGCGAGTTTCGGCCCCGACTTCTACAGCCCGGCCGCCGCGCGGGCCGTCGAACGGATGATCCGCCAGACCCCGCTGCGCACGATCGTGTCCTTCCTCAACGTCCTCGAGGTGCACGACGAGTCGGCCGGACTGCCCACTCTGGCGACGGTCCCCAGCGTCGTGATCTGCGGCGACGAGGACTGCATGACCCCGTTCCCGAACTCCTACTCGCTCTACGGCGCACTGGGGGAGAACTGCCGGCTCACCATCGTCCAGGGAGCCGGGCACATGGTGCAGATGGAGCGGCCCACCGAGGTCGACGAACTGCTCGACGAACTCGTCACCCGGGTTCGTGAGCAGTTGGCTGCGCGGGCGGCGGCTGAGCCTGTGGCCGCGATGCCCGCGCTGGACCCGGTCCCGCAGCGGGAGCCGGTGCGCCACCACTGGTGGGACCGGTGGCGGTGAACCGGGAGGCTCCCGGGCGCGTTCAGCTGCCCGAGGTCGCCGACACCGAAAATTTCGGACGGGAGCTGGCCGCCACGTTGCGCGCCGGTGACCTCGTCATCCTCGACGGTCCGTTGGGGGCGGGGAAGACCGCTCTGGCCCGCGGCATCGGCGCCGGCCTGGGCGTGGTCGGGCGGATCACCTCGCCGACGTTCGTGATCGCCCGCGCGCACCGTGCCGGCGGACCCGGCCGGCCGGGTATGGTCCACGTCGACGCCTATCGCCTGGGAGGCGCGGAGGGGGACGGCATGGCAATCCTCGACGAGCTCGACGCCCTCGACCTCGACACCGATCTGACCGACTCCGTGGTCGTCGTGGAATGGGGGGCCGGGGTGGCCGAGCGCCTGGCCGGCGACCACCTGCTGGTCAGTCTGACGCGGGAACCCGAGTCCGATATCCGCGTCGCGCAGTGGCGGTGGTCGCGATGAGTGACCGCCGCATCCTCGTCATCGACACCGCGACGCACGCGATGGTCACCGGTGTGGCCGTCATCGGCGCAGCGGGCGTCACCGTCGCCGCCTCCCGCGTCGTCGCCGATCAGCGCCGTCATGCCGAGACACTCACGTCGTTGATGAGGGAGTGTCTGGACGAATCCGGTTGGCGGGGTGCGGATCTGGATGCCGTGGTCGTCGGGTGCGGACCGGGTCCGTTCACCGGTCTGCGGGTCGGGATGGCCACTGCGGCGGCCTACGGCGATGCCCTGGGCATCCCCGTCTACGGCGTGTGCAGCCTCGATGCGATTGCGGCCGCGGTGGGCGACCGGGCCGCCTCGTCGGTCCTCGTCGTCACCGATGCGCGCCGCCGCGAGGTCTACTCGGCGCGCTACGCCGACGGCGAGCGGGTCGACGGCCCCGGTGTGATGGCCCCGGCGGCACTGCTCGAGACGCTCGACGGCGCATCGATCGACCTGGTCGCGGGAGTGCCGGCACTCCTGCCCGACACCGGGTGGGACGGAGTCGAGGCCGCCCCGGATGTCGCCGGCCTGGCGGCCGTGGCGGCACCGGCGGTGCTCGACGGCGAGGCCCCCGAGCCGCTCGTACCGCTGTACCTGCGGCGGCCCGACGCGGTGGAGCTGGCCGACCAGAAGAAGAAGCGGGCGACCCCGTGACCATCCCCGCGGAAACCGGCGGCGCTGTCGTCGTCGACGAACTCAAGAAGGCCGACGTCGGGCGCTGCGCCGAACTGGAGAAGACCATGTTCGCCGGCGACTCGCCCTGGCCGGCCGCCGCCTTCCGGGCCGAGCTGAACGCACCGTACAACCGCTACTTCGCCGCGCGCGAAGCCCTCGGCGCACCGCCGATCGGCTATGCCGGGATCTCCATCCTCGGACCCAACGACGACCACGAGTGTGAGATCCACACCATCGCGGTGGCGCCGACCCACCGGGGGCGCGGGATCGGGCGGCTGCTGTTGGACGAGATGCTCGCCGTCGCCGATCGTCTCGACGCCCCGGTGTTCCTCGAGGTCCGCGTCGACAACGACCCGGCCATCGCGTTGTACGAGAGCGTCGGATTCGCGAAATCCGGTGTGCGCAAAGGCTATTACCAACCGTCGGGGGCGGACGCGTTCACCATGATCCGCCCGTCCCAGGCGAGTGGGACGACCCCGGAGGATCCCGATGAGTGAGCCGCTGATTGTGATGGGCATCGAAAGCTCCTGCGACGAGACCGGGGTGGGGATCGTGGCGTGGGACCCGGCCGCACCCGACGGGCCGGTCCGGTTGCTCGCCGACGAGGTCGCCTCGTCGGTGGCCGAACATGCCCGCTACGGCGGCGTGGTGCCCGAGGTGGCATCGCGGGCGCACCTGGAGGCGATGGTGCCGACGATGCGCCGCGCCCTCGCCGCCGCCGGTATCGAGAAGCCCGACGCGATCGCGGTGACGATCGGCCCGGGGCTGGCCGGGGCGCTGCTCGTCGGCGTGGCCGCGGCCAAGGCCTACGCCCTGGCCTGGGACGTCCCGCTGTATGCGGTCAACCACCTGGGCGGGCACGTCGCCGTCGACACGTTGGAGCACGGCCCGATGCCGCCGTGTATCGCCCTGCTGGTTTCCGGTGGGCACACCCACCTGCTGCGGGTGAGCGATCTGGGCGAACCGATCGAGGAACTGGGCACCACCGTCGACGATGCGGCGGGGGAGGCCTTCGACAAGGTCGCCCGGCTGCTCGGCCTGGGGTACCCGGGCGGGCCCGCGATCGACCGGCTGGCCGACGGCGGCGATCTGGCCGCGATCGCCTTCCCGCGCGGCATGACCGGTCCGCGCGACGCCCGGTACGACTTCTCGTTCAGCGGGTTGAAGACCGCCGTCGCCCGGTATGTCGAGGGGTGCGAGCGCCGCGGCGAGCCGGTGCCGATGGCCGACGTCGCCGCGTCGTTCCAGGAGGCCGTCGCCGACGTGCTCACCATGAAGGCGATCCGGGCCTGCCGGGATTTCGACGTCTCGACCCTGGTGTTGGGCGGCGGGGCCACCGCGAACTCGCGCATCCGATCGCTGGCGCAGGAGCGGTGCGACGCCGAGGGGATCACGCTGCGGGTGCCCAAGCCGCGGTTGTGTACCGACAACGGGGTGATGATCGCGACGCTGGGCGCCCACGTCATCGCCGGCGGCGCCCCGCCGTCGCCGTTGACCGTCGCCACCGACCCGGGGATGTCGGTCCAGATCTCCGCGTACTGATCTGCCGGTCCGCCGAGTGGGCCCTCAAATCCGTCGAGTGGGCCCTCAAATCCGTCGAGTGGGCCCTCAAATCCGTCGAGTGGGCCCTCAAATCCGTCGAGTGGGCCCTCAAATCCGTCGAGTGGGCCCTAGTACTGCTTCCACTCGCCCTGTGCGTAGCGCAGGATCCGCGGGTCCATGAGCGTCGACGGCGGCATGGCCAACGGTGGGCGGTCGCGCGGGAAGACCGCTGCGGCGCGGAGTTCGTCGTCGGTGAGGAAGCGGGTTGTCGTCGTCGGATTCACGCGGAGCACGGGCCGACCGCGCGCGGCCAGGAAGAAGCCCCAGTCCCCGAACGACGGCACGTCGACGTGATACGGCAGTGTCTGCAGCCCCGCGTCGGCCAGGGTTGCGCCGATGCACCAGAACGACCGGGGCGCGAAGTACGGCGAACCGGCTTGGATGGCCATGGTTCCGCCGGGTGCCAGGTGTGCGGAGACCAGCGCGTAGAACTCGGTGGAGTAGAGCTTGGCCGTCGCGGTCTCATCCGGGTCGGGCATGTCGACGACGACGGCGTCGAACTTCTCGTCGGTGTGGCGCAGCCAGTGGAAGGCATCGGCGGCCACCACCCGTGCGCGCGGGTCGTTCATCGAACCGCGGTTGAGGCGCGTGAGCCGCGGATCGGTGCGTGCCAACTCGATCATCGTCGGGTCGAGTTCGACGAGGGTGATCGATTCGGTGGGATAGGTCAGCACCTCGCGCAGGGCTAATCCGTCGCCGGCACCGAGGATCAGCACGCGCCTCGGGTGCGCGGCCATCACCGGGTGGACCAGCGCCTCGTGGTACCGGTACTCGTCGGCCGAGGCGAACTGGAGGTCCCCGTTGAGGAACAGTCGGATGTCCTCCTCGCCGCCCCGGGTGCGGCTGGCGGTCATCACGATGTCCTGATACTTCGTCTGCTGGGCCACGACGATCGGATCGCGATACAGGGCTTGGCGAGCGGTGATCTCGAAGGTCGTCGAATAGGCGAAGGCGGCCACCAGGATCGCGATGACCGCGGTCGCGCCCAGGCCGACCGCGGTGGCGCCACGACGGGACAGGTCGCGCCGGAACAAGACCAGCACCAGGAGGAGACCCGCGACGGCGTTCACGAGTCCGACGACGATCGCCCCGCGAAGCTGGCCGAACACCGGGAGTAGCAGGAATGGGAATGCCAGGCCGCCGAGGAGGGCGCCGATGTAGTCCGCGGCGAACAGGTCGGCGACGGCCGATCCGGCGTCTTGGCGTCGAATCCGTTGCAACAGCACCATCAGCAGGGGGATCTCTGCGCCGATCAACAGACCGAGGATGAAGGCGACGACGACCAGGGCCGCGGTGTACAGCGACAGGTAGGCGAACGCCGCGTAGAGCGCCATGACCGAGAGTCCGCCGAGTAGGGCGAGTGTCAGCTCGACGGCGGCGAACCACACCACCGGGCGGTGCTGCAACGGTTTGGCCGCCAACGACCCGACACCCATCGCGAAGACCATGACCGCGAGCACGATCGACGCCTGGGTGGCGGTATTGCCGATCAGGTACGAACCCAGCGACACCAGGGCGAGCTCGTACACCAAACCGCATGCGGCACAGACGAAGACGACGGCGAGCAGTGCGGCACGCGCAACCCGGCGACGACCGGTGGACCTGGTCGTCGTCGGCGTTTCGGCGTCAGAGGATGGAGGCAGCAATGATGCACGCAGCCGCGATGTGGAGGACCGCGTGGACGCGAACCGCGGGGTTGGGTTCGGTGTCCATCAACGCGTCGCCGATCCTGCCGGGCGTCACCAGGGTGAGCAGCCCGAAGGTGACCGCCATCGCCACCAGGCCCAGAACGCTGTACGCCGCGGTGTAGAGCAGCCCGCGGGCCAGTCCGCCCTCGCTGGCGATGATCGCTGCCACGACGATAATCGCGACGCTGGCCAGGTTGGATCCGACGAGGGTGGCGGCATTGCGGTTGCGGTCCACCCACACCTGCGCGCGCAGGTTTCCCGGCGTCAACAGGTCGAGCACCACGAATCCGACGGCCATGGCCGTGATGCCCACCGCCGAGTAGGAGCTGGCGGCGATCAGGTTGTCGGCGAACTGCGTCGTCATGGGTTGTTCCTCGTCTCGTCGTGGATCGGTCTATTTGCCGGCGCCACTACCGCCGCCGCGGTAGCTGTTCCCGCGGCCGGAGTAGTGCGGAGTCGGCACCCAATAGCTGCCGACGTAGCTGTGATAGTGGTTGTACCCGGTGCGGTAGTCCTTGCTGACCATCACCCGAGACTTGTCGGCCCCGTAGGGGAAAACGCCGATGAGGTAGTCCGGATACTGCAGGAACGTCGACCCGGCGATGTTGCCGACCTGGGTTGCGCCGGTGCGCCGATCGGTGGGGCGCTCCTCCGTCGTGATCGCGTCGGACACCGATTTCGGATCGGCGTTGGCCACATAGGCGACGACGTTCCCCTCGTCGAGGGCGGCGTTGCGCTGATAGGTCTTCTGCACGTAGGCCCGGGCGTCGCGGCCGCGGAACCCGCCGTCGATCGCACAGGTCGTCGCCAGTGCGCCGACGGTGAGCACGCAGATGATGCCGATGATCCAGTTGCGGGCCCGCCGGAGGCCATCGCCGCGACCGTCGTCGTCGGGTGGGAACGGCGGTGGCGGAAACGGCGGGAACGGTGGCGTGGTCATCAGGGGCGGTCTCCGGACGACTGGGACAGGGTGCTCGTCGTATAGACGATTTCACCGGCCTGGGGGTAGGTGTGCCACGTCTCCCAGCGCAGAACCGGTTGCGCGAGGTCGAGCGTCGCCCGGATGGCGGTGACGGCGAGCGGCCGACCCGGATAACAGCCGATCAAGCCCACCGATCGCCGGTCCGCGGCGTCGATCTGGTGGCCGAGGTGCTTGATGAGGGTGGTCAGCGCCTCGTCGTTGTGGGTGGAGACGTCGGCGCGAAAGGCATAGTCGTCGCGCGACCACTGCGCGGGTAGGAACGGATCAACGCCGGGCAGGCAGGCAACCGTCTCGCGCAGCGGCCCGCCGGCGCCGTTCACGACGACCTGGTGACTGGCCCCGAGGAGGCGCAGTTCGATGTCGAAGACCCCCAACCGCGCCGTACGGGTGGCCAAGGCGGGCTGGTCGTCGACGTCGAGACTCAACGCCAAGTCGGCGGCACGGGTATCGACGAAGGCACCGCCCAACTCGAGGGGATCGCTCACCGCGGGCCCTCGGGTGCCGGGGTCGACGGGTAGATGCGGAACTCGCTGCGGGCGAGGACCTCGCCGCGGGCCGCCTCCCACCCGGAGCCATAGTCCTCAAAGGAGAAGCGTGCGTCCCCGGCCTGGTAGTCGTGGTAGCGCATGGTTCCGCTGCTCGCCACCCCGGTGGTGCCCGCGGAGGTGAAGCGCGCCGAGCCGTCTTCGTCGTGGAGGTAGCGGCGGCCTTCGAACTCCACCGACGCGGGGCCGGGGGTCAAGATGACGCCGGAGAGCTCGGTCCACAGCACCACCTCGAGGTCGGGGTCGTCCTCGACGGAGAGCCACCCGCGCAGCCCGGTTCCGGTGTCCAGGTGGGCCTCGATCCAGTTGTACCCGTCCTGGGTGAAGCGGATGACGCCGCGAACCGCATAGGTGGTGCCCCGGATGTCGACGAGGTCGGCGGGCTTGAGCTGACGGGGGTCGCCGCGCACCGCATCGTCGTCGGCGGTGGAAAACGGGTCACCAGGACGGTACGTCCGGTTGCGCAACGCGTCAGCCTCGGCCTGGCGCGCGGCGCGGGCGCTGAGCACGTTGAACACGACGGCGACGGTGATGATCAGCAGTAGCGCGATGACGATGATGACGGCGTACTTCACCCCGCCACGCTATCAATTCGGACATGGTGGATAGGTCGTCGGACCGACGCGGTGAGGGCCCACTCGACGAGAATCAGGGCCCACTCGACGAGAATCAGGGCCCACTCGGCGGGGATGAGGGCCCACTCGGCGAAATGAAGGGCCCAGTCGGCGGGGATGAGGGCCCAGTCGGCGAAAAGAAGGGCCCAGTCGACGGGGCTACTGGTCGAGGGTGGCGCCGCCGTCGACGCGCAGATCGTGCAGCGTGATGTGCCGCGCGGCGTCGGAGGCGAGGAAGACCGCCGACGCGGCGATGTCTTCCGGCTGGGCCAGCCGGCCCAGCGGGATGCCGAGGCGGAAGTCCTCGGGGGTGCCCGCGATCACCGCCGCGGCGCTGTCCTGCGCGGGCGCGGAATCGGGCCACATCCCGCGCAGCATCGGGGTGTCGGTGGAGCCCGGCGTGATGACGTTGCAGCGGATGCCGCGCGGGGCCAACTCGAGCCCGGCGCTGCGCACCAGACTGGTCACCGCGGCCTTCGTCGCGCCGTAGGCTCCCAGCCCGACGCGCGGGGTCGCCGCGGAGTTGGAGGAGACGACGGTGAGCGATCCCCCGTCGGCGAGCACGCCCGTCGCCGCGCGGATCAGGGCCATCGTGCCGGTCAGGTTCACCGCGACCAGCCGGTCCCACTCGTCGTCGTCGACGGCGGCGAGCGTCCCGGTGGCCAGGGCGGCGCCGACGTGGACCACCGTGGTCAGCTCTCCGTCCAGCAACCGCGGCGCCGATTCCACCAGCCGGGCGACGGCGGAGCGGTCGGCGAGGTCGGCAACGCTGGACGCGGCGCCGAGGCGATCGGCCACCGTGGTCACCGCGGGGTCGATGTCGGTGAGCACCAGGCGCGCCCCCGCGTCGGCGAAGGCCTGCGCCACCGCCGAGCCGATACCGCCGGCCACGCCGGTGATCAGCGCGCGCTTGCCGGCCAGCGACGCCTCAGCCATCGGCCTTGAGTCCGCGGGTCACCTCGTCGGCGGAGAGCACGATCCCGCACGTGTTGTTGACGTAGTCGACGGCGCCGGCGTGGAAGGGGGCGCTGAAGTCGGCGACGCCGTCGGAGACGAAGAACACCTGGATGTCCTGCATGAAGGCGTCGGCTGCGGTGAGCAGGCAGCCGATGTGCGCGTAGATGCCGGTGATGATGAGCTGGTCGCGCCCGGTGTGGGCCATCAGCGACCGCAGATCGGTGCGGGCGAAGGCCGAGTAGCGCCACTTCACCACGGTGATGTCCCCGGGACGGGCGGCCAGCGGTTCGATGACCTGCGCCTGTTCCTCGGTGGCGATCCCCGGCCCCCACCGATCGGTCAGCAGGCCGCGGCGCGACGGGTGCTGATTCGGCGGCTGGGCCGTCAGCACGACCGGCACGTCGGCCGCGTCGCAGGCGTCGCGCAGCCCGACGATGGTCGGCACCACCGTGGCCAACGGTTCGGTGCCGGCCTCGTAGACGTCCACGAAGTAGTTCTGCATGTCGTGGATGAGCAACACCGCTCGGGCGGGGTCGACCTTCCAGTCGAGCCGAGGGTGGCTCCGGGGCACGACGTCGCTCAGCCGGTACGGGCTTATCGGTGGAATGGACACGGGTCTCCGATCGGGAATGGCGGGGCGCCTAGCGGAAGGCGCTGCTGATGTCGCGGAGGATGGCCTCGACGCCCAGCGGACCGGTGCCGCTGGTCCACGGCGTGCCGTCGACGGGGTAGACGTGGCCGGCCTTGGTGGCGCGCAGCGCGGCGAACCCGGGCTTGAGCCGCGCGGCTGCCAACTCCTGGCTCGCCTGGTCGATGTTCCCGAGCACGCCGAAGAAGATGTAGTCGGCGTCGATCAGATCGAGGTTTTCCATGCTGACCTTGTTCCCCGCACGGTTGGCCGAGTCGATCTTCGCCTGCGCGGGCGGGCGCTTCATCCCGACCCGGTTGAGCACCCAACTCGACAGCGAGTTGCCGCCGACGATGGTCGGGCCCTCGGTCGACCACCGCACGACGCTCGCGGTGAGCGGCTTGGCGCCCGGCGCGGCGGCCACGCGCTCGGCGGTCTGGTCGAGCTGCCGGTCGATGTCGCCGACGACGTGCTTGTGCTGTTCCGGCCGGTCGAGGATGGCGGCCATCGCGGCGAAGTACTTCTGCCAGCCCTGGGTGTACTTGGCGACGAAGACCGTCGGCGCGATCTTCGCCAGGTCGTCGATGCTGTTGCGCGACCCGGTCGTGTCGTCGACGACGATGAGGTCGGGCCGCAGTTTGAGGATCTGTCCGAGGTTGGGGGCCCGGGTCGACGCCACGATGGGGATGGCACTGTCCTTCGCGGCAGTGGCGAGGTAGCCCGGGATACCCAGCTGCCCGCGCCCGGCCGTGGAACCGATCGGGGTGACGCCGAGGGCCAGGGCCGAGTCGAGGGCCCCCTCGGCCAGGGTGATCACCCGTTTCGGGTTCTTGGGGATGACCACCGTCCGGTGGGCGGCGTCGGTGTAGGAGCGTCCGTCGGCCGGGACCACCGGTGAATCGTCGCCGCAGGCCGTGAGGCCGGTGGCGAGGAGGAGGCCGGCCACCAGGCCGGCGATCGGGGTTGCGAACCTCATTGCTGCACTGCCTTTCACTGCTCCACCGCTTCGATCTCTGCCCGGCCGATCGGCGTCGTGAGATCGTCGACGAGCAGATGTGCCCACCAGGCGATGTCGTGACCGCCGTCGAATCTGCGCAGGGTCACCGGCCACCCCGCGGTGCGGAGTTGACCGGCCAGTCTGTCCACCGGCTCGACGAGCAGGTGCTCGTTGCGGCCCACGGCCAGGCGAACCGGCCGCGGTTGGGCGTCGGCCAATTCCTCGGTCAACCAGCACCGCTGCGGGTCCCACTCGGCCGGGCGAGCGGTGATGCCGGGTTTCCACCACATCGACGGAGAATACGCGAGCACCTCGTCGACGACGTCGGGGAACCAGCGCACGACGGCCAGCGTCGACACGGCGCCGAGGCTTTGACCTGCCCAAACAGTGGTGCTGTCGGCAACGCCGAGGGCGTGGCGCGCCCGGGGCAGGACATCGTCGACGACGGTGGCCAGGAAGTCGCGGTTCGGACCGAGCAGGCGCATCCGGGCCGAGGCCTCGGCGGGCGAGTCGATGCCGAGGAGGGCGATCGGGCCGTCGTCCTCGCCGACGGCTTCGGCCAGGCGCGTGGCCAGGCCGATCCGGTCCAACCAGTTCTGTCCGTCGAACAGCACGACGATCCGCGTCGGTCCGCTTCCGCCGCCCACCGGTGCGGTCAACCGCCACCCGGTGGCCTCGGGGCCGTCGCCGATGCTTCCGCGCGCCGCCGGTTCTGCCGGGGCGGGGCGGTGCCAGACGGCGAGGTCGGGTGCGCCGTCGGTGCGCAACACCGATCCGAAGGGCGACGCGGCCTGGTCGTTGCCCGGGTCGCTGACCGCGGCGGCGGCGACGGTGCGCGAATACACCAGGGCGCCGTCGCGCAGATGGGGGTCGTCGGCGGCGTAGGGGTAGATGCGGTAGGTCGCCATCGTCCCGCGGGGCACGGTGATCTCGGTGAACCACAGGTCGGTGTCGCCCCACCGGCGCAGTTGCCCGTGGGCCTCGCGCGGCCCGTCGGTGAGCCGGTTGGCCCAGGCGTACACGCCGGCGCTGTCGGGCGGTGCGACGAAGGCGAGCAGCACGCGCTGGGCGTCGGGATCGTCCGGGTCGTCGGTGACCAGCGGGGTGCCGTGCGCGGCGAGCTCGGCGATCAGCGCCGGATCGTCGTCGGCCGGCCCGGCGAGGAGTCGGGACCGGAGCGCGTCGGTGCTCGGAGTCACCGCTGGTCCTCCGCGGCGGCGGCGACCACGGCCAACGATTCCGGCGCGACCATGCCGGGGTGGTTGACCGGCAGGTCGGTGTAGTGGACTTCGCCGGTGACGTGCGGTTCCCAGGCGCTCGGCGGGAGGAAGTCTTCGGCGCTGTGCGCGGCGGCGAAGTGTGCCAGGTCGCCGTCGACGCGGCCGGTCCGGTGGGTGCGCATCAGCGCGGCGAAATGGCCGACGACGTCGGTGATGCGCCGGACCTCGTCGAGGGTCAGGCTGCCCAGCGCGGCGTGGTGGTCGCGCAGCGCGACCAGGACGTCGTCGTCGGTGTCGAGATCGGCGGTCGAATCCGCCCCGGCCATGATCAGCAGGGCGCGCCGGACTTCGGCGGGGGTGGCCGGGGGCTGGTCGGCCCAGCACTCGCTCGGGTAGGCGTCGAGGAGGACGAGTTGGGCGACGCGGCGCCCGCGGCTGGCGGCCTGGGCGGCGATCTCGTGGGCGATGACCCCGCCGACCGACCAGCCCAGCAGCCGTAGCGGACCGTCGGGCGCCACCTGCTCGATGGTGTCGAGGTAGTCGCGGGCGACGTCGGTGAGCGACGCGGGCAGCTCCCCGGTGAAGCCGGCCTGCAGGGCGTGCAAACCGGTCTCGCGGGGCAGGAAGGGCAGCAATCCGGCGTAGCACCAGCCCAACCCGCCGGCCGGGTGGATGGCGAACACCGGGGCGGTCCCGGAGTCGCCGGCACGCAGGGTGAGCAGCCGGCCGAACGGATCTACCGATTCGCCGCCGGCCAGGCGGGCGGCGAGTTCGGCGACCGAGGGGGCGGCGAACAGGTCGGCGACGCCCACCGCGGTGCCGAGTACCTCGGTGCAGCGTGCCGCGAGTGCCGATGCGGTCAGCGAGGTGCCGCCGAGATCGAAGAAGCTGTCGGTGACCGAGACCTCGTCGACGCCCAGGGCGGCCGCGAACAGCGGTTCGATCGCCATCTCGGCGGGGGAGCGCGGCGCGGTGACGGTGTCCGAACCCAGATGTGGATCGGGCAGTCGACGACGGTCGAGTTTGCCGTTGCGCGTCATCGGGATCGCGTCGAGCACCTCGACGGCGTCGGGGACCATGTACGGCGGCAGCCGCCGGGAGAGTCGCTCACGCAGCTCGAAGCGGTCGGGCTCGGCGTCGCCGGCGGCGACCACGTACCCCACGATGACCGTCGAGGTCCCGTTGCCGGTGGGGACGTCGCGGGTCACCACGACGGCCTGGTCGACGACGGGCAGGTCGGCCAGCGCCGCCTGGATCTCGCCGAGTTCGATGCGCCGGCCGCGAACCTTCACCTGGTCGTCGACGCGTCCGACGTAGCGCAGGCGGCCCTCGTCGTCGCGGTGGACGAGGT
This sequence comes from Gordonia crocea, assembly GCF_009932435.1. Classification (NCBI taxonomy): domain Bacteria; kingdom Bacillati; phylum Actinomycetota; class Actinomycetes; order Mycobacteriales; family Gordoniaceae; genus Gordonia; species Gordonia crocea. The sequence goes on from NZ_BJOU01000001.1 coordinate 1,351,489, forward strand.
CACCGGTGGCATACATCCGCTCCCCGTCGGCGAACGGGTTCGCGACGAACCGGGTCGCGGTGAGGCCGGGGCGGTGCAGATAGCCGCGGGCCAGCTGGATCCCGGCCAGATACAGTTCGCCGACGGATCCGGGCGGCTGCGGGCGTAAGGCCTTGTCCAGGACGTAGACCTGCGTGTTGGCGATCGGCGACCCGATGGGCACCGCAGTGCCGTCCCAGTCGGCGCCCGGTGCCCACTCGGTGACGTCCACCGCGGCCTCGGTGGGCCCATACAGGTTGTCGATCAGCACATCCGGCAGGAGTTCGTGGCCGCGGCGCAGGACTTCCGGTCCCAGTGCCTCGCCGGAGCAGACGATCAGGCGCAGCGCGGTGAGGTCGGCCGCGGACGGCTCGGCGGCGAGGAAGGCGGCCAGGGCCGACGGCACGAAGTGGCACACGGTGATGCCGTGGGCGGCGAACTCGGCGGCGAGGCCGGCGCTGTCGCGCTCGAGTCCCGGCGTGGCCAGGACCAGCGTCGCGCCGCGGATCAGCGGCCAGAAGAACTCCCACACCGACACGTCGAAGGAGTAGGGGGTCTTCTGCACGACCCGGTCGTCGGGGCGCAGGCCGAAGGTGTCGTCCATCCACCGCAGCCGGTTGACGATGCTGCGGTGCTCGATGACGACGCCCTTGGGGCGCCCGGTCGACCCGGAGGTGAAGATGATGTAGGCGCCGTCGCGCGGGGTCGGCGCCTGCGCCGGTCCCGGGGTGCCGTCGAGGGCGGTGACGGTCAGCGCCAGATCTCCGACGCGCCAATCGGCGCCGTCACCGACGGTCGGGGTGAGCAGCACCCGCGCCTGCGCGTCGGCCAGCATGTCGTCGACCCGTGCCTGCGGGAGCGTCGGGTCGATCGGCAGGTAGGCCGCCCCGCACTCGAGCGCGGCGAGCAGGCCGCACACCGTTTCCGGCGACCGCGGCAGTTGCAGCGCGACGACGCTGCCGCGCCCGACGCCCCGGTCGCGCAGCGCGGTGGCGAGATCGCCGACGGTGATCCGCAGCTCCTGATAGGTCAGGGCGCCCCCGTCCCAGACCAGGGCGGTGCGGTCGCGGTGCTCGATCGCGGCTTCGGCGAGCAGGTGGCTCAACGTGGTGGTGGACGCCTCCTCGACCAGGGCGGGTTCGGCGGTCTGGTTGAGCCCGACGATCTCGCGGTCGGCCTCGGCGGCCGTCGCCACGGCCAGCGACCCCACGGGGGTGTCGCCGGGCAGCTCGCCGACCCGGGTCAGCAGGTCGCGCAGGCGTTCGCCGTGGGCGTGGGCCTCCGCGGGGAGGTAGCGCGCCGGGTTCGCCTCCACCTCGAGGACGAATCCGCCGTCGGGCTGCGGGGACCCGGTCAGGGTCAGGTCGTCGACCGGTCCCATCGCGATGTTGGTGACCGTCCCGGTGGCTGCGCCGAAACGCAGCTGCGGGGTGAAGAACTTCAGGTTCGCACTCGGCCCGTACAGCGGGGTGTCGGCGCCGACCAGGCCGAGTTCGCGGCGCAACCAGTCGGCTCGGTGGCCGACGTGGGGCCGCACCTCGCGCAGTTGGGCGGCGACCTCGCCGACGAGGTCGTCGATCGTCATCGTCGGCGACACAGACAGGCGCAACGGCAGGATGTTGACGGCCGGCTCGATCGTGACCGGGGCGCCCAAGGGGCGGTTCGCCCACGGCACGCCCAGGGTGACCGCCGACTCGCCGGACAGGGCGGAGACATAACAGGCCAGGGTCGCCATCAGGGACTCGGTCCAGCCGCGGTCGGTCGCCGATGTGCGGGGTGCCAGCGTGTAGCGGATCCGCAACCCCCGCTCGTGGGCCAGTGCCGGTTCGGTCTGCGACACCGTCGGGGGCCGGGCGGTGTCGACATAGTCGGCCCAGAACGCCGCGTCGGCTTCGTCGGCGGTCGCCGCGGTGCGGTCGGGCAGGGCGAACGGCGACGACGGCCGGGGGTCGCCGCCGAGGTCGGCGGTGTAGCACTCGGCGACCCAGCGCAGCAGTCGGGCGAACGAGTAGCCGTCGACGCCGATGTGGTGGATGCGGGTGAGCCACACGTGGTGCTCGTCGCCCAGGCGCAGGATCTGTTGGCCGGAGAGCTGGTCGCCGGAAATGGAATTGCCGATCGGCGCGGTGGTCATCGTGGCCGCGATCGCCTCATCGACATTGCCGGAGTCGAGGTCGGCGGAGTCGCCGACGACCACGTCGTGGACGCGCGGCTCGGGCAGCGCGCGGGGCCCGTCGCCCTCGTCGGCGTAGCGCATGTTGAGTGCGGGGACCTGACCCAGGCAGTCGGCGAGGACCGCCGCGAAACGGGCGGGGTCGAAGTCGCCGATGATGTCGATCCGCTCGGCGCACTGGTACACCGGGGCGTCGGCGACTTGCTGCTGGGCGAACCACACGGCGAGCTGGGCGGCGGTGAGTTGCTCGTGCAAGGCGGTCGCTTCCGGGTCGGGTGGCGTCAGAAGCTTAGGTTAGCCTATGGACTAGGATCGGCTCGTGGCTGGATATCCCCCTGAGGTGGCAGAACGGTATCGCGCGGCAGGCTATTGGATCGGGCAGACGCACGCCGACATGCTCGCCGAGTCGGCTGCGGCGCACCCGGATTCGGTGGCGGTGCTCGACGACCGGCGGACGCTGTCCTATGCCGACCTGCTCGACGGATCGCGGCGGGTGGCCAACGGCCTGATCGAAAAGCACGGCCTGCGCGCGGGAGACCGCGCGGTGGTCCAGTTCCCCAACGTCGTCGAGTACGTCGAGGTGCTGTTCGCGTTGTTCGACGCCGGGGTGCTCCCGGTCTTCGCGCTGGCGAGCCACAGCGCGATCGAGATCGAGGACCTCGCCACCCGTTCCGATGCCGCGGCCTTCCTGACCGTCGACGCCTTCGGCGGCACCGACTACCGCGCCCACGCCGAGCAGCTGGCCGGGGCGCGTCCGAGCACCGGGGACGGGCGCCCCTTCGCCACCGTCGTCGCCGAGCTCGGCCGGCCCGATCCGCTGGCTGCCATCCGATCGTCGAACACGGCGTCGACCGGCCGCTCGGGCGCCCCGTCGGACATCGCTTTCCTGCAACTGTCTGGCGGCACGACGGGGGCGCCGAAGATGATCGGCCGCACCCACGACGACTACTTGTACTCGGTGCGCGAGTCGGCGGTCATCTGCGGCCTCGACGAGTCCTCGGTCTTCGGTGTCGTGCTGCCGGCCAGCCACAACTTCACCATGAGTTCGCCCGGCATCCTCGGCGCGCTGTACGCCGGTGCGCGGATCGTCATGGTCGGGTCCACCGATGCCCGGACGGTGCTGTCGGCGATCGCCGAGCACGCCATCACCGGCGTGTCGGTGGTGCCGCCGCTGGTGACGGCGTGGCTCGACTCGCCCGAGGCCGGCCGCCACGACGTCTCCTCGCTGCGGGTCCTGCAGGTCGGCGGGGCCAAGCTGGCCGAGCCGGTGGCGCGCCGCGTCCCCGACCTGTTTCCCCGGGTGACGCTGCAGCAGGTGTTCGGCATGGCCGAGGGCCTGGTCAACTACACCCGCCTCGACGACGACTTCGAGCGGATCGTCTCCACCCAGGGGCGTCCGATCAGCCCCGACGACGAGATCCGGGTCGTCGACGCCAACGGCGACGAACTGCCGCCCGGCCAAGAGGGCAGCCTGCAGACCCGCGGGCCGTACACGATCCGCGGGTACTGGGGCGGGGGGGCGCCGGAGTCTTTCACCGCCGACGGCTTCTACTGCACCGGCGACCGGGTGGTCCGTGACGCGCAGGGCTACCTGACCGTCGTCGGGCGGGACAAGGACCAGATCAACCGGGCGGGGGAGAAGATCGCCCCGAGCGAGGTGGAAGGCGTGCTGCTGACGCATCCCGCGGTGCGCGACGCCTCGCTGGTGGGGGTGCCCGACGACCGACTCGGCGAGCGCACCGTCGCCTACGTCATCCCGGCCACGGCCGCCGCCGACGCCGGGGAGGTGCCCGGCGAGTTCGCCCTGCGCGGCTTCCTGCGCGAGGCGGGGCTGGCCCGGTTCAAGATCCCCGACGACGTTTTCATCGTCGACGAGTTCCCGACGACCGCGGTGGGCAAGATCAGCAAGAAGGATCAGCGCGTGGACGCGGCAGGGGAGGCCGAGACACCCGCCGACGAGGCACCCGCCGATCCGCTCGTGGCCGATCACCTGCTCGCCGACATCGCCGACAAGCTGATGATCGATCCGGCGGCACTGTCCGGCGGGATCATGCTCGCCGACAGCGGGATCGACTCGCTGCAGCTCATGGCGCTGTTGGACAAATGGCGGACCGCCGGCGCGGCCGGCCTGGACTTCGAGACGATCGCCCAGTCGCCGACCATCGACGACCTGATCGCCGCGGTGCGCCAAGCGGGAGCGCGGTGACCGCGACCGCTGCGGCGCCCGTGCATGCTCCCCGTCGGCGTCTCGGCGGCGGCGTGCTGACCGCCTGCCTGGTCGGGTCGCTGGTCCTCTTGGCGCTGTTGGCCTGGGCCAGCCTGTTCGTCGGCGCGCGCGACGTCGCCCCCGGCACCGTGTGGGACGTCCTCCTCGGCCGCGGCACGGGATTCGACGCGCTCGCGGTCACCGATGCCACCGACGGCCGACTGCCCCGGGCGCTGCTGGCCGTCCTCGTCGGCGCCGCCCTGGGCGTGGCCGGGCTGCTGATCCAGCGCCTGATGAACAACCCGCTCGGCGATCCGCAGATCCTCGGGGTGAATTCCGGTGCGGCACTGGCGATCACGATCGCCATCGGGCTGTGCGGATTCACCCAGGTGTGGGCCTACGTGTGGTTCGCCTTCGCCGGTGCGGCGGTGGCGATGGTGATCGTCTACGCGCTGGCCACCGCCGGGCGCGGACCGTTGACACCGCTGCGGATCACGATGGCCGGTATCGCGGTCGCCGCCGTGCTGAGCGGCGCGGTGCGCGGCATCACCCTGGTGTGGCCCCATGCCTTCGACCAGTTGCGGATCTGGGAGGTCGGCTCGGTCACCGGCCGCGGTGTGACGGTGGCGGCCTGGGTGGCCCCGTTCATCGTCGTCGGCATCGCCGTGGCCTTCGTTATCGCCCACGCTGTCGACGTGATCGGGATGGGCGACGAGATGGCCACCGCACTCGGGGTGCGGGTCGGCCGGATCCGGGTGGCCGCGCTCGTCGTCGCCACCGTGCTCGCCGGGGCCGCCACGGCGGCGGCCGGCCCGATCGGCTTCGTCGGCCTCATGGTGCCCCACGCCATCCGGTTGGCCCTCGGGGTGACCGGGCGTTGGGCGGTGGCCTTTGCCGCGGTGGCCGGTGGACTGATCGTGCTGGGGTCCGACATCGTGGCCCGGCTGTTCGACCAGGACAAGATGCCGGTGGGCATCGTCACCGCCTTCATCGGGGCACCGATCCTGATCCTGCTGATCCGCAACTCCGCGGGGACCGCACGATGAGCGCGCCGATCGACTTCGGCCGCCGCCAGTGGGTCCTGCGGGCGGGCGGCCGGTTCTCCGGGCGCATCGACGCCCGCAGCGCCACCGTCGGCGCCGTCGTGGTCGTGGCGCTGGCCGTCGCCTTCGTGGGCGGGCTGGTCGCCGCGGACGACGGGGTGGGCTTGTCGGCGCTGCCCGGCGCGCTGTTCGGCGGCGCGGACCCGGTCGCGGAGTATGCGGTCCGCGAACTGCAACTGCCCCGCGTGCTCGCCGTGATCGTGTTGGGTGCCGCGATGGCCTGTTCCGGTGGCATCTTCCAGATGCTGACCCGCAATCCGCTGGGCAGCCCGGACCTCATCGGCTTCGGCGTCGGCTCCTACACCGGGGCGCTCGTGGCCTCGCTGGTCCTGGGCCTCGGATTCGCCGGGATGTCGGGCTTCGCCCTGGTGGGCGGTTTGGTGACGGCGGGGATCGTGTATCTGCTGGCCTTCCGCGGCGGTGTCGGCGGCTTTCGGCTGGTGATCACCGGTGTGGCCATCAGCGCGATGCTCGCCGCGGTCAACTACTGGCTGATCCTGCGGTCCGACCTCGACGACGCGATGGCCGCGGCCCAGTGGGGGGCCGGCACGCTCGACACCGCGCCGGCGCGGAACTGGGCCTACCTCGGCCCGGCGTTTGCCCTCGTCGGGGTCCTCCTGTTCGCGCTGGCCCTGCTCAGCCCGCGGACCCGCATCCTCGACCTCGGCCCCGACCTGGCCCGGGCGCTGGGCGCACAGACGCCGCTGACCGCGGTCGCGCTTCTCGTCATCGGCGTCGCGCTGATCGCCGTGGCCACCACGATCACCGGCCCGGTCGCCTTCGTCGCCCTGTCCGCGCCGCACATCGCCCGCCGGTTGTGCCGATCCGGGCATACGCCGTGGATCGTGACCTCCCTCGTCGGCGCGTTGTTGTTCCTCGTGAGCGACGTCATCGCCCAACGGGTGTCGGCCGCCGTCACCGGGGCCACGCTGCCCGTCGGCGTCGTCACCGTGTGCCTGGGCGGTATCTACCTCTGCTACCTGCTGTTCACCGAAATGAGGCGCGTACGTGGATGACACCGTGGACACCCCGTCAACCGACCGGCTGGTCGCCCGGGACGTGACCCTGGGGTACGGCGACGACACGACGATCGTCCACCGGTTGAGCCTGGCGATCCCCGATGACCGGTTCACCGTCATCATCGGTCCCAACGCCTGTGGCAAGTCGACGCTCCTCAAGGCGCTGGCGCGGATCCTGTCCCCGCTCAGCGGCGATGTCGTGCTCGACGGCCGGGTGATCGCCGACTACCCGCCGCGCGAGGTCGCGCGGATCCTGGGCCTGTTGCCGCAGTCGTCGACGCCGCCGGAGGACATCCGGGTGGCCGAACTCGTTGCCCGCGGCCGCTTCCCGCACCAGGGGTTCCTGCGGAACTGGTCGGCCACCGACGAGCAGGTCGTCGCCGAGGCGCTGGCCGCCACCGGCACCACCGGGCTGTCCGACCACCGCGTCGACCAGCTCTCCGGCGGGCAGCGCCAACGCGTCTGGGTGGCCATGGTGCTGGCCCAGCAGACGCCGTTGATCCTGCTCGACGAGCCGACGACCTTCCTCGACATCGCCCACCAGGTGGAGCTGCTCGAACTGTGCCGCTCCCTCAACCGGGAGCAGGGGCGCACGGTGGTCGCGGTGCTGCACGATCTCAACCAGGCCTGCCGCTACGCCGACTACGTCGTCGCGATGCGCGACGGGCGGATCGTCGCCCAGGGTGCACCGGCCGACGTCGTCACCGAGGCCGTCGTCGAGGAGGTCTTCGGCCTGTCCTGCCGGATCATCGAGGATCCGGAATCGGCCACGCCGCTGGTGATCCCGCGCATGACTTCGGGGCGCTGAGCCGTGCCGGCCGATAGTGTCGCTGGGGTGAGTGGCATCGACTGGGACCGGCTCCGGGACATCCGGCGCGACATCCATGCGCATCCGGAGCTGGCCTTTGCCGAACACCGGACGGCCGCCCTGGTCGCCGAGCACCTGCGCGGCCTGGGCATCGAGGTCACCACCGGCATCGGCGGGACCGGGGTGGTCGGGGTGATCCGGGGCAGCGCCGACGGGCCGACGGTCGCGTTGCGCGCGGACATGGACGCGCTGCCGATCACCGAGGAACTGCCGCGCCCGCACGCCTCGCAAACCCCCGGCGTCATGCACGCCTGCGGGCATGACGGACACACCGCGATGTTGCTGGGGGCGGCCGAAATCCTCAGCGGCGCCAGGAATTTCGCCGGCACCGTCGTCGTCGTGTTCCAACCGGCCGAGGAAGGGGCCGGCGGTGCGCCGGCGATGATCGCCGACGGGGTGCTCACCGACTTCGGTATCCGTGAGATCTACGGCATCCACAACATCCCGGGTATCGAGGCCGGGCACTTCGCGGTGCGCCCCGGCACGCAGCTGGCCTCTTTCGACGACCTCGACATCGTGCTGAGCGCGGCCGGCGGCCACGCGATGGCGCCGCACCTCACCGGTGACGTCGTCGTCGCGGGTGCCGCCTTGGTGACGGCCCTGCAGACGATCGTGGCGCGCCGGCTGGACCCGTCGGTGATGGCGGTCGTGTCGATCACCGCCTTCAACGCGGGGTCGACGAACAACGTGATGCCGCCGACGGCCCGGCTGCGCGGGACGGCGCGGTGCCTGTCGCCGCAGGCCCGTGACGAGATCGAGAAGCTGGTCCGGGAAATCTCGGCGTCGGTGGCCACCGCCCACGGCGTCGACGTGGAAGTCGGCTATGAACACCGCTATCCGTGCACGGTGAACGACGCGACCGCCGCGGCCCGGTCCGCGCGGGTTGCCGCCGAGGTGGTCGGCGCCGACCGGGTCGATCCCAACTGCGCCGGCATCCTGGCCGCCGAGGATTTCGCCTTTTTCTTGGACGAGGTGCCCGGCGCCTACGCCTTCATCGGCAACGGCCCGATCACCCCGGAGCGCGGGCCGGTGCACAACCCGGCCTATGACTTCAACGACGACGTCATCGAGCCGGGTTCACGCTATCTCGCCGCGATTGCGCTCGAGGCCCTTGCGGATCTCCGCACCCCGCCGACTGGGCCCTGATCCCCGCCGACTGGGCCCTGATCCCCGCCGACTGGGCCCTCGATCTCGCCGACTGGGCCCTCAATCTCGCCGACTGGGCCCTCAATCCTGCCGACTGGGCCCTTACCGCGGGGTGAGGATCGTCAGGTTCCGCCCGATGTGCTGGGTGCCGTAGACGACGCCGGTCGACTGGTCGACGACGACCGTGTGGATCGCCTTGCCGGTGGGGATCGTGGCGAGGATCGCCCCGGTATCGGCGTTGATGACGGTGATCGACTTCTTCTGCAGGTTCGCGGTGTAGACGAGGCGGCGCTGGGCGTCGATGGCGAGCTTGGCTGGAGTCGTTCCGGTGTTGATCGTCTTGACGATGCGCAGCGAGACCGGATCGATGATCGAGATCTTGCCGGTATCGAAGCTGCTCGCCCAGATTTTGCCCGTCGTCGGGTCGACCTTGGGCCGCGAGTTCGACGGCGTCGTGATCTTCTTGATGACCCGATTGGTGCGCATGTCGATGACGGCTACGAAGTTGTTCTTCTTGGCCTCGTAGTCGGCATTGCCGACGTAGAGGCGGTTGCGCGACAGGTCGACGTCGAGGAAGGACGCCTTGTAGAGGTTGGGGATCTCGCCGACGAGGCGCCCGGTGGCGGTGTTGACGATGGCCACCTTGTTGGTGCCGTTGAGGCCGACGTAGAAGCGGCCGCTATCGGTGTTGGCGACCGCCCCCATCGGGTGCGACGTCGGCAGATCGATCAGGTTGCCGGGGCCGACCTTCGTCGCGCTCATGTTGAAGACGGTGAGCCCGCTCGCGTGGGCGTTGGTGACCAGCACTCGACCGCGCTTGGGGTCGATGGCGATTCCGTCGGGGACCTGGGCCGTCGGGATCAGCGGAACCGAGCCGATCATCATCAATCCACCCGGCTGGTTGGACAGGTCGATGCGGCGGACCGGGCGCTGCGTCGCAGTGTCGAACACCGAGACCGCGGGGCGCACCGGATCGTTGCTGGGGATGAAGTCCTTGCCGGTGGTGCGCATCGAGGCGTTGTTGTCGGCGATGAAGAGCCGCTTGCGCCCCTGGTCGATGGCGAGCTCGCCACCGCTGACCACGCCGGCCGGGGTACTGGAGACCCGGTAGGTCGGCGCGGCGTGCGCGGAACCGGGGACCAGAAGGGCGCCGGCTCCCGTGGCAACGGCAACGGCGGCGGTGGTCGCGATACGAATGGCTCGATTCGTCATGGAGGATAGCCTAACCTGGTATCCCGGGTCTGTGCGGTTCAGCCCCCGCGTTACGCGCCGTCGCTGTGATGCTCACCACGCGACTGGAAGCGGTAACGCTACGTAGCTTAGGCTCACCTCACTATCAGTTTGGGCGATTTGGGGGAGTTTGTGCGCGCGAAGAAGGAGTCCAGCGGAAGCGGGTCCACTGCGACCGGGTCCGGATCGCGGATCCCAGTTTGGGTGCGCATCATTTCCGTCGTCACTCTGACCCTGGTCGCGGTGGCCTTCGGTTCGGGCAACGGGTCCGCTGCTGCGGTCACGGGCAATCCGGCATTCGTCTACCGGAACCCGGTCGCGAAGAAGGCCGAGCCGAAGGTCGAGACCTACCAAGAGCGCCTCGACCGGATCGCCGAGTCGCCGCGCTCGTTGCTGCGACCGCTGCAGGAGAACAAGGACAAGGCGACGGTCTGCGTCTCGGGCGAGTTCACCACGTTGGGCGTCGTTTACGACTCCCTGTGGGAGTCGATCTTCCCCCTTCTTCCCGCGCCGTTGCGCGAGAACGCCAAGGCGGCGAAGGTTGCGGCCCACCGGGACATGAAGCGCATCCACGTCTCGACCCTGGCGGTGTCCAACAACCCCATGGCGCGCGGTGCGGACCGCAGCAAGCAGGGCGGTGCGCGGTACCGCACGGCAACGTCGGCGTGGGTCGTCGAGAGCCTGCTCAAGGTCCGCGACGGCAAGCAGAACGAGGCCATCGCGCTGGAGAACATCTCCCTCCAGCAGGCGGTCGAGACCGCGTGGCTCTACATCTTCGCGACGGTGGTCGCGCCGCTGCGGCTCACCGCGGCTTTCCTCCCGTACACCGGGTCGCTGATCGGCGGCAACGAGCACTCGCTGATCCCGCTGACCAACCCGGCCGGTGCCATCCCGGCGTCGCTGTGGAGCTTCTTCGCCAGCTTCATCACCGGGACGACCTCCTACAACGCCCTGCTCAACCTCGGGTTCTCCGGTTGGCAGATCCTCGCGACCTACGTCTACCAGGCCATTTCCAACGCCTTCATCAACCAGTGTGTGGCCCGGGTGACCGAGGAGCAGCGCGATGCCGCCGGCAAGCCCAGCGACACCGTCACCTACGACATCCCCATCGCGCCGATCATCCAGGAGGCGGCCGACCAGTTGGCGCTGGCCGACGCCGAGACGTGCAAGCCGGTCAGCAGCCTGCCGTTGAGCCGCATCGTGACCCGGACCGCGGACTACGTGGAGAAGTCGGTGCCCAACCCGGCGCACAAGAAGCACGTGCGGGTGGCCGAGCGCGATCTGATGCGGATCATGCGCACGACGCGCATCCCGCACAACCTGATCCCGGCGGACCCGGCGGACTTCACCTTCACCGAGCAGATGGTCTCGTTGCTCGCCGGCCTGGCGATCCCCTTCGTCGGCGGCGCGCCGTTCGACGTGCTCATCGGGTTGAACAACAACCGCGAGCAGGGGCTCGACTTCGGCGAGACCGTAGCGCTGTCCGATCTGACCGTGACCAAGTCCCTGACCGCGGCCTACTACGTCTACTACGTGACGCTATGGCTGATCGGATTCGTCGGCGGCTACATCGAGGCGCCGATCGCCTCGGCGCTGGGTCTGCCCGGCGGCGGTGAGCTGGGCGCGGTCTCGTTCACGCGCATGCTCGTCGTGACGATGAACCTGCCGCTGGTGCACGGACTGGTGAACTTCCACAACGTCGTGCGGTCGATGTGTTTCCGCGAGGACGACACCACCGGAACCGGCCGCGGTGCGGAATACCGCAAGGACAACGCGAAACTGCCGAAGGCGCTGACCCCCGCCGAGCAGCGCGAGTGGCAGAAGCAACTCCGTGCCCAGCGCGCCCGCGCCAAGCGGGCACAGGCCAAGCGGGCGCAGACCAAGCCCCAGAACCAACGCAGGTCCGCTCAGCGGCCCTCCGCACACGGACCGGCAGAACGGGAGTGAGTCGATGAAGCAACGAATGATCGCCGGATTGGTGTCGGGTGTGCTCGTCGTCGGGGCGGTGGCGGCCTCGGCGGGTGAGGCGATCGCCGCGCCGTCGTGGCAGTTCGCCCTCGGGCAGGCGCCGACCGGGCTGACCACCGGCGGGCAACTCGCGCTCGACGAGGGCCGGTCGGCCTTCTTCATCACCAACAACACCTATCCGGTGGACACCGAGCGTGGGATCTCCTTCCCCGACGCCCGGCCGCGGGTGGGGGTGTTCAGCACGCGCGCGCAGCGACCGGTGCGGACCATCGACCTGAGCGGGCAGCCCGACGGCACGGCCAAGGTCGGCCCGCTGCGGGTCCCGATGGCGCAGATCCCCGACGGCATTGCGCTGGACACGGTCCACTCGCGGGTGGTGACGACCAACGCCCACACCGATTCCATCTCGGTGTTCGGCATGGACGCCCGTTCGGTGGGGCCGGCCAATCTCATCCGGGTTCCCGGTGGCCACCCGATGGGCGCGGCCACCGACAATGCCGGGCGCGCCTGGGTCTCGCTGTACAGCCAGGACAAGATCGCGGTGATCGACACCGCGGCCCGGCGGATCGTCTCGACGATCAGCAGCTTCCACCCGACGCTGGTCGCCTACGACGCCGCGCGCCACCGCCTCTACGTCGGCAACAACGACTACTACGGCAAGAAGCGCAACTTCCTGACCGTCGTCGACACGACGACCAACACCGTGGTCAAGCGGATCCCGATGACGCAGAACGCGCGGCCCGCCGTTGACCCGTCCACCGGGCGGATCTACACAGCGAGCTTCATCAGCGGGCGAGTCGCGGTTGTCGATCCCTCGACGTTGACCGTCACCCGCTCGGTGTCGACGGGGTCGACGCCGTCGTCGATCGTCGTCGACGCGCAGCGGCGCCTGGTCTACGCGACCACGTTGAAGAAGAAGACGCTGATCGTTCTCCACGCGGACACCCTGGCGCCGGTCGCGACCATGCGGATCCCCAGCGAGGTCCACACGCTGGCGATCGACCCCCGTACCGGATGGGTGTACGGCACGCAGAACGGTACGTCGGCCATGCTGGTGGTGCGTCCCGGGCAGGGCGGCACCGGGCGACCTTGAGTGCTGGCACTCTCCGGTATAGAGTGCTAGTTGGCACTGTGAGAGTTCCTCGTTCACCCGCGACGACGAGGGGTTTGCCCGAGCAGAGCCGCATACGTCATCGTATTTCGTTCAGGAATGAAAGTAGAGGACTCACATCGTGGCGAGTGTGAACATCAAGCCGCTCGAGGACAAGATCCTGGTCCAGGCGATCGAGGCCGAGACCACCACCGCTTCCGGCCTGGTGATCCCGGACACGGCGAAGGAGAAGCCCCAGGAGGGCAAGGTCATCGCAGTGGGCCCTGGTCGTTGGGACGACGAGGGTGAGAAGCGGATCCCGGTGGACGTCAAGGAAGGCGACACCGTGGTCTACAGCAAGTACGGCGGGACCGAGATCAAGTACGACGGTCAGGACTACCTGATCCTGTCGGCGCGCGACGTGCTCGCCGTCATCGGCTAAGGCCGAACCGCAAGCGAGAAATCCGCCCCGGCTCCGTGAGGAGCCGGGGCGGATTTCGTCTGTCCGGGGGGCGGTCAGCCGGCGAGGTTGCCCCGCCGTCCGCGACCCTTCAGGATCATCGCCCGTTCGGCTTCGCCGAGGCCGCCCCAGATCCCGTACGGCTCCCCGACGCGCAGCGCATGCTCGCGACACTGGGCCAAGACGGGGCAGGAGTGGCACAGCTCTTTGGCGCGCTGTTCGCGTCGCAGGCGTGCGTTTCCGCGTTCGCCGTCGGGGTGGAAGAACACCGACGACGCTTCGCCGCGGCACGTCCCCAGACGCTGCCAATCCCAGATGTCGGCATTCGGCCCGGGTAGCTCGGGTAGTGACATCGGCCGTCCTCCTCGTGGGTCCGACAGACCCTTGCGGGTCCTTGTCCGCGCCCTGTGCAGAGCCCGTTGCGGCCACACTAAACAGCCCGACGGACATAAGTCAATTTCCTGAATCACAAATGATCAATAGTAAAAATTCCTCCAGATTTAACGCTCCCGTTACTGGTCAGAAGCGTTTCGACCTGATAGTGGGTGGGTCTGCATTCTGCGGTCGACTAGCCTGTTCCGGGTGGGGAAGACGGCGTCGCAGCGGGACCGGTGGCAGCACGCCGTCACCCTCGGCGCCCGCGGCGCGGTGGCGGGGGGCCGCGCGGTCCTCGACGCCGCTGAGGCGGCGATCGGCAGCTCGCAGGACCCCGGCGACCGTGCGCTGTTGTCCTTGATCACCAGTACCCGTGCCTCGTGGCTCCGCCAATCCGGCCGGCACGGCAGCGCGCTGGGCCCCGACGGTCGCGCCGCGCTCATCGCGACGACCATCCACGACGACGAGCCGAGCCCGTGGCGTCGAGCCGCGTTGGGCGATGCGCTCATCGGACTGGCCGCCGACAACCTCGGGCTCGGGCGATTCGATGCCTCGTCGGACCTGTTGGGCCGGGCCTGGGCCGAAATCGGCGCCGAACGCGAGCCCGACGAGTGGCTGCTCGACGGCCGCGTCGTGCTGCGGTGGCACTGGGTCCGCGCTGAGAACGCCCTGTACCGCGGAGACGGCGAAGCCGGCCGGCGGTGGGCCGCCGAGGCCGTGCGCCTGGCCCGCGGCTGCCCGTCGCCGCACCATCGGATCAAGACCCGGTTGATCGCGGCCGCCGCCCGTGCCGGAGACGATCCGGGGGGTGCGGCCGCCGAAGCGCGCGCCGTCGTCGACGAGGCCGCGCAGGCCGGGTTGGTGCCGCTGCAATGGGCCGGGTGGCAGCTCCTTGGCGGCGTCGCACCGGGGCGTGACGCCGACGCCGGGAGCGCTGACACCGCAGACATCCTGCGGCGCCGCGGCTTCTTCCCGGTGGCGGGTTTCGGGCCCGGTGCCGCCGCTCGATAGGGTGGTGGACGCGTGCCGGTCTCATGGCGCGCTGATCACTGTGTAACACGGGGACTACTGCAGACGATGAAACTCACAGGCGACGCGCTCGACGCGGCCGTCCTGGCTGCCGGCCAGGGTGACCGAGAGGCCCTCGCCTCCGTTCTGGAAAGTGTGCAGGAGCCTCTCCTGCGCTACTGCCGGGGACGGATCGGAGTCGGAGAACGCCACCTGTTCTCCGCCGACGACATCGCACAGGAGGCGCTGATGGCGGTCATGACCGCGCTGCCCCGGTATCGGGACGAGGGACGACCCTTCCTCGCCTTTGCCTATGGCATCGCCTCGCGCAAGGTGGCCGACGCCATGCGCGTCGCCGGGCGGTCGAAGGCCGATCCCACCGACGACCTTCCCGAGCAGACCACCACCGCCGCCGACGGTCCCGAGCAATCTGCCGTCGACGCCGAGGGCAACCGACGCGTCTCGGCTCTGCTCGACACCTTGTCGGACAAGCAGCGCGAGATCTTGGTGCTGCGTCTCATCGTCGGCCTCAGCGCCGAGGAGACCGCGGCCGCCGTCGACTCCACCCCGGGGGCCGTGCGCGTGGCCCAGCACCGTGCGCTGGCCAAGCTGCGTGGCGAGCTCGAGGACCGGCGCGACGAGAAGGACCACCGATGAGCATTCCCCAACCCCACGGCGCCCGCGACGACACCACCGGCCTTGACGAGTCGGCGACCACCCGCGAAGACACGGCCGGCCTCGAACTCGCGGCGATCACCCGCGACGACGAGCTGGTCGAGACGCTCGGCCGCGGACTGCCCGTCGTGGCGCAGACCGACGAGGAATTCGACCTGGCCACGCTGCTCGCCGAATGGCGCACGGAGGTCCATGCACGCCCGGCGGACGGGACGATCACCGTCGACGACGTCGAGAAGGCCATCGCCGCCGCGAAGCACGACTCGGACCGGCGGGCGCGTCGGCACCTGCGGCTGGTCGCCGGTGCCGCGGCGGTCATCGGCGTGGCCCTCGGCAGCTTGGTCGTGCTCTCCGAAGGGGCGAACCCCGACGATCCCCTGTGGGGCGTCAAGAAGGTGGTGTTCGCCGAACGCGCCGTGCAGACGCAGGCGACGTACTCGGCGCAGATCAACCTCGAACAGGCCGAGAAGCTTCTCGCCGCCGGGGATCCGCAGAAGGCCAAGGAATACGTCCGGCGCGCCCAGGCCGACCTGGCGCCGGTGAGTGACGACTCGGCGCGCGAGCCGATGGACCAGTGGATCGACCGGTTGTCCGCGTCGGCGGAGTCGGCGATCAAGGCGGCCACGCCGGTGGCCCCGCCCACCAAGGCCGAGCGCAAGGCGCCCAAGCCGGCACCGAAGCCGCCGGTCACCGACGACATGCCCCAGTATGTGCCGCCGGCTCCGCGGTGGACACCGCCGCCGCAGCAGAACCAGGAGCAGGCGCCGCGCTACACGCCACGGCCGAAGCCCCAGCCGGAGGCGCCCCAGCGGCCGGCACCCCGACCGCCGATCACCATCCTGCCGAACTGACCGGGCGGCGCCGGCTTACCGGCGCGGCTCGCGGCGGGCGCGGTGTGCCCGACCGTCGGCATAGCCGCGGCAGTAGTCCCATGTCACGTAGTCCTCGGGACGCGGGTCGACGGCGGGTTCGTGCGGACGGACGGTCCCGTCGGCCAACAGCTGCTGCAGGTTGGCGCGGAGCATGTCCCAGTCGTGGTAGTGGTCTTCGTTGCAGTCGTCGCACATGACCACCAGGCCGCGGACACCGCGCGGCGAGAGGAGCGATTCGTACACGGCGAGGTCGGCCAAATCCTCCTCGACGGCGATGCGCTCGGAGAGGTCCAGCGGGATTCCGGGGTCGACGGAATCGAGCGCAGCGGCAGGATCGCTCGGGTCGTCGGCGAACGGGTCCGGCGGTAGGCCGGGCGGATACTGGTTGGCCACGCCTCCACCGTAGCCGATGGGGGCCCGGTAGACGCGCAGCGCAGGCGGTGTGACCGGCGACATTCGACGATCGGGACGGCGGCGGCGACTTCCCGGCGACCGGTACGATGGGGCAATGGTGAATGTGCGGACAGGCGGCGACGATCCCGACAAGGTGGCGATGCTCGGTTTGACCTTCGACGACGTGCTGCTTTTGCCCGCGGCGTCGGACGTCATCCCCTCGGAGGTCGACACCGCCTCGCGGTTGACCAAGAGCATCTCCCTGCGGGTCCCGCTCGTCTCCTCGGCGATGGACACCGTCACCGAGGCGCGGATGGCCATCGCCATGGCGCGGGCCGGCGGGATGGGCGTGCTGCACCGCAACCTGTCGGTCGAGGCGCAGGCCTCCCAGGTCGAGACGGTGAAGCGGTCCGAGGCCGGGATGGTGACCGATCCGGTCACCTGCACCCCGGAGCACACCCTCGCCGAGGTCGACGCCATGTGCGCGCGCTACCGCATCTCCGGCCTGCCGGTGGTCGACGAGACCGGTGAGCTGGTCGGCATCATCACCAACCGCGACATGCGGTTCGAGGTGGACCTCAAGCGCCCGGTCGCCGACGTGATGACCAAGGCGCCGCTGATCACCGCGCAGGAAGGCGTGTCCGCGGACGCCGCACTGAACCTGTTGCGCCGCCACAAGATCGAGAAGCTCCCGATCGTCGACGGGGCCGGCCGGCTGACCGGACTGATCACCGTCAAGGATTTCGTCAAGACCGAGCAGCACCCCCTCGCCACCAAGGACGCCGACGGACGACTCCTCGTCGGTGCGGCGGTGGGCGCCGGTGACGAGGCGTGGAGCCGGGCGATGGCGCTGACCGACGCCGGCGTCGACGTGCTCGTCGTCGACAGCGCGCACGGACACTCCCGCGGCGTCCTGGACATGATCGGCAAGCTCAAGGCCGAGATCGGCGACCGCGTGCAGATCGTCGGCGGAAACGTGGCCACCCGGTCCGGTGCGCAGGCGCTGATCGAGGCCGGCGTCGACGCGGTCAAGGTCGGCGTCGGGCCGGGCTCCATCTGCACCACCCGCGTGGTCGCCGGTGTCGGCGCCCCGCAGATCACCGCGATCCTCGAGGCCGTCGCCGCGTGTCAGGCGTCGGACACCCCGGTGATCGCCGACGGTGGGCTGCAGTACTCCGGCGACATCGCCAAGGCGCTGGCCGCCGGCGCCTCGACCGCCATGCTGGGCTCGCTGCTCGCCGGCACCGCAGAGTCTCCCGGCGAGTTGATCCTGGTCAACGGCAAGCAGTTCAAGAGCTACCGCGGCATGGGGTCGCTGGGCGCGATGCAGGGCCGCGGCCAGGGCAAGTCGTACTCGAAGGACCGCTACTTCCAGGACGACGTGCTCTCGGAGGAGAAGCTGGTCCCGGAGGGGATCGAGGGGCGCGTGCCGTTCCGTGGCCCGTTGGGCGAGGTCATCCACCAACTGGTGGGCGGGCTGCGTGCCGCAATGGGCTACACCGGGTCGTCGTCGATCCCGCAGTTGCAGCAGGCGCAGTTCGTGCAGATCACCGCGGCGGGCCTCAAAGAGTCCCACCCGCACGACGTGACCCTCACGGCCGAGGCGCCGAACTACTATTCTCGCTGACCGGTCCGACCGGAATTCTTGGGTGATGCCGTGTCACCGGCTGGCAGAAAGGCGTAAGCGTCGTGCGTGATCTCGTGGAGTTTGGGATGGGCCGGACGGCTCGGCGGACATACGAGCTGGAAGACATCAGCATCGTGCCGTCGCGGCGGACCCGCTCGTCGAAAGATGTGTCGACGGCCTGGCAGATCGATGCCTACCGCTTGGACGCACCGATCCTTGCGCACCCGACCGACGCGCTGATGTCGCCGGAGACCGCGATCGAGTTGGGCCGCCTCGGCGGACTGGGCGTGCTGAACGGCGAGGGCCTGTGGGCGCGACACCGTGACGCCGAGGAGAAGCTCGCCGCCCTGCGCGATGTCGCCGAGAACGACCCGGACCCGCGTGCGGCGGTGCGCTTCCTGCAGCATCTGCACGCCGCGCCGATCGACACCGGCCTGCTGGCAGAGGCGGTCTCGCGGATCCGCGAGGCCGGAGTGACCACCGCGGTGCGGGTCAGCCCGCAGCACGCCGCCGAACTGACCCCGGCCCTGCTGAAGGCCGGTGCCGAGGTCTTGGTGGTGCACGGCACGATCATCTCCGCCGAGCACGTCTCCTCCGGCGGCGGCGATCCGCTGAACCTGAAGACGTTCATCGCCGACCTCGACATCCCGGTGATCGCCGGCGGCGTCCACGATCACCGCACCGCGCTGCACCTGATGCGCACCGGGGCGGCCGGGGTGATCGTCGGCTACGGCGCCACCGAGGGCTCGACGACGACCAACGACGTGCTGGGCATCGGCGTGCCGATGGCGACGGCGATCGCCGACGCGGCGGCCGCCCGACGCGACTACCTCGACGAAACCGGCGGCCGCTACGTGCACGTGCTCGCCGACGGCGACATCAACACCTCGGGCGATCTGGCCAAGGCGATCGCCTGCGGTGCCGACGCCGTCGTCCTGGGTATCCCGCTCGCGTCGGCGGAGACCGCCCCCGGCGGCGGGTGGTACTGGACGCCCTCGGCGGCCCACCCCGACACCCCGCGCGGCGCGATGCTGCAGGTCGCCACGCCCGACGACCGTCCGACGATGGCGCAGATCCTCACCGGCCCGTCCGACGACCCGTTCGGCGAGCTGAACCTCGTCGGCGCGTTGCGTCGGTCGATGGCCAAGGCCGGCTACAGCGACCTGAAGGAATTCCAGAAGGTCGGCCTCTCACTGCGCGCCTGATCGCCGACTGGGCCCTCAATCTCGTCGACTGGGCCCTCAATCTCGCCGACTGGGCCCTCGATCTCGTCGAGTGTGCCCGGCATCACGGGGTGTGACAATGAGCGATGTGACATAGGGCTATGATCGATGCATGTCTCGCAGCCCACAAGACAGTCATTTTGACGTGCTCATTATCGGTTCCGGATTCGGCGGCAGCGTCAGCGCGCTGCGATTGACGGAGAAGGGGTACCGCGTCGGAGTCATCGAAGCCGGCCGCCGCTTCACCGACGACCAGTTCGCCAAGACGAGTTGGCGCCTCCGCAAGTTCGTTTGGGCCCCCAAGCTCGGTCTGCTCGGCGTTCAGCGGATCCACCTGCTCAAAGACGTGATGATCCTCGCCGGCGCTGGCGTGGGCGGTGGTTCGCTCAACTACGCCAACACCCTCTACAAGCCGCCGACGCCGTTCTTCCGCGACCGCCAGTGGGCCCACATCACCGACTGGGAGTCCGAACTCACCCCGTATTACGACCAGGCGGCCCGGATGCTCGGTGTCGTCACCAACCCGACCTTCACCAACTCCGACCGGGTGATGAAGGAGGTTGCCGAGGAGATGGGGGCCGGCGACACCTTCGTGGCGACCCCGGTCGGCGTCTTCTTCGGCGAGAAGACCGGCGGCCAGGGCAAGCCCGGGCAGACGGTGCCCGACCCCTACTTCGGCGGGGCGGGGCCCGAGCGCACGGCCTGCACCGAGTGCGGCGCGTGCATGACCGGGTGCCGCGTCGGCGCGAAGAACACACTGGTCAAGAACTACCTCGGCCTCGCGGAGTCGGCCGGCGCCCAGGTGGTCGAGCGGACCACCGTCGACGCGCTGCGCCAGCGGACCGACGGCACCTGGGAGGTGTCGACGCACGGCTCGTCGTCGTGGGGCCCGCTGGGCGCCCGCAAGCGGACGTTCACCGCCGACAACGTGATCATGGCCGCCGGGACGTTCAACACCCAGAAACTCATGCACGCGGCGAAGCTGTCCACCCTGCCGAAGATCTCCGACGCCATGGGCGTGCTCACCCGCACCAACTCCGAGTCGATCCTGGGGGCGATGAGCACCAAGATCGACCCGGCGAGCGACTACTCGGAGGGGGTGGCCATCACCTCGTCGTTCCATCCCGACGAGTCCACCCACATCGAGCCGGTCCGCTACGGCAAGGGATCCAACGCGATGGCCTACCTGCAGACGGTCCTGACCGACGGCGGATCCCGCGTCAACCGGATGGGGCAGGCGCTCAAGCAGTTCCTCCGCCACCCGACCTGGCTGCCGCGCCTGATGGTGCCCCGCGGCTGGAGCCAGAAGACCGTCATCGCGCTGGTGATGCAGTCCTCGGACAATTCGCTGACGACCTTCGTGCGCAAGCGCGGCCCGTTCCGCTACGTCACCAGCCGTCAGGGTCACGGCGAGCCCAACCCGACGTGGATCCCGGCGGGCAACGAGGCGACCCGACGCATCGCCGACAAACTGCACGGCGGCATCGCCGGCGGTACCTGGGGCGACATCTTCAACATCCCGCTGACCGCCCACTACCTCGGCGGCTGCGTGATCTCCGACGACCCGTCCGGCGGTGTCATCGACCCGTACCACCGGGTGTGGAACTATCCGTCGCTCTACGTCGTCGACGGGGCGTCGATCACCGCAAACCTGGGCGTGAACCCGTCGCTGTCGATCTCCGCGCAGGCCGAGCGGGCCGCATCGCTCTGGCCGAACAAGGGGGAGGCCGACCAGCGTCCGGAGCAGGGGCAGCCGTATCGCCGGCTCGACCCGGTGGCCCCGGTGTCCCCGGTCGTCCCCGCCGACGCGCCCGGTGGCCTGCGGCTCCCGATCACCCCGGTGGCACCCGAGGTGCAGAAGACCGCCGGCTGAAACCTGTTCAGCGGGGCCGTAACTCGTCGGTCGCCGGGAATGGCAGCTCAAAGCGGTCGGGATCGGCGCCGACGGCCGAGGCGGCGCCGTATTCGTCGGCGAGGACGACGATGCCGTGCGGGCTCGTCTCGGCGATGCGTACGGGGCGCTCGCGTCCGTCGGACAACCGCAGGATCCACTGATCGGCCAGATAGCCGATACCGAGGTCGTCGAGCATCTCCTCGGCGTCGAGCCAGTCGACCGGCTCGGCGGTGCGCTCCCGGCCCAGCAGGTCGAAGACGCGGAATCCCTCGCCGTCGGGGCAGATCCAGCCGACCGGTTCGCGGTCGGTACGACGATGTTCGATCCAGTCTGCGGGCAACACGGACTCGAGGGTAGCCGTGCCGGGCCTGCGCCGAGCGGCGCCGACCATCCCCGATAGACTCTCAGGGTGACCGAAACCTCCACCGACCACCCGCGCCCGGTCCTCGTCGTCGACTTCGGCGCCCAGTACGCGCAGCTGATCGCGCGCCGGGTCCGCGAGGCGCGGATCTACTCCGAGGTGATCGCGCACGACGCGCCGATCGAGGAGTTCACCGCCAAGAACCCGGCCGCCCTCGTCCTCTCCGGCGGCCCGGCTTCGGTTTACGCCGACGGTGCGGCGACGCTCAACCCGGCGATTCTCGAGCTGGGCATCCCGGTGTTCGGGATCTGCTACGGGTTCCAGGCGATGGCGCAGGCCCTCGGCGGCACGGTGGCCAACACCGGCGGCCGCGAGTTCGGCCGCACCACGTTGAGCACCGCCGGCGGGGTGCTGCACGACGGGCTGGGGGAGTCGCAGCCGGTGTGGATGAGCCACAACGACGCGGTGCAGGTCGCGCCCGACGGGTTCGCCGTGACCGGCTCGACGCCGGGTGCGCCGGTGGCCGCGTTCGAGAACGTCGACGCGAAGATGGCCGGCGTCCAGTACCACCCCGAGGTCCTGCACAGCCCGCACGGCCAGCAGGTCCTCACCCGGTTCCTCTATGACGTCGCCGGCCTCGAGCCGACGTGGACCGCGGCGAATATCGCCGAGGCCCTGATCGCCGATGTCCGGGCCCAGGTCGGCGACGACGGGCTGGCGATCTGCGGGCTGTCCGGCGGCGTCGACTCCGCGGTGGCCGCGGCACTGGTGCAGCGCGCCATCGGCGACCGGCTCACCTGTGTGTTCATCGACCACGGCCTGCTGCGCGCGGGGGAGCGCGAGCAGGTGAAGACCGATTTCGTCGCCTCCACCGGCGCCCGGCTGGTGACCGTCGACGCCGAGGAGAAGTTCCTCGCCGACCTGGCGGGCGTCTCCGACCCGGAGTCCAAGCGCAAGATCATCGGCCGCGAGTTCATCCGGGCATTCGAGGATGCCGCATCCGGGGTGGTCGGCGACCAGGCGGCGTCGGGCAAGAAGGTCGACTTCCTCGTCCAGGGCACGCTGTACCCCGACGTCGTCGAGTCCGGTGGCGGGTCGGGCACGGCCAACATCAAGAGCCACCACAACGTCGGCGGCTTGCCCGACGACCTCGAGTTCACGCTGGTCGAGCCGCTGCGCCTGCTCTTCAAGGACGAGGTGCGCGCCGTGGGCCGTGAGCTCGGGCTACCCGAGGAGATCGTCAACCGGCAGCCCTTCCCGGGTCCCGGCCTGGCGATCCGCATCGTCGGCGAGGTCACCCGCGACCGGCTCGAGCTGCTGCGCCGCGCTGATCTGATCGCGCGCGAGGAGCTGACCGCGGCGGGTCTCGACGGTCAGATCTGGCAGTGTCCAGTTGTCCTGTTGGCCGATGTGAGAAGCGTTGGCGTGCAGGGTGACTCACGGACCTACGGCCACCCGATCGTGCTGCGCCCGGTGTCCAGCGAAGACGCGATGACCGCCGATTGGACCCGCGTGCCCTACGAGGTCTTGGAGACCATCTCGACCCGTATCACCAACGAGGTGCCCGAGGTCAACCGCGTGGTGCTGGACGTGACCAGCAAGCCGCCGGGCACCATCGAATGGGAGTGACCGACGCCGCGCAGCGTCGCACACCGTCAAAAGCCCCCGGAACATCGGTAAGTCCCGCACACCAGGAGAACGAGGAGCGCCCATGCCCACCTTGATGATCGTCGTCGGCAGTGTCCGGGAAGGGCGCATCGCTCTCCCGATCGCGAACTGGGCCCGGCGTGCGGTGGAGGCCGACGGCCGGTTCGACGTCGACTTCGTCGATCTCAAGGAACTGGCGCTGCCGCTGATGGACGAGCCGAACCACCCGCGCCTGGGCGACTACACGAAGCCGCACACGCGGCAGTGGAGCGCGCGGGTCGCGGCGGCCGACGCCTTCCTGTTCGCGTTCCCCGAGTACAACTACAGCTTCGCGCCGGCCATCAAGAACGCCATCGATTACTTGCACTCGGAGTGGACCCGCAAGCCGGTCGGCTTCGTGAACTGGGGTGGCAACTCGGGTGGCACGCGTGCGCAGGCCGCGCTGCGGCCGGTGGTGGGCGCAGTCGGATTGGTGATGACCCGCGGCAACGTGGAGATCAACTTCCCGCAGAAGCAGCTCGACGCCGAGGGGCGCTTCATCGGCAACGAACAGCAGGATGCGGTGTTGGCCGCGCAGCTCGACGAGATGGTCCAACTCGACGAGGCGTTGCGCCCCCTGCGCGGCTGAGGCAGGACCGTCTCAGAGCGCGACGATCAGCGCCAAGATGGCGATGAGGCCCAGCACGATCACGCCGGAGATGACCAGCGACCGGTGCTTGCGCCAGCCCGACGGTGTGCCCGGGGCGGGCGGGACCGGGGCCACGAGCGGTCGCGGGGCGGCGAAGGTCTGTGACGGCAGCGGCGTCGTGACGCGGGAGCGCGAGTAGGACCCGGTGCTCATGCGCGGCGCCTGCGGGGTGGTCAGCGCCCACAGCGGGATGGCCCCGTCGGGCCGTCGCAGGCGACCGGTCAGGATCCGGTCGGGCGTCGACCGGGTGGCGGCGGCGGCGATGGCGGCCAGCCAATCGCGGACCTCGGCCATGCTCGGCCGCTTGGACGGGCTGGGCGTGAGCATCGCCAGCAAGACCTGGTGGAGGGCGCCGGCCCGGCTCGGTGGCCGGATCTGGGCCCGCGCGACGCGGTCGAGGAGTGCGGCGGTGTCCTCGTCGGCGCCGAACGGCGGCTGCCCTTCCACCATCGTGTAGATGGTCGATCCCAGCGAGTAGACGTCGGAGGGCTCGGCGGGTACGCCGCCGCGCGCGACTTCGGGCGCGAAGTACGCGGGGGTGCCGGTGATGACGTCGGTCCCCTCGTCGACGTCGTCGCCTTTGAAGTGGGCGATACCGAAGTCGGTGAGTTTGACGGTGCCGGCGTCGGGTTCGGTGCCGGCGACGAGGATGTTGCCGGGCTTGATGTCGCGGTGGATGATCCCGGCCTCGTGTGCCGTCGTCATCGCGGCGGCCACTTGGGCCCCGATCTGTGCGGCGTCGACGTCGCTGAGGGCCCCCACCGTGTGCAGGATCTCCGCCACGCTGCGCGACGGCATGTATTCCATGACCAGCCACGGAGTCCCGGCATCGAGGGCGACGTCGTGGACGGCGACCGCGTTGCGGTGGGCCAGCTTCACCGCGACCCGGCCCTCGTGCAGGGCCTTCTCACGGATCCGTTCGGCCCCCTCCGCCGACACCCCGTCGAGGGCGACGACGCGCTTGACGGCGACGTCGCGGTTCAACCGCTGGTCCCGGGCGAGCCAGACCGATCCCATGCCGCCCTCGCCGATACGGGACCGCAGCCGATAGCGGCCCGCGAGAAGCAGGTCGGGGGCGGGAATCCTTGTGCTGGAGGTCACTTGGCGAGTATAGGTCCGTCGGGCGTGGGCTCTTGCGCGCGCTCGTCGGATTCTCGTCGGGACCGCTGCCAGGCCGGGATCACCCCGCGCGCGGGTGCGAACAGGTAGACGAGGAAGAACAGCACGCCCTGGGTCAGTACGACCATCCCGCCCAGCGAGGTGTCGGCGTAGAAGGAGACGTACAGCCCGACGACGCCGCAGGCGGCGGCCAGCACGGGCGCGATCACCAGCATTCGGCGGAAACGGTCGGTGAGCAGGTAGGCGGTGGCGCCCGGGATGATGAGCATGGCGACCACGAGCACGATCCCGACGACCTGCAGCGCGGTCACCGCGGTCAGGGCCAGCAGGCCCAGCAGCGTGGCGCCGATGAGTCGGGGATTGGCGCCGAGGGCGAAGGCGTGCATCGGATCGAAGGCGTACAGGGTGAAGTCGCGCCGCTTGAGGATCAGAACCGCGGCGACGACCGCGCCCAGCACGGCGATCTGGACGAGGTCGGAGGTGGAGACGCCCAACAGGTTGCCGAAAATGATGTGGTTCAGGTCGGTTTGGCTGGGGGTCACCGAGATGAGTACCAGACCGAGGGCGAAGAGCGTGGTGAAGACGACGCCGATGGCCGCGTCCTCCTTGATCCGCCCCCGGTCCCGCACGGCGCCGATCAGGGCCACGGCGAGGAAGCCGAACACCACCGCGCCGAGGGCGAACGGTGCGCCGACGATGTAGGCGAGGACCACCCCGGGCAGCACCGCGTGGGAGACAGCGTCGCCCATCAGGGACCAGCCGATGAGCACCAGCCAGCAGGAGAGCAGCGCGCACACCACCGAGGCGATCATCGTCGCGGCCAGCGCGTTGGTCATGAATCCGAACCGGAAGGGCTCGGCCAGGAAATCGAACACCGCGTTCACCGGCCGACCCCGATCTGCAGGTCGAGCGGGTCCAGGCCGAACGCCCGGACGAGGTTGTCGGGGGTGACGACCTCGGCGGGATCCCCCTCGGCGAGGACGCGGCGCTGCAACAGGACCGCCTGGTCGGCGAGGCGGGGCACCGAGTGCAGGTCGTGGGTGGAGATGAGTGCCGTCGCGCCGCGGGACGCTTCCTCGCGCAACAGGGCGGTGATCGCCGCCTCGGAGCGCTTGTCGACGCCAGCGAACGGTTCGTCGAGCAGCAGGATCGAGGCGTTCTGCGCGATCGCCCGGGCCACGAAGGCGCGTTTGCGTTGACCGCCGGAGAGGTTGCCGATCTGCCGGTCGTGCAAGTCGGCCAGTTCGACGCGGTCCAACGCCTCGTCGACGGCGATGCGGTCCTCGCGGCGCGGGCGTTTGGTGAATCCGAGGCGGCCGTACCGCCCGGTCATCACGACTTCGCGCACCGACAGGGGAAAGGCCCAGTCGATCTGTTCGGCCTGCGGGACGTAGCTGACCAGGCCGGACCGCCGCGCGAGGGCCGGCGTCGTGCCGTTGATCGTCACCACACCCGAGCGCGGGGTGATCATCCCGATGATCGTCTTGAACAGGGTGGACTTGCCCGAACCGTTCATCCCGATCAACGCGCAGACCGAACCGGGCGCGACGTCGAAGCCGACCCGATCCAGGGCGAGGACGTCGCCGTAGCGGACGGTGACATCGTCGACGTGCAGGGCGCTGGTCATTGGACGGCCTTTCCGGTGAGGCCGGCGACGATGGTGCGCGAGTCGTGCCGGATCAGATCGAGATAGGTGGGCACCGGCCCGTCGGCGCGCGACAGCGAGTCGACGTAGAGGATGCCGCCGAAGCGGGCACCCGAGGCGGCGGCGACCCGTCGCATCGCCTTGTCCGACACGGTCGACTCGCAGAAGACGGCGGGCACCCGCTCGGTGCGGACGAAGTCGATGGTGGCGGCGACCTGGCGGGGCACCGCCTGTTGTTCGGCGTTGACCGGCCAGATGTAGCGCTCGGCCAGACCCGCGTCGCGGGTGAGGTAGGAGAAGGCGCCCTCGCAGGTGACCAGGGCCCGTTCGTTGGCCGGCAGGGCGTGCAGCGAGTCGACGAGGTCGTGGGCGACGGCGCGCAGCCGCTGCTTGTAGGCCTCGGCGTTGGCGCGGAAGACGGCCGCGCCGGCGGGGTCGATGCGGGTGAAGGCGGCGGCCAGGTTGTCGGCATAGACCACGACGTTGAGCGGGCTCATCCAGGCGTGCGGATTGGGCTTGCCCGCATAGGCGTCGGAGGCGATGGGAATGGGGGTGATCCCGTCGGAGGCGACGACGTGCGGGGCGTGCAAGTCGTCGGTGAACCGGTCGAACCAGGCGTCCAGGCCGAGGCCGTTCTTGACGACGAGGGCGGCCCCGGCCGCGCGCCGGACGTCGCCCGGCGTCGGTTCGTATCCGTGGATCTCGGCCCCGGACTTGGTGATCGACTCGACGGCCAGGCGGTCGCCGGCCACGTTGGCGGCAATGTCGGCGAGCACCGTGAAGGTGGTGACGACCAGCGGCTTTCCGTGGGCCGCATCGTCGCGCGAGGCCGTCGAGCAGCCCGTCAGAGCGAGTGCGACGGCCATCGTCGCCACCAGGAGTTTCGTCACTTCAATATTGTAACTTCGGGTCACCGAAAACTGTCAATAGGGAGACCCGAAGGGGGTGTCGATCCTGCGCCAGGCCCCAGGCCGGATCGACACCCCCGGTCGGACTGCCGGCTACGCGCTCACGCGCAGCGTCTCACCGCGGATGTCGGCGGGCAGGTCGTCGTGCGGGTCGCCCAGGCCCAGGTGCTCGCGCAGCGTCGACCCCTGGTACTCGGTGCGGAACAACCCGCGTCGGCGCAACTCGGGCACGACGTAGTCGACGAACTCGTTGAACGTGCCGGGCGACTGGGCGCTGGAGACGATGAAACCGTCGGCCTCACCGCCGCGGAACGACTCCTCGATCTGGTCGGCGACATCGGCGGCGGTGCCGACGAACTGCGGCAGCAGCACGCCCTGGGCGTAGAGCTTGCCGATGTCGCGCAGCGTGAGGCTGTCGCGCTGGGAGAGCCGCCGGGCCACGTCGAACAAGCCCTGCGTCCCGCTCACCGTGATGTCCTCGACCGGCGCGTCGAGGTCGTACTGGGAGAAGTCGTGGTCGGTGTGCACCGACAGGGTGATCAGGCCGGAGATGGGGTCGGCCAGCTCGTTGTGGAAGGCCTGCTTCTCGCGGGCGATCGATTCGGTCTCGCCGATGAACGGGATGAACGACGGGAAGATCTTCACATGGTCGGGATTGCGGCCGAAGTTCGAGGCCCGGGACTTGACGTCGTCGTAGTAGGCGCGGCGCCCCTCCGGGGTCGGGTCGATTTCGAAGATGGCCTCGGCCCAGCGTGCGGCGAAGTTCTTGCCGACGTCGGAGGAGCCCGCCTGGATCAGCACCGGCCGGTGCTGCGGCGATCGGGGCTGGTTGAGCGGTCCGCGGGTCCGGTAGTGCGTGCCGACGTGGTCGACGGCGTGGATCTTGTCCGGGTCGGCCCACACGCCGGACTCCTTGTCGGCCCGGACCGCGTCGACGTCCCAGCTCGACCAGAGCTTCACCGCGGTCGAGACGAACTCCTCGGCGCGGGCGTAGCGCTCGTCGTGGTCGAGGTGGTTGTCGAAGCCGAAGTTCTGCGCTTCGGCCTGGGAGAGCGAGGTCACGATGTTCCAGGCGATCCGGCCGCGGGTCAGATGGTCGAGCGAGCCGAACACGCGGGCCAGCTCGTAGGGGTGGAAGTAGGTCGTCGACTTGGTGACGGCGATGCCCAGGCGCGACGTCGCGGCACCGATGCTCGCGGCGACCAGGCTGGGGTCGATGGTGGCCGCGGCCTGCGTGCCCCGACGGAACGGCTCGCTCTGGTCGCCGCCGAAGCGAACCGGGGCGGCCAACAAGTCGGCGAAGAACGCGAAGTCGAAGGTGCCGCGTTCGAGGATGCGTCCGACACGGTGGTAGTGCTCGGGGCCGAAGTAGTCGGTCTCCGAACCCGGGTGGCGCCACGCGGCGTGCGAGTGGGTGACGGGCGAGGCGATGAGGAAGCCTCCGAGGTGGAGCTGCCGGCTCATGGTGGAAATCCTTTGGTCGTGGTCGGTGCGCCCAGTCAAGCGTGGCGGTGCGACGGGGTCGACCCTTGTGGCCGAGGTGATTTGAAGTGGCCGTCAACCGCGGGCGGCGTGCGGGGTGGTCATGGCCGTGCCACCCGTGCCAACAGCGTCAGCGGTGCGTCGCCCCACCGGCGCCATTCGTCGTCGTCGGCTTCCGCGAGACAGTCCCACCAGGTCATTGCCCGGTTCACCGCCCAGGTGAGCCGGGCCGCGACCCACTCCCGGGCGAGGACCGATACCGGCTGCCCCCACGCGTCGGCATAGGCCTCGAAGAGGGGTTCCCAGGCGATGTCGCCGGCGTGGTGGCCGATCCAGTCGTGGGGCACGCAGAGGATCTCCACGGGATGCGCCCATTGGGAGTCACCCAGGTCGAAAAGCGTGGGCATCCCGCCGATGTGGAAGACGTTGCGCGGATGGAGGTCACCGTGCTGCCACGTGGCCGGCAGCGGCGAGGCGGCCAGCGTGTCTGCTGCGGCGGCCACCGTCGGGCGCGCGGCACGCAGGCGGTCGTGCAATTCGGGCGGCAGATGCGCGGGGTGGTCGTCGTGCAGTCCGGCCAACAGGGCGGTGAGGCGGTCGTACCGTGCCACGACGGTGGGCGGCGAGCAGTCGGGCACGCCGAGGCCTGTCACCCTGGGGCCGTGGTCGACGAGGCGGCGTTGGATCGACGCGGCCATGCCGATCAACTCGGCCCACCCGGCGGGGACGGGCCCGGTCTGCTCGCCCCACGTCGGCCCGCGATCGGCGGTCAGGCGCCAGCCGCGTTCGGGGTCGACGGCGACGGGCTCGTCGAAACGGTCGGGGAGGAGTTCGTGCAGCGCTGCGCGCAGGGCCGGTTCGAAGGCCTGCGACGTGCAGTTCGCCTTGAACCACCACCGATCCGTGCCGGTGCTCAACCGCAGGTGCGTCGACCAAGGGCGGATCCGCGGTTGGACGACCTCGTCGATGTCTCGGCCCAACTGCCGGGCCGACCACTGCACCGCCTGGTCTCGCCAGACCGGATCGCCGACACGGCTGGAGAACGGAACCGCCATGGGGTCGGCGTAGGCCGATCGGCGGCGGGTCGGATTGACACGGCTTAGAACATGTGTTCGCATTGGACCATGCGGTGGGCGGATCAAGCGGTCGAGGCCGACGACGGCGGCTTGCCGGGATTGGGTCGGTCCGACCTGGTGCGCACGGTCACCACTCCGGAGTTCGCCGGGGTGACCTTCCACGAGGTGTTGTGCCGATCGCTGCTCAACCCGGTCCCGGTGTCGTCGGGCATGCCGTTCCGGTTCAGCGTCAACACCTTTCGCGGATGCACCCATGCCTGCCGGTACTGTTTCGCGCGGCCGACGCACGAGTATCTCGACTTTGACGCCGGCGAGGATTTCAACCGGCAGATCATCGTGAAACTCAATGCCGCGGCCGTGCTGCGCAAGGAGTTGCGACGACGGTCCTGGCGGCGCGAGGTCGTCGCGTTGGGCACCAACACCGACCCGTACCAGCGTGCCGAGGGGCGTTACCGGTTGATGCCGCCGGTGATCGGGGCGCTCGCGTCGTCGGGCACCCCGTTCTCGATCCTCACCAAGGGCACGTTGCTGCAGCGCGACCTGCCGCTGCTGCGCCAGGCTGCCGACGTGGTGGATGTGTCCCTGTCGGTGTCGCTGGCGATGGGCGACGAGGAACTGGCCAAACAGTTGGACCCGGGTGCCCCGTCGCCGCGGGCGCGGTTGGAGTTGATCCGCGCCCTCGCCGAGGCGGGATTCGCCCCGCATGTGATGGTGGCCCCGGTGATCCCGTTTCTCACCGACTCCACCGCGCAGCTCGACGCGTTGCTGGGCGACATCGCCGACGCCGGCGCGGTGAGCGTGTCGGCGATCCCCATGCATCTGCGGTCGTCGACGCGGGGCTGGTTCCTGCAGTGGGTGGCCGAGGAACATCCGGCACTCCTCAAGCGCTACCGGGCGCTGTACGGGCGGGGCGCCTACGTGTCGGGGGAGTATTCGGCAAAGCTGGCGCAGCGGCTGCGGCCGCTGGTCGCTCACCACGGTTTGGTGGGGCAATCGGGGCCCGATCTGCCGGCCGAGCCGACGATGGCGCGGGCGTCGGCACCGGTGGGTGCGGCACTGGGCGAACCCACCCTGTTTTAATGCGCCGTAGCTCTCTGACCTGGGTAAAAGGTTGCTGTTGCGCGTTGTCCGACCTTGGGTCTACAGTCCTTATATCGAATGAATGTTCGACGAGGCCCGGTAACTTCCCGACCGGCTTCACAACGGGTCTGCCGGCCTGGTGAAACAAGTCCGGCGGACATGGTGAAACGGTCGGAGAAGACATGGGTGAAGCGGCTATTGACCCGACGATCGCGCAGTTGCGCCAGGCGATGGAACGGGTCTCGACGACGGCGGGCGGGGCGGCCCCCCGGGTAGATCCCGACGTCGGACCGGGGGAAGACGGTGCGACGTCGAGGACCCTGGCGGTACCCGAGGCGCTGATCGGGTTGTTCCCCCACGGCGGGCTGGTGCGCGGCAGCGTGGTGTCGGCCTCGGGGGCCGGCTCGTTGCTGTTGTCGATGATCGCGGCGAGTAGCGGTGCGGGTGCCCAGGTCGCGGTAGTCGGCCTCCCGCGGCTCAGCATGCTCGCCGCCGCGGAGATGGGGGCGGATCTGGACCGGATCGCGCTGGTCTCCGACCCGGGGGCAGACCCGCTGCAGATCGCGACCGTCCTGCTCGACGGGATGGATCTGGTGGTGCTGGAACTGCGCGGGATGGCGGTCCCGCCGTCGCGCGCCAAGGTCCTCGCCGCGCGGGCGCGCCGGAACTCGGCGGTGCTGCTCGTCGTCGGCGGGCAGTGGCCGGGGGCCGCCGCCCATCTGGCCGCCCGGGTGAGTGGGTACCGCACGTCGTCGGCGGGTCCGTCGGATGCCCGGCGGTGCGGCTACGGCCGGATCGACGGGTGGGACCTCGCGGTGTCGCTGCGCTCCCGCAGCCGCCCGCCGCGCAGTGCCGTCCTCGCCGCCGGGCGGGGGAGCCGGGCCGGGGCAGGGACGCTCTGATGTCCCGTCGCACGCTCGCCCTGTGGGCCCCGGACTGGC
Source organism: Gordonia crocea (assembly GCF_009932435.1). Taxonomy (NCBI): domain Bacteria; kingdom Bacillati; phylum Actinomycetota; class Actinomycetes; order Mycobacteriales; family Gordoniaceae; genus Gordonia; species Gordonia crocea. The sequence continues at coordinate 1,383,784 of NZ_BJOU01000001.1, forward strand.
CGGCCGTGGCCGCCGCCGCCGAGCGGGACCTGCCGCCCGCCACACCGATTGCCGTCCTGGCGGCCAACCGGGTCGTCGCCTGCTCATTGCCGGCGCGGCGCACCGGTGTCCGGCGGGGCATGCGCAAGCGGCAGGCCCAGTCGACCTGTCCGGAGCTGGTCATCGTCCCCGCCGACCCCGATCGGGACGGCCGGCTGTTCGCACCCGTGGTCACGGCGGTGGCGGCGATCCTGCCCGCCGCCGAGGTCCTGCGTCCCGGCTTGGTGGCGGCCCCGGCATCTGGGCTGCGGTACTTCGGATCGGAGGAGAACCTTGCGGCCGCGGTGGTGGAGGCGGTTGCCGACGTCGGAGTCGAGGTGCAGATCGGCATCGCCGACGAGATGTTCACCGCGGTACTGGCCGCCCGCCGGGAGCGGCTGGTCCCGGTGGGGGGCGACGTGGAGTTCCTGGCCGGGCTGTCGATCCGGGAACTGGCCGTCGAGCCGAGCCTGGGCGGGGAGTCCCGGGGCGATTTGGTGGACCTGCTGTGGCGGCTGGGGCTGCGCACGATTGGCGCATTCGCCGCCCTGCCCGCCGCCGACGTGGGCTCTCGATTTGATGCCGATGCCGTTGTCGCGCATCGGCAGGCGTCGGGGAGGCCCGGTCGTATCCCGTCGGCGGCACCTGCTCCGCCAGAACTCGTCGTCGTCCACCCCTGTGACCCGCCGGTCGAGCGGATCGATGCCGCGGCCTTTCTGGCCAGGCGTCTCGCGGCCCGGCTGCACGAACGCCTCACCGCGGCGGCCGTGTCCTGCACCAGGTTGGCGGTGCACGCGAGAACCGAACGCGGACAAGAGAACTCGCGGACGTGGTGTTGCGCACTCCCGTTGACCCCGGAGGCGACCGCCGATCGCGTCCGCTGGCAACTGGAGGGGTGGTTGACCGAAGGGGCGGTGGGGCCCGGGGAGGGGCCCGACTCTCCGATCGTCGAGTTGGTCCTGGAGCCGGTGGAGGTCTCCGCCGGGGCCGGGGTGCAGTACGAACTGCCGGCCGGGGCCGACGGGGATCGGGGGCTGCCGCCCGACGGCCCGCGTGCCGACCGGATCCGCCGGGCGCTGGTGCGGGTCCAGGGGCTGCTCGGTGCCGACGCGGTGATGGTCCCGGTCCGCAGCGGCGGCCGGGGGCCGGCCGAGCAGATCACCCTGGTCCCGGCCGGGGAGGCGGTGGTGCCGGCGCGCCCGGTCGCCGCGCCGTGGCCGTCGCGGCTGCCCGAGCCCACCCCGGCCGTGCTGGTGGACGCCCCGATCGGGGTGTGCGATGTCGCCGGCCGGCCGGTCGGGGTGACCGCGCGCGGAGCGTTCACCAGGGAACCGGTGTCGGTGGCGGCGCAGGCGCGCAATTGGGCGGTGCAGTGGTGGGCCGGGCCGTGGCCGTGTGGCCTGTCCGGTGATGCGGTCATCGCCCGCGCCCAAGTGCTGCTCGACGACGACCGCGCCTTGCTCCTGCGTTTCGACGCGGACGGCCAATGGCGGGTGGAGGGGGTCTACGAGTAGTGCCGGCCGGGTGGCGCCTCGTCGGCACGGGGGATCGGGTAGTCCGCTACTCGTGTCCCGGCGGTCGGCGGCGGCGATCCTGATATCTGCAGACGGTATCCCGACAGCCTGCAGCAACGACGAAGGCACGATGATGAACCACCGCAAGCGCCTTCCGCGTCGGCGTGATTGGACGCGGATCAACCCCCAGCCCCCGGCCGGTGAGGGGCGGTGAGGACGATGGGCATCATCGCAGTGGGGGCGGCAGCGGCCGCCATACCGATGGCGATGGGCGGCCCGGTGGCCAATGCGTTGACGTTGGGCACCTCCTGGGTCCGCGTGGATGCGATCGACAACGGAGACGAGACGGTGACCCTGCGCATCGTCAACCTCGACCGCGAGAATCCGATCACCTGCGCGGCCATGCTGACCGACCCCGCGGTCGGACAGGCCGTCCGTTCGGACTACCTCTCGTTGCGCGCCGAGCTTCAGCCGGGTCGGGCCGCGGCGAAGACGCGCGGCACCGTGCCCGGGCACTACCGCGTCGAGGTTCGCTGCGACGGTGTCGAATGGCGCTACCTGGTGACGCCGGGCAGCCTGTTCACCGTCTCGCCGCGCCCCGAGGTGATGGGCGCGTAGCCGGATAGGCGGAACCGCGCGAGACGAACGTATGTTCGATATACTCGGGCGGTGGGATGGCATAACGGACCGCCGAGTTGGGCGGAGATGGAGCGGGTGCTCTCCGGGCGCCCGCGCCCATCGGATGGGCGGCCCGGGGAGACTTTTCCCCCGCCGTACGGCCGGCAGATCCCCGATCAGCACATCGACGATCAGCACATCGACGACGAGGGGGTGCCCGACGGTGGCGACTCGCCGGCATGGTCGCGCAAACGGGAGTCCTACCTCGCCGACGAGACGGTGCGCCCGGTCCGTTCGGCGGTCCCGTTCGCCGAACTCCACGCCCACAGTGCGTTCAGCTTCCTCGACGGGGCGTCGACTCCCGAGGAGATGGTTGAGGAGGCCGTCCGGCTGGACCTGAAGGCGCTCGCGCTCACCGATCACAACGGTTTCTACGGGGTGGTGCGCTTCGCCGAGGCGGCGCGCGAGTTCGGGCTCCCGACGGTGTTCGGCGCCGAGCTCTCCCTGGGGTACGACACCGGGTTCACCCCGACCCGGACCGGCGTCGCCGATCCGCCGGGGGAACACCTGCTGGTCCTCGCCCGCGGACCGGAGGGGTACCGGCGCCTGTCGCGGGTGATGGCCGCGGCGCACATGCGCGGCGGGGAGAAGGGACTGCTGAGCTACGACCTCGACGAGTTGTCCGAGTGTGCCGGACAGTGGCTGATCCTCACCGGCTGCCGCAAAGGGGCGCTGCGCCGCGCGCTCGACCGCGGTGGCCCCGAAGCCGCCCGCCGCGCGCTCGCGGAGCTGATCGACCGTTTCGGCCATGACAACGTCGCCGTCGAACTCACCTCCACCGCCCAGCCCGACGACGATGAGCGCAACGCGCTCTTGACCGACATCGCCGCCGGTGCCGGGGTACCCGTCGTCGCGGCGACCGGCGCACACTTCGCCGGACCGGACCGGCGGCGGCTGGCGATAGCCCTGGCCGCGATCCGGGCCCGGACCGACATCGAGACGATCGACGGTTGGATGCCCGGCGTCGGCGGCGCCCATCTGCGCAGCGGCGACGAGATGGCCCGGCTGGTGCGGGCGCACCCCGAGGCGCTCGACAACGCGGTGAACCTGGCGGCCGACTGCGCCTTCGAGCTGGGGCTCATCGCGCCGGCGCTGCCGCCGTTCGACGTCGGGGCCGGGCACACCGAGATCAGTTGGCTGCGGGAACTGACCATGGCCGGCGCGGCGCGGCGCTACGGAAGCCCGTCGCAGCACCCGCAGGCCTACCGGCAGATCGAGCACGAACTGGCGATCATCGCCCAACTCGACTTCCCGGGCTATTTCCTGGTGGTCCACGACATCGTCGAGTTCTGCCGGCGCAACGACATCCTGTGCCAGGGCCGCGGCAGCGCCGCGAACTCCGCGGTCTGCTTCGCGCTCGGGATCACCTCGGTGGACCCGGTGGCCAACCAGTTGCTCTTCGAGCGGTTCCTGTCCCCGGAGCGCGACGGCCCGCCCGACATCGACGTCGATATCGAATCCGACCGACGCGAGGAGGCGATCCAATACGTCTACGCCCGATACGGGCGGGACTACAGCGCCCAGGTCGCCAACGTCATCACCTACCGGCGGCGGTCGGCGGTGCGCGACACCGCGCGCGCCCTGGGATATGCCACCGGCCAGCAGGACGCGTGGAGCCGGATGCCCGACGAGGCCCCCGACGACGTGGTGGACCTCGCCGCCCAGATCGGCGGCCTGCCCCGGCACCTGGGCATCCACTCCGGCGGAATGGTGATCTGCGATCGGCCGATCGCCGACGTCTGTCCCACCGAGTGGGCGCGGATGCCGGGCCGCAGCGTGCTGCAGTGGGACAAGGACGACTGTGCGGCCATCGGGTTGGTGAAGTTCGACCTGCTCGGCCTCGGGATGCTCTCGGCGCTGCACTACGCGATCGACCTCGTAGCCGAGCACAAGGGGATCACCGTCGACTTGGCGCGTATCGACCTGACCGAGGCCGCGGTCTACGACATGCTGTGCCGCGCCGACTCGGTCGGGGTGTTCCAGGTGGAGTCGCGCGCCCAGATGGCGACGCTGCCGCGGTTGAAGCCGCGCACCTTCTTCGACCTGGTCGTCGAGGTCGCCCTGATCCGTCCGGGGCCGATCCAGGGTGGCTCGGTGCACCCGTACATCCGACGGCGCAACGGTCTGGAGCCGGTGCGCTACGACCATCCGGCGCTGGAGCGCTCCCTGGCCCGGACGCTGGGCGTACCGCTGTTCCAGGAGCAGCTCATGCAGATGGCCGTCGACGTCGCCGGGTTCAGCGCGGCCGAGGCCGACCAGCTGCGCCGGGCGATGGGCTCCAAGCGGTCCCCGGAGAAGATGGCCGCGCTGCGGCAGCGCTTCTTCGACGGGATGGAACGGTTGCACGGGATCACCGGCGAAGCGGCGGAACGGATCTACGAGAAGATGGCCGCCTTCGCCAATTTCGGCTTTCCGGAAAGCCATTCGCAGAGCTTTGCGTCGTTGGTGTTCTATTCGGCCTGGTTCAAGCTGCACCACCCGGCCGCCTTCTGTGCGGCCCTGCTGCGCGCGCAGCCGATGGGGTTTTACTCGCCGCAGTCGCTGGTGGCCGACGCCCGGCGCCACGGCGTCGAGGTTCACCGGCCCGATCTGAACGCGTCCTTGCCGGACGCCACCCTGGAGGCGTCCGGGACACAGGTGCGGCTGGGACTGGCCGGGGTGCGCAGCATCGGCGACGAGGCGGCGCAGCGGATCGTCGCCGAACGGTCGGCGCACGGACCGTTCGCCGACTTCGACGATGCGGCCGGGCGCGTCGAACTGACCCAGGCGCAGTGGGAGGCGCTGGCGACCGCGGGTGCGCTGGACTCGTTCGGGATGAGTCGACGGCAGGCACTGTGGGCGGCGGGGGAGGCGTCGCGGCGCCGACGCGACCACCTGCCGCTGCGCGCGGGATCCCCGGCCCCGGAACTCCCCGGGTTGTCGACGGTGGAGTTGGCCGCCGCCGACGCCTGGGCGACCGGCATCACCCCGACGAGCTACCCGACGCAGTACCTGCGCCCGCGGTTGCAGGCACTCGGGGTGGTGCCGGCCGACCAACTGCTCGCCGTCGACGACGGGGCGCGCGTGCTGGTCGCCGGGGCGGTGACGCACCGACAGCGGCCGGCCACCGCGTCGGGCGTCACCTTCATCAACCTCGAAGACGAGACCGGGATGGTCAACGTCGTCTGCTCGGTGGGCCTGTGGCGCAAGTACCGCGAGTTGGCCCACACCGCAACGGCTCTGGTGATCCGCGGCAAGGTGCAGAACGCCGAGGGCGCCGTCACCGTGGTCGCGGACCGGATGCAGAAGCTGGACCTGCGGATCGGCACCCGGTCGCGCGACTGGTGTTAGCCGCGAGGCTGCTAGGTTCGCGGTGTGGACCCCGATGAGAAGCGGCGCAGCGGTATTCGGTACCAGCCCCGCCATGCGGTGCCGTGGACCTGGTCGTCGTGGGCGGAGCGGACCGTCCAAGGCCTGTGGTACGAACTCAGCTGGAGGCTGTGGAATCTCCTCATCAGTTTGCCGAGCCTGGTCGCCTTCATCGCGGGGTTGTTCGTCGGCGGCACGATGGCCGGCCGATGAGCGACGACGACCGCGACCAGCGGGGCTGGTTGGCCGCCTGCTTCACCGGCCGGTTCTCCATGTGGGTGACCTACCCCGTCATCGCCTTCATCCTGGGTGTCCTTCTGGCCTGGCAGTCGGCTAGCCCTTGACGCAGACCACCTGGCGCAGATGAGCGACCACCTCGACGAGGTCGGTCTGCGCCGCGATCACCGAGTCGATGTCCTTGTAGGCCGCCGGGATCTCGTCGACCACGCCGAGGTCCTTGCGGGACTCGACGCCGGCGGTCTGTGCCACCAGGTCGTCGGCGGTGAACGTCCGACGCGCCTTGGACCGGCTCATCCGACGCCCCGCACCGTGCGACGCGGAGTAGAAGGACTGCTCCGATCCCAGGCCGCGCACGACGTAGGAACCGGTGCCCATCGATCCGGGGATCAGGCCGAGGTCGCCGTCACCCGCGCGGATCGCGCCCTTACGGGTGACCAGCAGCTCGACGCCGCCGATCTGCTCGGTCGCCACGTAGTTGTGGTGGCAGCTGATCGGCTCGTCGAACCGCACCTGGCGGCCCCCGAAGCTCCCCCGGAACGCGGCGGACACCAGGGCGAGCATCACGCGGCGGTTGCGCGCCGCGTACTCCTGGGCCCACTCGAGGTCGCGCCGGTAGGCGTCCATCTCCGGTGTCCCGGCGACGAACACGGCGAGATCGGGGTCGGGCAGATCGGCGTTGTGCGGCAATTTCGCCGCCACCGACATGTGGCGGTCGGCCAGCGTCTTGCCGATGTTGCGCGAGCCGGAATGCAGCATGATCCACACGGCGCCGTCGTCGTCGAGGCAGATCTCGATGAAGTGGTTGCCGCCGCCGAGTGAACCCATCTGCTTCTGCGCACGGCCGTCGAGCTGGCGCACCCCGCGGTGCAGATCGCCGAAGCGACGCCAGAACGACTCCCAGCCGCCGCCCGCCTGCAGGCGGTCCGGGTTGACCGGGGAGTCGTGGCCGTGGCGTCCGACGGGCACCTTCGCCTCGATCGCACTGCGCATGCCGGACAGGTCGTCGGGCAGGTCGGCAGCGGTCACGTCGGTCTTCACCGCGGCCATGCCGCAACCGATGTCGACTCCGACGGCGGCCGGACAGACTGCTTCGCGCATGGCGATGACCGATCCGACGGTGGCGCCCTTGCCGACGTGGACGTCGGGCATGACGCGGACCCCGTGCACCCACGGCAGACGCGACACCCGGCGCAGCTGGTCGAGCGCGGCGGCCTCGATGGAGGTCTCGTCGGCCCACAGCAGCGTCGACGCGGTGGCGCCGGTCAGGGGTACGGGGAATGCGGTGTTCATGGTTCTTCCTGTGTTCGTGGCGGTGCCGCCGGTCGGCGGCGATCGACCACGATACGGACGCCGGTGCCGGGCGTCGATCGATTAACCGGAGAGCCGGCGGCCGCGAGAAACCGCTAGACCGCCCCGTCGAACCCGTGTTGGCGCCAGGCCTCGTAGACCGCGAGGGTCGCCGAGTTGGCCAGGTTGTGCGATCGGCGCTCGGGGAGCATCGGGATGCGCAGCCGGTCGGTAACATGCGGGTCGGCGAGCATCTCGTCGGAGAGACCCGTCGGCTCCGGGCCGAACATCAACACGTCACCGGGGGAGTAGGCCACATCGGTGTAGAAGCGCGAGGCGTGGGCGGTGAACGCGTACACCGTCGTCGGGTCCAACGCCTCCCAGGCGGCGTCGAGGTCGCGGTGGACGGTCACGTGCGCCATCTCGTGATAGTCCAGGCCAGCGCGTTTGACCTGCGCATCGCTCAGGTCGAACCCGAGCGGTTCGACGAGGTGCAGCTCGGATCCGGTATTGGCGGCCAGGCGGATGGCGTTGCCGGTGTTGGGTGGGATGCACGGCTGGACGAACAGGATGCGGAACACGGCTCGCAGGTTAGCAGCGCCGCGCCGGGGGCGACCCGGGCGGCGCGGAAGAGGGGACGTGGAAGAATGGCGGGGTGACAGCGACACGACTCGACGGCATCGCCACGCGCGATGAGATTTTCACCGACCTCGCAGCGCGGGTCGAGCGGCTCAAGGCCGCCGGCATCGAACCCGGCCTGGGCACGATCCTCGTCGGCGACGACCCGGGGTCGCAGTCTTATGTCCGCGGCAAGCACGCCGACTGCGCGAAGATCGGGGTCACCTCGATCCGTCGGGACCTCCCGGCCGACATCACGACCGAGCAGCTGAACGCGGCGATCGACGATCTCAACGCCGACCCGGCGTGTACCGGCTACATCGTCCAACTGCCGCTGCCGCGCCACCTCGACGAGAACGCGGCGCTCGAGCGGATCGACCCGGCGAAGGACGCCGACGGCCTGCACCCGATCAACCTGGGCCGCCTGGTCCTGGGCGAGGAGTCGACGCTGCCGTGTACCCCGCGCGGCGTGGTCCACCTGCTGCGGCGCTACGACATCCCGATCGACGGCGCGAAGGTCGTCGTCGTCGGCCGCGGGGTCACCATCGGCCGTCCGATCGGACTGCTGCTGACCCGGCGCAGCGAGAACGCCACGGTGACGTTGTGCCACACCGGCACCCGCGACCTGGCCGCCGAGACGCGGCGGGCCGACATCATCGTCGCCGCGGCCGGCGTCGGACACCTGATCAAGCCCGACATGGTCGCACCGGGGGCGGCGGTCGTCGACGTCGGGGTGAGCCGCGGCGACGACGGGAAACTCGTCGGCGACGTCCACCCCGACGTGTGGGAGGTGGCCGGTGCGGTGTCGCCGAACCCGGGCGGTGTGGGTCCGCTGACCCGCGCCTTCCTCCTGGTCAACATCGTCGAGCGCGCCGAGGCCCAGTTGGCGGCCCGGGAGGCCTGAGGTGACCGGACCCGACGGCGAGGCCGAACACGACGTCACCCAGCACAACGTGACGCAGCGCAATGTGACGCGACGCGTCGACCCGGCCACCTCGGTCCTGGTGCCCGAGGTGGCGGACCTCCCGACGAATCTCGAGCGTGCGCAGACCCTGCGGCGCGCGCGGGTGCGCCGCTGGTACGTCATGCAGATCCCGTTCTTCCTGGTGCTGGGCGGCATGACGGTCGCGGGCATCCTGGTGTTCGTCGACCGCTGGCGCCGCGGCGCGTTCTTGTTCGGCGGGTCGTTGGCCTTCGGGGCGGTGCTGCGGGCGCTGCTGCCGGCGAGTCGGGCGGGGCTGCTCCAGGTGCGCGGCCGCGCCTTCGACGTGGCGGCGCTGACGACCCTGGCCACCGTCGTGCTGTGGATGGCGATCACCATCGACCCGTTGGGGACGCGCTGAGCGCAGGATTACCCGCAGCGGGCGGTCAGCGGGCGAGTGCGACCGTCTGGCGCAGGAGATCGGCGATCGCGTCGAACTCGATGAGGAAGGCGTCGTGGCCGTAGACGGATTCGACGACGCGTAGCCCGCCGACGCAGTTGCCGAGGAATTGCGCCAACTCCTCCTGCAGTCGCAGCGGGTAGAGCCGGTCGGTGTCGATACCGCCGACGATGACCGGGGTCTGGCAGGCGGCCAATGCGGCGCGGACACCGCCGCGGTTGCGCCCCACGTCGTGGTTGCTCAGCACCTCGGTCAGCGCCACGTAGGAGGCGGGGTCGAAGCGGGCGACGATCTTGTCGGCCTGGTGGTCGAGGTAGCTCTGCACGGCGTAGCGACCGTGGTGCAGCGGATCTTCTTGTCCCTGAGGCGAATTCGCGAACCGGTTGTCGAGTTCGAGCTCGTGCCGGTAGGTCAGGTGGGCGATCCGACGGGCGACGCCCATGCCGGTCGTCGGCGTGATGCCGGTGCCGTGGTAGTCGCCGCCCTGCCAGGCGGGGTCGGCCTTGATTGCGGCGATCTGGGTGGCCTGTGTGCCGATCTGATCGGCGGTGGCGCGGGCGCCGACGGCGAGGACGAGTGCCGCGCGGGTGCGCTCGGGGTAGGTGACCGCCCACTCCAGCGCGCGGGCCCCGCCCATCGATCCGCCGACGGCGGCGGCGATCGAGGTCACGCCGATCTCGTCGAGGAGTGCGGCTTCGGCGCGGACCTGGTCCAGCACGGTGATCTGCGGGAAGCGCGAGCCCCACGGCTTGCCGTCGGCGGCCGGCGACGACGGGCCGGTGGACCCGTTGCAACCGCCGAGGACGTTGGCCGCGATCACGCACCACTCGTCGGTGTCCAGGGCGGCGCCGGGGCCGATCAGGCCGTCCCACCATCCGGCAGCCGGGTGGTGGTCGTCGGCCGGGCCGGTGATGTAGGTGTCGGCCGTCAGTGCGTGGAGGACCAGGACGATGTTGTCCCGGGCCGCGTTGGGCTGTCCCCAGCGCGAGAACGCCATCGTGACGTCGGGGATGGTCTCCCCGTTGTCGAGGGCGATGTCTCCGACGGGAACCTGGTGCAGCGAGCCGTCGGGGGTCTGCGCCCAGACCGGCGCAGCCGCCGACGCCGTCGCGGAAACGGGTTCCGCGACGGGTCGGCGGCTGTGCAGGATGGTCACTTCGGCCTCGCTGATCGTGTTCTCCTAGCTCTTCGCCGCCGCGAAGCCCTGCTCCAGGTCGGCGAGGATGTCGTCGATCCCCTCGATGCCCACCGACAGCCGGACCAGGCCCGGGGTGACGCCGGCGCTGAGCTGTTCCTCGCCGGAGAGTTGGCTGTGCGTGGTCGACGCCGGGTGGATGACCAGCGAGCGGACGTCGCCGATGTTGGCGACATGGCTGTGCAGGGTCAGGGCGTCGACAAACTTCTTACCCGCTTCGACGCCGCCGGCCAACTCGAAGCTGATGACCGAGCCGGTGCCCTTGGGGAGCAGCTTCTTGGCCAACTCGGCGTACGGCGAGGAATCGAGTCCCGAGTAGTACACCGTCTCCACCTGCGGGTGCTTGGTGAGGAAGTCGGCGACCTTCTTCGTGTTCTCGACGTGCCGCTCGACGCGCAGGCTCAGCGTCTCGATGCCCTGGGCGGTGAGGAAGGCGTTGAACGGCGAGGCCGCGGCACCGGTGTCGCGCAGCAGCTGGACGCGGGCCTTCAGCGCGTACGCGGGGGCGCCGAGGTCGGCGAACACGACGCCGTTGTAGCTCGGGTCCGGCTGGGTGAAGCCGGGGAACAGGTCCTGGCCGTCGCGCTGGACGCGCCAGTCGAAGTTGCCGCCGTCGATCAAGACGCCGCCGATGGTGGTGCCGTGTCCGCCGATCCACTTGGTGGTGGAGTGCACGACGATGTCGGCGCCGTGCTTGAGCGGGTTGAGCAGGTACGGTGTCGCGACGGTGTTGTCGACGATGAGCGGCACACCGTTGCGGTGTGCGACCTCGGCAACGGCCTCGATGTCGAGGATCTCGGTCTTCGGGTTGGAGATGGTCTCGCCGAAGAAGGCGCGCGTGTTCGGGCGGACCGCGGCCTGCCAGGACTCAGGGTCGTCGGGGTTCTCGACGAACGACACCTCGATGCCGAACTTCGGCAGGGTGTAGTGGAAGAGGTTGTAGGTACCGCCGTAGAGGCGCGGGCTGGAAACGACGTGGCCGCCCTGCTCGACGATGTTCTGGATCGCGTAGGTCTCGGCGGCCTGACCGGAGGCCAGCAGCAGTGCCGCGACGCCGCCCTCGAGGGCCGCGAGGCGCTGCTCGACGACGTCCTGCGTCGGGTTCATGATCCGGGTGTAGATGTTGCCCGGCTCGGCGAGGCCGAAGAGGTTGGCCGCGTGCGTGGTGTTGTCGAAGACGAACGACGTGGTCTGGTAGATCGGCAACGCCCGAGCGTTTGTGGCCGAATCAACACCCTGACCTGCGTGGACCTGCTTGGTTTCGAAGCTCCAGGCTGCGGTGGGATCGTCGGGGGTTTGCGACATGGTTCTTCAATCACCTTCCGGACGGTTCGGGTTGCCCCGTTCTTGGGTCCGACCGTCGGACCCGCGCTTGCCGTGCGGTGTCTCCACACGACCAGGTCATCACCCGGAGCACCCCACCGCGGTTGGAGGGTTGCCGATCAGCGAGCCGGGGCTTGGCGCTGATTCTCTGGACCTGTTCCCAAGGATATAACACAGCGAATCGGACGCTTGAGGGGTCTGGAATCAACGCGGGTTAATTCTGGGACCGGCCGAAGCCGCGTCAGAAGACTCTTCCATTCCTATCTGACTCTGGAGTAACCTACCGTGTAGTACAAGTCACACGGGGGGATGATTGTGATGGGGATTACTTCTACTGAAGCATCGCGCGGGGGAGTGCGGGAGCGTCGCGGACGGAGACTCACGGCGCTCACGATTGCCGCAATCGCCTCGGGTCTGGCGCTGTGCGCGTCGCTGCTGGTCCCGTCGGGCGGGGCCCATGCCGCCGAGTGCTCGGCGTCGGGGGCAGTGATCATGGTCCCGGGCACCAACGACCGCGAGAACAACTCGATGACCGCGTTGGTGACCGGCGACAAGTACAAGGACTACGACCAGGTGCGCGTCGGCTATTCCACCAATCTCTGGCCCCTCGGCGGCGTGGGGTACGACAAGGACGCCCAGCTGGGCAAAACGGCGACGATCGAAGCGGTCAAGGAATATCGCAGCAAGTGCGGCGAGGACGCCAAGGTCACGATCATCGGGTATTCGCAGGGGGCCCGGATCGCCGGCGACGCGCTGTCGGACATCGGGAACGGCCGGGCCGACGGGGTGTCCGCGGAGAATGTCGAGGGCGTGCTGTACTCCGACCCGCGGCAGGAGGGCATCAGCGGATTCTTCGGCCGCGGCATCGAACTCAGTTTTCTCGGGGTGATCCCCGGCATCACGATGTCCGGCTCGCGCGAGGGTGGCTTCGGCGTGCTGAACGACCACGTGACATCGCTGTGCAGCCAGGGGGATGGGATTTGCTATCTGGCCGATCCGCTCAAGGACCCCCTCGGCGCACTCGACTCACTGGTCGGTTACGCGCTCAAGCACGGCGACTATCCCCTCAAGGGGTGGATGGCCGACGAGTCGTGGGCCGTCGACGGTGCCCAGCCCTCGGGGGCCGAAGGCCAGACCGTCTGCGAGCAGGCGGCCAACAACGGCGGCACGGTGTGCATCGTCCAGCGCGTGTCGTCGGTGACCCTGGCGATCCGAGAGATCGCGAAGCTCGTGGGGATGGAGGATCCGTCGGCGATCCCCGACGTTTATGGGAAGGTCGGCAACGTCCTCAACCTCAACAACGTCCTTCCCGGCGCGACCATCTCCGATCTCCAGCCGATCTTCGACATCATCAACGGCGCACTCCCGCAGCTGCCGTACGTCACCTATAACGTCGGCGGCTACCTCCCCGACATCCTCACCGCCGGCGAACTGATCGGCGGGGTCGTCACCATTGCCACCGGCGGCAATTCGACGCAATTGCGCAATGCGGTGAATGCGATCGGGCGCAGCGCCATCAGCCTGATGCTGATCCCCGTCAATGCGACGGTGTACTGGGGCAACAAGCTCGGCCTGGATCTGCCGACGCAGACCCTCGGCCTCGGATTCGTGCCGGGGGAGGATCTGAGCAACTATCCGACCCTGTGGCCGGACGGATGGGATGGGTTCACGCCGTACCAACCGCCGGGGAATGGTCAGTCCGCCACGCTGCTTGCGGGCGTCCAGGCGGCGCAGCAGGGGATTGGGCAACAGGTGGTTGGGCAACAGGGGGTTGGGCAACAGGGCTTCGCGCAGCGAAGTGTTGTCGTGCCGCAGACCGCGGGAAGCACGAATACGCCTGCGCAGCAGAACTCACCTGCGCAGCAAAACACGCCCGCGCAGCGGTTCGGGCAATGGGATTACCGCCACCAGCAGCCGCAGTCTCCGCCCTCGTCGGCGCAGATCCCACCGTGGCAGACCCCAACAGGGCAGACCCCAGCAGGGCAGACCCCACCGCGGCAGGACAAAGGCGGTGGCGGGGAAGCCCCGTGGTCGGGTGCGCCGGACTCCGACGGCGGTGCCGGGGCGGGCGGTCGCGGCGGTTTCGGCTCGCGCTTTGGGTCACCGTCGGCGCGTCAGGGTGGTGCCGGATTCGGTACGGCTCCCGCGCCGCGGGCCTCGTCGAGCCCGGCGGGTTAAGCGTGGCCTGGGCAACGGCTGGGTAAAAGATGTAACACGGCTCACATTGCCTTAAGGTGACAACAGTTCTTTTCAGATTGCGATGTCACAGCCGGTCGTCGCGATCGCGCAGACGTGGTTGGGGGCCTCGATGGGGGCCATGTTCGGAAGGCATCGACATGACTCAGTTGTTGGGCGCACCGCAGGAGACGGACCCGACGAAACCGGCTGCGAGGCCGGGTCGGATTCGTCGCATGCTGACGCTGCTCGCGATTGCCGGGGGCGTGGCCTTGGCTGCGGCGCTGCTCGTCCCGCCGGGTGCGGCGCGAGCGACATGCTCTCCCAACGGCGCCGTGGTCGTCGTACCGGGCACGAACGATGTGGACGCCGCGGCGATGGGGCAGGTGATCGCGCGGGCGGAGCACGACGGCAAAGACGTCATCATCGTCAACTACCCGACGACGCTATGGCCTGCGGGTTCCGTCGGCTACAACCGCGATGTCGAGATCGGCAAGCAGGCGACAGTGGACGCTGTGAAGGACTACCGCGGCGGTGGGGGCGATTGCAGCGAGGCCCCAGTGGAGATCGTCGGTTACTCCCAGGGGGCCCGGGTGGCCGGTGACGTGCTGTCCGATATCGGCAACGGTCGTGTCGAAGGCGTCAGCAGCGACGGAGTCACCGGCACCCTGTACTCCGATCCTCGGCAGGAGCGGTTGGCAGGATTCGACGGGCGTGGGATCGAACTGAGCTTTCTCGGAGTCGTGCCCGGGCTGACCATGAACGGTTCCCGGGACGGCGGATTTGGCGATGTCGAGGTCAGATCAATCTGCAGCCAAGGCGACGGCATCTGTTATCTCGCCGATCCGGTCAAGGATCCGCTGGGGGCGATCGATTCGTTGCTCGGATACTTCCTCAAACACGGCGACTACCCAATTCTCGGCTGGATGACCGATGACCCGGAATCCTGGGGTCAAGTGGGAACTGAGACTCAGGGGGCGGTCTGCGGCGAAGCGGCCAACAACGGTGGCACGGTATGTGTCGTCTCACGCGAATCCTCGGTATCCCTACTTGTTCGGCGGGCCGCGGTCGCCTTGGGGATGTCCGAGGCCGATGCGGCGAATATTCCAGACTACTACCGCAAGGTGCAAAGTGTTCTGAATGCCAACTCGGTTCTTCCCGATATCGGGATCTCGAGTGTGCAGCCCATCATCAACCTCGTATACAGCGCGCTGCCGCAATTGCCCTACATCACCTACAACGCCGGCGGGTACCTGCCGGATGCGTTCACCTTTGTCGATCTGGTCGGGGGAATCGTGCCGGCGATCTCCGGCGATACGACGCAGTTTGTGAACGGTGCGACCAGCCTTGCGCGCAGCCTCGCCAGCATCTTGCTGGTGCCGATCAACGGAACGATCTACTGGGGCAACAGGGTGAGTCAGCTCGTGGGTGGAGCGGACATCTTCCAGGGTTCGTGGGTGACCACGGTGCAGAATTTGGGTCACATCCCGGGCGATTCGGCATCGTCGAACCCGTTCACGGTCTTCCCTGCGCCAATCACGACCCAGAACGTCACGGGCAATGGCACGACAACCGGACAGGAGGCGGTATTCAAGTCCGCGATCGCCACTGTCGACGCGTCGAAGGTGAATCAGCTGGCGGAGTCCAACAGCGTGGCGACTGGGCAGAAGTCGACTACGTTCTCCGGGTTCGCTGCGAAGCGACGAGGCACTTCGTCGGCGGGAGCGCCGTTCACGTCGCCGAGTGGGGCCGCTACCAACGCCGGTGACGGCGTGCGGCCCCATCGGTGGCCCGCGCAGCAGTTCGGAACGCAGGGTAATACAGCCCAGCAGAATCAACCGGCCCAGCAGAATCAACCGGCCCAGCAGAATCAACCTGCCGAGCAGGGGCAGACGACGCCGCAGAGCCCGCCGGCCCAGCAGTACCAGCCGCCGACTCCTCGATACCAGCAGCGATACCAGCAGCCGTCCTCGCCGCAATCCCGGCCGTGGGAGCCGCCCACCGGCGGCGAGGGTGCCTCGCCGCAGTCGGGTAACACCGACTCCAGTCCGCGGTACGGCAACGGCGGGGGCAACCGCGGCGGGTCCGGCGGACCGTCGTGGTCGCCGTCCGGCAACTCGGGCGGCTTCGGGTTCGGCGCCCAGAATCAGGGTTCGACGCCGAGCACCCAGAACTAGTGCACGTGCAGCGGCGCGCGGGGGACCTCGCGTCGTAGCCGGATGAGTTCGCGGGCGTGGGCGTCGAGGGCGATGTCCTCGTCGTCGACGGGGTGCCACGGCCGGACGTCGGTGGCATCGCCGGCGGCGTCAATGGCCGCGACGATGGCGATCGCGTGGCCGGTCTCGCGGAAGACACCGGTGCGCGGGTCGGCGGCGCTCATCTCCACGCCGATGTGCATGGTTTGGCGACCGGTGTGCAACAGGCGAGACCGGGTGCGGACCATGTCGCCGATGTGGACCGGGGCGTAGAACCGCACGCCGCCGACATAGGCGGATACGCAGTCGCCCGCGGCCCACTGAGCGGCGCACAGGTAGGCCGCCTCGTCCATCCACTCCATGATGCGGCCGCCGTGGGCGTTGCCGCCCCAGTTGACGTCGGTGGGGGCGGCGAGGAACTTCATGGTCGCGCGCGGGGCGGTACCGGCGGCACTGTAGGTGGCCGAGGCGAGTTCCCGTTCGATCCGCTTGCGCAGGCCGATCCGGGCGATGGCGGCCTCGGCGTCGGCGATCTGGCCCATCGTCGTCGGGCGCCACTGCGGCACCGGGCGGGGGCGGCGCTGCTCGTCGAGGGCGACGAAGACGACCAGGCAGTCGCTGACTTCGCGGAACTCGCCGGTGCACGGGTCGGCCGAGGAGACGGTGCACATCAAATGCATGCTCGACGATCCGGTGTAGACGACGCGTGCGGCCACCTCCACCAGGTCGCCGGCCGAGACGTGCCGGGAGAACCGGACGTTGCCGACGTAGGCGGTGACGCAGTAGCCGCCCGACCACGCCGCAGCACAGGCGTAGGCGGCCTTGTCGATCCAGTTGAGCAGGCGCCCGCCGCGCACGGCTCCGCCCAGCGACGCGGTGTCGGTCGGGGCCGCGAGAAAGCGCAGCGTTATTTGTCCGTGGCCGTCAGTCATGTCGATCCTCCTCAGGGTGCAGGGCCTCCCCGGGTGGGAGTTCCAGCAATGATGCAGGGGGCCGTTGTCTCTCATCGATGCAGGTCGGGGCGGTGCGAAGTCCGTCATCTGGGCGAAATGTGGGTGTCATCGCGCCGAATCGTCGGGTCGCGACGATTCGGGGAGAAGCGGTGGGAAACGTGCCGCGACGCGGCCGGAGACGGAGGGGAGCCAGTGATGGGCGCAACAGTGCCGCCGGGTAGACTATCCAAACAGTACGGCCGTTATGTTTGTTCACCCGCGCGGTACAGACCGCGGGCGTACTAGGTTTGACTTAATGCAGGTCGGCGTCGCGAAACCCGCGCCCCGAACCTGACGCCAGACATCGCAGACACAACCTGCGCCCGATGCCGAGGAGGGCACCAGCCACATGGGCAAGATCAAGGTCGAGGGAACGGTCGTCGAGCTCGACGGCGACGAGATGACTCGAATCATCTGGCAGTTCATCAAAGAGCGGCTCATCCACCCCTATCTCGACGTCAACCTCGATTACTACGACCTGGGCATCGAGCACCGCGACGCGACGGACGACCAGGTCACCGTCGACGCCGCCCACGCCATCCAGAAGCACGGCGTCGGCGTGAAGTGTGCGACGATCACCCCCGACGAGGCCCGCGTTGAGGAGTTCGGCCTGAAGAAGATGTGGCGCTCGCCCAACGGGACGATCCGCAACATCCTCGGCGGCACCATCTTCCGTGCGCCCATCCTCATCTCGAACGTGCCCCGCCTGGTGCCGGGCTGGACCAAGCCGGTCGTCGTCGGCCGTCACGCCTTCGGCGACCAGTACCGCGCCACCGACTTCAAGGTGCCCGGCGCCGGCACCGTCACCATCACCTACACGCCCGACGACGGCTCCGAGCCGATCGAGCACGAGATCGTCAAGATCCCCGAAGAGGGCGGGGTCGTGATGGGTATGTACAACTTCAACAAGTCCATCGAGGACTTCGCGCGCGCCTCGTTCAACTACGGCCTGCAGCGCAACTACCCGGTGTACCTGTCGACCAAGAACACCATCCTCAAGGCATACGACGGTGCGTTCAAGGACATCTTCCAGCAGGTTTTCGACTCCGAGTTCAAGAGCGAATTCGATGCCGCCGGTCTGCACTACGAGCACCGCCTGATCGACGACATGGTGGCCTCCAGCCTGAAGTGGGAGGGCGGCTATGTCTGGGCGTGTAAGAACTACGACGGTGACGTGCAGTCCGACACCGTCGCGCAGGGCTACGGCTCGCTGGGCCTGATGACCTCCGTCCTGCTCACCCCGGACGGCAAGACCTGTGAGGCCGAGGCCGCCCACGGCACCGTGACCCGCCACTACCGGCAGCACCAGCAGGGCAAGCCGACGTCGACCAACCCGATCGCGTCGATCTTCGCCTGGACCCGTGGCCTCGACCATCGCGGCAAGCTCGACAACACCCCCGAGGTGCGCGAGTTCGCCAACACCCTCGAGGACGTCATCATCAAGTCCGTCGAGTCGGGCAAGATGACCAAGGACCTGGCCCTGCTCGTCGGCGGCGACCAGGCTTACCAGACCACCGAGGAGTTCCTCGCGACCCTCGACGAGAATCTGGCGAAGGCGCTCAAGGCCTGACCGCTGCCACCGGCTACCGTGGCCGGGTGAGCATTTCGGTAACGACGGTCAACGTCAACGGTATTCGCGCGGCGGCCAAGTCGCGTTCCGAGGAGAACCTCGGGATCCTTCCGTGGCTGGCCGAGCTTGATTCGGATGTCGTTGCGTTGCAAGAGATCCGGGCTTCGCTCGAGCAGGCCGAGGAAGCATTGGCGCCGGCCCTCGACGAGGGCTGGCACCTGAGCATGGCTGAGTCGACGGTGAAGGGCCACGCGGGCGTGGGGCTCTTGACCCGCGTAGCGCCCGCGGCGGTGCGCGTCGGGTTCGGCAGCGATGAGTTCGACGCACTGGGCCGCTACATCGAGGTGGACCTGCCCGATCTGGCCGGTGGGCTGACCGCCGGCAGTCTGTATCTGCCCAAGGGGGCGGTGGATCCGGACCAGACCTCCACCGCGACCGAGACCGACGCCCGTAAGTTCGCCGAGAAGAAACGCTTCCTCGACGAGTTCGGCACCTATCTGCGGGGCCTGCTGGCATCGGACCGCCACGCGGTCGTCGGCGGCGACTGGAACATTGCGCCCGCCGAGAACGACATCAAAGCGTTCAAGACCAACCGCCGCAGCCCCGGCTTCCTCCCGCACGAGCGCGAGTGGGTGGCCGGGTTGCTCGATGACGGCTGGGTCGACGTCACGCGCTCCCTCGTCGGTGATGTGCCCGGCCCCTACAGCTGGTGGTCGTGGCGGGGGAAATCCTTCGACAACGACGCCGGCTGGCGGATCGACTACCACCTGGTGACCCCGGGGTTGGCGGGTCGGGCGTCGACGTCCCATGTGCACCGGCCGGCCGCCTACAACCTGCGCTGGTCGGACCACAGCGCTGTTACCACCGTCTTCGAGTAGAGCAGCGGCCATCCCGGCTGGAGCTCAAGGGGTGTCAGAGGGTGGTGTAGCCGAGGCGGGTGCAGAGTCGGTTTTCGATGGGCGACAAGGGTGGGTCGGCGTCGCTGTCGCTGGTCGCGGCCTCGCTTGTGGGTTCTGGCTCGCTGCGGGTTCGGATGCGCGCGATGGTGTCGCGGGCCAGGTCGTCGGCGTGGTGGGTTTGGTTGATGCGGCTGGTGCCGGCTTGGCCGTTGTGGCAGCGCAGTCTCCAGGCGACGCGCCCGGTGTGGGGTCCGTGGCGTTGGTAGATCGTCTCCCATTGCAACGGCTTGTCTCCAACGGCTCGATTGTTCCTACCGGTGGTGGGGGTCAGTTTGTCGATATCGGTGGCTCCGCCTTTGGCCCAGTCGGGCAGATGATGCATTTCATTGAAAATGAACGGCACATCGGAGTCGGGATTGCTGTCGCCGCGGTCGCGGGCGAACAGGGCGCAGCGCTGGGCGAAGGTGGCGGCGCGCTTGGCCCGCCCGTGATAGAGGATTTCGCGGGTGTGGTCTTGAAACACGACCAGCTGCGGGTCGAAGTGCGCGGCTACCTCGATGAGTTCGCTGATCGGGATCAGGGTGCCGGTGGTGGTGATCGCGTGACCACAACCGGCCTTGAGATCGGCCACGCTCGCGGTGATGATCATTTGGCCGGGGATCTTTCTGGCCGGGCCCAGGCCGCCGTGACCGGTCACATAGTCGCACAGTGCTTCGAAGGCGTCGTGGTTGCGCTGTTCGGTATCGCGGTGATCACGCTGACGAGCCTCAGCGAGTTTCGGATCATCAGGATCATGGTCGCCGATCGACCCGTGCAGCCGCTCGGCGGGCTCATCGGCGGGATTGTTCATACCCGGTGCGGCCCAGTTCGCCAGGACCAACTCGAACTTGGCGCGCAGTGCGGGGGTGAGGTTGGCGGTCAGTTTCGACATCAACTGTTGATCCTGCGGCCCCAGGTGCAGCGAACGCTGGCGGCGCCGGTCTTTTTCATCCGACAAGGCCCCATCCGGATCCAGATAGGCCAACAATGCGATCCCGGCCTTGCGCAGCTCCTGCGGGGTCAACTCCCCGGCCATCGCAGCCAGATTGATCTCGGCCTGTTCGATCACGTCGGCGGCCAGGCGCCAGGGCAGGCGGCGCATAACATCACGGATCTCATCGACATGAGCCCCGCTGATCGCCCCATCAGCAATGGCGGTAGCGGTGGCCGGGAACCGCGGATCTAGAGTCTGCCCGGTCGGAGAGGTCAGCCGGGCGATCTTCTCCGCCCGCCGATAGCGCTTCTTGGCCTCGGGCCGTCCCAGCCGCAGGCCTTTGGCCAGCCAGGTCATCGGGTGGGTGAAGCCGTCGCGGGCGTAGGCGCAGCGGTCGTTGATTTCGGTGAACAATTGGGCGTCGATGGCTTCGGTGCGGCAGCGGGTGCGTTCGAGGGTGCGTGCCGCGGCCAACAGGTCGTCCTCGGTTTCGGCGGCCCAGACCGCGGTGGTCAGTCGGTGTTGGGCGGCCTCGATCAACGCCAGCAACTCCACCGGCGAATCCGGCAACACCGGGGTCGTATCGGTCATCGGATCCACCTCCTCTGAACTGCGTAAACACTCCAATTATCGAACTGGTGTTCAGTATACCCGCGATCTCTGACAGGCGCAGAAATTGTGCTCGGCAACCCCGCCGCGCGCCCCGTTCTGATGTTCGTCTCCTCGTCTGAAAGACTGGAGGCCATGACTGACGAGCGCACACAAGTACCCGCCCGACGTGCGCGGGTGCTGTCAGGAATCCAGCCGACCAGCGACTCCTTCCACCTCGGCAACTACCTGGGCGCGGTGAAGCAGTGGGTGGCGCTGCAGGATGATTTCGACGACGCCTTCTACTTCATCCCCGACATGCACGCGATCACCGTTCCCACTGATCCGGCAGCCCTGCGGGATCGGACTCGGCGCAGCGTTGCCCAGTTGTTGGCACTCGGCGTCGACCCGGCCAAGTCGACGATCTATGTGCAGTCGCACGTTCCCGAGATCGCCCAGCTGACGTGGGTGCTGTCCTGCATCACGGGCTTCGGCGAGGCCAGCCGCATGACGCAGTTCAAGGACAAGGCGGCCAGGCAGGGGACCGAGGGGGCCGCCGTCGGCCTCTTCACCTATCCCATCCTGATGGCGGCCGACATCCTTGCCTTCCAGGTCGATTCGGTACCGGTCGGCGAGGACCAGCGCCAGCACCTCGAACTGACCCGGGACCTGGCCAACCGGTTCAACACCCGCTTCGGCGAGACCTTCACCGTGCCCGACGCGTACATCGTCAAAGAGTTCGCGAAGATCTACGACCTGCAGAACCCGACGGCGAAGATGAGCAAGTCCGCCGACTCCGACGCCGGGCTCATCAACCTGCTCGACGAGCCGAAGCGCTCGGCGAAGAAGATCCGGTCGGCCGTCACCGACAGCGATTCCGTCGTCGCTTTCGACCGGGAGAACAAGCCCGGCGTCTCAAACCTGCTGACCATCCAGTCGGCGCTGACCGGCCGGTCGATCGACGAGCTGGTCGCCTCGTACGAGGGAAAGCAGTACGGCCACCTCAAGGTCGAGACCGCCGAGGTGCTCAGCGACTTCGTCACCCCGCTGCGCGGCAAGGTCGACGAACTGCTCGCCGACACGGACCATCTCGATGCCATCCTCGCGGCCGGTGCGCACAAGGCCCGGGCCATCGCCGCGACGACCCTGAGCGACGTCTACGACAAGGTCGGGTTCCTCGCGCCCGCGTCGTCGTAGCGTCTGCGACGATTGGCCCATGGCTTCGCTACCCCCACCGATCGCCGTCGTCGTCGACACGGTCGTGGCCGTCGTGCGCGGCATCGTCGACCGGGTGTCCGCGCTCATCACGGCCATCACCGAGGGGTTTGCCGCGCTGCGCGAGCGATATCCCCGTTTGGACCGCGTCGTCGCGACACAGGAGCGCCACGACGAGCACTATGGCGGTGCCTTCGCCGCGGCGATGAGTTTCCGCACGGTGATGGCGCTGGTCCCCGTGTTGATGGTGGCGTTTGCCGTCGCCGGTTTCATCCTGTCACGCCAGCCCGAGTTGCTCGACGACATCCGTCGCACGATCGTCGACGCCGCGCCGGGCGGTTTGGGCGAGACCCTCGCCAAAGCGATGGATTCGGCGATCCGTTCGCGGTCGACGGTCGGTACGCTCGGCCTGCTCTTCGCCGCCTGGACTGGGATCAATTGGATGTCGGGTGCGCGGCAGGCGATGACCGCGATTTGGGGCGGCAACGTCGACCGCAACCCCGTGTTGTCGAAGGTCTTCGATCTCGGCCAGTTCGCCCTGCTCGGACTCTGGTTCGCGGTGGCGTTGGTATTGAGCCTGGCCGGGTCGTCGAGACTGGCCGATCGAGTCCTGGTGTGGCTCAACCTGGATTGGTCGCCGGTGGCCGTCAGTCTGTTCCAACTGCTGGCGCCACTCGTCTCGATCCTCATCACCTGGCCGCTGCTGACCGTGGTGCTGGCCAAGGTCCCCCTGGTCAACCTCCCGCTGCGCAACGCGTGGAAGGCCGGTCTGCTGGCGGCCGTCGCTTTCGAGGTGCTCAAGGTGGTGGCCGGGATGATCATCGGCGCCACCAGCCGCGGGCCGGCCGGGGCGGCGTTCGGATCGATCATCACCGTGATGATGTTCATCAACATCGTCGCCCGGATCATGTTTTATGCGACGGCGTGGTGTGCCACCGATCCGATCAACGAGCAGTACCTCCTCGACGGCGATGAATCCGAAGAGGAGGACGCCACCGTCGACGAAGACGAGCGGGTGTAGGGCCCAGTCGACGAGATTGAGGGCCCAGTCGGCGGGGATGAGGGCCCAGTCGGCGGTCAGCGCTGCTTGGACAGGGTGCGGATCCCCGCGTAGCCCAGACCACCGACGACGATCGCCGCGATCAGGCCGAGGACCAGGCTGTTGTCGAAGATCCCCGGGTGGGAGTCCGCCACCGCCGGCGCGGGACCCGCAACGGGGGTGCGGCGCGGCGTCGATGAGGCCGGCGTCGACGAGGGGGCCGCGTCGTTCTGGTCGTCGGACTGCTTGGCGTTGAGGCTGCCGATGGATGCGCCGGAGGGCGCCCGGCCGCCCCAGGCGAAGAGGTCCTTGGCCTGGGTCCAGTACGACGACGTCTCGGTCGAGAGCCCGTACAGCTGGACGATCAGCACGTCGCGAGAACCGGCGCGCGCGGCGCCCACGTAGGTCTTCAATGCATCGTCGGTGTATCCGGTCTTGCCGCCGAGCATCCCGGGGTAGCCCTCGACCAGCAGATTGTTGCTGGTGAACATGTCATAGGCCGGATGGTCCTTGTCGCCGGGGATCTCCGGGCGCGCCGGGTAGCCGGGGAAGCGGTACTGGCGCTTGCCGATGATCTCGCGGAAGGTGGCGTTGCGCATCGCCGCTCGGAAAATCAGCGCGAGATCGTAGGCGGACACCGACATCCCCGGCGCGTCCAGCCCCGACGGTGAGGCGGCGCGGGTGTCGAGCGCCCCCAGTTCCCTCGCCCGGTCGTTCATCTTGCTCAGTGCCGCGTCGACCCCGCCGATTTGACGGGCCACCACCATGGCGCAATCGTTGCCCGACACCATCAGCAGACCGGTGAGCATGTCCCGGTTGGTGTAGCGCCCGCGCGGACCGGTACCGCAGGAGTCGCCTTCGGTCTCGTACTCGGCCTTCTGCACGGTGACCGACTCATTCAGGTCCAACTCGTCCAGCGCGACGAGGGCGAGCAGCACCTTGATCGTCGACGCGGGGCGGTAGCGGCCGTGGGGATCCTTCGCCGCCAGGATATCGCCGGTGCCCATGTCGGCGACGAGCCACGACGCGGAGGTCAGTTTGGCCGGCGGGTGGCCCATGCCATCGGCGACGATCACCCCGCACGACGACAGACGCGGACCGCCGATCGGCGGTATCTGCACGGGCAACGGTCGGGGAGTGGTCGCACCCGGTCGGGGGACCTCCGACGCGTCGACGGCGGGCGGCGTCGACGACTTGTGCGGGCAGTGATCGGTCGGCGGGGTCGCCGGATGGACGCCGGCGACATGGCCGGGGCCGTTCGGGTCGGCCCAGGCCGCCGGACCGGTGAACAGGGCCGACGGGCTCGCCGCAACCACTCCCGCGCAGACTACGACGAGGGTGCGCGACACTGCCGTCGACAACCGATGGCGGGCCCCCGAGACAATCACGGCCTCACCCTAACAAGCGGGCGCGGTGATCGGCCGGGGGCCGCGCCGGTGGGCGACTACCGGCCCATCGAACCCCCATGCGACATGCCCTGGGGCATCCGGGGTTTGGTCATCGTGGGTTGGGACATTGCCGGTGATGACATTGCCGCCGGTGACGACATCGCCGGTGACGACATTGCCGGTGACGACATTGCCGGCTGGGTCATGGACGGCTGGGTCATGGACGGGTTGGACATCGGCGGCGGGGTGTCATCGGTGTCGTCACAGGCACCGAGCAGGGCGATGCCGACGGCGCCGAGCGCGGCGGCGACGATCATGCGGATGGGCGGTTTCGGGTGGGTGTTCATCGGTGACCTCCGGTTTCGTCGGGCGCGGGATTGCACCCGACGGGTATTCGCCGCCGGCACCACGGTGGATTGGTGGCAGTTTGGCACCGCAACCCATCCGCGTCCGGTTCGGCGACGAAGTACGTTGGTGAGGATGAGTGGTGGAGTGCGGTCGGCCTCCGCGGGAGAGGTCACAGCGGCGCAGCGGGCGGCGCTGCTCAGCGCCGTCGGTCAGGGCGACCGCGCGGCGTTCGCCTCCCTCTTCGACGACCTCGGGCCCCAGACCTATCGGGTCGCGGTGCGCGTCGTGGTCAGTGTCGCCCGGGCCGAGGAAGTGGTGCAGGAGGCCTGGTTGCAGGTGTGGCGCGACGCCGATCAGTTCGATCCCTCGCGGGGCAGCGCCGCGGCCTGGATCATGACGCTGACCCGTCGTCGTGCCGTCGACGCCGTGCGCCACGACCAGGCGGCCATCAATCGTGACGTCGGCTACCACGCGCGTCGGGTTCCCGACTACGACCGGGTGAGCGAGGAAGTCGTCGACGCCGACGAGTCGCATCAGGTGCGGCGGTGCCTCGAGGGCCTCACCGCGCTCCAGCGGGAAGCCATCGACCTCGCGTACTACGGAGGCCTGACGTACCGAGAAGTGGCCGATTCCCTGGAGGCGAACCCGGCGACGGTGAAGACGCGCATCCGCGACGGGCTGCGGGCGCTGCGGACCTGTTTGGGAGGTGGGTGAGGACATGACGGACGAGAAGGATCACGAGTTCGACGGTGTGCCAGAACTCGCGGCGCTCAGTGCGCTGCCCGCCGACGAGCGGGCCGCGTTCGACGCGCACCTGCGCACCTGCGCCCTGTGTCGAGCCGAGCTCGACGATCTCCAGTCGACCGCGGCGGTGTTGGCGCCGGCGGATGCGCCCCTTCCACCCGGACTGCGGGATCGGGTGCTCGCGGCGGTGGACGACCTCGCCCACACCCAGGAAGCAGCGCGAGTGGTCCGGTTGCGGCGGCGGAGCATGGCCTGGTTGGCTGCGGCATGTGCACTCGTCGCCATGGTCGGCTCGTTGGTCGTTTGGCGCAGCGGGCAGCCCGGTGAATCGCCCCGGACCCCGCAGATCGCGCAATCGGCGGTGGTGAGCTCGGTGATGGCCGCCCCGGATATGACCAAGGCCACCGCCTCGATGAGCAGCGGTGACGTGGCGGCGATGTACGCGCCGTCGCAGCGGGCGACGGTGGTCGCCACCGCGGGACTGCCGCCGATTGCGCCGGACATGATGTACCAGGTGTGGATCACCGTCGGCGACCGGGTCAAGAGCGCCGGGATGGTGCCGGGTGGCCGGGCAGACAAGTCAATGGTGGTGATGACCGACATGGACCGGCCCACCGCGGTGGGGCTGTCCGTCGAACCGGCCGCGGGCTCGGTGCAACCCACGTCGCCGATGGTGGTTCGCTTCCCGGTGCACTGAACCACCGCCCCGGCGACGCCAGGCCCGGGCGACCGATCCTGTTCGTGGCCAATCCTTCCGCGGCGCGGCACCGAATCACCCTCGGATGCGGGGCACGACCGGTGCCCGGCGCAGACGCGGCGGAGGTAGTCGGCGATGCTCACCTTGGTGCTCTTGGGATTGGTCAGCGGGCTCATCACCGGGGTGTCCCCCTGTGTCCTGCCGATGATCCCGATCGTGTTCGTCGCGGGCGGTACCGGCGACACCGGGCGGGCGGAAGGGCGTGCGGTATGGCTGCGTCCGGCGATGATCATCGTCGGAATCGTGGTGAGCTTCGGTTCGATTGCACTCCTGGGCACCTTGCTGCTGTCACTGTTGGGCCTGCCGACGGACCTGCTCCGGTGGGCCGGGATCGTCTTGCTGGCGCTGGTCGGCCTGAGCCTCGTGTTTCCGCAGGTGGCGCACATCGTTGAGAAGCCGTTCGCCCGGATCCCGGCCTGGACGCCGGGGGACAAACGCGGCGTCCTCGGTCCCCTGCTGATGGGCATTGGGCTCGGCACGCTATATGTCCCGTGCGCCGGCCCGGTCCTGGCAGCCATCTCGGTGGCCGGCGCGACCGCCGAGATCGGTTGGCGCACGGTGGTGCTCACCGCATCCTTTGCTCTCGGCGCGGCAGTCTCTTTGGCCTTCTTCGCCATGGCGGGAACGTCGATGGCCAAGCGGCTCGCGGCGTACCGGCAGCGGCAGCGGGCGTTCCGCGTCGGGGGAGGGGTGGTCCTGCTCGTCATGGCGGTGGCTATCGCGGTCAACGCACCGGCCGCCCTCCAACGGGCGATTCCCGGCTACACCGCGAGCGCGGAGCGGGCCATCGCCCGTCAGCAGTCGGTCCTCGACGCAGTGGCGCCCGGCGGTCCGGCGCCCGCCGGGTGGGCCTCCTGTGCCGATCACCAGGCGCGGCTGGGCACCTGCGGGCCCGCACCGGAATTGGCGTCGGCCGGTCCTTGGCTCAACACCGGTGACAGGCCCCGGTCGATCAGCGGGCTGCGGGGCAGCGTGGTCCTGATCGACTTCTGGACGTACTCGTGTATCAACTGCCAGCGCGACGCCCCATACGTGAAGCGATGGGATGCCGCCTACCGTGATGCCGGTTTGGCCGTCATCGGGGTGCACACCCCGGAGTTCGCCTTCGAGCACGACCCGGCGAATGTGGCTGCGGCGGTCAAGGCCGAGGGAATCGGCTATCCCGTGGTGCAGGACAACGACTTCGCCATCTGGAATGCCTACCGCAACCGGTACTGGCCGGCGAAGTATCTCATCGATGCGACCGGTACCGTGCGCGCAATGTCGTTCGGCGAGGGTCAGTACGCGGCGATGGAGTCCGCCATCCGGGACCTGCTGCGGGAATCCGCGCCCGCCGTCGCCTTGCCGGCGCCGGTGACCGCCGGCGCGGACCCGGAGCGGTCAACGTCGGTGACCCCGGAGGTCTACCTGGGCGCCGCTCGCGGGCGAACCTCGTACCGGGGCGACGGGGATCTGGTGGCAGGGCGGCAGCAGCGGTTTCGCCTCGGCGCCGTCCAGCCGGTGGACACCTTCGGCCTCGACGGGGTGTTCGACGTCCGTGACGAGGCAGTCACCGCCGCCGACCGGGCGCGGGTACGGGTGCAGACCCGCGGTGCCAAGGTCTTCACAGTGCTGTCGGGCCACGGGTCGGTCACGGTGCACACCGGAGCCGGCGCGGATCGGGTGATCGCCGTGGACGGGGTGCCGCGGCTCTACCCGATCGTCGACGGGAAGCCCGCGCCGCGGACGGTGGAACTGTCCCTGTCCCCGGGGATTTCGGTCTACACGTTCACTTTCGGCTGACGCGGCCGGGCTCGGCGCATGCGACCCGTCCGCCCGGGGACAGGGAGGTTTGGGTGTCGAGGATCTCGTCGTTCACCGCGACGACGCAACGGGCGAAAGTGCCCGTCGTCGTGAAGGCCGCGGTGATCTGGTGCGCGGGGGCCCGGACGACGAGCGTCAGCGTGGCGGTCCACAACCCGGCGTCGGCGAGCGGCTGCATGAGCACGGTCTGCGCTTGGCTGCGCGGCCGGCCCGCGGCGTCGAACCACGTCGACGGCCCGTTGTCGCGGCGGTCGGAGACGAAGGTGACGGCGATCCGGTCCCCGGTGGTGGCCGACGGGGTCACCGGTGCCGCCGAGGCGGCGCCGGGGGTTGTGATCAGCGCGAGGGGTAACAGCGAGAGGGCGAGCAGGACGGGTGGGAAGCGGCGCGCGAGGTGTGCGCGGTGTGCGAAGTGTGCGGTCATATCCCTTAGACGCACGGGGGAGGCAAACGGATCCCGGACCCGGATACGGACGAACCCCGTCGAGAAGGAGAATCGACGGGGTTCGTTGTCCGAAACGGCGACGGGGGTCAGCGCGAGAACATCAGCGCGCGCTTGACCTCCTGGATCGCCTGGGTGACCTGGATGCCGCGGGGGCAGGCATCCGTGCAGTTGAAGGTGGTGCGGCAGCGCCACACGCCATCGATGTCGTTGAGGATGTCGAGGCGCTCGACGGCACCCTCGTCACGACTGTCGAAGATGAAGCGGTGCGCGTTCACGATCGCGGCCGGGCCGTAGTACGAACCCTCGTTCCAGAACACCGGGCAGCTCGTGGTGCAGCAGGCACAGAGGATGCACTTGGTGGTGTCGTCGAAGCGGGCGCGGTCGGTCTGGCTCTGGATGCGCTCCTTGGTGGGCTCGTTGCCACTGGTGATGAGGAACGGCTTCACGGCGCGGTAGGCGTCGAAGAAGGGCTCCATGTCGACGACGAGGTCCTTCTCCACCGGCAGGCCCTTGATCGGCTCGACGGTGATGGTCAGCTCCTTCGACGCGTCCTTGGGCAGCAGATCCTTCATGAGGAGCTTGCAGGCGAGGCGGTTGACGCCGTTGATGCGCATGGCGTCCGAGCCGCAGACGCCGTGGGCGCAGCTGCGGCGGAACGTCAGGGTGCCGTCCAGGTAGCCCTTCACGTAGAGGAGCAGGTTGAGCAGACGGTCGGTCGGCAGCGCCGGGACGCGGAAGGTCTCGAAGCCGGCGGCGTCGGGGTCTTCCGGGTTGAACCGGTAGATCTTGAGGTTCACCATCCGGGCCTCGGGCGGCACCGGGGGGAGCGGCGGCTCGGCGGAGATAGCGGGATCTTCGACGGTTGCGGTCATCAGTACTTACGCTCCATCGGCTCGTAGCGGGTCTGGACCACGGGCTTGTAGTCCAGTTCGATGTCGGCAATCAGGCCCGGGCCCTGCTTGTAGGCCATCGTGTGCCGCATGAAGTTCTCGTCGTCGCGGTTGGGGTAGTCCTCGCGGGCGTGGCCGCCGCGCGACTCCTTGCGGTTCAGGGCACCGACGACGGTGACCTCGGCCATCTCCAGCAGGAAGCCGAGCTCGATCGCCTCGAGCAGGTCGCTGTTGAACCGCTTGCCCTTGTCGTGGACGCGGACGTGGTTGTAGCGCTCCTTGAGTGCCCGGACGTCGGACAGGGCGCGGGTCAGCGTCTCCTCGGTGCGGAACACCGACGCGTTGTTGTCCATGGTCTGCTGCAGCTCGGTGCGGATATCGGCGACCCGCTCGTTGCCGTGCTCGGACAGGACGACCTCGAGCCAGTCGTCGACCATCTCGGTCGGGTTCTCCGGCATCTCGACGAACTCGTGGGTGTTCGCGTACTCGGCGGCCGCGATCCCGGCCCGGCGGCCGAAGACGTTGATGTCCAGCAGCGAGTTGGTGCCGAGGCGGTTGGCGCCGTGCACCGACACGCAGGCGCATTCGCCCGCCGCGTACAGGCCGTGGACGACCTGGTCGTTGTTGGCCAGGACCTGGCCCTCGATGGTGGTCGGGATGCCGCCCATGACGTAGTGGCAGGTCGGGTAGACCGGCACGTACTCGGTCACCGGGTCCACACCGAGGTAGGTGCGGGCGAACTCGGTGATGTCGGGGAGCTTCTCGTTGAGGACGTCTTCACCGAGGTGGGTCACGTCGATGTAGACGTAGTCCTTGTTGGGGCCGGCGCCGCGGCCCTCGAGCACCTCGAGAACCATCGACCGGGCGACGATGTCGCGGGGGGCGAGGTCTTTGATGGTGGGGGCGTAGCGCTCCATGAAGCGCTCGCCGTCGACGTTGCGCAAGATGCCGCCTTCGCCGCGGACCGCCTCGGAGATGAGGATGCCCAGTCCGGCGAGCCCGGTCGGGTGGAACTGGTGGAACTCCATGTCCTCGAGGGGCAGGCCCTTGCGGAAGATGATGCCCATGCCGTCACCGGTGAGGGTGTGCGCGTTGGACGTGGTCTTGTACATGCGGCCCGAGCCGCCGGTGGCGAACACGATCGACTTGGCGTGGAAGACGTGGATCTCGCCGGTGGCGAGCTCGTAGGCGACGACGCCGGTCGCGACCTTCTCGCCGTCCTCGTTCTCCGAGAGGGCGATGTCGAGGGCGTAGAACTCGTTGTAGAACTCGACGTCGTGCTTGACGCAGTTCTGGTACAGGGTCTGCAGGATCATGTGGCCGGTGCGGTCGGCGGCGTAACACGCGCGGCGGACCGGGCTCTTGCCGTGGTCGCGGGTGTGCCCGCCGAAGCGGCGCTGGTCGATCTTGCCCTCGGGAGTGCGGTTGAAGGGCAGGCCCATCTTCTCCAGGTCGATGACCGCGTCGATGGCCTCCTTGGCCATGATCTCGACGGCGTCCTGGTCGGCGAGGTAGTCGCCGCCCTTGACGGTGTCAAAGGTGTGCCACTCCCAGTTGTCCTCCTCGACGTTGGCCAGGGCGGCGCACATGCCGCCCTGGGCCGCGCCGGTGTGGCTGCGCGTCGGGTAGAGCTTGGTCAACACGGCGGTACGAGCCCGGGGCGCGGCCTCGATGGCCGCCCGCATTCCGGCGCCGCCGGCGCCGACGATCACCACGTCGTAACGGTGTTCCTGCATAGTTGATGGTCTCCTTGGGAAGGCGCGGCAGTGGGCGTCGGCGCGGTTAGCTGCCGGTGTTGAAGGTCAGCAGCGCGTAGCTGCCCAGGGCCAGGGTGAGGATCATCGACACCGCCAGCAGGACGTTGAGCCAGAAGCGGGTGGAGTCCTTGCGCGTGTAGTCGCCGATGACGGTGCGCACGCCGTTTCCGCCGTGCAGCTGGGCGAGCCAGAGCATGGTGAGGTCCCAGATCTGCCAGAACGGGCTGGACCAGCGCTGGGTGACGAACTCGGAGCTGATGCGGTGCACGCCGGTGTCCCAGGTGAGCATGATCGCCATGTGGCCGATCACCAGGAAGATCAGCACGATGCCGGAGAAGCGCATGAACAGCCAGGCGTACTTCTCGAAGTTGCCGCCCTTGCGCATGCGCGGCGAGCGGGGGGAGTCCAGCGACGGCGGTCGGTCGTGGGAGACGAGGAGGGTCTTCGCGGTCTGCGGAGCGGCGGTAGTCATGGTGTCAGGTCCTCTTAGAACGCGTGAGTGATGATGAGCTGCAGCAGGCGGACGGCGGCGGCGCCGAAGACGACGAGGAACACCCCGAGGACCACCCAGAGCATCTGACGCTGGTAGCGGGCCCCCTTCGACCAGAAGTCGATGAGGATGACGCGCAGGCCGTTGAAGGCGTGGAACAACACGCAGAGGACCAGGGCGATCTCCATGAGACCGATGATCGGCGTCTTGTAGGTGTTGATGATCGCGTCGTACTCGTCCTTGTTGATCCGGATCACGGCGGTGTCCAGGACGTGGACGAACAGGAAGAAGAAGATCGTCACGCCGGTGATGCGGTGCAGGACCCACGCCCACATCCCCGGATCACCTCGGTAGATCGATACCTTGCGCCGCGGAGCGGGCGCAGTCGTGGGTGTGCTCATGACGGAATTCGGCCTCCGAACGTGGTTTCCATAGGACCCGATGATCTGACTTTAAACCCTGGTGATCGGTCCTTGAAAACGACCCGAAAGGTTTTCCGATCCAACCGATCGGAACTAAGGTTTGCCTTACCAATGGAAGCTCTGGTAAAGAGCCGGAAATAACGCGGTCACGGCGTTCTCTAGCTGTTAAGGCAGCGTTTCGGCCGGAAACAGAGTGTGCACAATGTCTCACCTGAAATCTGTGTCACGCTCAATACATGAGCCCCGACTCCGCCTACGTCACTCCCGCCGGTTCCGCCGACGAGTCATCCGTCCCGGTCTCTCCGACGACGCTCGGGCTCGCGCCGAAGGTGCTCCTGCACGATCACCTCGACGGCGGTCTGCGCCCCGCCACGATCGTCGATCTCGCCCGTGAGTCGGGATACCCCGACTTGCCCACCGAAGACCCGGTGCAACTGGGCCGGTGGTTCGTCGACAACGCGAACGCGGGCTCGCTGGTGCGGTACCTGCGGACGTTCGGACACACCGTCGCGGTGATGCAGACCGCGTCGGCGCTGCGACGCGTCGCCTTCGAGTGCGTCGAGGACCTGGCCGCCGACGGGGTCGTCTACGCCGAGGTGCGGTTCGCCCCCGAGCTGCACCTGGAGAAGGGGTTGAGCCTCGACGAGGTGGTGTCGGCGGTGCTGGCCGGATTCGCCGACGGCCAGCGCGCCGCAGCCGCCGCCGGTCGCCCGATCGTCGTCGGATGCCTGGTCACCGCGATGCGCCATGCCGCGCGGTCGACCGAGATCGCCGAGCTGGCGGTCCGGTTCCGCCGCGACGGGGTGGTCGGCTTCGACATCGCCGGCGCGGAGGCGGGCAACCCGCCGACGCGCCACCTCGACGCCTTCGACTATCTGCGGGCCAACACCATGCGCTACACGATCCATGCCGGCGAGGCCTTCGGTCTTCCGTCGATCACCGAGGCCATCGGTTACTGCGGTGCAGATCGGTTGGGCCACGGCGTGCGCGTCATCGACGACGTCGTCCTGCCGCCCGGCGCCGATCCCGCCGCCACCTCCTTCGCCGGGGCGCAGCTGGGCGATGTGGCCAACTACGTCCGCGACAAGCGGATCCCGCTGGAGATGTGCCCGTCGTCGAACGTGCAGACCGGGGCCGTGGCGAATCTCGCGTCGCACCCGTTCAACATCCTGGCGCGCCTGCGGTTCCGGGTCACGGTGAATACCGACAACCGGTTGATGGGGGACACCACCATGAGCCGTGAATGTGCCCTACTGGCCGAGCAATTCGGTTACGGATGGGCAGATTTCGAACGATTCGCGGTCAACGCGATGAAGTCCGCCTTCATCCCCTTCGATAAGCGGATGGAATTGATCGACGGGGTGATCAAGCCCGGTTACGCGGTACTCATCGGCTGAGCACCGACGAAACCGCTACGACTTGCGCTCGATCCGGTCCTCGAAATCGTGGACGAGGGCGCGGAAGGCCTCCGACTCGTTGTCGAACGGCGGGCTCGGGGCGAGACGCTTGGGATCCGGATTGGTCGCGTAGTCGATGAACCAGCCCAGCGGGGTCGTCGAGCTGAGGGCCTCCCCGACGGCGTCGTCGTCGGCGTAGTCGCCCGCGTCGAGGAGCAGTTCGACGGCGAGGTCGAGCTGTTCGCGATCGATGCGGCGCGGCCCGTCGGCGATGTCCTCGGCGAGACCGGGGAGCACGTAGACGTTGTCCTCGTAGATCTCGAACTCCAGCGAGCCGTCGGTCGCCGCGGCGCGCACGTCGTCGAAGGTGGTCAGCTTCGCCAAGTCATGGTCGTCGTCCTCGGCCAGGAACCGGGTGATCGACCGGACCGAGGGGAAGACGAAGATTGAACCGCGCTTGCCGAGGAAGACCGGATCGTCGTCGAGGTAGCAGCGCAGCGAGAGGTACTCGCCATCGCTCGTCGTGATCTGGATCGGGTCGATGCCGACGTTGACCCAGAAGTCTTCTTCGTCGATGTCGCCGTCGAGCAGTTCGGCGGCCTCGGTGTCTTCGTCCTCGTCGAGGTCGTCGTCGTCCTCGTCGTCGACGAGGGCCTTGCCCCCCTCGTCGCCGCTGTCTTCGTCGCCGACCAGGTCCAGATCGTCGTCGTCGGGCTCGTCCTCATCCTCGGCGGACGCGGCGGCGGCCAGCTCCGCCTCGGCTGCGGCGACGGCGGCCTCGTCGACGTCGGGGGTGGCCAGCACGTCGTCGAGGGCGTCGATCACGTTGTCCCAGTGCTTGGCGATCAGCCGGCCGATACGGACCCAGAGGTCCTGGCCGTCGCGCCCGACGAAGTTGCGGGTGCCCACGGTGACGGCGCCGAGAATCGGGTTGCCGTTGAAGAACTTGGTGATGGTCGGCAGCTCGCACACCTCGCCGAGGATGCGCACGATCTCCAGCGCGTCCTCGAGGTCGGCGATGTTCTCCGGGGTGGGGTCGTCGGCCGCCAGTTCGGGGACGCCGATGAGGTCATAGGTGTGGCGCTTGTCGGGGACCAGTTCGTCGCCGGACAGTTCGACGACGGTCGACCACGCCGGG
Organism: Gordonia crocea; assembly: GCF_009932435.1. Classification (NCBI taxonomy): domain Bacteria; kingdom Bacillati; phylum Actinomycetota; class Actinomycetes; order Mycobacteriales; family Gordoniaceae; genus Gordonia; species Gordonia crocea. The sequence continues at coordinate 1,418,612 of NZ_BJOU01000001.1, forward strand.
TGGTCGACCAGGTCGTGCTCGTCGTCGGTGCCGCGGATGTACCCGACGAGGTGGGCGACGTCGTCGAATCCGTACAGGTCTTCACCGAGCCCGAGGAACGCCTCCCACTCCTCGTCGTCCTCGCGCCATTGCGGGGCCCAAAGGGTGTAGGCGTTTCCGTCGGTCAAACCCAGCTCAATGGGGACGATGTCTCCGGCCATGGGGAAAGCGTAACCAAGGTGGCGCGCCTGCACGAACCTGGGCCGTCGCAGGCGGGTATCGCTCTTGTCCGCCGCGGCGGCACGTCCCTGCCTACGATGACAAGGTGCTGGCAGAATTCAGCCCCAAAGAGCGCACCGCGCTGGCGGTCATGACCGTCATCGCGCTGTTGTTCGGCGCGTACTTCCTGCGCCGCTACCTGGTCTTGATGGGTCTCGCCGCGGTACTGGCCTACCTGTTCGTCCCGCTGTACCGGCGGCTGGCGCGGCGGATGAGTTCCGGTCTGGCGTCGACGTTGACGGTGCTGAGCGCGATTGCGATCGTCGGGATCCCGCTGGCCGGGATCATCACGATGGCCGGCGTGCAGATCGCGCAGATGGTCGACAGCATCCGGCAGTGGCTGGGCAAGACCGACCTCAACGAGTTCGGCACGAGGCTGTTGGACTCGGTGAACCAGTTCCTCGCCAAGATCCCGTTGGTCCACGTCGAGCCGTTGACGATGAACCGGGTGCGCGGTTCGGTGTCCAACATCGCCGAGGCGGCCGGCAAGTACGCGCTGGAGGTGGCGCGCGACTCGGCCGGCGGGCTGGCCACCACGGTGACGATGTCGATCATCTTCCTGTATGTGTTCCTGGCGCTGCTGACCAACGGCAACAAGGTCGTCGAGGTGGTCAAGGACCTCAACCCGCTCGGGCCGGAGGTGTCCAACATCTACCTGGGCAAGATCGGCGCCATGGTCACCGCGACGGTGCGCGGCCAGTTCGTCATCGCCTTCGTCCAGGGCCTCGCCGGCGCGATCTCGGTCTACATCGGCGGTATCCACCAAGGCTTCTTCATGTTCGTCATCTTCTTGACGGTGCTCTCGGTGATCCCGCTGGGCAGCGGCATCGTGACCATGCCCCTGGGCATTGGGATGGCGCTGACGGGCAACGTCGTCGGAGGCCTGTTCGTCTTCCTGTTCCACCTGATCGTCATCACCAACATCGACAACGTGCTGCGGCCGATGCTCGTGCCCAAGAGCGCCCATCTGGCGCCGGCCCTGATGCTGCTGGCCGTTTTCGCCGGGATGCAGATGTTCGGCTTCGCCGGCATCGTGTTCGGGCCGGTGCTGATGATCGTCATCGTGACGACGGTCAACATGTACCGCGCCGTCTACAAGGGGGTGGAGTGGATCGACGACGAGCCCGACCCGGCCGAGGCGCCGACGCCTCCGTGGTGGCGGCGGCTGCGCCACCGCCGCGTTGAGGTGTGAGCACGCCGAGAACAGGCATTCGGGAGTTTTCCGACACGGCCGGCGCCCCGTCGACCTACGATCCCGGGACCCGTCCGCCTCTCCCCGGGAGCAACCATGAACGACCGCACCGATCCGGCCGATGAACGCGGAAGGATCTCCCGCAGAACGATTCTGCGCAACGTCGCCTGGGCCGGTGCGGCCACCGCGGTCGGCGGGGTCGCGCTGACCGCGTGCGGCGATGATTCCGGCGGCTTCACCACCGACGCCAAGCCCAAGCCGGCCTCCGAGGCGACCAAGGCCGCCAACAAGAAGGTTCGCGACTCGCTCCCGTTCGCGAACCGCGACGACTTCGCCGACGCCTCGCGCGGTCTCGTCAAGCGACCCGACACCCTGATCATCAAGACCGCCGACGGTCGGATCGCCTGGGACATGGAGTCGTACAAGAAGTTCATCAACGACGACGCCGAGTCCCCGGACACCGTCAACCCGAGCCTGTGGCGCAACGCAAAGCTGAACATGCACTACGGGCTCTACAAGGTCACCGACCGGATCTACCAGGTGCGCGGTTATGACCTGTCCAACATCAGCTTCATCCAGGGTGATCTGGAGTGGATCGTCTTCGACCCGCTCGTCTCAACCGAAACCGCCAAGGCCGCCCTGGATCTCATCAACGCCGAACTCGGCGCGCGGCCGGTCACCGCGGTCATCATCAGCCACCCGCACACCGACCACTACGGCGGCATCCGCGGCGTGGTCAGCCAAGCCGACGTCGATGCGGGGAAGGCGCGGATCGTGGTGCCGCAGGGCTTCCTCGAGCACGCGGTCAGCGAGAACGTCATCGCCGGCAACGTGATGTCGCGCCGCGCCGTCTACATGTACGGCGCGCTGCTGCCGCGCGGGCCGCAGGGCGGGGTGAACGCCGGTTTGGGGCAGACCCTCTCGAACGGGCACGGCCAGCCTGATGCTGCCGACCGAGGAGATCTCCACGACCGGCACCGAGCTGACGATCGACGGCGTGCAGATGGTGTTCCAGATGACGCCGGGCACCGAGGCGCCGGCGGAGATGAATACCTTCTTCCCCCAGTTCAAGGCCATGTGGATGGCGGAGAACACCACCAACACGATGCACAACATCCTCACCCTGCGCGGGGCGCAGGTCCGTGATGCCCGCGTGTGGGCGGGGTTCATCGACGAGACGATCGACACCTACGGGGCCGACACCGAGGTCAAGTTCCAGAGCCACCACTGGCCGATGTGGGGCAACGCGAAGATCCTGGACTACTTCCGCAAGCTACAAGTACCTGCACGACCAGAGCGTCCGGATGATGAACACCGGCCTCACCGGGGAGGAGATCGCCGAGGAGATCACCTTCCCCGACGAGCTCGAGGACTTCTGGCCCAACCGCGGGTACTACGGGACGGTCAAGCACAATTCGCGCGCGGTCTACCAGCGCTACCTGGGCTGGTACACGGGCAATCCGGCCGACCTCGACGTGCTGCCGCCGGTGGCCGCGGCAAAGAAGTACGTCGAGTACATGGGCGGCGAGGCCGAGGTCCTCAAGCGCGCCAAGGCCGACTACGACAAGGGTGAATACCGTTGGGCGGCCATGGTTCTCAAGCACATCGTGTTTGCCAACCCGGACAGCGTCAACGGGAAGAACCTGCTGGCCGACGCTTTCGAGCAGATGGCCTATCAAGCAGAGTCGGGCCCGTGGCGGTCGGTGTACCTGCAGGGCGCCAACGAGTTGCGCAACGGCGTGCCGAACGTCGAAGCCGCGTCGGCGGCCAGCCCGGACACCATCGCCGCCATGCCGCCGGAGATGGTCTTCGACTACCTGTCGGTCCGCCTCAACGGTCCCAAGGCCGCGGGCAAGGACATCCGGTTGAACTGGACCTTCAGCGACTTGGGCAAGACCTACGGCCTGCACGTGCTCAACGGCGTGCTGAACCACCGCGAAAAGCCGCTGCCCGACCCGAATGCCACGGTCACGCTGACCAAGCAGGCGATGAACGAGATCCAGCTGGGCAAGGTCACGATCGATCAGGCGGTCGGCAACGGGTCGGTGCGGGTCAGCGGGAACCAAGGTTCGGTGACGGAGTTCTTCGGCCTCCTCGACGACTTCCCCTTCTGGTTCAACATCGTCACGCCCTGATCGGGCGGTGCCCGGGTCGTCCATCGTCGGCCAGAGGGTAATCGGATGACGGTCAGCAGGAACTACCGCGGTCGGTAGAAGCCTTGGAATCCTTGGTTCAGGTTGGTGGTGCGGATCGGGTTGACCTGCACGGGATCTCCGGCCTCGACCATGAGGCCGTCACCGATGATCATCGCGACGTGGCCGTCCCAGACGGCGAGGTCGCCGGGTTGCACTTGGGCCCGACTGATGGGGAAGCCCGCGTTGTCCTGGTCTTGGGCGAGACGGGGGATTTCCAGCCCGGCCTGGCGGTAGGCCCACTGGGTCAGCCCGCTGCAGTCGAAGCCTTTCGTCGTCGTGCCGCCCCACAGGTAGGGGACGCCGCGCTGGCTGAGTGCGGCGCGCACGGCTTTGGCGGCCCGCGCGTTGGGCGCGTGCACGACCTTGCCGTTGGGCAGGGTGATGGCGAGGGATCCGTCGGCGGCGTCGCCGCGATGCCCGGGCGCCGGCATGCGTTTGGGCGCGAGGTGCTTGTTCTCGGCAAGGAGTTTTGCGGCGTCGGCGTGGAGGTCGTGTTGGGCCTTCGCGACGATCGCGGCCCCGCGCGCGACGTGATCGAGGGCGACCGGGAGGAGGGCCAGCAGGCCCTCGATGCTGTAGAGCGCCGGGCCGAGCGAATTCGCCGCCCGCGCAAAGGAATCGAGAAGACGGCGGACCTCCGCCGCCGCTTGGCCGACTTTGGCGCTGGCCGCGACCACGATCGCGGCCGACGACGAGTTCGCCGTCGCCGAGCGGTGATGGCGCCGCGCGGTCGAGTCGGCGGCGCGGGAGGCGGCCGTCCCGCCGTTGCCGGTCCACGCGCCGGTGAGCGAGTGCGCGTTGCGCTGGGTGTCCGCGGCGGTCCGGGCCGAGGTGGTGGAGGCGTGGCGCAGCCCGGCCAGCGGCCCGCCGGGCGGCAGCTCACCGGTACCGAGCGTGGTGAGCAGGACCCGCAGCGGTTCGACGAGGGCGTCGGCGCCGGTCATCGTGCCACCTGACCGGTGTGGGCGGCCGCGGCCGCATCGGTGGATTCGTAGGCGTGGACGCCGCCGCGGGCGGCGGCGGTGATCGAGCCGTGGTGGCCGGCCAGATCGTCGAGGTGCGCGGCGGAACGGTCGAGGACCTGGGCGAGCGCGCCCAGAAACTCGGCGCCGATGAGGCCGAACGCGGGCAGCAGTGGGGCCAGGTCGGCTCTGAGGCCGGCCGTCGACAGGGCGGCCTGTTCGGCACTGGCGCGGTGGTGATCGGCGAAACGGTGGGCCGTGGGTGGGTGCAGTGTGACCGTCATGTCCACTTGGACGCACCGCGGTCCCGGCTGGTTCCCTCAGCCCGGCCAGACCGCGGTCCACGGTTCGGTCACCGTGGCGCTCGGCGTGGTGATGACCAGCGCGTCGGGACCCACCTCGTAGACCGTCGATCCGGCCCGGAAAACGTAGGTTGAGCCGCGCATTTGCGGCCAGCTGACGTCGGGGGACCGGTGGCCGTCGGCATATCCCGCGTAATAGAGGCCGCCGGTTTCGCCGGCGCGGCACACGACCACCGACGATCGATTCGTCTGTCCGATGAACACCGCCGGGTCGTCGACATTGCACCGCGCACCGTTGCCGGTGAAGCCCTGCCAGTCGGTGCCGGTGAAGGGCGCGGCCGACGGGGTGGGCGGTGCATACCGCGGCGGTGCCGCGGTTTCGGTGGTCGTCGTCGTGGTGGTCGTGGTCGCAGTTGTCGTTGGTGCCGTTGTCGCGCCGTCACCCGAATAAGGGGCGGCGGTCACCGCAGCGGGAGATCCACCGTCGCGCGACTTGCCGTACAGGACCGCGCCGAGGGCCCCGCCCACGACGAGCAGCGCACCGGCGAGCCCCGCGACGAGGATGACCGACACGGTGTTCCTGGACGACGGCGCTCGTGGCGGAGTCGGGGGACTCGCCGGCGGCAGGGTCCCGCCCGGCGCGATCGGGTACATCGGAAGGTTCGGTGCCGTCGGCGACTCCCACGGACTCTGCGAGGTCATGGCGAGAACTTTAGGCGAGTAGTCCGACAGCGACGCGACTGGCGAGATCGCTGGCCTCGCGGCAGGTGCGGGAGACCTCGGCGGTCGATCCAACCGGGGTGACGACCTCCACGTAGACCTTCACCTTCGGCTCGGTGCCCGACGGGCGGACGAGTGCCCGCACCGCGAGATCCCCGCGCGCCCCGGTGAATTCGACTGCGTCGGTGCGCAGACCGTCGGTGCGCGTCGCGAAGTCGGCGAGGGCGAGGGGGATTCCGGCGGCCGAGGCCGGTGGATTCGACCGCAATCCGGCCATCAGTTCGGCGGCCGTCGTCGTGCCGCTCAAGCGCACCGAGCGCCCGACGGTGGCGTGGACGCCGTGGCGGACCGACAACTCGTCGAGCAGGGCGCCGATCGAGGATCCGGCGGCCCGCAGCCGCGCGGCGGTCTGTGCCGCCAACACCGCGGCGCTGATGCCGTCCTTGTCGCGGACCGCATCGGGATCGACGCAATGGCCGATCGCCTCCTCGTAGGCGTACCACAGCGGATCTCCCGCGCGCACAAGCCATTTGAACCCGGTCAGGGTCCGCACCGACCGGGCACCGGCGGACTCGGCGACGGCGGCGGCCAGGGTGCCGGAGACGATGCTGCTCGCGACCACCCCGCCCGGGCCGGCGATCTCGTGGCACAGCAGCGCCCCGACCTCGTCGCCGGTGAGCGGGCGCCATCCGCCGTCGTGCGGGATGGCCAGGGCGCATCGGTCGGCGTCGGGGTCGAGGGCCACGGCGAGGTCGGCATCGACCCGCGCGGCGACGGCCAGGAGGCGGTCCAGCGCGCCGGGTTCTTCCGGGTTCGGGAACGCGACGGTGGGGAAGTCGGGATCGGGGTCGAACTGCTCGTCGACGACGTGCACGTCGGACACCCCGGCGCCGGCCAGCGCCTCGAGCGCCAACGGTCCGCCGACCCCGTGCATCGGCGTCAACGCCACGCGCAGCGGCAGGGCCGACTCGCCGAAGCGCTCGACCAGTCGCGCCAGGTACCGCGACCGGGCGGTGCGGGCCCGGTCCTCGACGCCCACCGGGGTCCGGGGGATGCCGGCAGGGGCGCGGGACATCAGGGCCTCGATCTGCTCGTCGACCGGGCCGACGATCTGGGCACCGGGCACATCGGTGCCCCGCCCGCCGTAGAGCTTGTACCCGTTGTCGCCGGCCGGGTTGTGCGACGCGGTGATTTGCACGGCCGCCGCCGCGCCCAAGTCGCGGCACGCGAAGGCCACCAGCGGTGTCGGCGAGTGGCCGGGCAGTGCGACGACGTCGAATCCGGCCGCGGCGAACACCTCGGTGGTGGCGGCGAAGAACTCGGCCGACCCATGGCGGGCATCGCGCCCGACGACGACGGTGCGCCCGGAACCGTTAATGCGCAACCATTCCGCGACGGCCCAGGTGGCCCGGGTGACGAGTTCGACGTTCATCCCACCCGGCCCGGGGCGCACCGGCCCGCGCAGGCCGGCGGTGCCGAACCTCAGATCGTCAACGGTCACGGTAGGGGTTGGGGCCGACCGTCGTCGCAAACGAGTGGCAGATCGCGGCGAGCAGGTCGCCGATCCGCCCGGCCGCCGCCCGGCCCGACTCCAGCACCTCGTCGTGGCTCAGCGGGTCACTGGTGATCCCGGCGGCCAGGTTGGTGACCAGTGAGATGCCCAGCACGTCCATCCCGGCCGCGCGCGCCGCGATCGTCTCGTGGACCGTGGACATCCCGACCAGGTCTGCGCCCAGGGTGGCGAGCATCGCGATCTCGGCCGGGGTCTCGTACTGCGGTCCCGGCAGGCCGGCGTACACCCCCTCGGCCAGGGTGTTGCGGGCGGTGCCGCCGTCGAGGGCGTCGTGCAGGCGCTGTGCGGTGTCGCGCAGTTCGGGGGAGTAGGCGTCGACCATGTTGACGAACTGCGGCCCGACCAGCGGCGAGCGCCCGGTCAGGTTGATCTGGTCGCGGATCAGGACGGGGCTGCCGACGGTGTAGGAGCGGTTCAGCGCGCCCGCGGCATTGGTGAGGATGATCCGGCGGCAACCGGCGGCCGCCGCGGTCCGCACCGGGTGCACCACCCGGGCCAGGTCGTGGCCCTCGTAGGCATGGGCCCGTCCGGCGAACACCAGGACCCGTTGGTCGTCGACGTGCACCGACGTGATCGTTCCGCCGTGGCCCGCGGCGGTCGGTTGGGCAAAGCCCGGCACCTGCGCCATCGGGAGCTCGGCGACGGCCGAACCGATCGCCTCCGCCGCCGACGACCAGCCCGAACCGAGGATGATCGCGGTGTCGTGGCGGGGGCAGTCGGACTCCGCGGCGATGTGCGCGGCGGCCTCGGCGGCGACGACGGCTGCGTCGGTACTGGAGTGCATGTGTACACGGTAACGGGCATCGGTCGTAGAGTTGCCCCCATGCCTTTTCTCCGTGAATCCGATGACGTCTACGAACTCTACCTTGGCACCGAGGGCGTCGAACTCGACGAGACCAACCCCGAGAACCGTTTCGCCCTGACCTGGCTCGACCAGGTCAACGCCGCCCTCGACGAGGTGGCGGCGGCCGGCGAGTCGTCGAAGAAGGGGCTGGTGATCACCGCCACCGGCAAGTTCTTCACCAACGGCCTCGACACCGACTACATCTTCGCCCACGGTGACAAGCTGCCCGGCTACCTCGACTCGGTGCACGCCGTGTACACCAAGGTGTTGACGCTGCCGGTGGCCACGGTGGCCGCGATCAACGGGCACGCATTCGGCGCCGGGGCGATGCTCGCGCTGTGCGCGGACTACCGGGTGATGCGCACCGAGCGCGGTTTCTGGTCGCTGCCCGAGGCGGCGCTGAGCATGCCGTTCACCGCCGGGATGGCCGCACTGCTGCGCACCCGACTCACCGACGCCACGGCGACCGAGGCGATGCTGACCTCGCGCCGCTACGGCGCGGACGACGCGGTGGCCGCGGCGATCGTCGACGAGGCGGTGCCCGCCGACGATCTGGTGGCCCGCGCCCGCGCGGTCGCCGGGGAGCGGGCGGCGATGGCCGGCCCGACCCTCGCCATCATCAAGAAGGGACTGCGCCAGCCGTTGCTGGCGACGCTGGCCACCCAGGTCCCGCCGTCGCTGCTCTGATCGGGCGGGCCGGGGCCTAGAGGGCGGAGTCGGCGCCGGCTCCCGGGCCCGGGCCGACGTTGCGCGACTCGTGCAGGCGCAGCGCCTGGACGTAGTCGTCGGGGGCGCCGGCCTTCTCGGCCGCGTCGGACATGACGCCGAGGTAGCGCGCCGACGGCAGGCCGCCCTCAAAGGCGTCGACGACGTAGAGCCAGGCCAGCGCCGCGCCCTCGGTCGTCTCGATGCGGGCGCGCAGCTTGCGGTGGACGCCGAGTTCGGAGCCCTCCCAGCGGTCGAGGGCCTGCTCGTCCTCGCCGGTCACGTCGTAGAGGACGACGAAGACGCGGGCGTCGGGGTTGTCGCGGTCTTCGACGACGGTGGCCAGCGACCCCTCCCAGCCGATGTCCTCACCGGCGAAGGTCAGCCGCCAGCCGGACAACCAGCCGGTGGCCGACATGGGGGAGTGGGGTGCGCGCATCGCCATCTGCTCGGGATCCATGTTCGAGCCATATGCGGCGTAGAGCGCCACGGGCATCTCCTCGGGAGTGGCTGACAACGGTGCTGCGCGGGCAGCGACATAAGAGTAGCGCCGCCCCCGGGGGTCTGTGCCACCCGCCGATCCGATGGCGGGGTGGTGCGCAGACGGAGCCCGCGTGCGACACAATGGGGAGCGGCAGTCGATCATCAGCCCATCGTCGACGGCGAGGCAGGAGCGCGCAGTGACCAAGATCGTGATCATCGGTGGCGGACCGGCGGGATACGAGGCGGCCCTGGCCGCCGCGGCCTACGGATCCGACATCACCATCGTCGACGCGGACGGGGTCGGCGGGGCCTGCGTCCTGTACGACTGTGTCCCGTCGAAGACGTTCATCGCGTCGACGGGGATTCGCACCGAGACGCGCCGCGCCAACGACCTGGGCATCGACTTGGACTTCGGCGACGCCGTGGTCAGCCTGCCCGGCATCAACCGCCGCGTGAAGGAGTTGGCGTTCGCGCAGTCGGCCGACATCAAGGCGCGACTGCTCAGCGAAGGGGTGCGCATCATCGATGGTGTCGGCGAGCTCGCCGACCCGGTGCCCGGTGCCGCGACCCACCAGGTGCTGGCCCGCGGGACCGACGGCAGCGAGGAACTCCTCCCCGCCGACGTCGTCCTCATCGCCACCGGCGCGCGCCCGCGCATCCTCCCCGACGCGCAACCCGACGGCGAGCGCATCCTCACCTGGCGCCACATCTACGACCTGGAGGAACTGCCGACGCACCTCGTCGTCGTCGGCTCCGGTGTGACCGGCGCCGAATTCGTCCACGCCTACACCGAGTTGGGTGTGAAGGTGACGCTGGTGTCCAGCCGCGACCGGGTGCTGCCCGGCGAGGACGAGGATGCCGCCCTTGTGCTCGAGGACGCGCTGGCCGAGCGCGGCGTCACCCTGATCAAACACGCCCGTGCGGACAAGGTCACCCGCGACGGCGACACCGTCACCGTGTTCCTCGCCGACGGTCAGACCGTCACCGGATCGCATGTGCTGATGACCGTCGGATCGGTTCCCAACACCGGCAAGTGTGGCCTGGAGAAGGCCGGGGTGGCCACCGACAAGGGCGGCTACATCACGGTCGACCGCGTCTCGCGCACCTCGGTGCCGGGGATTTATGCGGCCGGCGACTGTACCGGCCTGTTCCCGCTGGCGTCGGTCGCGGCGATGCAGGGCCGGATCGCGATGTACCACGCGCTGGGCGAGGGAGTCGTGCCGATCAAGTTGAAGACGGTCGCCTCGGCGATCTTCACCCGCCCCGAGATCGCCACCGTGGGTGTGTCGCAGAACGCGATCGACGCCGGGGAGTACCCGGCGCGCACCGTGATGCTGCCGCTGGCGACCAACGCGCGGGCCAAGATGAGCGGGCTGCGACGCGGTTTTGTGAAGATCTTCTGCCGCCCGGCCACCGGGGTGGTGATCGGCGGGGTCGTCGTCGCACCGACCGCGTCGGAGTTGATCCTGCCGATCGCGATCGCCGTGCAGAACAAGCTGACGGTGAGCGATCTGGCGCAGACCTTCTCGGTCTACCCGTCACTGTCCGGGTCGATCACCGAGGCGGCCCGCCAACTCGTCCGCCACGACGACCTGGACTGAGCCCCTAGCTCTCGTCGATCCCCTAGTTTTCGTCAATCCCGAGGTCGACGAGGAGTTCGGCGGCCAGCCGTTCCAGCTCGGCGCGGACGGTGACCAGGTCGGTTCCCGCAGGTACTCGAACCTCGAAGTGCGCCTCGAACAGCAGGCCGCCGGCCATCGGGGCCTCCCGCGTGCCGGTGGTCATCGATTCGATGCTCAACCCGTTGGCGCCCAGGACCGAGGACAACTCGCGCACGATGCCGGGCCGGTCGTTGCCGAGCACCCCGATGGTCAGGTGGGTGGCCTCGGCGTCGTCGGCGGTATCGTCCGAGGCGCGGTGGATGGCGATCTCGAGGTCGGCGACGGTGCGGGTGGCGGCGAGTAGCTCGTCGGCCTGGTCGTCGGGGACCCCGACGACGACGATGCCGGCGAACTTGCCCTCCAACCGGGCGAGCTGACTGCGCTCCCAGTTGCCGCCGTGGGCGGTGACGGTGTCGGCGAGGGCGGCGACGAGCCCGGGGCGGTCGTCACCGATGACGGTCAGTACGAGATGGCGCACAGCCGAATGGTAGCGCGACGCTGTGCTCGGCGATCAGTCTGCGCCGAGCAGACCGTCGATCTGGTTGATCGCCGCCGTCGCACCCTCGACGACGCCCATCTCGAGGACCTTGGTGAGGGCCTCCTCGGTGTCATAGACACTCGTGAACTCGGCGCGGGTGCCGTCGCCGTCGGCGGCGAACCGATAGGTGTTCTTCGAGACCGGCAGGTTCGGATCGGGGGTGAAGTCGTCGGCGTTGAGCGCAAAGCCGTCGTCGAAGTCGAAGGAGTTCTCCGCGTCGACAGCCGTGACGTCCCAAAAGCCCGCGTACTTCTCGCCGTCGGGGCCGGTCATGAAGTAGTGGGTGCGGGAGCCGGGCCGCAGTTCGTGCTGGACGAAGGTGGCGGGGTGCGACGGCGGGCCCCAGACCTGTTCCAGTTGGCGGGGGTCGGCATAGATCTGCCACACGCGCGACGGGGCGGCGTCGAATCGGGCGATGATCTGCAGCGTGCGGTTGGCGGGGTCCTGGTGGACGTCGATGACGGGCATGACTGCCTCCTACGGCTGTGGTGGTGGTTCGTCGGCACCGGGGTTGGTGTCGGGGTGTGCGGCGTCGTGATCTGCGGCCAGGAGCGCATCGATGCGCGCGACGCGGCCGCGCCAGACCTGTTCGAGATCGTCCAGCAATGCGCCCGCGCGGCGGATGGCCTGGACGTCTCCCGACGCCAAGGCCTCCCGGCCTTGGCGCCGTTTGGTGACCAGCCCGGCCCGCTCGAGCACCGCCACATGTTTCTGCACGGCGGCAAAGCTCATGTCGTACTGCGCGGCGAGGGCGCTCACCGAGAACTCCCCGGCCAGCGACCGGCGCAGGATGTCGCGCCGGGTGCGGTCGGCGAGGGCGTGGAAGAGCGCGTCGACCTCGTCGTCGGAGAGCATCGTGGTGGTCACGTGCTCAATATACAACTAAACGGTTGTAGGTTGTCAAGGGGTGGAAGTCTGGGGTGGGGTCAGACCGGCATGCGGGAAATCGTCGCCTTGGTGAAAGCGATTGCCCGATCGCAGATTTCGGAGAGGGGAGGGGACGGCCTGCGGGCGTAATCGACTATCGTGCTGACGCCGGCTCGCCTGCTTTGGACTCGCGTTGCGCAGGTGCCTGTGCTGGTAGCGAAGACGATTACTTGGCGTCCCTGAATAGATCGATCAGCGAACCACGTAAAGGCCTGGTTTGCGTGCCGGTAGGCATCGAGGCTCGGGCTGTTGCCGACGATCTGCGACATTCCCCAGACCGAACCAACCTCGGAGTCCTTCCATGCGCAACCCCTTGCAGTCTGTCCATCGACTGATGCCGCATCTTGGAGTGAACTCCAGTCCCACCCGTGTTGGACGACGGCTTCGCGATTGACTTCGTCGCATGGCTCATAGGGTGTCCCGTCGTTGCCGGGGTTTAGCCTGTGCGGGAAGGTTTCCCAGACATGACTCGCACGTTCGCGGTGCTCTGGACCCTCAGCTGAATCGTGATCCGCGCAGCTTGAGAGTGAAAAGGCGAGTATGACAGCGACACAAATCTTGACTCGGTTAGCTTTCAATACTCTGCGCGCCGACAGCATCTTCCCGTCCGAATTCTGTTGCGGCTGAGCCGCATCCTGCACTCAACGAGGCCATCGAACTTGCCTGAACTGCTAAGGCTTCGCGCCAGCTTGAGGAACCCGTTGATACTGCTGCGGCTAACTCCAAATAGACCGGTGGAGCTTCCGCGCAACCCGTTCCAAAGTAGTTTGATGCCAGGATCCTGCCGATGATCTGTCCACACGCGTCGAGCTCCTCCGCCGCCCACTTCGCGACTTTGGCCCGTTCGGCCCAGGCTTCGGCTTCGCAGCGAACGGTGGTGCACGGCTCCGGACTCACAAGACCTCCCAACGCGACGCCGTCATCACGAACATCCTCTCCATACTTGGACGCATCCGCGGGCCGATCGGTTCCATTCGCGCCGAAACTTCTCAGGCCAATCCGTCGCCGCAGGGAACCGTTCGCCGGTGCACTGCGTCTAAGTAGACATGGCTCCTGGGGGACGGACGCCGTGGTCGGCGATCGACATGTCGACCATCGCGGACATGGCGGACTCGATGGGCGCGGAGCAGGCTGCGGCCGACCTCGCCGCGCTCACGGCGGCGATCGACCGGGCCGAGGCGGCGGCCCGCCGCGTCGAGGCGGTGTTCGCCTCGACGGCAGCGTCGTTGCGCGGCGCCGCGGCCGATGCCGCGGTGGCGAAGGCGAGTCGGGTGGCGGCCGACGTGTCGCGGTCTGCGGCAGTCGCCCGCTCGGCGAGTTTTGGCCTGCGCGGCGTGGCGAACACGCTGGCCCTGACGAAGGCGAAGTCGCCGGCGCTGCGGGCCGCGGCGCAGGAACTGGCGAGCACCGATCTGACGAGCGACCAGGTTGCCCAGGTCCGAGCGGTGGTCGCCGAGGCGATGAATGCCGCCTATAGCGACCCGATGCTCGCGACGACGACGCCGGTCGGCGACGCGCCCGGCGAGACGGGGTATGCCGCGGCGGTCGCGCCCGACGATGCGTCGGGTCCCGATACCGCTCGCGCCGACCAGGGTGACGGTGCCATCGGTGTACCCGGCGGGACGTCGCCGTCCGGGTCGTCGCCGTCTGTTGTCCCGGCGGGCGCGGCCGGTGCCCCGACCCCGACGTCGGCGACCACCGCGGCGCCGTCGGCCGCCTCGGCTGCGCCGACGGGGGGTGGGCAATCGGGCGACCCGAACAAGTCGGGTCCATCGCCCGGCGGCAACAACCCGGGCCACGGACGCGGGGATCCGTCGGGCCGGGTGCCCGGCGGAGTCGTACCCGTGCCGGCAGGCGCGGGACGCCCACCCGGCGGCTCGGGACCGCGCCCGGGCGGCACGTCGGCGGTGGCGAAACCGGTGTTGCGGCCGCCCCGGTTCCTCGGTGCCATCCCCATCGGGCCGCCGGTGGGGCCGCCGGCCGCGCCGTTGGCGGGTACCGGACCGCGCGGCGGCGTGCCGTACGCCCCGCGGGCGAGTCGGTCCGAGGAGTCGTCGGACCGCCGGGCGGCGGACTATCTGCACGACCAGGCCAACGTCGAGGCCCTCGTCGGCGAACTGCCGCTGGTCGGGCCGGCGGTGATCGGTGAACCGGAACCGTTGCCGGAGAACGAGACTGCGACCGGAACCGCCGGGTCAGGCTAGGTCGAGGCTGTGCTCCACCGCGCGGTTCCACTCGGCGTAGAGGCGGGCGCGCTCCTCGTCGGGCATATGCGGATGCCAGCGCTTGTCCTCGGCCCAGTTGGCGTAGATGTCATCGGCCCCGAGCCAATACCCGACGGCGAGTCCGGCGGCATAGGCGGCGCCGAGGGCGGTGGTCTCGTTGACGACGGGGCGCACCACCGGTACGCCGAGCAGGTCGGCCTGGAACTGCATGAGGAGGTCGTTGACCACCATTCCGCCGTCGACCTTGAGGGTGGTGAGCGCGACGCCGGAGTCGGCCTCCATCGCCTCGATCACCTCGCGGGTTTGGAAAGCGCTGGCCTCCAGCGCCGCCCGGGCGAGGTGGCCGCGGTTGATGAAGCGGGTGAGCCCGATGATGACGCCCCGCGCATCCGGTCGCCAGCGGGGGGCGAACAGGCCGGAGAAGGCCGGGACGATATAGGCGCCGCCGTTGTCGTCGACGGAGGTGGCGAGTTCCTCGATCTCCGCCGCCGACGAGATGAGCCCGATGTTGTCGCGCAGCCACTGGACGAGCGATCCGGTGACCGCGATCGAGCCTTCGAGCGCGTAGCAGGCAGGCGCGTCGCCGATCCGGTAGCAGACGGTGGTCAGCAGGCCGTGGTCGGAGAAGACCGGTTCGGTCCCGGTGTTGAGCAGCAGGAAGTTGCCGGTGCCGTAGGTGTTCTTCGCATGGCCCGGTGCCAGGCAGGCCTGGCCGAAGGTCGCGGCCTGCTGGTCGCCGAGGATGCCGGCGAGCGGGACCCCTTCGGGGACGCCGGGGGAGGTGAGATGCCCGTACACCTCCGAGCTGCTGCGGATCTCGGGGAGCATCGACATCGGGATCCCGAAGTCGGCGCAGATCTCAGGGTCCCAGTCCAGAGTCTGCAGATCCATCAGCATCGTGCGCGACGCATTGGTGACGTCGGTGATGTGCAGGCCGCCGTTGACCCCGCCGGTCATGTTCCAGGCCAACCACGAGTCCATCGTCCCGAAGCACAGTTCGCCGGCCTCGGCGCGCTCGCGCAGCCCGTCGACGTTCTCCAACAGCCACAACAGTTTGGGGCCGGCGAAGTAGGTCGACAACGGCAGGCCGGTGCGGGACCGGTAGCGGTCGGGGCCCTGGCCGTCGGCCAGGCGTTCACACAGCTCGGCGGTCCGCGTGTCCTGCCACACGATCGCGTTGTGCACCGGCGTGCCGGTCGCGCGGTCCCACACGACGGTCGTCTCGCGCTGATTGGTGATACCGCAGGCGACGATGTTCGCCGTGGTCAGCTGCGCCGACGCCATCGCGGCCGCCGTCACGCGCCGGGCGTTGCGCCAGATCTCGGCGGCGTCGTGTTCGACCCAGCCGGGTCGGGGGAAGATCTGCCGGTGCTCGATCTGCTCGGAGTTCACCACGCGGCCGTTGCGGTCGAAGATGATCGCACGGGTCGACGTGGTTCCCTGGTCGATGGCGACGACGAACTGCCGTCCGCTTTGCTTCTGACCGGAGCCGCTTGCTGTCACGCCGCCCATCTTTACATGTCGGCGCTCGCTACGGTGAGAGCGTGGCGAAGACTTCGGAGACGGGAATGTCGGCGGTGGCATCGACCATCGCCGAGCGGGTGACGGGGAAGCGGTCCTGGTGGATCCTGCTCCTCATGCTGGTGGCGGTCGGGGCGTTGATGTCATTGGCGCCGAAGAACTCGGCAGCCGAGTCGGCGCCGGACTCCCTGCCCCCGGGCGCGGAGTCGGCCCGGGTCGCGGCGATGCTCGAGGAATTCCCGTCGGCCGGGGTGGCCCCGGCCATCCTGGTGGTGACCCGCGCCGACGGTGCCCCACTCACCCGCGCCGATATCGACGCGGTGGGTGCGGCGCAGCGACGGATGCTCGCCGTCGACCGCGGTTCGGTCGGCCCGGCGGGGGCGGCCGCGCCGCCGGTGACCGTCTCCGACGACGGAAAGGCGGCGCTGGCCACCGTCTTCGTCGATTCGACGATCTCCGGTTTCACCCTGAACGACACGGTCAAGGCGTTGCGGGCCTCGGCGGCGACGGACTTGCCGTCGGGTCTGATCAGCCACGTCACCGGTGGTCCGGCCTTCGGCGCCGACCTGGCCAACTCCTTCTCCGGCGCCAATGTGATGCTGCTGCTGGTCACCGCGCTGGTCGTCGCAGTCCTGCTGATCATCACGTATCGCTCGCCGATCCTGTGGCTGGTGCCGCTGATCGTCGTGGCCATCGCCGACCGGGTGGCCACGGTCGCCGGTGGCGTGCTCGCCGACTGGTTCGGGCTGACCTTCGACGGGTCGACCTCGGGGATCACCAGCGTCCTGGTCTTCGGGGCCGGCACCAACTACGCGTTGCTGTTGATCTCCCGCTATCGCGAGGAATTGCGCGTGCACTCCGATCACCGCGAGGCGTTGCGGGAGGCGTGGCGCCGGGCCGCCCCGGCGATTGTGGCGAGCAACCTGACCGTCGTCATCGCCCTGCTGTTGCTCCTCGTGTCGTCGCTGCCGAGCATCCGGAGCCTCGGCGCGCTCGCCTCCTGCGGCATCGTGATCGCCGCGGTCTTCGTCTTGTTCGTCCTGCCGCCCGCCCTCGCGCTGTGCGGGCGCCGGCTGTTCTGGCCGGTGGTGCCCGCCGTCGGCGACTCCGACACCACCGGGCAGGGGTTCTGGCACCGGATCGCGTCGGGGGTGGCGGCCCGGCCGGCGGTGGTCCTGACGGCCGCGTTGATCGGGATGGCGGTCTGCGCGTCGGGCATGATCGGGCTGCGGGTCGGGCTGACCCAGACCGAGCAGTTCCGGGTCTCCGCCGATTCGGTCGACGGCTACGACGCGGTGTCCGCGCACTTCTCCAAGGGCGTGGCCGATCCGACGGTCGTCCTGGCGCGAACCCCGCAGGCCGAGACGGTGCTGCGCGCGGTCACCGGTGTCGGCGGCGTCGAGTCCGCCCGGATCGCCGAGGCCGCGCCCAACGGCTACACGCGGATCAACGTCGTGCTCGACTCCGCGCCCGCGTCGGACCGGTCGTTCGACACGGTGCGTGACCTGCGGTCGACGGTGTCCCAGGTGGCGGGCGCCGACGCCCTCGTCGGCGGAGCCGACGCCAAGGAACTCGACACCCGACAGGAGGCCAGGCGCAGCGTCGACATCGTCGTCCCGCTGATCCTCATCGTCGTGGCCCTGATCCTGATGGTCTTGTTGCGGGCCGTGGTGGCCCCGCTGATCCTGGTCGCGGTCACCGCATTGAGCGCCCTGACCGCGATCGGCGCCGGCACGTGGCTCAGCGAGCACGTCTTCGGCTTCGGGGCGCTCGACACCAACGTCGTCCTGTTCTCCTTCCTGTTCCTCGTCGCGCTCGGCGTCGACTACACCTACTTCCTGGTCTTGCGGGCGCGGGAGGAAACCCCCGCGCTGGGCACGCGCGCGGGGATGGTCCGCGCCGTCTCGGTGACCGGCGGGGTGATCACCAGCGCCGGGGTGGTGCTGGCCGCGGTCTTCGTGGTGCTGGGCATCCTGCCGTTGATCACGTTGACCCAGCTCGGGATCATCGTCGCGCTCGGTATCGTGATCGACACCTTCTTGGTGCGTGCGACGGTGATTCCGGCATTGTTCGCGCTGGTGGGGCCACGAATGTGGTGGCCCAGCGACCTCGAGCCCGCCCCTGCGCGCCAACGCGCCGGATAGGCGGCCTGGCGGTAGGGTCGGAGCCATGGCGACCGACTTCAGTTCCGACCGCCCGGCCGCGCTGGGCCCGGAGTACCACGCCCGTGCTTGGGAACGATTGGGTTCCGAGCAGTTCGACATCGTCGTCGTCGGCGGTGGCGTCGTCGGGGTGGGTGCCGCCCTCGACGCGGCGACCCGCGGATTGCGGGTGGCGCTCGTGGAGGCGCGCGACATCGCGTCGGGCACGTCGAGCCGCTCGTCGAAGATGTTCCACGGTGGGCTGCGCTACCTCGAACAACTGGAGTTCGGCCTCGTCCGGGAGGCGTTGCGCGAGCGCGAGTTGTCCCTGCGCCTCATCGCGCCGCACCTGGTGCGACCGCTGCCGTTCCTGTACCCGCTGACCAAGCGGTTCTGGGAGCGGCCCTACGTCGGCGCCGGGCTGGTGCTCTACGACCAGATGGGCGGGTCGAAGTCGGTGCCCGGCCAAAGCCACGTGACACGGTCGGGGGCGCTGCGCGTCGCCCCGGCGCTCAAGCGCAATTCGCTCATCGGCGGGATCCGCTACTACGACACCGTCGTCGACGACGCCCGCCACAGTCTGACCGTCGCACGCACCGCCGCCAACTACGGCGCGGTGATCCGCACCTCGACGCAGGTGGTCGGGTTCCTCCGGGAGGCCGACCGGGTCAACGGCGTGCGCGTCCGCGACTCCGATACCGGCGAGGTGACCGAGGTGCGCGCGCACTGTGTCATCAACGCCGCCGGGGTGTGGACCGACGAGGTGCAGGCCCTGTCGAAGGAGCGCGGCCACTTCAAGGTGCGGGCGTCCAAAGGCGTCCACATCGTCGTGCCGCGGGACCGGATCGTCAGCGAGACGGCGATCATCCTGCGGACCGCCAACTCGGTGTTGTTCGTGATCCCGTGGGAGACGCATTGGATCATCGGGACCACCGACACCGACTGGAACCTCGACCTCGCGCATCCGGCGGCGACCCACAAGGACATCGACTACATCCTCGACCGGGTCAACGAGGTCCTCGTCTCGCCGCTGACCCACGACGACATCGAGGGTGTCTACGCCGGTCTGCGCCCGCTGCTGGCGGGGGAGGACGAGTCGACGTCGAGCCTGTCGCGCGAGCACGCCGTGGCCACCGTCGCCCCGGGCCTCGTGTCGATCGCGGGCGGCAAATACACCACCTACCGGGTGATGGGCGCCGACGCGGTGGACGCCTGCAACGACTTCATCCCGACGCGGGTCGCCCCGTCGATCACCGAACGGGTGCCGCTGCTCGGGGCGGACGGGTACTTCGCGCTGATCAACCAGTGCGAGGGTCTGGGGCAGCGGTATGGCCTGCACCCGTATCGCGTCCGGCGGTTGCTGAACCGGTATGGGTCACTGATCGACGACGTGCTGGGCTGGGCCCAGGACGACCCGTCGCTGTTGGAGCCGTTGGCTGCGGCGCCGCAATACCTGCGGGTGGAGATCGTCTACGCGGTCCGCAACGAGGCCGCACTGCACCTGGAGGATCTGCTGGCGCGGCGGACCCGCATCGCGATCGAGTACTCGCACCGCGGTGTCGATTGCGCCGGCGAGGTGGCGGAGTTGGTGGCGCCCATCCTCGGGTGGGATGAGGCGACGGCGGCCTTCGAGGTGGCCAACTACGTGGCCCGGGTCGAGGCGGAGATCGCCTCGCAGCAGCAGCCCGACGACGAGTCGGCCGATGCCCTGCGCGCGGCCGCGCCCGAGTCGCGCACCGAGATCCTCGAGCCGGTCCCCGTTCCCGAGTAACCGACCAGGGTCCTTTGGCCCATGTGCGCCCACCTGCGCTGCCGTAACCTGGGGTGACAGCAGGCGTTCGATCGGAGGTCGTCATGGTCGTCGGAAGTGCAGTCGAAGTCCTCTCCGAGGACCAGGCCTGGGAACTGTTGGCGACCCGCCAACTCGGCCGGGTCGCCACCAGCGTCGGCGACCAGCCGGAGATTTTCCCGATCAACTTCTACGCAGGGGACGGCAAGATCGTCTTCCGGACCGCCGCCGGTACGAAGCTCTCGGAGATCGCGGTCAACAACCGCCTGGCGTTTGAGGCCGATGAGACCGACAACGCCGGCGGGTGGAGCGTCATCGCCAAGGGGCGGGCGCGAATCCTGGTCTCGACCAGGGACATAGAGGCGGCCGACGAGCTGCCGCTGCACAGCTGGGTGCCCACGCTCAAGTACGACTATGTCGAGTTGACCGTCGAGGAGATCTCGGCGCGCAGGTTCACCTTCGGTCCCGAGCCGGACCGCTACGGGATCGACTGACCCCTCTTCCCGCACGAATTCGCATTTCCCGACGAAACTACGTCGGGAAATGCGAATCGGTGCGGGAGGAAGGCCGCCTAGTTCTTGAAGGAGACCGGCGTGCGGGTGTCCTGGCTGCGGTCGGGCGAGCCGTGGGCGGCCTGGGTGCGGATCGAGCGGGAGTTCGTCTTGCAGTTGATCTTGCCGGCGACGGCCTTGACCTTGAGCTTGACCGAGAAGTGGCCGCCCTGGATCTGGGTCGGCTGGAGCCAGGTGGTCTCGCCGAACGAGTCCTGCGCCGACGGGCCGTACTTGTTGTCCTGGGCGAGGCCGACGTAGATGCCGGGGAAGGCGCCGGAGAAGTTGCGACCGGTGATGGAAACCGTGGTCATGAAGGGCAGGCTACCCAACGTGATTGGGCTTC
The DNA here is from genome assembly GCF_009932435.1 of Gordonia crocea. Taxonomy (NCBI): domain Bacteria; kingdom Bacillati; phylum Actinomycetota; class Actinomycetes; order Mycobacteriales; family Gordoniaceae; genus Gordonia; species Gordonia crocea. The sequence continues at coordinate 1,439,545 of NZ_BJOU01000001.1, forward strand.
GTGCGGCGGCAATGACCGACGTCACGCCGGTTATGGCGGAGATGTCCGACAATTCCCGTCCGAGGGTGTCATCAGCGGTCGGGCGGCTGACACGACGGGCAGTAAAAGGCGATGCGGTCGCGATCCTCGTCGGGCACCCGGCGGATCGGCGTGCCGCACCGCCGACACGGGCGATCGGCCCGTCCGTAGACCCACAGGTCGGCGCGGCCGGGGAGCCCGGTGGTGGTGCGCACCGGTCGGAGGCGGTTGTGCCACAGCAGTCTTCGTGCGAGCGACACTGCTTCTTCTGCGTCGACGACCCGCATCGGGGTGGTCGGGTGGACGCCGAGCAAAAAGCAGATCTCATTGCGGTAGATGTTGCCGACGCCGGCCATGACCCGTTGATCGAGCAGTACCCGCGACACGGTGACCGACGGATCGCGGGCCACCGCGTCGGCCATGTGCGCCAGCGCCCGCGCGGGGTCCCAGTCGGCGCCGAGGAGGTCGGGACCGAGATGGGCGAGTGGATCGGGCCGCCCCGGCCCGACGCGGTCGACGTGCAACTCGCGCAAGGCGAAGCCGACCACCTCGGCACCGTCGACCCGCAGGACCGCCCGTGCGGTGTGGCCGGGTTTGGTCCAGCGCCGGCCCGGTTCGAATACCCGCCACGAGCCGTCCATGCCGAGGTGGGAGCGGATCACCGCCCGCCGATCGCCGTCGGACACCTCGACGAGGAGGTGTTTGCCGACCGAACGCACCTCGTCGACCCGCCAGCCGGACAAGTCGGCCGTCGCGAGGCGGGGAACGCGGAAGTCGGTTCGGGACAACGTCTTTCCGGCCAGGACCGGCCGCAACTGGGCCGCCAAAGCGAAGAGGGTGTCGCCTTCGGGCATGGCGCCTACCCGAGCACCGTCAGGGTGACGCCGAGGCCCGGGGCGCGGGACAACCTGCTGTCACGCATGGGCGCCGTAGCGCAGCCGGATGCCGCGCGGGGTGGTGGCGAAGCCGGCGTCGACGAGCAGCCGCCCGAAACCGGTGGTGACGACGGGTTCGCCGTCGACGGTGTCGATCGAGAGGCGCTCCACCCGGCCGGACCGGACGACGTCGGCGAGTGGTCCGGCCGCCTCATCGGCGCGAGCGAAGGTGAGCACGGTCTTGCCGCCGCGTTCGACGAAGCAGGCGAGTTCCCCGTCGACGAGGACGACCAGCGCCCCGGCCTTGCGTCCGGGTCGGTGCCCGCCGGCGGCTCCTGCCGGCCACTCCAGCGCGGCGCCGTAGGGATTCGCGGGATCGGTGGCGGCCAGGACCACGGCGCCGCCGGCCCGGTCGCGGGGGATCGGCGTGTGGTCGCGCAGCACGTCGACGGTGGCCGGTGCGGCGAACTGGGCGCCGCCGAGTCGGTCGACGTAGTAGCCGCGCCGCACCTTGCCGCTGTCCTCGAAGACGGTCAACGCCCGGTAGATGCGGGAGAACCCGCCGCTCACCCCCTCGCTGTGGACCGCGCCCTTCGTCACCACCCCGTGGCGTTCCAGCAGCACCTCGCAGGTCGCGGAGGTGGCGGCCGTCGGATCGACGTCGGGCCGGTCCAGCAGCAACCAGCGCCCGCTCAGCGCGGCCGGCACCGCCGGGGTGGGAGAGGTGGCCCCGGCGAGATAGGCCCCGGACAGGCGGGCCCCGCGCAGGCGGGGAGCGCGGCGAGACCGGTGGCTCGGGGCGCTCCGTTTCGCCGGGCCGCCGCGCCCGGACAACAGCGCCCGGACCGGGGCGAAACCATCGTTGGCCACCAGGCCCGCCCAGACCAGCGCCCACACCGCGTCGTGTACGTCGCCGGGGGCATCGAGGCCCGCGACCAGCTCCGGGAGACGGAGTGCGCCGCCGGCGCCCAGCGCGTCGACGATGACCGTGATGGTGGCGGACATCTCGACCTCGTCGGGCGGCGCGAGGGTGGCGGCGGCCAGATCGGCGGGATGGAAGGCGATCCAGCCGTCGGCGGCGCCGATCGCACCGTGGCCCGACCAGACGAATTCACCCGACGACAACAGTTCGTCGAGCATCGCCGGGACGTAGCCGTCGACCCGGGCGGGTAGGACCAGCGACTCCCAGGCCGACGCCGGGATGGGCACCCCGGCGAGTTGGTCGAGGACGGTGGCGACCCCGTCGGCGCCGCGGGGATGGCGCGATCCGGTGACGTGCTGCCAGTCGAGGAGGAACCGGGTGAAGCTCGCGTGGTCGACCGGTGCGATCGCCGATCGGGTCGCCGCCAGCGAGCCGCGCCGGATCTGCCCGAGGACGTCGGGATGGCACCACTGGACCGAGTCCGGCACCGGGAGGGTGTCGGCGGGGACGAACTCGCCCTCGACGACGCGCCGGGCGGTGGCGAGCCGGGTCAGGACGTCGGCGACGACGGCGACGGGCAGCCCCAACCGGTCGGCCGCCGCCCCGGCGGTGAACGGCCCATGGGTGCGGGCGTAGCGCGACACGAGGTCGCCCAGCGGGTCGTCGACCGGCTCGGTGAAGGCGGCCGGGATACCCGGCGGGAGTGCGACGCCGAGCCCGTCGCGCAGGCGGGCGGCATCCTCGACGGCCGCCCGGCACGACCGCCCGCGCAGCGTGATCGCCACGACCTGCCCGCGCAACTCGGCGAGGACGGCGTCGAGTGGCTCGGTGCTGCGGTAGCGCTGCGCGATCTCGTCGTCGGTCAGCGGGCCGAGCCAGCGCAGGAGGTCGCCGACGTCTTGGGCGTCGCGGGCCTGGCGGGCCGGGTCGAGGCGCTGCAGCCGGCGCACGACGTCGGCGATCACCTCGTCGTCGAGCAGTTCGCGCAGGTCCAGCCGGCCCAACAACTGGGCCAGCAGTGCGGTGTCCAGGGACAGTGCCGCGGCGCGGCGTTCGGCGACCGGGATGTCGTCGGCGTACATGAACGCGCCGATGTAGTCGAAGAGCAGGGCCGCGGCGAACGGTGAGGCGCTCGGCGTCTCCACCGCCGTCAACCGGACCTGGCGGCGGGCGATCCGGGTCAGCAGGTCGTGCAGGGCGGGCAGGTCGTACACGTCCTGCAGGCATTCGCGGACGGCTTCGAGGACGATCGGGAAATCCGGGTAGCGCGCCGCGACACCGAGGAGCTGGGCGCTGCGCTGCCGCTGCTGCCACAGCGGCGAGCGCCGTCCGGGGTCGCGCCGGGGCAGCAAGAGGGCGCGCGCGGCACATTCGCGGAACCGCGCAGCGAACAGCGGGGAATCGCCCAGCGCGTCGGTGACCATCGGCTCGATGTCGTCGGGGTCGATGAGGAACACCTCGGGGCCGGGCGGTGCGTCGTCGGTGTCGGGCAGGCGCACGACGATGCCGTCGTCGGCGGCACTCACCGCCCCGTCGAGGCCCAACTCGGCCTTCAACCGGTTGCCGATCGCACTGGCCCACGGCGCGTGTACGCGCAGACCGTACGGGGAGTGCAGCACGACCCGCCAGTCGCCGAGCTCGTCGCGGAACCGTTCGACGACCAGGGTCCGGTCGGTGGGTACCGCGCCGGTGGCCTCGCGCTGCTCGGCCAGCAGCGCCGTCAGGTTGGTGCGGGCGAAGTCGGTGAGCTGCAGGGTGTCGTCGGCCGCGGTGAGCTCGGCCAGGGCTTCCTCGGCCGAGGCGGCGTTGGCCACCCGGCCGGTGAACTCGCCGATGGCCGCGCCCAACTCGGCCGGCCGGCCCACCGCGTCGCCGATCCAGAACGGCAACCGGCCCGGTTGGCCGGGGGCGGGGGTCACGAGCACGCGGTCGTGGGTGATCTCGGCGATGCGCCAGCTCGAGGCACCGAGGGCGAAGACGTCGCCGACGCGGGATTCGTAGACCATCTCCTCGTCGAGTTCGCCGACGCGGCGCGGCCCCTCCTCGTCGCCGACGAGGAAGACCCCGAACAGTCCGCGGTCGGGGATCGTGCCGCCGGAGGTCACCGCCAACCGGAGTGCCCCGCGCCGCCCGGTCAGGGTGCCGGCGGCCCGGTCCCAGGTCACCCGCGGCCGCAGCTCGGCGAATTCGTCGGAGGGGAAGCGCCCGGCGACGAGGTCGAGGGTGGCCTCGAAGACGTCGCGGCCCAGGTCGCGGTAGGGCGCGGCGCGGCGGACGGTCGCGTACCACTCGTCGACGTCGAGGTCGTCGACGGCGGCCGCGGCGATCGTCTGCTGGGCCAGCACGTCGAGCGGGTTGGCCGGGATGCGGAGTTCCTCGATCAACCCGTCGCGCATCCGACTGGCGGCGACGGTGGTGTGGATCAGGTCGGTGCGGTGTTTCGGGTACAGGACGCCGCGGCTGATCTCGCCCACCTGGTGCCCGGCGCGCCCCACCCGCTGCAGCCCACTGGCGACCGACGGCGGCGACTCGACCTGGATCACCAGGTCGACGGCTCCCATGTCGATGCCGAGTTCCAGCGAACTGGTGGCCACGACGCAGCGCAGCCGCCCGGTCTTGAGGTCGTCCTCGATCTGCGCCCGTTGTTCCTTGCTGACCGACCCGTGGTGGGCGCGGGCCAAGACTGGGGCGTCGAGGGGGATCGCCGGGGTGTCGGCGGTGGACAGGGCCGACGGCATGCCGCCGGGGTTGTGGTCGTTGCGCTGCTCGTCGGCGGTGAAACCGAGCTGCCTGGCGTACAACTCGTTGAGCGCGGCGGTCAGCCGTTCGGCCAGGCGGCGGGAATTGGCGAAGACGATGGTGGAGCGGTTTGCCAGGATCGCCTCGGCCATCGACCGTTCGATCGCCGGCCAGATCGACCCCGCGGTCGGCGAGAAGGCGTCATCGCCGGGCAGCGGGTCGGCATCGTCGCCGGGACCGATGTTGGCCATGTCCTCGACGGGGACGGCGATCTGCAGTTCGAAGGTCTTGGCGGCAGGGGGTGCGACGATCCGGCACGGCGCGGCACCGCCGAGGAAAGACGCCACCGCCTCGGGAGGGCGGACCGTCGCGGACAGGCCGATGCGCTGGGCGGGGGAGTCCAGCAGCGAGTCGAGTCGCTCCAGCGAGAGCGCCAGGTGGGTGCCGCGCTTGGTCCCGGCGACGGCGTGCACCTCGTCGACGATGACCGTCTCGACGTCGGCGAGCGTCTCGCGCGCCGACGAGGTCAGCATGAGGTACAGCGATTCCGGGGTGGTGATGAGGATGTCGGGCGGGTTCCGCACGAGCTGGCGGCGGGCGGCCGCCGGGGTGTCGCCGGAGCGGATGCCGACGGTGATCTCGGGTGGGGCGACGCCGGCGGCGGTGGCCGTGGCGGCGATACCGGCCAACGGTGCGCGCAGGTTGCGCTCGACGTCGACGGCCAGCGCCTTCAGCGGCGAGAGGTAGACGACCTTGGTGCGTCGTGGGGTGCCGCGCTCGGTCGTGGCGAGCCGGTCGATCGCCCAGAGGAAGGCCGAGAGCGTCTTGCCCGAGCCGGTGGGTGCGATGACCAGGGTGTGGTTGCCGTCGGCGATCGAGTCCCACGCGCCCGCCTGCGCCGGGGTGGGCGCCTCGAAGGCGCCGGCGAACCAGTCGCGGGTCGGCGTCGAGAAGCGGGCGAGTGCGTCGGTGGCGGGCACCGCTCCATTGTGTCCGACCAGTCGGACACCGTGCGTCTTCCGGTGGGCGTCTACGGTGGCCGGTCGGCCAGGGTCGGGGAGCAATGCCCCCGACCTCGACCGGTGCGGGGGTCGCAGGGCTAGAGTTGAGCCCGTCAGCAATGCGGGCAACCCGGTGTGAATCCGGGACGGTCGCGCCACTGTGAGTCACCGGTCGCCTCGGCCGCGGGCGAGTCAGGACACCGTGCTGATCGATGTGAGCAAAGCGGACGCGAGATCCGCCGACGAAAGGACCGCCATGACCCAGGTGAAAGCCGCCGCTCCGCGCGCGCTCGCCGTCCCCGACCTGTCCGCGCTCAGCGCCGCGCTGCTGCTGACCGCGACGGTGCTGATCGCCGCGCTGGCCTACTACTTCTTGGGCTACGACCAGGGGGCGGTGTCGGTGTTCGGGTCCGACACCCACGTCCACGAGTTCGTCCACGACGCCCGCCACTTCCTCGGCTTCCCCTGCCACTGACGGGCGGTAGACGACAACCATGGAGCGCAAATTCATCGGCGCCGGGCTTTTTGCTGGCCTGGTAGCCGGAATCGTGTCATTCGTTTTCGCCCGGATCTTCATCGAGCCGCAGGTCGCCAAGGCGATCGCCTTCGAGGAGAGTCAGAGCAAGGCCGAGGAGATGGCCCACGCCGCCGAGCATGCCGCCGAGCAGGACCACCACGGTGAGGTGGAGGTCTTCAGCCGCACGATCCAGGAGAACTTCGGTGCCGGCGTCGGTACCGTCGTCTTCGCCTTGGCGATGGGCGCCTTCTTCGCCGTTGCCTTCACCGTCCTGTGGGCCTATGTCGGGCGCCGCTGGCCGTCGACCGACCCGCGTGCCGTCGTCGGTGCGCTGGGGCTGCTCGGCTTCGTCGCCGCATTCGGGGTGCCGTTCTTCGTCTATCCGGCCAACCCGCCGGCCGTCGGCGACGACGCCACCATCGGTGAGCGCTCCGGGTCCTTCCTGATCATCACCCTGGTCTCGGTCATCGCGATGATCATCGCGGTGGTCGTCGCGCTGCAATTGCGCGACCGGATCGGCGGTCTGGCCGGGGCGACGATCGCCGGGATCGGCTATCTCGTCGTGATCGGGGTCGCCAAGGAACTGCTGCCGGAGTTCCACGAGGTGCCGGCCGGCTTCCCGGCCGCGGTGATCGGAGACTTCCGGGTGTATGCCATCGCCAACCAGGTCGTGCTGTGGACGGTGCTGACCCTCGTCTTCGCCGCCGCGATCTCGGCGTTCACCCGGCGCACCGAGCAGGCCGCCGGTGACCTGGTCACCGCCGCCCGCTGAGCCCAGGGACGAGTCGGACCGCGAGGACGCGCCGGTAGCGGCCGGCCCGCTGATCGTGGTCGTCGCCGGGCGCACCGGGCCCAACCACCGGGTGCGCTTCGGCGAGACCGACACCGCGCTGGACGAGCGCGGAAGTGCCGACATCACCGCGTTGGCCGCGCCGCCCGGACCGGTGATCAGCGGCCCGGAGCGGGCCACGCGGGAAACGGCGTCGCTGCTCTCGAGCGCAGTCATCGTCGACGCGGGGTTGGCCAGCCTGGACGTCGGCCGGTGGACCGGCCTGCTGCCCGAGGAGATCCCGGGGGCGCAGATGGCGGCCTGGTTCGCCGACCCGACGGCCCGGCCGCACGGCGGGGAGTCCCTCACGGCATTCGTCGGTCGGATCCAGGCGTGGGCCGTCTCGTCGTCGGCGTCGTGCCTGGTTGTCGCGGGACCGGTGGCGCAGGCGCTGATCTGCGAGGATGCGGCGTCGTTCTTCGCCGTCGACGTGGTGCCCGGCGCGCAGTACCGGCTGAGTCAGACGTCGGCGTCGTAGGTGGCCAGGGCCGCGTCGGCCCACTGCGCGATCACCTCGGCCCACTGCGATTCCATCGCCGGAGACCACTGCTCGCCCAGTCCGCTGCGGATCTCGTCGACGATCACACCGAACATCGTTTCGATCATCGGCCGGGTCACCTCGTAAGCGATGTGGTCCATCACCCACGAGGTGGAGTTGCCCGGGGACAGGGTGCCGTCGGCGAGGTCGATGAGGATGCCGAAGATGCTCGACATCATCCGCCGGGGGATCAGGGCGTCGCCGGCGAAGAGTTCCTCGGCGTCGGGGTGGGCCGCGTAGAAGCGGGTGTAGATCGCCGGTGCCGGATCGCCGTGCGCTTCTTCGTACCGCATCAGGGAACGGGCCACCGCGGTGTCGTCGGGGACCGGGCATGCCATGGCGTCATCGTGGCACGCACGGGCGGGTAACCGAAGGGTGAGGGACTTTGTACCCGGTCAGGCCTGGCGGGCGAGTTGGACCATCTCGCGCAGGCCCATGCCGGCCTTGGTGCCGCCGTCGCACAGGATGTCGACGCCGGTGAGGTAGCCGGGTTTCTCGCTCGCGCAGAAGGCGAGCAACTCGGCGATCTCCTCCGGCCGGCCGAAGCGTTTGAGGGCGGCGAACTCGGTGAGTTTGCCGGCCCCGCCGTCATTTTCGATCCGGCCCATCTCGGTGTCGAAGGACCCCGGCGACACCGACAGGATCCGTGCGCCCTTGGCGCCGAAGGCGGCCGCGCGGTCGGCGGAGTACCAGACGACGAACGCCTTCGAGATCGGGTAGGCCTGCGCGGCCGCCATCTTCCGCCCGGTCCGGGTGGCCGCCGCGACGAGCTTGCGCCGGAACTTCGCGACGTCGGTGGAGGCGTAGCGGAAGGCGCGGGTGGGGATCAGGAAGCCGGGGACCATTTGGGCGGCGATCGATGCCACGTTGACCAGGGCGAAGCCCTCGTTCGCGACGGCCAGCGCGGCCTCGCCGATGTGGATTGTGCCGACCGCGTTGATCTCGATAAGCTTTTCCGCCGACGCCATGTGCGGACTCACCCCGGCGGCGTGCACCACCGCGCGCAAGCCGCCGGCCGCGGCCGCCACGGCAAAGACCGCGTCGACCTGGTCGCGGCTGGTGATGTCGGCGACGACGAATTCGGCCGAGCCGCCGTTCGCCTCGATCTGGGCGACGGCCTGCCCGAGCGACGTCTCGTCGACGTCGGTCAGGACGATGTGGTGATCGGCCGCCAGGATCATGGCCGTCGCCAATCCCATTCCGCGTGCGCCGCCGGTGACTATTGCCGCTTTGTCCGCCATGACGTGGAGCCTAGCGGGGTGCGCCGACCCCTACGCCGGGAGCGAGTGGTTGATCGTCGTCGTGAGGGAGCGGTAGCGGGCCGAGTCGTACCCGCTGACGGGCTTACCGCTGCTGACGATGCCGACGGCGAGCTCGCGCGACGGGTCGGCCCACGTGACCACCTGGGTCAGACCGGCGTTGCCGAAGGCGTGCTCGGCGTCGGCGCCGAATGGGCCGTACCGCTTGTCGCCGAGCATGAACCCGGTACCCCAGCGCAGGGGGGCGCCGCCGACGGCGACGTCGGGCCGCAACCGGCGCCGTTGGCGCACCGCGTCGGGAATCGTCGTCGGCGCCAACACCCGGGTGCCGTCGAGCTCGCCGCCGAGGCGCAGGAACTCCGCGAAGCGGGACAGTTCGACGGCGGTGGACACGAGGTTCGACGACGGGACCACGTCGGTGAGGTAGGCGGCGCTGTTGGAGACGGGGATGATGTCGGCCATCGTCCCGCCGACCGCCTTGCGGAACACCGCGTCGACGGGGCCGGGTTCGGCATGCCCGGTGACGTGGCTGGGCGCGACGAGCCCCACGTCGGCGGCGTCGACCCCGAAGTTGGTCCAGCGGAAGCCGAACGGGTCGAGGAAGGTCTGTGCGGCGATGTCGCGGATGCCGGTGCCGGTGGCGGCGAGCACCAACTCGCGGATCAACGGACCCCACGTCAACCCGTGGTACATGTGCAGGGTGCCGGGCGGGTAGATCGGGCGCAGGTTGCGCAGCATGGCGCGCGCGTAGTCGCTTTCCCGCATCCGGCGCGGATCGGGTCGGGGGCCGGTGAGCAGGGGGACCCCGGCCCGATGGGTCAGGACGTGGTCGATGGTGGTGCGGCCCTTGCCGTGGGCGCCGTACTCCGGCAGATAGTCGGTGACCCGGTCGGAGAGCCGCCACACGCCTTGATCGCGCAGGTGCAACACGATGGTGGCGGCCAACCCCTTGCCGGCCGAGTAGCAGCAAAACGGCGTGTCGACGGTGACCGGGATCTGCTCCGCGTCGGGCGGGTCGAGGGGACCGGCGCCCCAGGCGTGGCCGACGGCGCGGTTGAGCACCACGCGCCCGCGTCGGCGCACGCAGACCTGGATGGCGGGTTGCTGACCGGCGCGGTACCAGTCCAACGCCGACGACCAGATCGCCTCGATTGCGCCCCGTTCGGCGCTGGTCGGCTCCTCGTCGCCGACGTCGGTCACCGCCGTTAGGTCATCCATGATCGCCAACGATAGTGACGCCTGGCACAATGAGCCGAAACTGAAACATGTTCTACCCGGGCCGCCGTGGCCGGGAGGGGACATCCACACCGGGAGGCGCAATGTTCGAATGGTCCGACGAAGATCTCATGGTGCGCGATGCGTTGCGCTCGTTCATCGACAAGGAGATCCGGCCGCACATCGACGAACTCGAAACCGGGCAGCTGCCGCCCTATGACATCACCCGGAAGCTGTTGGCCACCTTCGGCGTCGACGCGATGAACCGCGAACAGCTGGAGAAGGAGCTGGCCGCCGAGGAGGCCGGCGAAACCAAGTCGAAGGGCGGCGGTGGCGGCACCCTGTCGTCGTCGATGGCACTGATCCTGAACATGGAACTCGCCGGCGTGAGCCTGGGCCTGGTGGGGTCGATGGGCGTCAGCATGGGGCTGACCGTCTCGACGATCCGCTCGCGCGGGACGCTGGCCCAGAAACGGCGGTGGCTGCCCGAACTGGTCACCATGGAGAAGGTCGGCGCCTGGGCCATCACCGAGCCCGACAGCGGGTCGGACGCCTTGGGCGGCATGAAGACCACCGTGCGCCGCGACGGCGACGGCGGCTACCTCCTCAAGGGGCAGAAGACCTTCATCACCAACGGCCCCTACGCCGACACCATCGTCGTGTTCGCCAAGCTCGACGAAGGCGACGACACCCCCATCCGGGACCGCAAGGTGCTGACCTTCGTCCTCGACAAGGGGATGGAGGGCCTCACCCAGGGCAAGCCGTTCAAGAAGATGGGCATGATGAGCTCGCCCACCGGCGAGTTGTTCTTCGACGACGTCAAGCTGTCCGCCGACCGCCTCCTGGGCGAGACTGAGGACACCGGGTCGGACAAGCGCGGCGGCGAGGGCGCGAAGGCGGGCTTCACCGCCGAGCGCGTCGGCATCGCGGCGCTGAGCCTGGGCATCATCAACGAGTGTCTGCGGCTGTCGCTCGACTACGCCAAGAACCGCAAGCTGTGGGGACAGGAGATCGCCCAGTTCCAGCTCATCCAGCTCAAGCTCGCCGAGATGGAGGTCGCCCGTCTCAACGTGCAGAACATGCTCTTCGTCGCGATGGAGGCGATGAAGGCGGGCAAGCCGCCGACGCTGGCGCAGGCCTCGGCGATGAAGCTGTACTCCTCACGCGCGGCCACCGAGGTCGCCATGGAGGCCGTCCAGCTGTTCGGCGGCAACGGCTACATGGCCGAGTACCGGGTCGAGCAGCTCGCGCGCGACGCCAAGTCGCTGATGATCTACGCCGGCTCCAACGAGATCCAGGTGACGCACGTGGCGAAGGGCCTGTTGCGCGGCTGACCCGACGGGCTGATCAGGCGGGGGCGCGCAGCGGCGCCTCCGCCTTCTCGTAGCTCAAGAACCCGTCGTCGACGGCGCCCTTGCGGAGGTTCTTGACGTCGTGGGAGACCGCCATCGTCGTCTTCCACGGTTCTTCGACGCCCTGCTTGGGGAGCAGGTGCAGGGCCCGCTTGACGTAGCCGGCGTCGAAGTCGAGCATCGGTCGCGTCCCCATTCCCGCGGGGGCGACGGGGCGCACCGACGTGTAACCGCCGCCGTCCATGTGGCTCAGCACGCGGCAGAACCACTCGCACAGCAGGCCGATCTTCAGCGTCCACGACGAGTTGGTGTAGCCGATCGCGATGATGAAGTTCGGTACCCCCGACATCATCGCGCCGCGGTAGACGATCGTCGACGCCGGGTCGACCGGCTCGCCGTCGATCGACAGGGCCATCCCGCCGAACAACTGCAGGTTCAGCCCCGTCGCGGTGATGATGATGTCGGCGTCGAGGTGCTCGCCGCTCTCGAGCTGGATGCCGGTGGTGTCGAAGGTCGCGATTTTGCCCGTGGCGATCGACGCGTGGCCGTGCCGGATCTCCCGATACATGTCCCCGTCGGGGACGGCGCACAGGCGCTGGTCCCACGGGTCGTAGGGCGGGTTGAAGTGGGTGTCGACGTCGTAGCCGTCGGGGAGCTGCATGGCGTTGACCTTGCGGATCGCCTTGCGGGCGGCCTTCGGGAACCGCTGGCAGAACTGGTAGAGGGCCTTCTGCTGGAGGATGGCGCGCTGGCGGTTCACGCGGAAGCCGCGGTCATCGCCGAGCAGGCGCATGGTGGCCTTTGCGATGGGATCCTCACGGGGCACCGACATGATGTAGGACGGTGTGCGCTGGAGCATCGTGATGTGCTCGGTGTCGGGCGCCATGGACGGCATGAGGGTGACGGCGGTGGCGCCGCTGCCGATGATCACGACCTTCTTGCCCTTGTAGTCGAGGTCCTCGGGCCAGTGCTGGGGGTGGATGATCTGCCCCTCGAAGGAGTCCTGGCCGGGGAATTCGGGTGCGTAGCCCTCGTCGTAGTTGTAGTAGCCGGTGCCGGAGAAGATCCAGCGCGCGGTGACGGTGTCGGGCTTCTTGCGACCGGTCTTGTCGGTGTGGGCGACGGTCAGCCGCCAGAGCTGTTCGGCCTCCGACCAGTCCGCGGCGGTGACCCGGCGGTTGAACGCGATGGTGTCGGCCAGGTTGTCGTCGGCGACGGCCTCGTGCAGGTACTCGAGGATGCGCGGTGCGTCGGCGATGGTCTGCGGGTCGGTCCACGGCTTGAACTCGTAGCCGAAGGTGTAGAGGTCGCTGTCGGAGCGGATGCCCGGGTAGCGGAACAGGTCCCAGGTGCCGCCGATCCGCTCGCGCGACTCGAGGATCGCGAAGGACTTCGTCGGATGCTCGGTGCGCAGGTAGTGCGCGGCACCGATGCCGGAGATTCCGGCGCCGATGATCACGACGTCATAGTCGGGGATGGAGGTGGTCGAGGTCATGTCTACTCCTGGGGGTGTGAACCGTATGACAAGCGTGCGCCTGTTCGGTGGGCATGAGCAATGGTGATTTGAACCAATAGCAGGGTCCTGCTGGTGCATAATCAACCTCATGACCGAAGACTGGCCACCGCCGTCGCCGGAAGCCGCCGAGGTCATCCTCGCGGCGATCAACGTGGTGGCGGTGCTGCCGCAAGACTGGGTCGACGAGTACAACGCCGCCGCGTTGCGCGGGGTGCGGCTGATGGAGATCGCCGACGACCGGGTGCTGGCCGAAGCGCTGCGGTACACGAATGAGGCCAACCTCGCCCAGTGGATCGGCTCCAACCGCGTCGCGCCGGGGCGGCGGGTTCCGGTGCGCGACGTCGAGGAACGCGCCGACATGACCCGGGAGATGGTTCGACGGGGACTCGATGCCGGAATGCTCGACGCCTTCCGCACCGCCCAGTCCGTCGCTTGGCGCCGGTGGATGGACGTGTGCTTCTCGGTGACCGACGACGCCGAGGTGCTGCGCGAGGTGTTGGACGTGACCTCGCAGTCGGCGGCCGCCTTCGTCGACGACACGGTCGAGGCGCTGGCCGAGCAGATCTCGGTGGCCCGCGCGCAACTCGCCGGTGACACCCACGCGGAGCGTCGCGCCGCGGTGGCCCTGGTGTTGGAGGGGGCGCCGATCACCGACTCGCGGGCCGAATCCCAACTGCGCTACCGGCTGTCGGGCCCCCAGACCGCGGTGGTGCTCAGCGGTTCCGACTCGTCGACGAGCCGGCTCGAGGCCGTATGCGACGCCATCATGGCGGCCAACCGGTTGGACCGTCGACTCACCGTGCTGGCCGGTGCGGACCGGCTGTGGGTGTGGTTTCCGGTGGACAGCCTGGTCGTCGGGGAGCCGGACGTCCCCGAGGGGATCCGCGTCATCGTCGGGTCGGCCGGACACGGACGAGAAGGGTTCCGCAACAGTCACTTTCAAGCCTTGGGTGCCGAGCAGGTGTTGATCCGACTGGGGTCGTCGCGGACCGTCGTCCATGCCGAGGAACTCGCGCTGATCGGGGCGATGAGTGATGACCCGCGGACCGTCGACGAGTTCGTCGCCCGGACACTGGGTGATCTCGCGGGGGCCGACCCGGAACTGCGGGAGTGCATGTGGGTCTGGTTCGCGGAGAAGTGCAACTCGACCTCGACGGCCGCGCGGCTGTTCACCCACCGCAACACGGTGGTGCGACGCCTGGCCCGCGCCGAGGAGTTGTTGCCCATGGCGCTCGGCCGCAACGCGATCGCCGTCGCGACCGCGCTGGAGGTGCAGCGGTGGCGGCAGTGAACCCCACCGGTCGACGTCCGTTTTGGCGGTTTCTGCGGTTGGCACCCCGAACCTGAGCGACCGGCCTATCGTCGATCTATGAAGGTTCCAACAGGTATGGCGACGGTTGCGGCGGCGGCACTGACCTCGGTGTCTCTTTTTGGGGCGCCAATGGCCGGCGCGGAGCCGGCCTTGCAGTCATTCACGTCGCCGAGCGGGAACGTCGCCTGCTTGTCGGCCGAGGACTCGGTCCGCTGCGATATCCGGGACCGCTCCTGGGCGCCACCGCCGCGGCCGGCGGACTGCCCGAGCCAGACCGGGTACGGGCAGGGAATCGCGCTGCGGACGAGCGGCAAGCCGCAGTTCGTGTGCGCGGGCGACACCACCTTCGGCGCCGCCGGCCGAGTCCTGCAGTACGGCGAGCGAGCCGTCCGGATGGGGTACAGCTGCACCAGCGAACCGACCGGCGTCACCTGTCGTAACGGCAGTGGAAATGGATTCACGATCAGCCGCGAGGCCTACCGGCTCTTTTGATCGCGGGTGTTCGCCTACTTCTTGACTGGAAGCGGAAGCACCGTTTCAGGGGTGTCGTAGTGTCGGTGATACCAACCCTGGTAGCCGTAGCCCGTGGTGCTGTCGGACAGGTAGTTCTCGCTGCCTTGCGTGGTGGCGCGAACGTCGCCGACGCGTACGACCTGGGGTGATGAGTAGCTGGGCATCACAATACCTCCGTCTAGTCACTATCGTGGTGCCCTGTTGATTCTATTCTGCCGGGATCGGCGATAAGCCCGATTCGCCGAAATCACCGCGCCGTCGCGACGTCGTCGTCGGTCAACAGCGCAGGAGCGCCGGCATGGGGCAGGTGGCGCAGCCAGACCTCGATCTGAATGGCGGTGTACAGCTGGGTCACCCGCCCGATCCGACCGATGGCGCGCAGCGCATCGCGCCAGACGCCGACGTCGACGTAGCCGCGTTCGACGACCTGTGGATCGGTCCCCAGATAGTCCGCCCACCGCGGGTATCGCTCAAAGCCCTGGAGGATGGCCTCGTCGGCGATCGGTTTTGACCGTCGGCGAAGCACGGTCTCACTGACCAATCCGGCAAACGCATAGCGTTGGACGGCCCGGTCGATCCGCGGATCGGTCGCGATGTGCCAGGGGGTGCCCATCGCAAGGTCGACAACGGCGGGGGCGAGGAGCGGGTGGCGCAGTTCTGGACCGGCAGATCCGAAGATGTGGCGGCTCCGTGCGAACTCGGCTCCGCGCAGGATGTTCTCCACGACGGCTTGGCCGTGAACGGTTCCCACCCGAATCGGCGTCGTGCGCTGCGCCCGGTCGGAGAGGTGACTGGCGTCGACGTAGGCCGGGTTGAGCCACGGCGCCGACGTGGTGAAGGGCCGTGGTGGCTCGAGGGTCAGCGTCTCCCCGTTGCGCCACCGCCGCACCCCGTCGACGGCGGCCCGCCGAACCCAGAACGCGGGGGACCGTCCCAGTTCTGAGTGCTCGCCCCACTGCGCCGCCTGTCGTCGTAGCTCCCGCATCCGTCCGGCGCGCAGCAGATCTGCCAGATACCAGGGGAGCAGACCGGCGAAGAACACGGCGTCGCCGCCCTCGCCGGTCAGTAGGGTGGAGATGCCCGCTTGCCGGGCGACCTCCTCCTCGGCGGCCGCCGGCGCCCAATTCAGAATCCGGCGCGACGGGGTGGGCAGGAAGCAGCCCAGTTCCGGCCCGGCGGCAAACGTTCCCTGCGCCGAGGCGTTGATCGGGTGCCACACCGCCGGGGTGGTGTCGAGGGCCGCCCGCATCCACGCCGTCTCGTCGCTCCCGGGATGCTCGGGGTGGACGAAGCTCACCGCGTGCATGGGGGTGATTCCGGTGCTGACTGCCAGCACGGTCGAGGTGTCCAACCCGCCCGACAGTTCCGCCGCCGGCACCCTCGTCGACGACAAGGATTCGGCGACGGCGTTCTCGACGGTGGTACGAAGCGCGCGTTGGTGATCGTCGAACGATCCGTCGATCGGGTCGATCCGGGGCCGCCACCCGCCGCGCACCCGCAATCGGCCCGCCGCGAACTCGGCGTACTCGCCGATCCGCAGCCGGCGGATCGAGGAATAGGGGGTGTGGGCGCCCAGGTGCAGACCACTGCTGAACATATCCGCGAGATAGTCCTCGTCGAGGTCGTGCCAGGCACGCGTTTCCCGTGCCAGCGCACCGAGATCCGTCGACACCACGACGGTGCCGCCCGGTAGCGACGCGATGTACAGCGGGCGCAATCCCATCCGGTCGCCGATCAGTGTCGCGGTCGATCCGCGGACGACCACCGCCGCATACTCGCCGGTGATGTGTTCGGCCGTGCCGTCTGGCCATCGTCGCAGACCCACCTCGACGATCCGGGCGGATGACGCGTCGGTGTCCAGGCCCAAGTCGGTCTGCAACCGTGCGGCGCCGGTGAGGTGGCCGTGGAACCACACCGAGGATTCACCGATGGCGTCGGGCCGGGGCCATCCGCGCGCGCCGGTCGTCGGGTCGGCGGGCAGGACGACCAGGAAGCCGTGGGGTGCGTCGACCGGGTCCATCACGCCTGCTGGATGACGGTAAATCGGCGCAGATAGGCGGCGCTCTCGTTGACCGGATCGCCGTCCAACTCCACCCACGCATGGGCTTCGAACGGATACAGGGCGACTCCGATCACGTGACGGGCCGGCCAGCCCGCGATGCGGAGATAACGGAGCAGCGCCAGCGAGCGCGGCAGGCAGTCCAGCGGGGCTTCCTGAGACTGGTAGAGACTTTCAGCGGATCGGAAGCGCTTGACCAGGCGATGTGGATCGACGCGGGGCTCGCGAGTGTCGGCCATCGCGTCGACGCGGTCCTGGTAGGCGGTCGCGAAGTCTCGCTGTAGATCGCGGGTGGCGCTCGCGCGTTCACGCAGGGCGCGCAGCAGTGAGGGTCGACGTCGGACGGCCTTGGGTGCCGGCTGCGCCGACATGGCTTGATGCTCGGCGACGAGGCGGCCGGCGGTCAGCTGCGCCGTCGCGAAGTCGCTGAAGTCCGCCTCCACCAGCGACGGGCTGGCACCGAAATCGGCGGCCAGACGGGGCAGGTCGCGGGCCGCCGGGGGCTGGGTGAGCAGTCCCCACATGGCCGTGCCGACCTCGTCCACCACGTCGTAGACACCGGCTGACAGATCGAGCACCACCAGGCGGCCGGACACCTCGACGCACCGCATGGTCGGCGAGCAGAACAACTGCGGCGGGAACGGGGCTACCGGGTGCACTGTGCTCGACTCCTGTGTGGGCCGTCGTGCGCGGCGGGGGTGGAATGCGAGGAGAAGGTCGAATCTGCAAGTAGTCCAATGGTGCCCCATTTTCCGTTTTGCGCGGATGGTTCCGGTATTTCGGATTGCGGATGGTCCTCAATCCCGCCGAGTGGGCCCTGATCCTCGTCGAGTGGGCCCTGATCCTCGTCGACTGGGCCCTCATCCCCGTCGACTGGGCCCTCGATCTCGTCGAGTGGACCCTAAATCCCGTCGAGTGGACCCAGGGGCGTGGGCTATTGCGACTCTGACTCCGACGCTGCGTCAGGGTTCAGGAAGAATAGGCCTGCGACGTGACCGCTCTCGTCGAAGGTTACTCGCCCGACCATCTCGCCGGCCTCGAACTCGAGCGGGACGTCGACGACGGTGTGGATGTCGTGCACCCGGACGTAGGCATCGTCGGCGATCGTCTCGAGTTCCCCGACTTGCGCAATAATCTGAGCCCACGCGTTGGGGATTTCCGCCTCGGGGAATGCTGCGGCCATGCGGGGGGCGAAGGTCGCGAAGATCCCAGCCCAGTCGTGGGCCGGCCACAGTTCGAAGAGGGTGCGGGCCTTGTCGTCGGCGCCGGTCAGTGGGGTGACGGTCATTGGGTCTCCTGTTCGCGGGTCGATGGGTTTGCCGAATCGTTGGAATGCCGCTTGTCGGGTAGTGCCGACAAAGTCACCGACGTCTTGCCAGGTGCACCCCGCATGCCGTGCTGCTCGGGCGGCTTCGCCGAGGAATTGATCTGACTCGCCGACCAACGAGTGGGCGTCCCGCAGGAAGGTGATCGCCTTCTCGCGTGAGTCGAGTGCCGAGGCGGCGGCTCGGAGGCTGGCTGTGCGCTGCTCGAGGGCGCGAGACAAGGAACTTTACGAACAGGGGTCCAGTCGGCGAGATCGAGGGCCCACTCGACGGGAATGAGGGCCCAGTCGGCGAGGATGAGGGCCCAGTCGGCGGGATCGAGGGCCCAGTCGGCGGAGTTTAGGGCCCAGTCGGCGAGGATGAGGGCCCAGTCGGCGGAATTTAGGGCCCAGTCGGCGAGCGGTAGGGGGCGGTCTCGGCGACGTTGTCGTCGACGAGAATCGGACGACCCAGCTGGGGAAAGGCGCGCTGGGCGCAGTTGGGTCGGTCGCAGACCTTGCAGCCGGCGCCGATGGGCACGATGCGGCGCGGGTCGTCGAGGTCGATGCCGGTGGAGTAGACCAGGCGGTCGGCATGGGCCAAGTCGCAGCCGAGGCCGATCGCGAAACTGCTGCGAGCGCCGAGGTAGCCCTGCATCGGCTCGTCGGTGGTGCGACCCAACCAGAAGTAGGAGCGGCCGTCGGGCATCGAGGACACCTGGGTCACGATTCGCCCCGGTGTCGTGAAGGCGTCGTGGACGACCCACAACGGGCAGCTGCCACCCACCCGGGAGAAGTGAAAGGCGGTGGCCGACTGCCGTTTGGAGATGTTCCCCGCCCGGTCGGTGCGTACGAAGATGAACGGAACGCCGCGCTGCTGGGGGCGTTGCAGCGTCGAGAGGCGGTGGCAGACCGTCTCGAAACCGACCTCGAAGCGCAGGCCGAGGACCTCGATGTCGTACCGGACCTCCTCGGCCGCGTTGTGGAACCGCGTGTAGGGCAGGACCAGGGCGCCGGCGAAGTAGTTGGCCAACCCGACTCGGGCCACCGGCACGGACTCTGCACCCAACTCGGCGGTGGCTGCGATCGCGTCGATCTGCGGCCCCTGCCTGAGGAAGGCGAGCTGCGTCGCCAGTTGGAACGCCCGTTGCCCGGGGCGCAATTGCCGGGCCAACGTGATGACCTTGGTCGCCGGGTCGAAGACGCGCTTGGGTGGGCGCCGGTCTGACGGGTCGGCGAGGGTCACGCGGATTCCGTGATCGCGTTCCAGCACGACGGCAAGCTGCTCGTCGAGACCGCCGATGCGCAGCCCCAAGTCGTCGAACATCTCCTCCGCGGCGACGTCGAGGGCGTGGATGTAGTTCTTCCGGTCGTAGAAGAAGTCGCGGACCTGCTCGAACGGTGTCGACACCCGCGGGGCCGCGTCCTCGTCGCGGTTGACCGTCGCGCGGTAGGTTTCCAGTTCCGTGGTGGCGGCGACGAGGCGCCGGTGCAACCCGACCATCGCCCTGCCGACGCCGGGCATCCGCGCCACCAACTCCTCGATCTCGGTCTGGCTGATGCCGTCGAATTCGGTGTGCCCGGCGGCCTCGGACAGGTCCCCGACGAGTCTGGCGTCGGTGTCGGTGGCGAAGTAGTCCGCGGCCAGGTCGAATTCGCGCTGGAGGGCCATCAGCACCGGGACGGTCAGCGGCCGGCGGTCGTTCTCCAACTGGTTGACGTAGCTCGTCGAGAGTCCGAGCCGCCTCGCCAACGCCACTTGGGAAATCTTCTGCTCGTCGCGGAGCCGACGCAGGCGGGCGCCCGACTGTGGTTTCCCGGCGTGACCAGACATGATGCCCCCATTCTTACACAAGGTTCGCAAATACCGTCACAGGAGTACGCAAAAGTACGCATGACCTGGGACTTTACAGGTCAATCGGGGTGTGCGTATGGTGCGAAACATGATCAATCACAAGGTACGCACCCACCGCAGCGCCGAGGACTTCCCGATCGAGGAGCACCTCGCCTACAAGATCGCGCAGATCGCCGTCGACCCCGTCGAGGTGCCGGCCGAGACCGCCGAGATGATCATCAACCGCGTCATCGACAACGCCTCCGTCAGCGCCGCCTCGGTCACCCGCCGCCCGGTCACGACCGCCCGCGCGCAGGCCGTCAGCCACCCCGCCAAGCCGGGTGCGCAGGTCTTCGGCGTCAACGGCAACTACTCGCCGGAGTGGGCCGCCTGGGCCAACGGCGTGGCCGTGCGCGAACTCGACTTCCACGACACCTTCCTGGCCGCGGAGTACTCCCACCCCGGTGACAACATTCCGCCGCTGGTGGCCGTCGCCCAACACAAGGGGGTGTCCGGCCACGACCTGATCCGCGGCCTGGCCACCGCCTACGAGGTCCAGATCGACCTGGTGCGCGGCATCTCCCTGCACAAGCACAAGATCGACCACGTCGCCCACCTCGGCCCGTCGGCGGCAGCCGGCATCGGCACCATGCTGGGCCTCGACATCGACACGATCTACCAGGCCGTCGGCCAGGCACTGCACCTCACCACCGCGACGCGGCAGTCGCGCAAGGGCCAGATCTCCAGCTGGAAGGCCTACGCCCCGGCACTGGCCGGCAAGGTCGCCATCGAAGCCGTGGATCGGGCCATGCGCGGCGAGGGCGCCCCGTCGCCGATCTGGGAGGGCGAGGACGGCGTCATCGCGTGGCTCCTCGACGGACCCGACGCGGAGTACACCGTTCCGCTGCCCGGGCCGGGCGAGCCGAAGCGGGCGATCCTCGACAGCTACACCAAGGAGCACTCCGCGGAGTACCAGAGCCAGGCGCCGATCGACCTCGCGCGCCGCATGCGCTCGCGCATCGACAACCTCGAGGACATCGAATCGATCGTCCTGCACACGTCCAACCACACCCACGTCGTCATCGGCACCGGGTCGAACGACCCGCAGAAGTTCGACCCGACGGCCAGCCGCGAGACGCTGGACCACTCGGTGATGTACATCTTCGCCGTCGCCCTGCAGGACGGCACCTGGGACCACGTGGAGTCCTACGCGCCCGAGCGCGCCGCCCGCCCCGACACCGTCGAACTGTGGCGGAAGATCTCCACCGTCGAGGACCCGGAGTGGACCCGGCGCTACCACAGCGAAGACCCCGACGAGAAGGCGTTCGGCGCCCGGGCGGTCATCACGCTGAAGGACGGCACCGTGATCACCGACGAGCTGGCCGTCGCCGACGCCCACCCGCTCGGCGCCCGCCCGTTCGCCCGCGAGCAGTACAAGGAGAAGTTCACCAAGCTCGCCAACGGGGTCATCGCCCCGGCCGAGCAGGAGCGTTTCCTGACCGCGGCCGAAGGCCTCGACTCGATCGCCGGCGGTGGTCTGAGCGCGCTCAACATCGTCGTCGAGAAGTCGGTCCTCGACGGTGCTCCGGCGATCGGCGGGGGGATCTTCTGATGGACCTCTTCTCCTCTGCGGTCACCGACACCGACAAGCGCAAGGCGCTGCGCGCCGGACTGAACTCCGGGGTGTTGCAGCGCTGGCCGGGGGCGTTCTCGCCGCTGGTCGCCAAACTGATCGAGGACATCGGGTTCGAGGGCGTCTACGTCTCCGGCGCGGTCCTGTCCGCCGATCTCGGCCTGCCCGACATCGGGCTGACCACCCTGACCGAGGTCACCGCCCGCGGCGGACAGATCGCCCGGGCGACGAACCTGCCGTCGCTCATCGACGCCGACACCGGATTCGGCGAGCCGATGAGTGCCGCGCGGACCATCGCGGCCCTCGAGGATGCCGGGTTGTCCGGCTGCCACCTCGAGGACCAGGTCAACCCGAAGCGGTGCGGCCACCTCGACGGCAAGGCGGTCGTGGAGACCGGCGAAATGGTCAAGCGGCTGCGCGCTGCGGTGGCCGGGCGGCGCGACGAGAACTTCGTCATCTGTGCCCGGACCGATGCGCGCGCCCTCGAGGGCCTCGACGCGGCGATCGACCGCGCCAAGGCTTACGCCGACGCGGGCGCCGACCTCATCTTCACCGAGGCGCTTGCCGACGCCGGCGAATTCGAGAAGTTCCGGGCCGCCGTCGACATCCCGCTGTTGGCGAACATGACCGAGTTCGGCAAGTCCGAACTGCTCACCGCCCAGCAGTTGGGCGATCTCGGCTACAACGCCGTGATCTACCCGGTGACCACCCTGCGCATTGCGATGGGCGCGGTCGAGGCCGGGTTGCGCGAGATCTCCGAGAAGGGAACCCAGGCCGGCCTTCTCGACGGTATGCAGCACCGCTCCCGTCTTTACGAGCTGCTGCGGTACTCGGAATACAACGAGTTCGACACGGCCACTTTCAATTTCACGATTCCAGGAGCGTGAAGCCATGACCAGCACCGAAGCCCCCGAGATTCGCAAGGGACTGGCCGGCGTCGTCGTCGACAACACCGCCATCTCCAAGGTGGTGCCCGAGACCAACTCGCTGACCTACCGCGGCTACGCGGTCCAGGACCTCGCCGCCCACTGCAGCTTCGAGGAGGTGGCCTACCTGCTGTGGCACGGTGAGCTGCCGACCCCGTCGCAATTGCAGCAGTTCAGCCAGAAGGAGCGGGCCAGCCGCCGGCTCGACCGTGCGGGGGAGTCGGTCCTGACCCGCATCCCGGACAACTGCCATCCGATGGATGTCTGCCGCACGATGATCAGCTTCCTGGGCACCACCGATCCCGACGAGGACGTGCCCACGCCGCAGGCGAATCTGGCGAAGGCGCAACGGATGTTCGCGGTGCTGCCGACGATCGTCGCCGCCGACATGCGGCGGCGCCGCGGCCTGGAGCCGATCGCGCCGCACCACGGCTACGGCTATGCCGAGAACTTCCTCAACATGTGCTTCGGCTCGGTGCCCGACCCGGTCATCGTCAAGGCCTTCGAGCAGTCGTTGATCCTCTACGCCGAGCACAGCTTCAACGCCTCGACCTTCGCCGCGCGCGTCGTCACGTCCACGACGTCGGACATCTACAGCGCGGTCACCGCGGCGATCGGTGCGTTGAAGGGCTCGCTGCACGGCGGCGCCAATGAGGCGGTCATGCACGACATGATCGACATCGACCGCCCGGAGCGGGTCACCGAGTGGCTCGACGGGATGCGGGAGCGCAAAGAGAAGATCATGGGCTTCGGCCACCGCGTGTACAAGAACGGCGACTCGCGGGTCCCGACGATGCACGAGGCCCTCGTCCGCGTCTCCGACCACCTCGGCGAGCCCAAGTGGCTGGCGATCTACGACGAGCTGGCCAGGCAGATGGACGAGCGCACCGGCATCAAGCCCAACCTCGATTTCCCCACCGGCCCGGCCTACCACCTGATGGGTTTCGACATCGGCTCGTTCACGCCGATTTTCGTGATGGCCCGGGTGACCGGCTGGACCGCGCATATCATCGAGCAGACCGGCGACAACGCGCTGATCCGCCCGCTGAGCGCGTACAACGGGTCGCCCCAACGCCCGGTAAAGGCCTGATCACTGGTGCAAAAGGTTCTCATTGCCAACCGCTCCGAGATTGCGGTGCGCGCCATCCGCGCGTGCCGCGAACTCGGTCTGCAGACCGTATCCATCTACCCGTACGAGGATCGGAATTCGTTGCACCGCAACGCGGCCGACGAGTCGTATCAGATCGGCGAGCGGGGACACCCGGTACGCGCCTATCTCGACATCGACGCGATCGTCGAGGTGGCGCGCGAGTGCGGCGCCGACGCGGTGTACCCCGGATACGGCTTTCTCTCCGAGAACCCGGGCCTGGCCCGGGCCTGCGAGGAGGCGGGGCTGACCTTTATCGGTCCGCCGGCAGACGTGTTGGACTGGACCGGAAACAAGGCGACGGCGATCGCCACCGCCCGCAAGGCGGGCGTTCCCGTTCTCGAGTCCACCGAGCCGAGCACCGACCTTGACGCGTTGGCCACGGCGGGGGAGGCCATGCGCTTCCCGCTGTTCGTCAAGGCGGTGGCCGGCGGCGGCGGGCGGGGGATGCGCCACGTCGACGACGCGTCGGGGCTGCGCGATGCTCTGGCCGCGGCGTCCAGAGAGGCCGAGTCGGCCTTCGGTGACGGAACCGTGTTCATCGAGCAGGCGGTGCCGTCCCCGCGCCACATCGAGGTGCAGATCCTCGGCGACGGGGTGGGCAACGTCGTCCACCTCTATGAGCGCGACTGCAGCGTGCAGCGGCGCCACCAGAAGGTCGTCGAACAGGCCCCCGCGCCGGATCTCGATCCCGAGCTGCGCGACGCCATCTGCGCCGATGCGGTGGCCTTCGCCAAGGCGATCGGCTACCGCGGGGCCGGCACCGTGGAGTTCTTGCTCGCGCCCGACGGGCACTACGTGTTCATCGAGATGAACCCGCGGATCCAGGTGGAGCACACGGTGACCGAGGAGGTCACCGACATCGACCTGGTCGCGGCCCAGCTGCAGGTGGCCGCCGGGGCGCGGCTGCCCGACCTCGGCATCACCCAGGATCGGATCGAGATCCACGGGTTCGCCGTGCAGTGCCGCGTGACGACCGAGGACCCGGCCAACGACTTCCGGCCCGACACCGGGACCATCACGACCTACCGCTCGCCGGGCGGGGCCGGCGTGCGCATCGACGGCGGTACCTACCTCGGTGCGGAGATCTCCGGCTACTTCGACTCGATGCTGGTCAAGGTGACCTGCCGCGGTAAGACGCGCGCCGCCGCCCTGACCCGCGCCCGTCGCGCGCTGGGCGAGTTCCGGATCGGCGGGGTGTCGACGAACATCGAGTTCCTGCTGTCACTGCTCTCCGACGATGACTTCACCGCCGGTGCGGTGACCACCGGATTCATCGCCGAGCACCCCGAGCTGCTGGTGTCGACCGCCTCGGATGCGCGGTGGGCCCGGCTCCTGGACTTCCTCGCCGACGTGACCATCAACCGGGAGTACGAGCGCCCGGCCACGGTGATCCGCCCGCGGGTGAAGCTCGCCCACCTCGACCTGCCCGAGGTGTCCGGCGGCAGCGCCGAGCGGCTGCGCGACCTCGGTCCGACCGGTTTCGCCGCGGTGCTGCGCCAGCAGGACGCGGTGGCGGTGACCGACACCAGCTTCCGCGACGCCCACCAGTCGTTGCTGGCCACTCGTCTGCGGACCAGCGGACTGGTGCGGGTGGCGCCCTATGTCTCGGCGCTCACCCCGCAGTTGTTCTCGGTCGAGTGCTGGGGCGGCGCGACCTTCGACACCGCACTGCGCTTCTGCAAAGAGGATCCGTGGGAGAGGTTGGAGAAGCTGCGCGAAGCCATCCCCAACATTTGTCTGCAGATGCTGCTGCGCGGCGCGAACACCGTCGGGTACACGCCCTATCCGACGGTCGTCACCACCTCGTTCGTGGAGGAGGCGGCCCGGACCGGAGTCGACATCTTCCGGATCTTCGACGCCCTCAACAGCGTCGAGGCGATGCGCCCGGCGATCGACGCGGTCCGCGAAGAAGGCCGCACCGTCGCCGAGGTGGCCCTCTGCTACACCGGCGACCTGAGCAACCCGGCCGAGGACCTTTACACCCTCGACTACTACCTGCGGCTGGCCGAACGGATCGTCGAGGCCGGTGCGCACATCCTCGCCATCAAGGACATGGCGGGGCTGCTGCGCCCGCCGGCCGCGGCGACACTGGTGACGGCGCTGCGGGAGAACTTCGACCTCCCCGTGCACGTGCACACCCACGACACCGCCGGCGGCCAGTTGGCCACCTACCTGGCGGCGGTCCAGGCCGGCGCCGACGCCATCGACGGGGCGACCGCCCCGCTGTCGGGCTCGACCAGCCAGCCGTCGCTGTCGGCCATCGTCGCCGCCTTCGACGGGACCGAGCGCGCGACCGGCCTCGACCTGGACGCCGTGTGCTCCCTGGAGCCCTATTGGGAGGCGCTGCGCAAGGTGTACGCGCCGTTCGACGTCGGCCAGCACCCGCCGACCGGCCGGGTGTACCGGCACGAGATCCCGGGCGGGCAGCTGTCGAACCTGTACCAGCAGGCCAGCGCCCTCGGTTTGGCCGACCGCTTTGAACTCATCGAGGACGCGTACGCCGGCGCCGACCGGATGCTCGGCCGCCTGGTGAAGGTGACCCCGTCGTCAAAGGTGGTGGGCGACCTGGCGCTGACGCTGGTGGCCAAGGGCATCACCGCCGACGAGTTCGCCGCGAATCCGGATGCCTTCGACATCCCGGAGTCGGTGATCGGCTTCTTCCGCGGTGAGTTGGGGGAACCGGCCGCGGGCTGGGTCGAGCCGTTGCGCAGCGAGGTGCTGCGCGGCCGGGGTGAGGCGCCGGAACCGACGCCGGTCGCCGACGATGACCGTGCGGTACTCGCCCAACCGGGGACGGCCCGGCGCGAAGTGCTCAACCGGCTGCTCTTCCCGGGGCCGACCAAGGACCTGGCCGAGCATCGGGCCACGTTCGGCGATACCTCCCGGCTCTCGGCCAACGCCTTCCTCTACGGCCTGCGCGCCGGTGTCGAGGAGCACGTCGAGCTGGAACCGGGCGTGGAGCGCACCATCGGGCTGGCCGCGGTCAGCGACGTCGACGAGAACGGCCAGCGCACGGTGATGTGCACGGTCAACGGCCAACTCCGTTCGGTGCTGGTGCGCGACCGGTCGGTCGCCGATGCGCCGACGGCCGCCGCCAAGGCCGATCCCGCCAACCCGCGCCACGTCGGCGCCCCCTTCGACGGGGTGATCTCGCTCAAGGTGAGCGTCGGGGACAAGGTTGCGGCGGGGGACCCGCTCGGCACCATCGAGGCGATGAAGATGGAGTCGACGATCACCGCGCCGCGGGCCGGGACGGTGGCGGGGCTGCCGCTGGGTTCGCAGGCAGACACCCACGGCGGCGACCTCATCGTCGAACTCGCTTAGCCGGCCAGCTCCGGCGCGGTGACACTTCGCGCATCCGGCGCGGTGACACTTCGCGCATCCGGCGCGGTGACACTTCGCGCATCCGGCGCGGTGACACTTCGCGCATCCGGCGCGGTGACACTTCGCGCCTCCGGCGCGGTAACACCTCGCGCATCCGGCGAGGTAGTGCGAGGTGCGGTAGATTCGGCGACCGACGCCGCCGAACCGAGTGAAGGATTCGACATGACCGTTTCGCCCCTCCGCCGCCTGCGCCTCGGGACCGCCGTGGCCTGCGCCGGCCTAGCCGTGACGACGTCGCTGTTCGTCGTGCCCGTCGCCTCTGCCAAGCCCCAGGGCGCACCGATCGTCGCCGGCGGGAATGCGGTGCTCGGCAACGGGTGCACCTACACCATCGGGGTGCGGGTGGGGCCGGCGAAACCGGCCCGGCCGGGTCGGGCGACCGAGCAGCCGGCGGCGCCCAAGGCCAAGGCCGACGACGGGACCGGGCGGGTGGTCTTCTGGGAGACCGCGGCCACCGCGAAGCCCGGTGCCCGCAGCAGTGTGCGGATCGGGAGCGCCAAGCCCAACGACAAGGGTGTCGCGGTCCTCAACTGGACGCCGCGCACCACCGGCGGCCGCGCGGTTTGGGCCCATCAGAAGGGCTGGTCCACCGCGCTGCAGGTGACCGTGGCCCCGGCGTTGGCGCTGGGTCCGCTCTGCTTGATGTCGCAATAGGCTTGATGTCGCACTAGACGACCGAGAAAACGGACCGCCCCGCACGGCACGAGCCATGCGGGGCGGTCCGGTTCGTCAGCCGGGTCAGGCGTTTGCGGCGGGGCGAACGGCCTTCGCGGCTTCGACCAGGTTGCGCAGCGAGGCGGTGACCTCCTCGTTGCCGCGGGTCTTCAAACCGCAGTCCGGGTTGACCCACAGGCGCTGGGCGGGCACGGCCTTGAGGGCGGCCTGCAGCGACGCGGTGATCTCGTCGGTGGACGGGACGCGCGGGGAGTGGATGTCATACACACCCGGCCCGACGCCGTTGGCGAAGCCGATGGCGTTGAGGTCGTCGAGGACCTCCATCGCCGAACGGGCCGCCTCGATCGAGGTGACATCCGCGTCCAGGTCGGCGATGGCACCGATGACCTCGCCGAACTCCGAGTAGCACAGGTGCGTGTGGATCTGCGTGGTGTCCTCGATACCGGCCGTCGAGAGGCGGAACGCGTCCACCGCCCAGCGCAGGTAGGCGGGCTTGTCGGCGTCGCGCAGCGGAAGGAGCTCGCGCAGTGCCGGCTCGTCGACCTGGATGATGCCGATGCCGGCCGCCTCGAGGTCGACGGTCTCGTCGCGGATGGCCAGCGCGATCTGGTTCGCCGAGTCCTTCTCCGGCTGGTCGTCGCGGACGAAGGACCATGCCAGGATCGTCACCGGGCCGGTGAGCATGCCCTTGACCGGCTTCTCGGTCTTGGACTGCGCATAGGTGATCCAGTCGACGGTCATCGGCGCCTGGCGGACGACGTCGCCGAACAGGATCGGCGGTCGCACGCAGCGGGTGCCATAGGACTGCACCCAGCCGTTCTGGGTGGCGAAGAACCCGTCGAGCTGCTCGGCGAAGTACTGCACCATGTCGTTGCGCTCGGGCTCGCCGTGCACCAGCACGTCCAGGCCGAGTTCCTCCTGCAGGGTGATCACCGCGTCGATCTCGGCCCGCATGCGCGAGTTGTACTCGGCCTCGTCGATCTCCCCCTTGCGCAGCGCGGCGCGCGCGTTGCGGATCGCCGACGTCTGCGGGTAGGACCCGATGGTCGTCGTCGGCAGCAGGGGCAGCCCGAGGCGGTCCTGCTGCGCGGCCAGACGGCCAGCGCTCTCGCCGCGGCTCAGCTGGTCGTCGGTGATCGCCGCCAGGCGCTCGCGCACGGCGTCGACGTGCACGCGGGGATCGGTCGCCCGCGTGGCCAGTGCCGCGGCGGAGGCCTCGAAGGCGTCGGCGACGGTGTCGCGGCCACGGTGCAGGGCCGCGGCGAGGGTGGCCACCTCGGCGAACTTCTCCGCGGCGAAGGCGAGCCAGCCGCGCAGGTTGTCGTCCAGCTCGGTTTCCGGTGCCAGCGAGTACGGCACGTGCAGGGTCGAGCACGACGTGGACACCGCCACCGCGCGGGCCGACCCGAGCAGGGTGCCCAGCGTGGCCAGCGCCTTGTCCAGGTCGGTGCGCCAGATGTTGCGCCCGTTGACGACGCCGGCGACGAGCAGCTTGTCGGCCAGCGCGGGAACCGCGGCAACCGTGTCGGCGCTGCCGTAGACGAGGTCGACGCCGATTGCCTCGACGCCGGTCCCGGCCACGGCGGCGAGCACGTCGGCACCCGGATCGCCGAAGTAGGTGTTGACGAACAGGGCCGGGCGCTGTGCGGCGGCCGACAGGCGTGCGTAGACCGACCCGGCGACCTCGGCCGCGGTGGACGTCTCGGCGTCATCGCCGATGATGTCGGTGACCAGGACCGGCTCGTCGATCTGCACCCACTCGGCACCGGCCTGGGCCAACGCGCCCAGCAGTTCCTCGTACACCGGCAGCAGGTCGTCGATCCGGCCCAGCGGGTCGGTGTCGTCGGTGGACTTCGCCAGGGCCAGGAACGTGATCGGGCCGATGACCACCGGACGGGCGGCCACTCCGAGGTTGGCGGCCTCGGCGTACTCGGCCAGCACCTTGGTCGCATCGAGGGAGAACTGCGTTTGCGCCGAGAGCTCGGGGACCAGGTAGTGGTAGTTCGTGTCGAACCACTTGGTCATCTCCAGCGGGGTGAGCTCGGCGGTGCCGCGCGCGGCCGCGAAGTAGCGGTCCAGGTCGTCCTCGACGGCGGCGAACCGCGGCGCCAGGGCGCCGAGCATGATCGCGGTGTCGAGCATCTGGTCGTAGTAGGAGAAGGTGTTGACCGGGACCGAGTCGAAACCGGCGTCGCGCAGCTGGCGCGACGTCTCGCCGCGCAGCGAGGCGGCCACGGCCTCCAGCGACGACCGGTCGGTCTGGCCCTTCCAATAGCCTTCGACGGCCCGCTTGAGTTCGCGGTTGGCTCCGATCCGCGCGGTACCGCCGACGGTCGCGGTGAAATCGGGTGCTTTCGTGGTGTCCGAGGACATGTGTAGTTGCTCCTGTGGGTGAAATCCGATGGTTCACCACCCGACGGGCGCGGAGCAACGGCGCGGCGGCGGCGCCAGGGATAGGAGCCGGTACTGCCGGTGTCGTCGACCCGTGCGCCCAGATCCTCGAGGCGATGAGCCACCGGGCACGGCGTGCCCGGCACAACTGGCAGGTCTTCGGACTGATCGGCACGTGGCGGGGCCACACCTACTGACTGTCGCTTCCCAGGACGAGGCCCAGTGCATTGACAGTGGTCGCTTCCGATTCACCGCTGCGGGGTCAGTTCCGGATTCGCACCGGATTCCCTCTCGTCGTCGTCGGTACCCCGGGGATCTACTCGGCGGGGACCGGTGACGACTCGGCGGATGACGCGCGGGCCAGGGGCTCCTCATACTCGCGGTCATCGCGGACCAATTGCGGTTCCATCCTAGCCGACGCCACGGCCCGTGCCGAACCCAGCGTGACGACGAAGACGACGAGCGCGGCCCAGCCCACCGGGTCGCCCAGGCTCTGCTTGGCCATCAGCAGGATGGCCACGCCACCGGCGCAGACCAGCGCGCCCATGGCGACGGCACGGCCGCCGGCGGCGGTGACGCGGTCGTCCCACCAAGGCAGGCGGCGGTGTTCGACCGGCAGCAGTGCGGCGAAGACCAGGGTCATGACGACCGCGAACACCAGGGCGCGCAGTGCCATCAACGGCCAGAACCCGGCTTGCTCGGGGGAGTAGACGTCCAACCCGGCGGTGTGCAGGATCAGGATTGCCGCGACGATCGCGGGGATGTGCCACAGGTACAGCGTCATCGCGCCGCCGTTGCCGATCGCCACCCATCGCCAGACGTGCGGGCGCTGCGCCCACCGGCCGATCCGGTCGGCCGCCGCGACGAACAGCAGGCTCATCCACACGCAGTGCAGACCCAGCACCAGGGTGGGCGGGGTGACGTTGGACATGGTCTCGTTGCCGGTGACGACCAGCGCGAGCTCGTAGGGGCCGGCCGCCACCAGCACGATGGTGGCGACGAACGCGGCGGCCGCCATCACCAGGGCCGTCGCGGTGGTCAGGTAGCGGCGCGAGTAGGCCACGCCGATGACGACCGGAATCAGCCACACGATCAAGAAGTTGGGCATCCCGGGCACCAGGCTGTCGAAACGGATGCGGGCGGCATCGGCCACCGCGGCGAGCCCGAGCAGGGCCACGACCAGCACGGCGAAGGACCTCGGCGACGACAACCGGGTCAGCGCCGGGACGAAGGCGAGGACGGCCAGGTAGACGCCGATGAACCACAACAGCGCCACGCACTGCTCGCCGAGCTGGGCGCCCGCGGTCGGGCCGAGGATCACCCGGGTGGCGGCCAGCGCGAGGCTCCACAGCGCCAGGTACACGAACACCGGGCGGCACAACCGCTGGGCGCGGGTGAACAACCACAGGCCCCAGGGTTGGCGCCGGGGCGCGGCCCGGTCCAGCCCGTAAGCGGCCGACGTCGCGCCGGCGAGGAAGAACAGCGGCATGACCTGGAGGATCCAGGTGATCGGGCGCAACGCGGGCATCTCGCCGAGAACGTTGCCGACCCAGAGTGACGACCCGGTGAGGGTGGCCAGCACCAGGAAGCAGTGGCCGAACATCACGACGAGCAGGCTCGCGATGCGGGCGACGTCGACGGCGCGGTCGCGTTCGGTGGGGGTGTCCCGGGCGACGCGGTTCGCCGACGGGAACACCGCGGCCGTGTACGCACAGACACGGGACAGAAGGGTGGGGCGGGGGCTGGTGGACGCACTCATGCCCTCCATCCTGCGGATTCGGCGGCGCACACAGATGTGTGGTTCTACTCAGCCGGGGTGGGGGGTTGCAACCGATTGGGCCGCCCGTGCGTCCAAGAAGTATGACGACAATTCCCATCGACGCCGACGGTGCCGTCCGCCGCAGTTCCCTCGTGGCCCGGGGCGTGCCGGTGGGCGCGCTGTACCGGGCCCTCGCCGACGGAGAGCTGATCCGCATCGGCTCCGGGCTGTTCGTCCCCGCCGCGTCGGCTCGCCCCGACCACCGGCAGCGGCTGATGATCGGCGAGGTGGACAGCTCGCCCGACGCGGTGTTCAGCCACGTGTCGGCCGCGGTGCTGCACGGTCTGCCGATGCTGCGGCCACACCTGGGCGACGTCCATCTGACGGTGCCGTCGCCGTCCGCGCGGCTGCGCGGCGAGTTTCGTTGCAGTCACGTCGAGCCGCTGTCGCGCGACGAGGTGGTCCAGGTCGACGACCGCTGGGTGACGACGCTGGAGCGTACCGCCGTCGATGTCGCGGCCACCACGTCGATGGGATTCGCCGGTGCGCTGGCCGTCTTCGACGCGGCGCTGCGGATGGGGGCCCAACCCGACGTCCTTGCCGCCATCGCCGGGCGCCGGATCGGCTCGGCCGCCGTCGTGCGCGCCGCCCTGCGCCACTCGTCGCCGTGTGCGGACGGGGTGGGGGAGTCGTGGTGCCGCGCCCAGATGCTGCTCGACGGCCTGCCCCGGCCACGGCTGAAGACGCCGGTGTGCACCCTCGGCGGCGTGGTCCTCGCCGAGCCCGACATGGATTGGAACGGCGTCGTGCTCGCCGAGTTCGACGGCGCGTCGCGGCGCCAGCGGGTGCGGGTTCCCGGGGACTCGATGATCTCGGCGGTGTGGCGGACGATTCTGCGCGACGAGGAACTGCGCCGCCGCGGCATCCGGGTGCTGCGCTTCACCTGGGCCGACCTCGAACGCCACGATGTGGCGGCCGCGTGCCGCTACGCGCTGCGGCGGGCCGGCCTGGTGCCGACAGCGCAGATGCCGACAGGGCCGATGCCTACAGCGACTGCAAGAACCGCGTGACGACGGGCAGGGAGTCCTCGAGGCTGGCCTGCTGGCCGTCGCGGGCCCGCCCGAGGGGTGCCTGCCCGGCTTCGGCGGTGATGAGCGACATCAGCTCGCCGGTCGTCGGCTCGCACACGGCCCAACTGAAGCGGGTCTCCTCGGCCCACCCGGCGTCGGCGGCGGTGACGAAGCCGGCCGGATCGGCGATCCCGAGATCGGCCAGGGCGGGTACGTCGCTGACCCGGTCGTCATTGCGCAGCGCGCGCAGATACCACGCGCCGGCGTTGATCTCGACGGCCTCCACGGGCGTTCGGGACCGGCTACTTGATCTCGAGCAGGAGGGTGCCCTGGGTGACGGCGTCGCCGGCGCTGACCGAGAGTCCGGTGACGGTCCCCGACTTGTGTGCGTTGACCGGGTTCTCCATCTTCATCGCCTCGAGCACGACGACCAGATCGCCTTCGGCGACCTCCTGGCCCTCCTCGACGGCGACCTTGACGACGGTGCCCTGCATCGGCGCGGAGATCGTGTCGCCGGACTGGCCGCTCGCGCCGCCCTTGGTGCGGGTGCGCGACTTGGGCTTGCGGCGCACGGCGCCGGTCCGGACGCCGTTCTCGCCGATGGCGAGGTCGCCGGGCAGCGACACCTCCACGCGGCGGCCGTCGATCTCGACGACGACCTTCTGGCGCGGCAGGGAATCGTCCTCGTCGAGGGCTGCGTTGCCGCCGAATGCCTCGATCGGGTTGTCCCACTCGGTCTCGATCCACTTGGTGTAGACCTCGAAGGACTCCCCGTCGCCGATGAAGGCGGGGTTGCTGACGATGTGGCGGTGGAACGGGATGACCGTCGCCAAGCCGTCGACCTCGAACTCGTCGAGGGCGCGGCGGGCGCGCTCGAGGGCCTGCGTGCGGTTCTCGCCGGTGACGATCAGCTTGGCGAGCATCGAGTCGAACTGGCCGCCAATGACGTCGCCCTGCCGCACGCCGGAGTCCACGCGCACACCCGGCCCGGAGGGCTCGCGGTAGGTGCTGATCGGGCCGGGGGCGGGGAGGAAGCCGCGGCCGGCGTCCTCGCCGTTGATGCGGAACTCGAAGGAGTGGCCGCGGGGGGTCGGATCCTCGGTGATGCTCAGTTCCTCGCCCTCGGCGATGCGGAACTGCTGGCGGACCAGGTCGATCCCGGCGGTCTCCTCGGTGACCGGGTGCTCGACCTGCAGGCGGGTGTTGACCTCGAGGAAGGAGACGGTGTCCCCCTGGACGAGGTACTCGACGGTGCCGGCGCCGTAGTAGCCGGCCTCACGGCAGATGGCCTTGGCCGAGGAGTGGATGCGGTTGCGCTGGTCGTCGGTGAGGAACGGCGCGGGGGCCTCCTCGACGAGCTTCTGGAAGCGGCGCTGCAACGAACAGTCGCGGGTGCCGGCGACGACGACGTTGCCGTGCTGGTCGGCGATGACCTGGGCCTCCACGTGGCGGGCCTTGTCGAGGTACTGCTCGACGAAGCACTCGCCGCGGCCGAAGGCGGCCACCGCTTCGCGGGTCGCCGACTCGAAGAGTTCGGGGATCTCCTCGATGGTGTGGGCGACCTTCATGCCGCGGCCACCACCGCCGAAGGCCGCCTTGATGGCCACCGGCACGCCGTACTCCTGCGCGAATGCGACCACCTCGCCGGCGTCCTTCACCGGGTCCTTGGTGCCCGCGGCCATCGGGGCCTTCGCCCGTTCGGCGATGTGGCGCGCGGTCACCTTGTCACCGAGGTTGCGGATCGACTCGGGCGACGGGCCGATCCAGATGAGCCCGGCGTCGATGACGGCCTGCGCGAACTCGGCGTTCTCGGAGAGGAAGCCGTAGCCCGGGTGGATAGCGTCGGCGCCCGACTTCTTCGCGGCGTCGAGGAGCTTGTCGAACACCAGGTAGGACTCGGCCGAAGTCTGCCCGCCCAGCGCGAACGCCTCGTCGGCGAGCTGGACGAACATCGCGTCCGCATCCGGTTCGGCGTAGACGGCGACGCTGGTGATTCCGGCGTCGCGCGCTGCGCGAATGACTCGGACAGCGATCTCGCCGCGGTTGGCGATGAGGACTTTGGTGATCCTGGCGTTAGTGGGCACGTAGTCTCCTGTGGCTGCGGACGCTGGGGTGAGCGCTCATCGGATTCTAAACGCGATCGTATCGGGCTTCACACCGGACCCCGGCGTGAGACCGGGAGCGCTGACAACACCCTAGCGGTCCAGAGCGAACCCTCGGTCGTGCCACGAGCTGCGCGCCGCGACATCGGCGATGAGATCGGAAATGGCAGAGGCGAATCCGCGGACATCCGCATCGAGGTCGGCGGGGTAGCGCGCCGACAACCGCAATCCGGCCGGGGTGCGGTTGACCCAGAGGTACACCTCGTCGTCGGCGTAGCGGTG
Organism: Gordonia crocea; assembly: GCF_009932435.1. NCBI lineage: Bacteria > Bacillati > Actinomycetota > Actinomycetes > Mycobacteriales > Gordoniaceae > Gordonia > Gordonia crocea. The sequence goes on from NZ_BJOU01000001.1 coordinate 1,474,719, forward strand.
CGAGCGCAGGACTCGGGCCGCACCGGCGTCGTCGGCCGCGGCACCCGGTGCCCCGCGGCTGTCGAGGAAAGAGATGACGAACTGGGGCGAGTCCACCGCGTGGACGATCTGCGCCACCCGCAGCAGCGGGAGTGACGCGGCGATCCGTCCGCGGCGCAACTCTGCCGAGGCGCGGATCGAGAGTTGGGCGAAGGTCGTCACGCCGGTGAGGTCCAACTCGAACGGCGACAACGACACGAACCAGCCCAGTGCGGTTTGCCATTGCGGTTCGTGCCGGGTGTGTCGGGGCAAGACCGCGCGGAACCGGGTCGACCCGGTGCGCTCGTAGGAGGCGAAGGCCAGCGCGGCCATCACCCCGGCGAACAGCGTCGTCCCCGCCTCGGCGCAGACCGCGGTGAACTCGTTGGTCGTCGTGTCGTCGGCCAGCAGCGCGTAGAGGGACTGCTGGGGTTGCGCCTCGGCGGCGGCCTCCGATCCTTCCTCGTAGCCGCCGACGGCGAATCCGTGGACTTGCTCGTGCGCCCGGGCGGGGTGGGCGGCCGGATCGTCGAGGGGCAGCGTCGGATAGCGCGGCATCCCCTCGGCGAGGAAGGAGGCCCACGCGTCGACGGCCGGGTGGGAGGCGTCGGACCCGTCGGCCTCGTCGCGTTCGGTGGCGCTGAAGTCGATGTAGCTGCCGACGGTCGCGGCCGGGATGAGCGGGGTGGCGGCGGTCCGCGTGGTGCGGCCCAGCTCCACGACGGCCGCGTGGTAGTGGGCGCGCAGTTGCGACACCAGCATGATCAGCGAATAGCCGTCAAGGAGTGAGTGGTCGCCCGCGAACAGCAGGGTGAACGAGTGTTCCCGGCCCACCGTGGCGAAGCAGTACGCCGGCCACCGCACCGGGGCGGTGCTGCGGTCGAACCAACCCGCGATCTGCTCCACCAGCAGCGTCGGGTCGTGATACCAGCCGATCCGGCTCATCTTCAGCGACACCGAGCCCGGATCGGCGGTGTAGCGGCGCAGCTGCGGGTGCTCCAGGTCGCCGGAGATCAGGACGTGGGAGCGCAGCACCTCATGCCGGTCGATCCACGCGGTGAGTGCCGACCGGATGGCCGGGATGGACAGCGGCTCGTCGAATTCGATCGCCACCCCGAGCCAGGACTCGCGACCGCCGGTGTGCCCGGTCTCCCGCTGGTAGGCCACGGCCTCGCACAGGTGGCGTTCGTGGTTGTGCGAGGTCGGCCGTGGATCGGCGTGCAACGACGACGGGCCCGGCAGCTTCGGGGTCCACTCCACGAGTCCGCCCGGGGCCAGCGGCAGATCGAGGATCTGGAGGAAATCCATCGCCCCGCGTTACCCGGCGCGGGCGATGGCGGCCTTGATGCGCGCCAACATCCCGGCCAGGCCGCGCAGTCGCAGCGGCGACACCACCGATGCGAGCCCGAGCTCGTGGCCGAAGTCGGCCGGCACCGCGGTGATCACCTCGGCGGGCTGGCCGTCGAGGCCCTGGTGCAGGATCGCCGCGAAACCGCGCGTCGTCGGGGCCTCGCGGGGGGCACTGAAATAGAGCCGCACCGCGCCGCGGTCAGACGCATCGACCGAGAGGAAGATCGGCGACTGGCACTCGGGCACCGGTTCCATCGCCTCGGGCGCCAGGTGCTCGGGCAGCGGCGGCAAGTCGTCGGCGAACTCCAGCAGCAGCGTCGCCCGGTCCGACTCGGACAGGGCGGTGAAGTCGTCGACGATCTCGGCGAGCGGCGCGGGCAGACCGGTCACGGGGCGCCAGACCCGCCGATCGTGCCCGGCTCCTCGCCGACGGCGATCGGCACGCGCACCCGGTTGCCCCACTCGGTCCAAGAACCGTCGTAGTTGCGGACCTTGTCGAAGCCGAGGAGGTGGGTGAGCACGAACCACGTGTGGCTCGAGCGCTCGCCGATGCGGCAGTAGGCGACCGTCGGGGTCGCCGGGTCGAAGCCGGCGTAGACCTCCTCCAGCTCGGCGCGCGACCGGAACCGGCCGTCGGGCGCGGCGGCCTTGGCCCACGGGATGGAGACCGCCGTCGGGATGTGTCCGCCGCGCAGCGCGCCCTCTTCGGGGTAGTCGGGCATGTGCGTGCGCTCGCCGGTGTACTCCTGCGGCGATCGGACGTCGATGAGCGGCTGCCGGCCGAGGATGTCGAGCACCTGGTCGGCATAGGCGCGGATCGCCGAGTCGTGGCGCTCGACGACCGGGTAATCGCTGCGCGGGAACTCCGGGACGTCGAAGGAGGTGTCGCGGTCCTCGGCGAACCAGGCGTCGCGGCCGCCGTCGAGCAGGCGGACGTCGGGATGGCCGAACAGCGTGAACACCCACAGGGCATAGGCGGCCCACCAGTTGGACTTGTCGCCGTAGATGACGACGGTGTCGTCGCGGCTGATGCCCTTGGACCGCATCAGTTCGGCGAACTGCTCGCCGTTGATGTAGTCGCGGGTGACCGGGTCGTTGAGGTGGAGGTGCCAGTCGACCTTCTGCGCCGTCGGGATGTGGCCGATGTCGTAGAGCAGCACGTCCTCGTCGGACTCGATGACCTTCAGGCCGGGGGTTCCGAGCCGCGACGCGAGCCATGCGGTGCTGACCAACCGCTCCGGGTGGGCGTAGTCGGCGAAAGCCAGATTCGGGTCGAGTTCAACACCCATGATGGGGAGCCTTTCATCGCGAAGGAGTGGCGAGGGGAGTGATTGCGAGACTACCGCGACGGCGACGACCACAGCGCGGTGACGTCGACGTCGATCCGCGCGAGCAAGCGGCGGGTGAGGGGAAGGCTGATCCCGATCACCGACGAGGGGTCCCCGTCAATGCCGTCGACGAACCAACCGCCATAGCCGTCGAGGGTGAACGATCCGGCGACGGCGAGGGGCTCCCCGGTCGCCACATAGGCGTCGACGGCGGCGGAGTCGACGGTGCCGAATCGGATCTGCGTCGACTCGCAGTCCACTGCCTGCGCCACCGGTGCCCCGTCGACGACGCGCGTCACGCAGTGCCCGGTCAGCAGCACGCCCGATCCGCCCGACATCTCCTGCCACCGCGCTCGGGCCACCTCGGCGGTGTGCGGCTTGCCGACGAGGGTGCCGTTGATGTGCAGCATCGAGTCGCAGGTCAGCAGGACTGCGTCGGATGCCGTCACCCGGGGGATCAGGGCGTCGGCTTTGGCGACGGCGAGCCGGGTGACGATCTCGGTCGGCGGGGCGGCGGCCAGCTTCTCGGCCAACGCATCCTCGTCGATGTCGGCGACGAGGACGTCGGGGTGCACGCCGGCTTGCCGCAGGACGCGCAGCCGGGCCGGCGAGGCGGAACCGAGGATGACCGCCGGGGCGCCGGTCACCAGAGTTCGTGGTAGAAGCTGGTCGGCGAGGCCCAGTTGCGGCGCAGCCGGTCGACCGGGCGGCCCCAGTCGTTGCGGACCGCCGGGCGGGATTCGCCGGCGCCGCCGGAGGCGCGCGCGACCACGACGGCGGTGAGAGCGGCGAGCTCGGTGGCCGTCGGGTTGCCCTTGACCACCGTCAGCAGCGGCTTCTTCTCGGCATCGTTCTTGGCGGCGTCACTCATAGCGGAATGTTCCCATGCTTGCGCGGCGGCGTCGCCACGACCTTGCGCTCGAGCAGGCGCAGGGCGGTGGCGATCTGGCCGCGGGTGTGGCTCGGCGGGATGACGGCGTCGACGTATCCGCGCTCGGCCGCGACGTACGGGTTGACCAGCGTCTGCTCGTACTGGTCCTGCAACTGCAGCATCAAGGCGTCGACGTCCTCGCCGTTGGCCTTGGCCTCCTTGATCTCCTTGCGGTAGACGAAGCCGACGGCTCCGGAGGCGCCCATGACCGCGATCTGGGCGGTCGGCCAAGCCAGGTTCACGTCGGCGCCCATGTGCTTGGAGCCCATGACGTCATACGCGCCGCCGTAGGCCTTGCGGGTGATGACGGTGATCTTGCCGACCGTCGCCTCACCGTAGGCGTAGAGGAGCTTGGCGCCGCGGCGGATGATGCCGTTGTATTCCTGCTCGGTGCCGGGCAGGAAGCCGGGGACGTCCACCAGCGTCACGATGGGCACGTTGAAGGCGTCGCAGGTGCGGACGAAGCGGGCCGCCTTCTCCGAGGCGTCGATGTCCAGACAGCCGGCGAACTGGGTCGGCTGGTTCGCGACGATGCCGACGCTCATGCCGTCGACCCGGCCGAACCCGACGATGACGTTCATCGCGCGCTCGGCCTGGACCTCGAGGAACTCGTCGTCGTCGAGGATGCGCCGGATGACCTCGTGCATGTCGTAGGGCTGGTTCGCCGAGTCGGGGATCAGCACGTCGAGTTCGAGGTCCTCGGGAGTCAGGTTGTCCTCGATGGATCCGGTGGGGACGGGCACCGGGATGCGCGGCGGCTCGGCGCGGTTGTTGCTCGGCAGGTAGGAGAGGAGTTCCTTGACGTACTCGAGCGCGTCCTCCTCGTCGGGGGCGACGTAGTGGGCCGCACCCGACCGCACCATGTGGGTGTGCGCGCCGCCGAGGTCCTCCATGGTGACGTCCTCGCCGGTGACGGTTTTGATCACGTCGGGGCCGGTGACGAACATCTGGCTGGTCTGGTCCACCATGACGACGAAGTCGGTCAGGGCGGGGGAGTAGACGTGTCCGCCCGCGGCCGCGCCCATGATGAGCGAGATCTGGGGGATGACGCCCGAGTTGCGGACGTTGCGGTGGAAGATCTCGCCGTAGAGGGCCAGCGAGACGACGCCTTCCTGGATGCGGGCACCGGCGCCGTCGTTGATGCCGATGAGCGGGCGGCCGGTCTTGAGCGCCAGGTCCATGACCTTGACGATCTTCTCGCCGTAGACCTCGCCGAGGCTGCCGCCGAAGACGGTGAAGTCCTGCGAGAACACGCAGACCTCGCGGCCGTCGATGGTGCCGTAGCCGGTGACGACGCCGTCGCCGAGGGGACGGTTCTCGCCGAGGCCGAAGTTGGTCGACCGGTGCCGCGCCAGCGCATCGATCTCCACGAAGGAACCCTCGTCGAGCAGGTGGGTAATGCGCTCGCGGGCGGTCAGCTTGTTCTTGGCGTGGACCTTTTCCACCGCGGCCTGGCCGACTGGGTGCTGGGCCTCCTCGAGGCGGGTGCGCAGATCGGCGAGCTTGCCGGCTGTCGTGTGGAGGTCGGGAGTCGACGAATCCTGCGATGCGGTGGTCATGGGGATTCATGCTAACGAGCGTTCGTGCCGCGGCGCCACCACCCCCGACCGCGGCGATCAGCGGTTAGAGTCGGTGGCATGAGCAGCCTCGTGGATCAGCTGGGCGGAACCCGGTGGCACCGGGCCGATGTCGTGGCGGCAACCGGATCGACCAATGCCGATCTCGCCGCGGCGGCCGCGACCGAGGATATCGACGGTCGGGTGCTGATCGCACGGCACCAGACCGCGGGGCGGGGCCGCCACGAACGCGAGTGGACGACGGGCCCGTCGGGCGCGTTGACCTTCTCCGTCGGGGTGTCGGTGGGCGAGGCGACCGAGTCGATGGGCTGGCTCTCGCTGCTCGCCGGTGTCGCGGTGGCCGATGCGTTGGCCCGGACGATCAAGTTCGACGCGGCGCCCGGGGTGAAGTGGCCCAACGACGTGCTGATCGGTGAGCGCAAGGTGGCCGGCGTGCTGTCGGAATACACCACCGGGGCGGCCGGGGGCCAGGCGATCATCGGGATCGGGGTCAACACGTCGATGCGCCCCGACGAACTGCCGGTTCCGCAGGCGACGTCGGTGTTCGTCGAGACCGGCCGCGTGATCGACGACGACGAGCTGGTGGTCGACATCCTCCGGGAGCTCGATGCGGAGCTGGCACTGTGGCCGGCGCGGCTCGACGAACTGGCCCAGGAGTACCGCCGCAAGTGCGTCACGTTGGGCCAGCGGGTGCGCCTGGTGCTGCCCGGCGACCGCGAACTCATCGGCACCGCGGTCGAGGTCGACACCCAGGGCCGACTGCTGGTGGCCGCGGACGGCGGGTCGACGACGGCCATCGCCGCCGGCGACGTCACCCACCTGCGGACCCATCCGCAGAGCTGAGCCTCAGCGGCGTTTGGACTGATTGCCCACCATCGGGATCAGCGCCAGGATCGGGAGTCCGATCACCAGGTGCAGCAACGACGTGCAGATGCCCGCGACCAGGTCGTGGGTCGTCAGGAGCAGCGGGACGACGACGGCGGCGACGATCAGCAGCCCGACGATCCAGGCGAAAAAGCTCCCGGGCGCCGGGGTGATCAACTGCAGGACGTGCCACAGAGCGGCGGCGAGCAGGGCGCACAGGAAGCCGACCAGGGCGAACCACACCTCGGACTGCTCCAGCGGATTCCAGACGCCCAGGGTGCCGGTCTCGTTCACCCGGCTGGCGACGGTGCGCATGATCCATGCGACCAGCCACACGGCCAGGGCGACCACCACCCCGGTCATCACCACGCCACCCACGAACATCACGGGGTTCACGTCGGGCGCGGTCACCGACGGCTGGCGCCGCGGCGCGGGCGCCGGCTGGGGCGCCGGAGCCGGTTGTGGCTCGGTACGGCCGCGGTAGGCGTCCTCACGGGGGTACAGCTCTTCCCGCGGGTACAGGGGCGGGTCGTCCAGCGGGTTGGGGCGGGTATAGGCCCTGGTACCGGGAAACTCGTCACGCGGGTCTCGGTAGGTCATGGCCCCCAGTCTAGGCGCGGCATATGCTCATCGGCATGGGCTATCGCGCACACAACCTGGCGCCCGGTGAGACCGTCGTGCTGCACCGCCACCCGCATTGGAAGCTGCTGATCGGGCCGTTCCTGCTGTTCGCGGTCGTCTCCCTGCTCGCGGGGGTGCTGATCGGCATCGTCAGCGGGTCCACCCTGACCGGGGCCGGCCGCAGTGCGGCCTTCATCGCCATCGCGGTGTTCTGGGCGCTCGCCTTCTTCTGGTGCTTCGTGCGCCCGTTGGTCAGCTGGGCCACCACGCATTTCGTGGTCACCGATCGCCGCGTGATCTACCGCAACGGCGTCGTCACGCGCTCGGGCATCGACATCCCGCTCTCGCGCATCAACACCGTCGAGTTCCGGCACGGACTCCTCGACCGGATGCTGCGCACCGGCAACCTGGTGATCGAGTCGGCCTCTGATGATCCGTTGACCTTCCACAACATCCCCGACGTCGAGCGGGTTCATGCGCTGCTCTACGAAGAAGTGCTCGACGAGCACGACGAGGCGCCGACCTCATGACCGAGGTGTTGCTCGCCGAGGACGACTCGGCGATTGCCGAGCCGCTGGCCCGGGCGCTGATCCGGGAGGGCTACGGCTGCGTCGTCGTCGACGACGGGGCGGCGGCCCTCGAGCAGGCGGTCGACCCTCGGTTCGAACTGCTGGTGCTCGACCTGGGGCTGCCGAAGATGGACGGGCTCGAGGTTTGCCGGGAGTTGCGCAACCTGCGCCCCGATCTTCCGGTGTTGATGCTCACCGCGCGGACCGACGAGGTCGACTTCGTCGTCGGACTCGACGCCGGGGCCGACGACTATGTCGGCAAGCCGTTCCGCCTCGCCGAGCTCTTGGCGCGGGTGCGCGCGCTGTTGCGGCGCAAACCTGCGGTCGCCGAAGAGGTCCTGGTGGGCGGGGAGATCGTTCTCGACACCCGGGCCCGGCGGGTGTTGGTCGCCGGCGAGGACGTCGTCCTCGCCAACCGCGAGTTCGACCTGTTGCAGTTCCTGATGGAGCGGCCGGGGCAGGTCGTCAGCCGCGAGGAACTGGTCTCGCAGGTGTGGGGATCGGTCGACCTGCGCTCGTCGAAGACCCTCGACATGCACGTGTCGTGGCTGCGCCGCAAGATCGGCGACGACCGCACCGATCGGCCGCGCCACATCGTCACCGTGCGCGGGATGGGTTTCCGGTTCGATGCGTGAACCGATGACCGCCCGCCCGGCGGGCTGAGATGCGTCGCCGGATCCGCACCTCGATGATCGGCATGCTGCTGGTCGTCGGGATCCTGCTCGGTGCCCCGCTGTCGGTGATCGCCTGGTGGTGGACGGCCGACAACGCCCACCAAGACTTGGACCTGCGGCTCAAGCACATCGCCAGCGAACTGATCCAGATGGAGGGCCCGGGCGGCGAGCTCGATTCCGTTGCCATCACAGAGGAGCGGTTCGGGATGCTCATCCCGGAGGGGGGCGTGCTGCGCGTCACCCATCATGTGCCGTCGCGCGCGGGGGTGGGCGGTACCCCCACCGTCGTGACGACGAAGCTGGGGCCGCCGATCGGCGGCCGCGAGTTCACCGACTCGATCAACCTCGGCGAGGCCGGCGCCGTTGAACTGGCCGTCCCGCTCGGCCAGGTCCGGCGCGACCAGTGGTTGGGGGTGATGATCGTCGCCGTCGTCGTACTGGGCTCGGTCGGCGGGGGAGTCGCGGTGGCCACGGTGACCGCGCGGCGCCTGGCCGACCCGCTGACCCGCGTCGCCGATCGGGCAACGGCGATGGCGCGCGGCGATTTCCGCTCCGAATGGCCGGAGTACGGCATCCCGGAGTTGGACCGGGTGTCGCGCGCGCTCGGGGCGGCGAACACCGAGATCGCCACTCGGCTCGACCGCGAGGCCGGAATAGTCGGAGAGGTCTCGCACCAGCTGCGCAGCCGGATGACGGCGATCCAGCTGCGCCTGGACGAGCTCGCGATGTACCCCGATGAGAACGTGGTGGCCGAGGCGGAGGCGGCGGCCGGTCAGGTGGAGCGGCTCACCCGGGACCTGGACCAGATGGTCGTCGCATCGCGGGTGAGCCAGGGCGCGCCGGCCAAAGCGGTGCGCGTGGACACCATGGTGCGGACGCTGGTCGCCGATTTCGCCCCGGCGTTCATCGCCTCCGACCGCCAACTGCGGATCGTCACGCAAGGCGGCATGCCGGCGATGGCGTGGACCGCGCAGCCCAGTCGGCTGCGCGAGGCGGTGGCGGTGTTGGTGGACAACGCGTTGCACCACGGTCGGGGAACGGCAACCGTGGTCTTGGACACCCTGCCGGCCACCGGGATGCTGCGCCTGGAGGTGACCGACGAGGGGGACGGTGTCCCCGACGAACTCGTCGACAAGATCTTCCGACGGGGCTTCACCGGAGGGGTGGCCACCGGGACCGGGGTGGGGCTGTCACTCGCCCGGGCGCTGGTGGAGGCCGACGGTGGGCGATTAGAACTCAGTTCACGGCGCCCGCCGGTGTTCTCGATCGTGGTGCCGGCGAGTGCCCCCGTCGAGACGGTGGCACGCGACCGCGCGCCGCACCGGTGAGGTTCGCCGGGAGGGGTCGGTCAGGCCGCGTCGGCGGGTTCGGCGACGGGCTCGTCGGCGAGCGCGTGCAGCCGGCTCGACCGAACCGCGCGGAAGGTCCACAGCTTGTTGACGACGAAGTTGATCGGCATCGTGATGAGGATCGCGATCAGCTGTGCCCAGTACTCGCGTGAGTTGAGCCCGGCCGCCTCGTGGAAGTAGGGGTCGGGGAGGAACAGCGGGCTCGACGGGTTGGTGAGCGCGATCTTGATGACCAGGCCGACGGCGGCGGCCACCGAACCGACCGCGAGGAACGGCCAGAACTCTCCCCACCAGGTGGCGTGCTTGCTGGACTGGAACGTCCAGGAGCGGTTCAGCTGGAAGTTGTACAGGTTGGCGACGAAGAAGGCGACGATCCAGACCAGCGCGGTGAAGCGCACGTTGAAGTCGGTCCCGGGGATGCTCCACAACACGTTCTGGGCGTTGATGGAGCCGCCGTTGAGCTTGTTCATGATGACGGTGACCACCATGTTCACCAGGACGCCGGAGCCGCCGACCGCACCGAACTTGACCAGCTGGCGCAGTGTGTTCGCGTAGCGGTCGTACAGGTTGGTCAACATGGGTGGTCCCTTCTCCGCCCCGGGTGCCGAGCATTCACAACGCTGCACCGGCACAGGGCACGAAGATCTAGTGTACGGGCTCGATGAGCGAGTCAAAAAACATACGGCAGGATGGACGACGTGCACAGACGCAGTACGACGATGCCGGTGGTCACCATGATCGGGGGCGGACAGCTCGCCCGGATGACCCATCAATCAGCTATTGAACTGGGACAATGCCTCCGAGTCCTGGCCTCGAACACCGACGATCCGGCTGCGACGGTGAGCGCCGACGTGGTCATCGGATCGCATGACAGCCTCGATGACCTGCGCCGCGCCGCGGCGGGGGCCAACGCGCTCACCTTCGACCACGAAGGGGTGCCGTTGGCGCACCTGCAGGCCCTCGAAGCCGAGGGGGTGACCGTGCACCCGCCGTCGAAGGCACTGCACTTCGCGCAGGACAAACTGGCCATGCGGACGCGGCTCTCGGCGCTGGGATTGCCGGTACCCGACTTCGTCGACCTGTCCGGCGACCGGGTCGCCGCCCGCGCCGCGTTGCGCGAGTTCGGGGCGCGCCACGACTGGCAGATCGTCGTCAAGGCGGTGCGCGGCGGCTACGACGGCCGAGGGGTGTGGTTGCTCGACGACGAGGCGGCGGCCCTGGCGGTGATCGACGGCGCCGACGATGCGACCCAGCTCATGGCCGAGGCGAAGGTGCCGATGCGGCGTGAGCTGTCGGCGTTGATCGCGCGCTCGCCCTTCGGCCAGGGGGCGGCCTGGCCGGTGGTCGAGACGATCCAGCGCCACGGGCAATGCGCGGTGGTTCTCGCGCCGGCACCGGGGCTGTCCGCCGAGGTCGCCGAGCGAGCCCAACAGATGGCGCTGCGGCTGGCCGACGAACTCGGCGTCGTCGGGGTGATGGCGATGGAGCTGTTCGAGACCTCAGACGGCGAGCTGGTGGTGAACGAGCTGGCGATGCGTCCCCACAACAGCGGGCACTGGTCGATGGACGGCGCGATCACCTCGCAGTTCGAGCAGCACCTGCGCGCGGTGCTCGACTACCCGCTGGGGGCGACCGACGCGGTCGCCGGCCCGGTGGTCATGGCGAACGTCCTGGGTGCCGCGCAGGCACCGTCGATGTCGATGGATGAACGCATCCACCATCTGATGGGCCGGATCCCCGAGGCGAAGATCCACCTGTACGGGAAGTCCGAACGACCCGATCGCAAGGTCGGACATGTCAATATCGTGGGGGTGCCGGGGGCCTCGATCGACGAGGTGCGCGAGCGCGCCGAGCGGGCGGCGACCTGGCTGTCGACCGCGACCTGGACCGACGGATGGGATGAGCACGGTGAGTGAGAATGCGGGGCCGCGGGTCGGCCTCATCATGGGCAGCGATTCTGATTGGCCGACGATGACGGCAGCCGCGGAGGCGCTCGCCGAATTCGACGTGCCCTTCGAGGTCGGGGTCGTCTCGGCCCACCGCACCCCCCAGCTGATGCTCGACTACGCGCAGGAGGCCGCCGGTCGCGGCATCTCGGTCATCATCGCCGGCGCCGGCGGCGCGGCCCACCTGCCCGGGATGGTGGCCTCGGCCACGCCGCTGCCGGTGATCGGTGTGCCCGTGCCGCTCAAGCACCTCGACGGAATGGATTCGCTGCTCTCCATCGTCCAGATGCCGGCCGGGGTGCCGGTGGCGACGGTCTCGATCGGCGGCGCGCGCAACGCCGGGCTGCTCGCGGTGCGGATCCTCGCGGCCGCCGATCCGGCGCTGCAGCAACGGATGACCGCGTTCCAGGCGGACTTGGCGGCCATGGTCGCCGACAAGGACGCGGCCCTGCGTCGCACGCTGATGGGGGAGTGACGGTGGCGGGCGTGGCGGTGCGGCCGGTTCGGCTCATCGACCTCGGTGGTCGCGGGCCCGAGGACGTCGTCGTCGGCGAGGACGGGACGGTGTACACCGGGCTGGAGGACGGCACCCTGTTGTCGGTCGATCCCGCCACCGGCGCGGTGACCCGGATCGGTCACACCGGCGGGCGGCCGTTGGGCATCGAACTGCTCCCCGACGGCCGGCTCCTGGTCTGCGACGCGCACCGCGGGGTGTTGGCGGTGGACCCGGCGACCGGCGAGGTCGAGGAACTGGTCACCGAGGTCGGCGGGCGGCCGATGGTGTTCTGCAACAACGCAGCGGTCTCCGCGGGCGGGGACATCTGGTTCAGTGACTCGTCGACGGTGCACCCGATCGAGCGCTGGAAAAACGACATGATCGAAGACACCCGCACCGGCAAGCTGCTGCGGCGATCCCCGGACGGCACCGTCACGGTGGTGCTGGACGGGTTGGCGTTCTCCAACGGGGTGGCGTTGGCGGCCGACGAGTCGTTCGTCTGCGTCGCCGAGACGACCGCCCGCACGCTGGTGCGGTGGTGGTTGACCGGCCCGAAGGCGGGTACCCGCGACTTCCTGGCCACCGACCTGCCCGGCTACCCGGACAACATTTCCCGCGGCAGCGACGGGTTGATCTGGGTGGCGATCGCCTCGCCGACCGAACCCGTCATGTCCGGCGTCCACCACGCGCCGATGCTGGTGCGCCGGGCTGCGGGACGGGTACCGGGGTTTTTGCAGCCGAAGCCGAAGCGGACGGTCCGGGTGCAGGCCTTCGACGAGCAGGGCGTGTTGCGCCACGACGTCCACGGCGACTCGGCCGAGTTCCACCTCGTGACCGGGGTGCGCGAACACGGCGGCCGGGTGTGGCTCGGCAGCCTGGAAACCGACGCGGTCGGGGTCGTCGACCTGTAGCCGCGGCCCCCTCGCCGTCGGGGCGCGACCCGTATAGGCTGGCGCCGTGACCACGCCTGATCCGTTCGCCAACCCGTCCGACGCCGGCCAGCCCGGGGCAACCCCGCCCGGCCCGGGACAGCCTCAGGTGGGCGGCTACCCGCAGCCGGGTGGCTACCCCCAGCAAGGTGGCTACCCCCCGCAGGGCGGCTACCAACAGGGCGGCTACCAGCAGGGCTATCCGCAGCAGGGGTATGCCTACGGTCCTCCCCAGGTCGACGAGTGGGGCAACCCGCTGTCGGACAAGAGCAAGTTGGTGGCCGGCCTCCTGCAACTCTTCCTCGGCTCGTTCGGCATCGGTCGGTTCTACCTCGGTTACACCGGGATGGGCGTCGCGATGTTGCTGTTGTCCTGGCTCACCTGCGGTATCTGGCCGCTGATCGATGCGATCCTGATCTTCATCGGCAACGTCCCCGACTCCGACGGGCGCAAGCTGCGCGACTGATCGCGCGTCAGGGAACCTGGACGATCTCCAAGTCCACCTCGTCGACCAACTCGAACCCCAGCCGCTCGTAGAGTGCGCGGGCCGGGTTGTCGGCGGAGGTGTGGAGGAACGGCAGGTCCCCGCGCTGCACGATATGGGCGCCGACCGCCCGGATCAGCCGTTGCGCCAAGCCCTTTCCGCGTGCGTGCGGCGCCGTGGCCACCGCGCTGATCTCGCCCCACCCCGGTGGCCGCATTCGTTCGCCGGCCATGGCGATGAGTCGGCCGTCGTCGTCGCGGAATCCGAGGTACCGGCCGAGTTCGACGGTGCGCCGCGCGAACGGTCCGGGCTGCGCCGCGGCGACGAGGTCCAGCATGTCGTCGACGTCATCGGGTCCGAGTACGACGGCCTCGTCGTCGGGTCGCGTCACCAACCCGGCGCCGGAGTACATCACGAGCTCGAAGGTGCGCAGCACCGTCCACCCGTCGGGGAGCGGGGTTCGCCGACCCCGCAGCCCGACGGTGGCGCCGGTCCCGGCGAGCTCGGCGAGGTCGGCCCAGTCGTCTTCGGTCAGTTCGGCCGGGTGGGCATAGAAGACCGAGACCTCCGGGTCGTATCGGCTGATCCGGCCGCGGCGCAGCGCGTACCCGGCGTGCGCGCCGGTCAACGACGCCCCCACCGGGTCGGTGGTGAGGGGCGGGTGATCAGAACGCATGACCCAGCGTGGCTCGTATCTGGTCGGCAGTCAGCGCGCCACGTCCAGCTTGTCGGTGAAGAACGCGAGCACTTGGTCCAGAGCCTGTCTGGTGGGTTGGCCCGGCTCGTCGATGAGGTGCTCGGTCACCACCGAGTGCGGCGGGTTGACCGGCTTCGGGTTGGCCGCGGAGTCGGGGAGCTCGACGCCGATGAACGCGTCGCCGAGTTGCTCGCGGAGGAAGGCGAACCGGTCGGGCGGGGACAGTCGGTCGCCCTCGAATCGAAGTCCCAACACCTGGAGACCGGCGGCGCAGCGGGTCTTGACCCGGGCCAGATCGTCGTCGGAGATGTCGATGTTGCGGGAATTGCCGATCGGGCGCAGTGGCAGCGACGGCTGGGACAGCACCGGTGCGATCATCGTGTCGTCGACGGCCATGGCGAGGGCGAATCCGCCGGTCAGGCACATGCCGATGGCCCCGACCCCGGGGCCACCGCAGCGCGCGTGGGCCTCGCGGGCGAGTGCCCGCAACCAGGTGACGACGGGGGAGCTGCGGCCGGTCGCGAGGATGGTGAACTCGCGGCTGACGCACACCTTGCGGACCAGGTTGCCGGCCACCCGGGCCCCGGCGGCGACGTCGGCCGCGCTGCCCGGCACCATCGATTGGCCGTCCAGGCCGAACAGCGACGGCATGAACACGGTGCACCCGGCGTCGGCGACGCGGCGGGCGAAGTCGGCGACCAGCGGGGTGATGCCGGGGATCTCGGAGATCACGATCACCGCCGGGCCGGTCCCTTTGGTGTAAACGAGGTGCGTCTTGCCCTCGGCGGTGAACTCCTCGGTGGCGAAATCGGCGAGCGCGTCGCGGGGCATTCAGTCGCCCTCTCGAATCGTGCCGTTGAGGACGTAGTCGAAGGCCCGCGCCGGGATCCGTGCGGCCTTCACGATGTCGGGGGAGTCCGACGGGACGAGCCGCGGTCCGACGACGGTGTAGCGCTTGTTCTTGCGGACCATGTCGAACCGTCCGGCCGCTTGGACGTTGCGGACCCAGTCGGTCTTGGGTCCGTACGTCAGGACGATGGACAGCTTGTCCCCGTCGACGAACGCCACCACGGGGATGGAGTAGCGCTTCCCCGACTTGCGGCCGACGTGTTCGAGCATGATGAATGGAGCGAAATGGGGCGCCCACAGGCGCTGGATCGGATTGGTCACCACTTTGTTGAGGCGGGCAAGCGAGTTCGGCAGTCTCATGGACCCAGTGTGACCCATGTCGCTTGTGGAGGTGCGGGAAGGTGTCGCGATGGACGCGGTTTGCGGCCGATGCGCGATACTGGTCGCATGACCGCGACCGACTCGGGACCGCAGGCAAGCACCGACGTCGACTTCCGGATGCACGTGGTGGCGGAATCGACCCGCTTGTTCGCCGCGCAGGGCTATGACGCGACGACGGTCGACGAGGTGGCCCACGCGGCCGGTACGTCGCGCCGGACGCTCTTCCGGATGTTCCACTCCAAGGAAGACCTGATCTTCGTCGACCACGAGCTGCTGCTGACCGAGGTGGACCGGCTGCTGGCGGCGTCGAGTGTCGATCCGTGGCGGTCGGTCTGCAACGGGGCCGAACTCGTCTTCGCCCACTACGACCGGCACCGGGAACTGGCGGTGCAGCGCTACCTCGTCGTGTCTCAGACCCCTGCGCTGCGCGACCGCGAGTTGGTCACCACCTACCGCTACCAGCGGTTGTTCGAGGATTTTCTGCGCGATCGGCTGCCCGACGCCGCCCATGAGCGGATCATTGCGTTCTCGGCCGCCGTGATCGCCGTCCACAACTTCCTGCTGCGTTCGTTGCTGCGCGGCGAGCCCGGTGCCACCGCCGACCACCTCGACGCGGAACTGCGGTTGTTGTGCGATGCGCTGGTCCCGTGATGAACTGGTAACACACAAGCTGGCACTCAGTGCCAAGAAGGAGTGAGAAGATGGCCGGCAACCCGGATTTCGACCTGTTCCAGCTGCCCGAGGAGCACCAAGCGCTGCGTGAGGCGATTCGCGCCCTCTCCGAGAAGGAGATCGCCCCCTACGCCAAGGACGTCGACGAGAACGCGCGTTTCCCCGAGGAGGCGCGCAAGGCCCTCGTTGAGAGCGGGTTCAACGCCATTCACGTCCCGGAGCAGTTCGACGGCCAGGGCGGCGACTCGGTTGCCGCGTGCATCGTCATCGAAGAGGTTGCCCGCGTCGACGTGTCGGCCTCGCTCATCCCGGCCGTGAACAAGCTCGGCACGATGGGGCTCATCCTGTCCGGCGACGACGCACTCAAGTCCAAGGTGCTGCCGTCGATCGCTTCCGGTGAGGCGATGGCCTCCTACGCGCTGTCCGAGCGCGAAGCCGGCTCCGACGCCGCGTCGATGAAGACGCGCGCCCGCAAGGACGGCGACACCTGGGTCATCAACGGGTCCAAGTGTTGGATCACCAACGGCGGCCAGTCGACCTGGTACACCGTCATGGCGGTGACCGATCCGGAGAAGGGTGCCAACGGCATCTCGGCCTTCATGGTCCACAAGGACGACCCCGGCTTCACCGTCGGCCCCCTCGAGCACAAGCTCGGCATCAAGGGCAGCCCGACGGCGGAGCTGTACTTCGAGAACTGCACGATTCCCGAGGACCGGATCATCGGCGACGAGGGCACCGGCTTCAAGACCGCGCTCGCCACGCTCGACCACACGCGTCCGACCATCGGCGCCCAGGCCGTCGGCGTTGCGCAGGGCGCCCTCGACGCCGCCATCGCCTACGTCAAGGACCGCAAGCAGTTCGGCAAGACGATCAGCCAGTTCCAGGGCGTCGAGTTCATGATCGCCGACATGGCGATGAAGGTGGAGGCTGCGCGCCTCATGGTCTACACCGCTGCGGCGCGCGCCGAGCGCGGTGAGCCCAACCTCGGCTTCATCAGCTCCGCGTCGAAGTGCATGGCCTCCGACGTCGCCATGGAGGTGACCACCGATGCCGTCCAGTTGTTCGGCGGTGCCGGCTACACCACCGACTTCCCGGTCGAGCGCATGATGCGCGACGCGAAGATCACCCAGATCTACGAGGGCACCAACCAGATCCAGCGCGTCGTGATGAGCCGCGCGCTGCTGCGCTGATTCCCGGCGCTCTCCGCTATAGACGCAATCGACAACGGCCGTCGCGAAGGAATTCGCGGCGGCCGTTGTCTGCTCGAGTCAGTCGGGTGTGCTGAAGGTTAACTCGAGCCCATCGAGCCGAGCCCACCGGAGCTCGACCCGCTGCCATTGCCCGGCCCGGGGACGACCCCGGCAACCGGCATTCCGCCGTGCACCGCTGAGCGGAAGTTGATCATCGCGCGACGCAGGTGGTTGTGACTGGTCACCACGACGACACCGGTGGCGCCGCCGCGGAACAGCATCGGTGCGACGAACTTGGCGTTCTCCGCGGTGGACCGGGAGCGGTTCTCCGTCGCGATCCGATTGGGGGCGACGCCGTGCTTGACCAGCCAGTTCTTCATCGCCTGAGCCTCGCTCTTGCGCGCGCGGCGATTGGTGACGCCGCCCGTGGTGATGATGCCGGCGGTGGGGAAGCCGCGGGCCAGGGCGAGCGCGGCCTGGAGGCGAGGCACGAGTACGCGGGGGACGCTGCCGTTGTTGTTGAGCCGTGCGCCGAGCACGACCAGGCGGGTGCCGACCGGGTTGATGTTCAAGATGACCGGTGCGCGGGGACTCAGGACTTCGAGGCTGGAACAGGTCTTGATCACCTGGTAGTTCGGGATCAGGCAGCCCGTCGTGGACAACAGGCCGTTGTAGAGCACCGGCCCATCCGCGCGCGCTTGCGGTGCGACGTCGGCACTGGCGCCGATGCCCGCAACGGAGGCTGCGGTGGCCAGACAGGCGATCCCGAGCTTCACTCTGAACAACACGAGTCCCAACGTAACCAGGCGTCACGGGCCGCGGCGAGGGGCGATGGTCAATCGATGCGGCGGCGTAATCCGTTTGTGAGGCGGCCGGAGTGCTGCCAGGCTGGGGCGGTGACCTCGACATTGCGCACCGCGCGGCTACTTCTCCGGCCTCCAGGGGAGCACGATGTCGATGCTGTGTACCGAGCCTGCCAAGACCCTGACATCCAGCGGTTCACTCTCGTCCCAGTTCCGTATCGGCGGTCTGACGCGGAGCAATTCGTCCGCGTCACGGCGCCGTCCCCCGATTCGGTGACGCGGGTGATCACGACGGCTGACGACGTCCTCGTCGGATGTATCGGCGTCGCGCTGCGCGACGCCGGCGGATCGGTCGGCTACTGGAGCGTGCCCGAACACCGCGGGCGCGGCTACATGACCGAGGCCTTGGCTGCCGTGGTCGACGAGGCGTTGAGCTCCGACGGACTCGGTCTCACGAGGCTGACCTGGTCGGCATTGCCCGCCAACCTGCTATCCGCGCGACTCGCAGCTCGGGCCGGGTTTCGGTACACCGGCGTGCGGACGGAGACCGCCGGCGGCCGCGACGAGCAAGTGGTCACCGCGGAACTACACGCCGGTGATGAGCGCATTCCGCAGATCTGGCCGGACGTGTAGCGCGCCGTGTGGTCGGGGCCGTTCGTGCACCAGGCATCGGCTGCCGGGGTAGTGGACCGGCCCCGACCGGGGCCGTTTTCGTTATGAAGTTCTCAAGGTACGTGGGTGGCCCGGGGGCCGAAGGTGCTGCGCTGGTGGAATTTTCAGGTGGGTGTGGCCGGGGTTAGGCGGCGGCGTGGTCGGCGAGGGTGAGGCTGCGTCGGTTGTGGCAGCGGATCCAGTCACCTCCTTCGGGACTCTGGAACCAGGGGTGGCCGTCGAAGCCGATCTGGATGTTCCAGCCTTTGCCGTGGACATACGTGTGGTGATGCAGCGAACAGAGCAGCACGGTGTTCTTGAGGTTCGTCTCGCCCCCATCAGCCCAATGCTTGATGTGATGCCCTTCGCACCAGGCTGGTGGTCTGCCGCATCCGGGGAATTGGCAGCCACCGTCGCGTGCCTCCAGGGCGCGGCGGAGGGTGCCGGTGACGAAGCGTTGGGTGCGTTTGGCATCCAGCGGCACCGAGTCCGCAGTGATCAACGCGGCGACTTCAGCACTGCCGCAGGCGATTTCCCGTGCGGTGTCGGCTGATACCGATCCGGTGAATCCCAGGCGTGCGGCGTGAGCCTCGCCGAGAGGGCTGTCGGGTACCAGGACAGGCAAGGGCACGGTCATGGTGATGTGGGGGACGATCCCGCCGACGGTCGGACGATTCCGTGATGCCAAGTATGCGGTGATCACGCTGACCAGGGCGTCGGCGGTGCGTTGGGCCCTGGGACGCGGATCGGGGGAGCCGTCGGGTGCCGGCGTGGGCTTCGCCAGGGCATCCAGGGCGGTGTGGAGTTTCTCCCCGGACAGCTGATCCAGATCGGCCTCCACCGTCACGCGCCCTTCATCGGTGCGGCTGATCGACGCCTGGTTCAAGGACGGGTTGTCGGCCGGTGGTGTGCTGGGTGGATCCAGGGGCGCCAACTCGTGGCCGAGTTCGCGGGCTTTCTCCATGACTTGGGCGGGTTGATCGATCCGGGCATGCGCCAACAAGGTTGATGCGGTCTTGTCCCGCACCTCGGTGAATCCATCGGCACCCATGCGGGTGGCAATGTGGTCGAGACCGCGGATCACCGCATCCGCATGCTCGACGGTGAGGTCGCCGTCGCGGACGTCACGCACCAGGTTCGGCAGATCATCCAGGTGCTGGGCCAACCGGGCCACCCGGTTGATGGTGGCAGGCGCCAGCGGCAATTCCCGCAACAGGTCACGGCCGTTCTTCAACCGGTGCCGCACCGGGATACCGATGGCCTCGGCGCGCGCCGTCGCGGCGGCCAAGAGATAGGAGGCGATGTTGCCCATCCGGACCGCGGTGACCATCACCCCCAACACCGCCTTGTCATCGGCGATCGCCTCCGCCGAGGCCAACAACGCACCCACGCCGGTGCCAGATCCGACCGCCGTCGGCGCCAGGTCGTCGGCCAGTTCGGTGACGAATGTGGTGAGTTCGTCGTGGTTCATGAGACCCCCCAGGTCCGGGTTCGCATCATGTTGTGCGGACCGCTGTTAGAAACTGTGTGCTGTGGTTTTATATCTAATGACCAGTGTACGCCGATCGTCTGACAAGCGTCAGAAGACTCGCTGAACTGCGCAGATGGGTAGTTCAGCGCTACTCGTCGCTAAAGCACTGCTCGATGAGATCGCTCATGATCGGCGCCGCTGTCGATGCTCCCGGTGAAGCCCCGAGTAGGCCGGCGTTGGTGCGGTCCGCTGAGACAACCATCTCGGCCCCTTGCTCCAAGCGCCCGATACCTGGCCGATCTCGAAGGGGAGCGGTTCATCGCCAACCCGTCGTCGTACGACCTCCGCCGACGTACCGAGGAGTGGTGTGCAACAGCGGGTTTCGAGCCGTCGATCGCCATCGAAGTCACGGAGTTCGGAACGGCGAGGGACTTCGTCAGTCGTGACCTGGGCGTTGCACTACTGCCATTGCCCGCGCGCCGTTTCCCGGGCGTCGTCGACGTGCCGTTGCGCGGTGATGGCTACGCGCGGACTGTTGCCTTGGCGACCACCATGCCGTCACTCTCGCCTATCGCGCGCAGGTTCCGGGACTTCGTCGTCGAACGGGGGATATCGGGGCTCAGCGTCGAATGACGTCGGCTCGCTCGGTGGCGGCTCGGGACTCGAGCTTGGACTCGTCGGGATGGGCGACGACGATCAGGCTCGCACCGACGGCGAGGGGTGCGACGAGGTTCACCGCGATGCCGTCGGCGTCGTGCCAGCCCAGCGTCGTCAGCACGCGCGAACCCGACGTGATGCCGGCGTCGGCCGCCGCGTCTCGTGCCGCGTCGAGCACCTGTCCGGTGGTGCGCCCGGGCAACGGGTGCGGGGCGTCGGCACCGGGGGTGAAGTTGTCGCTGTGGATTCGGACCGACGGGCCATAGTCGATCACCCCGACGGGGAGTCCGGGTACGCCGATGCCGAACGGGTCCAACGAGGCGACGACCGTCTCTTCCGCGTCGGGATAGTCGTCGACGCGTGCCGACGAGGTGACGACGGCGCGGACGTCATCGGCGTCGGCACCGGGGGTGACCACACCGACCCCGGCCCACCACGCGCCCAACAGGATGGCCACCGTCTGCCAGTGCTCGGGGAGGTCGACGAGAATCGTGTCGCCGCTCGCCAGTCCCAGTTCGTCGCGGAAGAAGTTGGCCGTCTTCGCCGCCCAGTTGCCCAGCGTGAGCGCGGAAAGCTCGGTGCGTTCGCCGGTCTCGTCGTCGTAGAAGGTCAGCATCGGGCGCGTCGGGTCGGGGGTCGCGGTCAGGACCGCAGCGGTAATCGAGGCCACGCTGGCAGGGTAGCGCGATCCGCTCAACGCAGGTCAGCGGGCAGCCGACGCCGACGTCAGTTCACGCACATGGGGCCATTGGTCGCCGCGGTGATCGGCGCCCGGGCGGAACCGGCGCGTGCAGCGGCACGCCGTTTGTTGTCCGCGACGCGCTGGGCGTCGGGCTGCGGGCCGGTGTCCATGATCGATCCGGGGCCGTAGTAGGTGTTGGTCAACACGACGCGCACCTGGCGGTCGGACAGCGAACTGTCGGCGCGGATCGCGACGCCGCCCAGGTCCTGCGAGAGCTGCTTGACCGTGGCGTCGTCGGCATTGCGGGCGAAGATGATCGAGTCCCGCTCGTTCATCGGCTTCGTGGACGTCTTGCCCGGCCCAAAGCCCTTGGCGGTCAGGATGTTCGACACGTTCGCCGCCATCCCGTCGATGGTTCCCGCGTTGACTACGTCGACGGTGTAGGACTCCTTGCCGGCCCGCTGCTTCTTGGGCTCGTCGCCGGAGAGCAACTGGTCGGTGAAGGTGTGGACGGCCCGCGGGTCGACCTTGACGATCGATTGGCCCTCTTCGCTCCAGCCCTCCTCGGTGACGATCGGGATGGTGGCGAAGCGGACCTTGCCGCCGGACAGGTCGCGGAGCTTCTCGGCGAAGGAGAGCACGTCCCAGTTGTCGTCGATGACCACCGAGCGGGAGACGGCGGTCTCGAGCTTGCCCATCGTCTTCGGGTCGGTGAGCACCTTGGCGGAGAGCATCTTCTGCGCCAGGGAAGCCATGAAGACCTGCTGACGGGTGATGCGGTCAAGGTCGCCGCGGGGCAGGCCATGGCGTTGGCGCACGAAACTCAACGCCTGCGGCCCGTTCAGCGTCTGACGGCCCTTGCGGAACTTGGCTCCTGAATACCGTTCCCGCACAGGTGCTTTCAGGCAGACGTCGACGCCGCCGACGGCGTTGGTCAGCAGCGCGAACCCCAGCAGTCCGACCTCGGCATAGTGGTCGACCTCGACGCCGGTCAGGGTGGCGACGGTGTCGATGAGGGCCTTGCGGCCGGCCTGGGTGCCGTCCCGCTCGGCTTTATCCGGATTTCCGCCGCGCTCCACCTGGGTGCGGCGCACGCGTTCCTTGGTGGCGCCGTAGGCGGCGTTGATCTTGCTCATGCCCAATCCCGGCACGTTGACGTACGCGTCGCGCGGGATGGAGATGGCGGTGGCCGACGAGCCGTTGTTGGGAATGCGGATGAGCAGGATCGTGTCGGTGTTCATCGCGGTCTCATCCCCGGAGCGGAGCCAGCGCAACTCCCGCGGGGTGAGCGGCACGCCCTTGGCGTCGGTGCGGGAGTCGGTGCCGACGAGCAGGAGGTCGACCGCGCCGTCGTTGCCGCCGCCGAGGTTCAAGCCGGCAAGCTGGGTGATCGATCCGGTCACCCCGGTGGCCGACCGCCACGAGTAGCCGCCGACGACCAGGACCGCCACCGAGATCAGGGTCACCACGACTTGCCCGACGCGGTGCAGCGCCTTGCGGCTCGGGCCGCCGCCGAAGTAGCTGCGCAGCGATCGCGGCGGACTGGTCGGCGGTGGCGTCGAACCGTCGGTCTCCGGCTGGGCCTTCGACGGCTGGGCCTTCGACGACTGGGCTTTCGAAGACTGGGCCTTCGGCGGGCGCGGACCCGGACGCTGCGGACCCGGACGCTTCGAACCTGGCCGCTTCGGAGCGGGGGCTTGCGCACCGCGGGCCTTTTTCGCCGGTGGCGCGGCGCGCTTGGCGGGTCCGGGCCGGCGTTCGGGGGTGTGGATCTCACCGGAGGAGGTCCGCGTCGGACGCTCTCGGCGGCCGGGAACCGTCTGGGGAGCGGGACGCCGACGGCCCTCGCGCGCCTCGGGGCGGGGCTCGGTGCGTTGTCCGTCCTGGGGGTGCCGTTCGCCGCGCTGCCGCTCCTGTGGACGCCGTTCGCCTCGCTGCCGGTCGTCGCGGCGCTGCGATTCGCGCTGCCGATCGGCACGGCGCGTCGGGGTGGCTTTGTCCACGACTGACCCGTTCTCCTTGTTTCTCCAGTGGCAATTGTGACTGGTGGTCTCAAAACACTTTACTGATGCGAATGGGTATAGCGGGGGAGCGCAACGCCGGGCGACGCGGATCGGTCATGATGGGGGAATGACAGTCTTCGTCACCGGCTCGGGCGGTCAGCTGGGCCGCGCCTTGGCGTCGACCCGGCCCGATGGGCTCGGAATCATCGGCTTGACCTCGGCTGATCTCGATATCTCCGACGCCGCGGCGGTGGCCGCCTGGGGGAGTCGGCTGACCGGGAATGATGTGGTCCTCAACTGTGCGGCCTATACGCGCGTCGACGACGCGCAACGCGAACCGGAGCGGGCGGCCGCGGTGAACGCCACCGGCCCGGCACTGCTCGCCGCGCAAACAGCCTCGGCAGGCGCACGCCTGATCCACCTGTCCACCGACTACGTCTTCGACGGTCCCGCCGCACCCGAACCGCCGACGCGGACCACCCCCTACGAACCCGACGAGACCGGCGGCGAACCGCCCAGCGTGTACGGGCGGACCAAGCTCGACGGCGAACGCCGCCTGCGCGAAGCCGACCCGTCGGCCACCGTCGTGCGCACGTCGTGGCTGTACACCGGCGGCACCGACGACGTCGACTTCGTCTCGACCATGCGCCGGCTCGCCGGCGAGCGGGACCGGCTCACCGTCGTCGACGACCAACACGGCTCGCCGACCTACGCGCCCGATCTGGCGCGCGGCCTCTGGGAGATGGTCGTCACCGACGCCGGTCGTGCGGCGACGGTCCACGCGGCCAACGGCGGGGAGACGACGTGGTGCGGCTTGGCCAAGGCCGTATTCGAGGAGCTCGGGCTCGACGCCACGCGGGTGGAACCCTGCAGTACGGCCGACTTCCCGCGTCCCGCGCCGCGCCCCGCGTACTCGGTGCTGTCGACGCGTTCCTGGCGCGACCTGCGACTCACGCCACTCCGGCAGTGGCGTGATGCCGTCGGTGAAGCGTTGGTTCGTTAGGCTGTCCGGCGTGACTGATCAGCTCGCAGTCGTGACGGTGACCTATTCGTCAGGCGACTACTTGAAGTCGTTTCTCGACACCCTGGCCCTCGCCACCGAGGCGGCGCCGCGCGTCGTCATCGCCGACAACGGATCCGACGACGGCGCCCCCGAGGCGGCCGAGCGCGACTACGACCGGGTCACCCTGGTCCACACCGGGGCCAACCTCGGCTACGGCGGGGCGATCAACCGCGCCGTCGCCGAGATCGACCCGGCGGTCGAGTTCATCGTCGTCGCCAATCCCGACGTCGCATGGGGCCCCGGCTCCCTCGACGAACTGTTGGCGGCCGCGGCGCGGTGGCCGCAGGCGGGATCGTTGGGGCCGCTGATCCGCGAGCCCGACGGTTCGGTCTACCCCTCCGCCCGGCAGGTGCCGAGGCTCGTCGCGGGCACCGGCCACGCGGTTCTTGGTGCGGTGTGGAAGAACAACCCGTTCACCCGGGCCTACCTCGACGCCGACCGCGCCGACCTCGAGCGCCCGGTCGGCTGGCTGTCCGGGTCCTGCCTGCTGCTGCGGCGCACGGCCTTCGACGAGATCGACGGCTTCGACTCGCGCTACTTCATGTACATGGAGGACGTCGACCTTGGCGACCGCCTGGGCAAGGCCGGCTGGCAGAACGTCTTCGTGCCCACCGCGGAGATCCTGCACACCAAGGGCCATGCGGCCAGCAAGAACCCCGAGCTGATGTTGCCGGCCCACCACCGCAGCGCCTACCGCTTCCAGGCCGACCGCAACCCCGGTGCCCTGCGTGCGCCGCTGCGCTGGGCCCTGCGGGCCGGGTTGGCAGTCCGGTCCCGCGTCGCGGTCAAAGCGGCGCGACGCGAACTCAACAGGAGGCAATCGTGAGCAAGGACGTGCAGGCCGTCATCCTCGTCGGCGGCAAGGGCACGCGGCTGCGTCCGCTGACCCTGTCGGCGCCCAAGCCGATGCTGCCCACGGCGGGCAAGCCCTTCCTGACCCACCTGCTGTCGCGGATCAAGGCGGCCGGGATCGATGACGTCGTGCTCGGCACGTCGTTCCAGGCCGAGGTCTTCGAGGACTATTACGGCTCGGGTGAATCACTCGGCATGAACCTGCGGTACGTGACCGAGGTCGAGCCGCTGGGGACCGGCGGCGGTATCCGCAACGTCCTGCCGGAGCTGAGCGCGCCGGACATCCTCGTGTTCAACGGCGACGTCCTCGGCGGGACCGACGTCGGCGACGTCTTGACCACCCACCGCGAATCCGGCGCCGACGTGACCCTGCACCTCGTCCGCGTCGGCGATCCGCGCGCCTTCGGCTGCGTGCCGACCGACGAGACCGGCCGGGTCACGGCCTTCCTGGAGAAGACGCAGGACCCGCCGACCGACCAGATCAACGCCGGCACCTACGTGTTCCGGCGCGAGGTCATCGAGGCCATCCCGGCCGGGCGGCCGGTGTCGGTCGAGCGCGAGGTGTTCCCCGAACTGCTGGCCCGTGGGCGCCACGTCCAGGGCCACGTCGACCAGTCTTACTGGCGCGACATGGGGACGCCGGAAGACTTCGTCCGGGGATCGGCGGACCTGGTCCGCGGTATCGCGCCCTCGCCGGCACTGGGTGACCGACACGGCGAGTCGCTGGTGCAAGACGGCGCCTCGGTCGGGCCGGGTGCGGTGTTGATCGGCGGGACCGTCGTCGGCGCCGGCGCCTCGGTCGGCCGTCGGGCCCGGCTCGACGGCGCGGTCGTGTTCGACGACGCGGTGATCGACGACGGAGCCGTTGTCGAACGCAGCATCATCGGCCGCGGCGCGCGCATCGGCCGCCGCGCGCTCGTGCGCGACACCGTCATCGGTGACAACGCGCGAATCGGCGCGGACTGCGAGCTGTTGCGCGGGGCGCGGGTGTGGCCCGGCGTGCAGATCCCCGACGGTGGGGTGCGTTTCTCCACCGACGTGTAAGCGGCGGCGCGGGTTATCCGGCTTTCGCGGCGGCCAGCACCCCGGCGCCCAGCGGGATCACCACGGGTAGGAAGCGGTCGTCGTCGGCAACGATGAGCGCGGCCTGCCGCACGGCCTCGGCGACCGGTCCCGACTGGCTCGGATCCAGACCTTCGGCATGGTGGAGGACGACCACGCCGCCCGGACGCAGGATGCGGATCGCGTCGGTCAGGTAGCGGGGGTGGTCGAGGATCTCGCCGTCGAGGAAGACCAGTTCATAGGAGGCGTCGGCCAGCCGGGGCAAAACCTCGATGGGGGATCCGTTGATCAACCGGGCGCGGCCGATCGGGATGTCGGCGGCCGCGAAGGATTCGCGTGCGGCCTGCTGGTACTCGAACTCCGGGTCGATGGTGGTCAAGACGCCGTCCTCGGCCATGCCGGCCAGCAACCACAACCCGGACACGCCGACCCCGGTGCCGACCTCCACGACCGATTTGGCCCCGGTCGCGCGGGCCAGCAGCGCCAACAGTGCCCCGACTGCGGGGGAGATGGTGGGGGCGCCCAATTCCTCGGCCCGGCCCCGGGCGGCGACCAGGGCGTCGTCCTCGACGATCGCCGATTCGACGTAGGTGTTGTCCGTCACGCCTATGAGGGTAGGCCACCGCGTTCGACGATCCTTAGACAACACTCAGGCCGCTCATACAGCCACCACAATCGGGTCGGCAAAGGTAAGGGGGAACCAACGCCGACGAGAAGTCCGGAATACCTGTTCCGGGTGGCGGTGTTGGAACTCGACGAGGCAGACCGGGCCCACCGGCAGCCAAGAGGGGACACGAGCCACACGATGACGATCCCGTCCGCGGACTACTCCACCGACGAGAACATCACCGGCACCGCGCGCTTCGACGCCACCGGGGATGCGGCCTTGATGCCCTCATGGGAGGAATTGGTCGCCGAGCACGCCGATCGCGTCTACCGACTGGCCTTCCGTTTGTCCGGCAACCAGCACGACGCCGAGGACCTGACCCAGGAGACGTTCATCCGGGTGTTCCGTTCGCTGTCGAGCTACCAGCCGGGCACCTTCGAGGGCTGGCTGCACCGCATCACCACCAACCTCTTCCTCGACATGGTGCGCCGCCGCGCCAAGATCCGGATGGAGGCGCTGCCCGAGGACTATGACCGGGTTCCCGGCGACACCCCGGACCCGCAGCAGATCTACGCGGACGCGAATCTGGACCCGGTGCTGCAGGCCGCGCTGGACCGGCTGGCCCCGGAGTTCCGTGCCGCGGTGGTCCTCTGTGACATCGAGGGGCTGTCTTATGAGGAGATCGCCGCCACCCTCGATGTGAAGCTGGGCACCGTGCGCAGCCGCATCCACCGTGGTCGGCAGAGTATTCGCGACTACCTCGTCGCCAACCAGGCCGAGTGCGCGCCATCCCGGTGAACCCATCGTTCGGCTGACCCGGGAACCGCGCCGCACCGGTAATCGTTGTAGCTTCGGATAAGCTGCAGTGAGCAGGTGAGGCACAGGTAGGAGCGGTGGTGAACTTTCTGGATCCGGGTCGTTGGACCCCGACGACGTCGTCGTTGCGTCCCAACACCGACTACCGGCCTCCGGGCACGCTGGGCGGACGGCCGTTCGCCTCCACCGAGCATCTGTCTCCCGAGGCGGTCGCGGCCTATGCCGACGGCGAGCTCGGCGACACCGCGGTATCGCGGGCCAACTCTCATCTGAAGGTGTGCGGACCCTGTTCGACCGCCGTCGAGGCGCAGAAGGCCGCCCGTGCCGCGCTGCGCGGGAGTGGTTCGGCGATCACCGCACCGCTCGATCTGCTCGGGCAGCTCTCGCAGATCCCGACCCGCGAGTTCGATGTCAACCAGGTCGCGGCGCGCGCCGAGCAATCGCCGCCGCGCCCGCGAGGATTCTTTCGACGAGGCCGTTAGTGACCAACGAAGATTGGGCCGCCCACACGGCGATCCCGCCGCGCACCCCCGCGCCGCTGCCCGCCCCCCGACACGCCCCGGTGTCACCGGAGACGACCGCGGTATTCGGGCGCCCGGAGGGGGTCGCCGGATCCTTCGAGTCCGCCGCGGCCTCGGCCGCGGCGACGGCCCATCGGCCGCAGCCGACGGTGGCGGCTCCCGACCCCGTCCTCGCCGAGGCGTTCAGCCGGCCGACCGGGTCGACCGAAACGCTGTCCCGCGATCCCGACGCCCGCTACGGCGAGGTTGAAGAGGCCGAGGAGCCGAACGATCCGTGGCGCGACCCCGAGAGCCCGGCGCACCTGTCGGCGCCGGCGAAGTCGCGGCCCGAATCCGTCGACCCGGTGGAGCCGGGCCCCAAGCTCGGGGTGCGCGAAGTACTTCTGGGCCATCGGATCTCCTGGACGGCGCTGCTGTCGCTGGCCGCTGTCGCGGTCACCATCGGACTGCTCGGCGCACTCCTCGGCGCCTTCCTCACCGGGAACGGCTCGTCGAGCACCGGGCAGACGGTGACCCTTCCGGTCGACAAGGGCAAGGGGGGCGAGGAGCCGCGGTCGATGGTGGCCCGGGTCGTCCGCGCCGTCGAGAAGTCCGTGGTCGCCATCGACATCCGCACCGAGACTGCGGCCGGCACCGGTTCGGGCGTGATCATCGACAAGTCCGGCTACATCGTCACCAACAACCACGTCGTTGCGATGGCCGCCCAGGACAAGAACGCCACCACCGAGGTCGTCTTCTACGACCGCACCCGTGTTCCGGCGCGCATCGTCGGACGCGACCCGAAAAGCGACCTGGCCGTGGTGAAGGTCGACAACGTCAAGAACATCACCGTCGCGACCCTGGGGGACTCGGACAAGGTGCAGATCGGCGAGAACGTGGTGGCGTTCGGGTCGCCGCTGGGTCTGGACCGCACCGTCACCAGCGGCATCGTCAGCGCCGTGAACCGTGCGCTGGCCCTGCCGCCGGGCGACGAGTCCGACACCGACGCGGTCATCGACGCCATTCAGACCGACGCGGCCATCAACCCGGGTAACTCCGGTGGTCCGCTGGTCGATTCGCAGGCCAGGATCATCGGGATCAACACCATGATCCAGACGACCAGCGGCGGCTCGATGGGCCTCGGGTTCGCGATCCCGGTGAACCAGGTCCGGCCGATCGCCCAGACGATCATCGCGCACGGCAAGATCGTCCACCCGTCGATCGGGTTGAACGCGGTCTCCGTGCGCAACCAGAAGGTCCTGGGCGCCCGCGTCGCGAACGTGGTCGCCGGCAGTCCGGCGGAAAAAGCCGGGGTCCGCGAGGGCGACGTGATCACCAAGTTCAACGGTCGGCCGATCGAGTCCTCCGACGAACTGGCGGTGGCGATCCGCGGCACCAAGATTGGCGAAAAGGTCGACTACTCGTATTGGCGCGACGGCCGGACCTTCTCCGGGTCGATCGTGCCCGCCGGCGACTAGACTGCGGACCATGTTCAACCTTGGTTGGGGCGAGATCTTGGTGCTGGTGGCCGCCGCCCTGATCATCTTGGGGCCGGAGCGGCTCCCCGGGGCCATCTCCAGCTCGATGCGGTGGCTGAAGCAGGCGCGCGAGTACGCGACCGGGGCCACCGCCGAACTGCGCGAGGAGCTCGGCTCGGATTTCGACGAGTTCCGCGAGCCGTTGCAGCAGCTCAACGAGCTGCGCTCGACCTCGCCGCGCGCCCTGGTGACCAAGCACCTTCTCGGCGGTGACGACTCGCTGTTGGACCCGAAGACCTATACCGCGCTGCCGGGTCGCGAGGACCCGCCGCTCGGGTCGGCGATCCCCGACGATGATGAGGGCGGTGCGCCGCGGCCGTCGAGTGGCGGCACGCGGCACAACGTCACCGACTGGGACGCCACGTAGTACCGAACGGCTTAGCGTCCCGCCGGGTCGATGGTCAGACTCATCCCGGCCAAGCCGCGCCGCTGGACGGCCAGCTTGTCGGCGATCGCGCGCAGTGCTGAGCCGGCTGCCGACTCCGGCGCCGACAGGACGACCGGAACGCCCGCGTCGCCACCCTCGCGGACCGACGGTTCCAGCGGAACCTGGCCCAGCAGTTCGACATTCGCGCCGATCGCCCGGCTGAGCCGCTCGGCGACCTGCGCCCCGCCGCCTTCGCCGAACGGGGTCATCCGGGTACCGTCGGGCAGTTCGAGCCACGACATGTTCTCCACCACGCCGAGAACCTTCTGCCGCGTCTGCAGGGCGATGGAACCGGCTCGCTCGGCGACCTCGGCCGCGGCCTGCTGCGGGGTGGTCACGACCAGGATCTCCGCACCGGGGATCAACTGGGCGATCGAGATGGCGACGTCACCGGTGCCGGGCGGTAGGTCGAGCAACAGGATGTCCAGGTCGCCCCAATAGACGTCGGCGAGGAATTGCTGCAGCGCCCGGTGCAGCATCGGCCCGCGCCACGTCACCGGCGTGTTCCCATCGGTGAACTGCCCGATCGAGATGAAGCGGACGTTGTGGGCGATCGGCGGCATGATCATCTGGTCGACCTGGGTCGGCTTGGCGCCGTTGCCCAGCATCCGCGGCACCGAGTGGCCGTAGATGTCGGCGTCGAGCACCCCGACCGACAGGCCGCGCTGGGCGAGCGCGGCGGCCAGGTTGACGGTGACGCTGGACTTGCCGACGCCACCCTTGCCGGAGGCGACCGCGTAGACGCGGGTGAGCGACCCGGGTTGGGCGAAGGGGATGACCGGCTCGGAACGATCGCCGCGCAGCTTCTTGCGCAACTCGGTCCGCTGTTCGTCGTTCATCACGTCGAGGCCGACGGTGATCGCCCCGACGCCGGGGACGTCGGCGACGGCGGTCCGCACCCGGTCGCTGATCTCGGTGCGCATCGGGCATCCGGAGGTGGTCAGGTAGACGATGACGTCGACCTCGCCGGCGTCGCCGATGTCGATCGATTTGACCATGCCCAGGTCGGTGATGGGTTTGCCGATCTCGGGGTCGTCGACCTTGCTCAACGCCGAGCGAATGGCGGATTCGGAGGGGGCTGCGACATTCACAACCTCCACCTTAGTCCGGTGCGTTGGGAGCCTCTCGCCCGCTCAGCGCGCCGTGCTCGGCCGGTTCGGTGCCTGCTGGGGTTGGTTCGGTGCCTGTTGGGGCTGTTGCGGTGCCCGATTCGGCGCCGGCTTCTTCGGGGCGGCCGGGGCGCGCTGGGGCCCGCCGAGCTGCGGCGGAAGGCACACGATGAAGCACTGGGGCTGGCTCGCCTTGGGTTTGCGGTCGGTGCGTTCGGGCTTGGTGCCGTTCGGATCGCGCTCGGTGCCGGGCCGGTCGTCGTCCTTGCCGTCCTTGCGGTCCTTGTCCGCCTTGTCCTTGTCGTCCTTGTCCTTCTTGGTCTTCTCGTCGGCCGGCGTCGAGTGCATTTCCGGGATGCCCTGGGTCGGCATCACGCCGACGGCGTAGGCCGCCGACCAGGCCAGCACGTTGGTGACGTAGGCCATCGAGTGGTTGTACCGGAAGACCGCGGAGACGGCGTTGTTGCCCGCCGTGATGTCGGTGACCCCGGCGCACAGGTAGCGTCCCGCCGAGTAGGTCGCGTCGAAGATGTTGTGGGGGTCGGCCTTGCCGTCGCCGTTGGCGTCCGAGCCCCACGAGGCCCACGTGCTGGGGATGAACTGCATCGGCCCCATGGCCCGGGCCGCGTTGCCGCTGGCGTCGTGGATGATGGCATTGCCCGGCAGGCTGCCGTCCAGGGCGGGGCCGAGGATCTGGCTGCGGGTGTTGCCGTACTCGTCGACGTTGCCGTTGCCGGCGTGGCCGGATTCGATGCGGCCGATCCCGGCCAACAGGTTCCAGGGCAGTTTGCAGTTCGGCGTCTCGGCGCCGACCCGGGTCGCGGCGAGTTTGTAGGCCTGCAGGACGACGCCGGGAATCCCGAGGGGACCCGAGGGGATTCCGGCTGCGAGGCGGAACTGCGGCGAGACCATGGGGTTGCCCACCGGCTTCGGCGGGACGAACCACGCCGCGGTGTTGTATTCGGCCGGTGCCACGCCGACGACACTGGTCACACTGACCGGCGCATCAGCGGTCGCGTCGGTCGGCCGGTCCCCCGCGATAGCACTCGAGGAGGTGGTTCCCAGCACCATTGCCCCCAGCACCGTCGTGCCGAACCCCGCGGCCATGACGCGGCCGACGATGCGGCGCGGGCGCGTGGGCCCCTGCGCGCGTCGCCAAAACGCGATGCCACTCATATGACGATTCCTCACCCCGTGGTGACCACCGGTCAAATGTCAACCGGTGTGTCCAATACCACTGCAGCATACCGAGGTGGAAAAAGTTGATGGTGGTGAACCCGAGATTGGGTACCGGCCGAGCGTCAGGCGCGCCGCCCGCCGCCGTCGGTGTCGCGGGCCGCTTCCGCGGCGTCGTCCGGGGATTCGCGGAGGCGCTGGGTCAACTCGTCGAGGAGGTCGTCGAGCTCTTTGCGCAGGTAATCGCGGGTGACGGTCTCGCCGACGGCCAGCCGGACCGCCGCGAGTTCGCGCGCCAGGAACTCGGTGTCGGCCTTGGTCTCGGCGGCTCGGACGCGGTCCTCCTCCAATGCCACTCGGTCACGGTTCTCCTGGCGGTTCTGTGCCAACAGGATCAGCGGCGCGGCGTAGGCGGCCTGGGTGGAGAAGGCCAGGTTGAGCAGGATGAACGGGTACGGGTCCCAGTGGCTGATGAAGCTGACCAGGTTCAGGATGATCCACACGACGACGACGACGGTCTGGATCGCCAGGTACCGCCCGGTGCCCAGGAAGCGGGCGAGGCGTTCGCTGTAGACGCCGACCACGTCTGCGTCGAGGCTGAAGAACGACGGCCGACGCCGGTCGGACGGCTGGTCGAGCCGACGTCCGCGTCCCTTGTTGCTCAACGATCGCCCCCCGCCGTGAGGTTGAGAGGCTCGTCGGCCTCCGGTTCGGTTTCGCGCCAGTCGTCGGGGAGGATCTCGTCGAGCAGGTCGTCGACGCTGACCGCGCCGATCAAGTGCCCGTCCTCGTCGACGACGGGACCGCACACGAGATTGTAGGTGGCGAAGTACCGGGTCACCGACTCCACCGAGTCCTCCGGGCGCAGGTGGCCCAGGTCGGTGTCGAGGAGGTCGCCGACGAGTGTCGCCGGGGGGTTGCGCAACAGGACCTGCAGGTGGACGCAGCCGAGGTACTTGCCGGTCGGTGTCTGGGTGGGCGGCCGGACGACGAACACGATGCTGGCCGCGGCCGGGGTGACCTCGGGGTCGCGGGCGCGGGCCAGGGCCTCGGAGACCGTGGTCGCCGCGGTGACGATCAATGGTTCGGGCGTCATCATGCCGCCGGCGGTGTCGGGGGAGTGGGTGAGCAGGCGGCGCACCGGCTCAGACTCCTCGGGGTCCATCAGTGAGAGCAGCCGTTCGGCCTCGCCCGGGGGCAACTCGCCGACGAGGTCGGCGACGTCGTCGGGCTCCATCGCGCCGAGCACGTTGCGGGCCCGGCTGGTGCCCATCACCGCGATCAGTGACTGTGCGTCGTCGCTGGGCATCTCCTGGAGGATGTCGGCCAGCCGCTCCTCGTCCAGCGCGGCGGCGATCTCCTCGCGGCGCTTGGCCGGGAGTTCGCGCAACACGGTCGCCGCGTCGGCCGGGCGCATCCCGTCGAGTTGCAGCAGGACCGCCGCCACGCCCTGGCCGGGCAGGTTCAGTGCCGTTTGGGTGAGCCCTTGCACGTGGCCCCAGTCGACGACGTGGACGTCGCCGCGCCGGGCCAGCCGCAGGCGGTTGGCGCGCACCGCGACCCGGTTGACCAGCCAGTCGCGGGTACGGCCCTGCTCGATCCCGAGGTCGACCACGGTCAGGTCCTCGCCGTGCAGTTCGGCCAGGTCGGGGTCGGTGATGCGGACGTGGGTGTCGAGGACCTGGCCCACGGCCAGGGCCTCGCCCGGGCGCAGGTGCAGCCGGCGCAGACTCACGGTTCCGGTGGTGAGGGTGACCTTGTGCGGGTCGATGGCGGTGACCCGCAGGATGGGGACGAAGATGCGGCGCCGCGTCGTCAGCTCGACGGCCAGGCCGAGTACGCGCGGCGGCAGACCGGAGAGCCGGATGGAGATCACGACATCGCGGACCCGCCCGATTGATTCACCATCGGGGCCAAGGACGGCCAGTCCTACTAGTCTGGCTACGAAGACCTTGCTCACCGACATGGGTCAAGCCTAATGGGCGGGTGGGCGGAGAAAGGGCAAGCCATGCAGCCGCAGCAACCCAACCGTGCGACCACCCCCGGTCTGCCGACGCCGCCGTCGGGGTGGCCGATCGGTTCCTACCCGACCTATGCCCAGGCGCAGAAGGCGGTGGACTACCTGTCCGACGAGGGGTTTCCGGTCCAGAACGTGACCATCGTCGGGGTGGACCTGATGCAGGTCGAGCGGGTCACCGGGCGCCTGACCTGGGGTCGTGTGCTCGCCCAGGGTGTCGCGGGCGGCGCCATGTTGGGCCTGTTCATCGGCTTGATCGCCTCCTTCGTCCTCACCCCGGCCTCGACGGCGCTGCTGGTGGGTGTGGCGTTCGGCATCGTGTTCGGCGTGGTCTCCTCGGCTGTCCCGTACGCGATGATGCGCGGCCAGCGCGACTTCGCGTCGACGATGCAGCTCGTCGCCGGGCGTTACGACGTCCTGTGTGAGCCGACGACCGCCGAACAGGGGCGGGATATGCTGGCGCGGCTGTCTCTGTAGCGGTTGTCGAGCAGGCGGCATCGTCGAGGGGAAGTCCGAGGAGGTTCACCGGTGGTCATGCGCCGTGCCGCGCTCGCGGCCGTGCTCGTCGCAGTGGCGCCGCTGGCGGCCGCCTGCGGGTCGTCGGTTCCGGCCGACACCGTCACCGCGTATGTGCCGGGCAACGATGCCGCCGCCATCGAGGCGGTGGCCGCCGGGTGCTCCGACGGCTACCGGATCTCGGTGGTGCGCCTGCCCAAGGATGCCGACGGACAACGCCTCCAACTGGCCCGGCGGCTGGCCGGCGGGGACGCGTCGGTCGACGTGTTCACGATGGACGTCACCTGGACCGCAGAGTTCGCCGACGCCGGGTGGGCGGCCCCCGTGCCCGAAGACCTGGCGGCCGCGCTGCGCACGACCACGTTGGGCGGGCCGTTGAAGACCGCGACCTGGCGCCGGGACGGCGACCGGGAACCCCGGCCGTATGCGGTGCCGACGTGGACCAACACGCAGTTGCTCTGGTACCGCAGCGACCTGCTGCGCCGCTATGTCAAGCGTGGGACAGCACCGCGGACGTGGGACCAGCTGCTCGCCGACAACGCCGAGGTCGCCCGCGGGGTGGCCGCGCACAATGCCACGCTCCCGCGGGCCCAGCGCATCGCGGTGCCGAGCTACATCATGGTCCAGGGTGCCCAGTACGAGGGGTTGGTCGTCTGGTTCAACTCGGTGCTCGCCAGCGCCGGGGGCTCGGTACTCGACCCGGCCGACCCGACGCGGGTGACCCTGACCGACACCCCCGAGCACCGGGCGGCGACCGTGCGCGCGCTGCGCGTCCTCAAAGCGGTGGCGACCGCGCCCGGCGCCGATCCGTCGCTGTCCAACAACACCGAGGATCCGGCGCGACTGGGGATGGAACGCGGCCAGGCCACCTTCGCGGTGAATTGGCCGTATGTGTACTCGTCGATGCGGTCCAATGCTTCCACCGGCACCGACGAGAACCAGCAGGTGCCCTTCTTCCCGGAGATGCGGCGGTTCGCCGGGCTGTTCGCCGAGGGGGCGCCGGCGCCGAGCGCGGACCAGTTGGCCCGCGCCAACCGGGTGTTGGCGAAGCGTTTCGCGTTCGCGCCCTATCCGGGCGTGGAGACGGCGCTGCCGGCCCGCTCGACGCTGGGCGGGATGAACCTCGCGGTGTCGACCCGTTCCCACAAGACTGATCGCGCGTGGCGCGCGGTGCGGTGCCTGACGAGCGCGGCCGCCCAGCGGCAGTACGCGTTGAAGGCCTCCCAGGCGCCGGCGCTCGCGGCGTTGTACGACGATGCCGACCTGCGCTCCGCCTTCCCGATGGCCGATCTGTTGCGACGCCAGCTCGGCGACGAGCATGCCGCGCCGCGGCCGGCGACGCCGGTGTACTCGACGCTGTCGACCATGTTGGCGGCGAAGCTGCACCCGGTCGGTGCGTGGGATCCGGAGAAGCTGGCCGATGAACTCGCCGAGGCCGCCCGCAAGGCGCTCGCCGGAGAGGGGCTCGTTCCGTGACCGCACGCGCTGCCGGCGACCGCCGGTTGGCCTACCTGCTCATCACCCCGGCGGCCGTGTTGATGGCGCTGGTCACCGCCTATCCGATCGGCTATGCCTTCTGGCTCTCGCTGAACAAGGCGTCGCTGACCGAGCCCGATCACACCGAGTTCGTCGGGCTCTCGAACTATCTGACCGTCCTGGGTGACGGGTACTGGTGGAGCGCACTGGCGGTGACGCTGGCGATCACCATCGTCTCCGTCGTCCTCGAGCTCGTCTTGGGGATGGCGATCGCGTTGGTGATGCACCGCACCATCGTGGGGCGCGGCACCGTCCGCACGATGGTGTTGTTGCCCTACGGCGTGGTGACCGTGGTGGCGGCGATGTCCTGGTACTACGCGTGGACGCCGGGTACCGGCTACCTCGCCAACCTGTTGCCCGACGGTTCGGCCCCGCTGACCCAGCAGATCCCGGCGCTGGGGATCATCGTCCTCGCCGAGGTGTGGAAGACGACGCCGTTCATGGCGTTGCTGCTGCTCGCCGGATTGGCGCTGGTGCCCGACGAGCTGCTGCGCGCCGCGCAGGTCGACGGCGCCGGCGCATGGACCCGGTTGTGGCGCATCACGATTCCGCTGATGAAGCCGGCGATCCTGGTGGCGTTGTTGTTCCGCACGCTGGACGCCTTCCGGATCTTCGACAACATCTACGTGCTGACCAAGGGCGCCAGCGGCACCGGTTCGGTGTCGATCTTGGGCTATGACAACCTGTTCAAGGCGTTCAACCTCGGTACCGGTTCGGCGATCAGCGTGCTGGTGTTTCTCTGCGTGGCGTTGATTGCGGCGTTGTTCATCAAGGGTTTCGGCGCGTCGGCCCCGGGTGCCGCAGACGAGGGGCGGTGACGGCGTGAACAAGAAGCTGACCTGGTCGGTCATCAACCTGGTGGTGATCTGCTATGCCCTCATCCCGCTGCTGTGGATCTTGAGCCTGTCGTTCAAGTCGAATCCGACTGATGGACGGCTGTTTCCGGCCGACCCGACGTTGGCCAACTACCGCGACGCCTTCGCCTACCGGGGATTCACCAGCGCGTTGGTGAACTCGATCGGGATCGGACTCATCACGACGGTGATCGCCGTCGTCATCGGGACGATGGCCGCCTACGCGATTGCGCGGCTGGACTTCCGCGGGAAGAAGCTGCTCGTCGGCGCGACGCTGCTGATCGCGATGTTCCCGCAGATCTCCCTGGTCACCCCGCTGTTCAACATCGAGCGGCGCCTCGGTCTGTTCGACACCTGGCCGGGGCTGATCCTGCCCTACATCACCTTCGCCCTGCCGCTGGCGGTGTACACGTTGTCGGCGTTCTTCCGCGAGATCCCGTGGGACCTGGAGAAGGCCGCCAAGCTCGACGGGGCCACCAGCGCGCAGGCCTTCCGCCGCGTCATCGTGCCGCTCGCGGCGCCGGGTGTGGTCACCGCGGCGATCTTGGTCTTCATCTTCTCGTGGAACGAGCTGCTGCTGGCCCTGTCGCTGACGTCGAGCGAACGGGCGATCACCGCGCCGGTGGCGATCACCAACTTCACCGGGGTGTCCGAGTTCACCGAGCCGACCGGGCAGATCGCCGCGGCCGCCGTGGTCATCACGATCCCGATCATCATCTTCGTCCTCATCTTCCAACGTCGAATCGTGGCCGGGCTGACCTCCGGCGCGGTGAAGGGGTAGCCCCATGGCAGAAATCGTCGCCGACGGCATCACCAAGCGATACCCGGACGGGGCGGTCGCCGTCGCCGAGCTGGATCTGACGATCGCCGACGGGGAGTTCGTCATCCTCGTCGGGCCGTCGGGCTGCGGCAAGTCCACGACGCTGAACATGATCGCCGGACTCGAGGAGATCTCCGACGGCGAACTGCGCATCGATGGCGAGCGGGTCAACGAGAAGGCGCCGCGGGACCGCGATATCGCGATGGTGTTCCAGAACTACGCGCTGTACCCGCATATGACCGTCCGCGGAAACATCGAGTTCCCGCTGACGTTGATGCGCCCCAAGCCCAGCCGCGAGGAGATCGACGCCAAGGTGGCCCAGGTGTCGGAGATCCTCGGGCTCGACGACTACCTCGACCGCAAGCCGGCCCAGCTCTCCGGCGGGCAGCGTCAGCGCGTGGCGATGGGGCGCGCGATCGTCCGGTCGCCCAAGGCGTTCTTGATGGATGAGCCGCTGAGCAACCTCGACGCCAAGCTGCGCGGCGCGATGCGGGTCGAGATCGCCCGGTTGCAGGCGCGGTTGGGGACGACGACGGTGTACGTGACCCACGACCAGACCGAGGCGATGACCTTGGGCGACCGGGTCGTGGTCATGCGCGACGGCCACGTCCAGCAGGTCGGTACCCCCGACGATCTGTACAACAATCCGGCGAACCTCTTCGTCGCCGGCTTCATCGGATCGCCGGCGATGAACACGCTCACCGGTCGGCTCACGGCTGACGGGGTGCAGACGGACTTTGGGATGTTGGCGCTGCCCGATGCCGGTCTCGTCGGGCGCAACGCGACGAGGGTGCACGGCGACGGTGACGTGGTCGTCGGCATCCGTCCCGAGCACCTGCACGACGCCGCGCTGGTGTCGCCGGCGAGCGGGCCGGGCGGCCGCCAGGAGATTCTGGCCACCGTCGACGTCCTGGAGTCGTTGGGGTCAGACAATTACGCGCACCTGCAGTTGCCGGGCGGGGAGATCGTCGCCCGACTCTCGCCGCGGTCGCACATCCGACGGGGCGACCGTGCCACCCTGTGCTTCGACACCACCGACATTGCCGTCTTCGACGCCCGGACCGGCGTCAACCTGTCACGGTGAGCACGGCGGCCTGGTCGACCGATGCGGTGGCGGCGCACGCCGCGGCGGCGATCGGCGTCGATCCCCAGCGGGCGTCGGTCACGTTTCTCGGTGCCGAGCCGATCGACGTGCTGCGCTTCGCCGGTGCGGGTGTGAGTGATGGGGCCGCGAGTGATGGGGGTGGCAGCCGGTTGGTATTCGTGACCGCCGGTGCCTCGCGCCACCCGATGGCCGACCCGGCCGACCTGAACCCCGCCCCGGTGCGGGGGCCGCGAGCGGAGTTGGTCGTGCGGCTGACCGTCACGGCACCCGACGAGCAGTTGCGCAACCTGCACCGGTCGATGGCGATGTTGGCCGCGACACCGATGGTGGAGGGGCTGGTGCTGGGCGCCGATGCGCTCGTCGACCTGGGGACCCCGCTCTGGGATGGTGCCCCGTTCACCGCGGTCCTGCTGGACGGCGACGACCTCGAGCCGATGCCGCTGCCCGAGCCGGCCGATCCGGTGGTGTTCCTGCGCGCGGTCCCGATTACCGCCAACGAGGCGGCCTGGGTCCGTCTGCGAGGTGCGCCGGCGCTGCGCGAGGCCTGGACCGAGGCCGATATCGACCCCGCAGATCCGCGGCGCGTGGCCGCGACCCTGGGCGGCTGACGGTTCCGGGGAGCGCCGATATGAAGTTCTCAAGGTACGTGTGTGGCCCGGGGGCCGAATGTGCTGCGCTGGGTTAGCGGACTAGTTCTGGACGGTGCCTGCGGCTCAGGCGGCGGCTGTGGTTAGGCGGCGGCGTGGTCGGTGAGGGTGAGGGTGCGTCGGTTGTGGCAGCGGATCCAGTCACCTCCTTCAGGTGGTTGGAACCAGGGGTGTCCGTCGAACCCGATCTGGATGTTCCAGCCTTTGCCGTGGATGTAGGTGTGGTGATGCAGCGAGCAGAGCAACACGGTGTTTTTGAGGTTTGTCTCCCCGCCGTCAGCCCAATGTTGAATATGGTGGCCTTCGCACCGGGCTGGTGGTCTGCCACATCCGGGGAATTGGCATCCGCCGTCGCGGGCTTCAAGTGCTTTGCGCAGGGTGCCGGTGACAAACCGCTGGGTGCGTTTGGCATCTAACGGCACCGAGTCCGCAGTGAGCAGGGCCGCGACTTCAGTGCTGCCGCAGGCGATTTCACGGGCCGTCTTCGCTGATACCGAGCCGGTGAACCCCAGGCGTGCGGCATGAGCCTCCCCCAGGGGGCTGTCAGATACCAGCGTCGGTAGTGGCACGGTCATGGTGATGTGCGGGACGATCCCACCCACGGTCGGACGGTTGCGTGATGCCAGGTATGCGGTGATCACGCTGACCAGGGCATCGGCGGTGCGTTGCGCCCGGGGGCGTGGATCCGGGGAGCCGTCGGGAGCGGGGATGGGCTTCGCCAGGGCATCCAGGGCGGTGTGGAGCTTCTCCCCAGACAATTGATCCAGATCGGCTTCGAGCGTCACACGCCCTTCGTCAGTGCGGTTGATTGCCGCCTGGTTCAACGACGGATTGTCGGCCGCGGGAGTGGATGGTGGATCGAGTGGCGCCAACTCGTGGCCGAGTTCGCGGGCCTTCTCCAGGACTTGGGCGGGTTGATCGATCCGGGCATGCGCCAACAACATCGTCGCAGTCTTGTCGCGCACCTCGGTGAATCCATCAGCCCCCATGCGGGTGGCAATGTGGTCCAGGCCCCGGATCACCGCATCCGCATGCTCGATACCCAAGTCACCGTCACGGACCTCGCGCACCACGTTCGGCAGATCATTCAGATGCTGGGCCAACCGGGCCACCCGGTTGACGGTGGCCGGCGCCAACGGCAACTCCCGCAACAGGTCTCGCCCGTTCTTCAACCGATTCCGAACCGGGATACCGATGGCCTCGGCCCGGGCGGTCGCAGCAGCCAAGAGATAGGAGGCGATATTGCCCATCCGCACCGCGGTGACCATCACCCCCAACAGAGCCTTGTCATCGGCGATCGCTTCCGCCGAGGCCAACAACGCACCCAC
This sequence comes from Gordonia crocea, assembly GCF_009932435.1. NCBI lineage: Bacteria > Bacillati > Actinomycetota > Actinomycetes > Mycobacteriales > Gordoniaceae > Gordonia > Gordonia crocea. The sequence continues at coordinate 1,515,884 of NZ_BJOU01000001.1, forward strand.
GCCGGTGCCAGATCCGACCGCCGTCGGCGCCAGGTCGTCGGCCAGCTCGGCGACGATTCCGACGAGTTCGTCGTGGTTCATGTAGCCCCCCAGGCCCGGGTTCGCATCGTGGTGCGCGGACCCGAATAGAAACTATGTGCTGCTGACCTTCTATCTACATCCTACACTAGATCAGGGGTCTGACATCCGCGAATTGGCAGCTTGACCTGCGGAAATGATGTGACAGGGCGCCCCGTCTGTCGAGGCGGGGCTATGGAGTATCGTCGAAAATCTGGGGGTCAGTGTGCGCCGTCGGCGAGCACATAGACCCACCCGGATCCACCGGAGCGCAACGGCACCTCGATGCGGGTGTAGTCGTCGACTTCGTACTCGTCGGCGGCCGCCAGCTCGGCGTCGTCGATGAGGAAGGTGGTGCCCTCGACGGTGTCCGTCTCGGCACCGGGTACCAAGACCGGGTGTTGGTCGGTGCCGCTGCGTTCGATCACCATCGGTTCGGTGATGGTCAGCATCTCGCTGCGGTAGCCGACGATGGCGTCGGCTTGGCCGGGGATCAGCCGGCCGAAGGTGGCACGCTGCACCTCGGGCAGTTGGAGCGTGCCGTAGGAGAACAGCTTGTGGGCGGGCGAGGGCTTTGCCATGGTCACAACCATCCGTGCTTTCTGAAGGTCCGCCACAACGTGAGGCTGATGGCGACCATCACTCCGATGACGACGAAATATCCGTAGCGCCAGTGTAATTCGGGCATGTGGTCGAAGTTCATCCCGTAGATGCCGGCGATCATGGTGGGCGCGGCGGCCATGGCGGCCCAGGCGGTGATCTTGCGCATGTCGGTGTTCTGCTGGATGCCGACCTTCGCCGTTGCGGCGTCGAGCATCGAGGAGAGCAGGTTGTCGTAGTCGATGACGCGCTCGTTGACGGTGGTCAGGTGGTCGGCGACATCCCGCAGGTAGGTGCGGACCTCGTCGGACAACCATGGGTTGGGTGCGGTCAGGCGTGCCAACGGCGCCGCGAGCGGCGTGGCGGCGCGTCGGAATTCGATCACCTCGCGCTTGAGGAGGTAGACGGGGTCGATGGCGACGGTGCTTCCGCCGAAGACGTCTTCCTCGATTTCCTCGATGTCGGTGTCGATCTCGTCGACGACGACGAGGTAGCTGTCGACGACGCGGTCGGCCACCGCGTGCAGCACGACCGTGGGGCCGAGGGCCAGCAGGTCGGGGGAGGCCTCCATGCGGTGGCGCAGCGACGAGAGTTCGGTCTGGTCGCCGTGGCGGACCGTGATGACGTAGTCGGCACCGACGAACACCATGATCTCACCGGTGGACACGACCTCGGCCGTCTCCGCGATGGACAGGTGATCGACGTAGGCGACCGTGCGGAACACCATGAACAGCGAATCCCCGTACACCTCGAGTTTGGGGCGCTGGTGGGCGACGACGGCGTCTTCGACGGCGAGCTCGTGCAGGTCGAAGACCGAGGCGACGGCAGCCATCTGGGCGTCGTCCGGAGCATGCAGGCCCAGCCAGACGAACCCCTGCCCCGTCGATCGGACGTGGGCCAAGGCGTCGGTGTAGTGGCGGTGTGCGGGGTCGCGGACGCCGTTGACGTAGACACCACAATCGACCACCGGATCAACGGACACGACTGCAGATACTAGGTCATTGTTACCGTGTGGGCATGGTGCGATGGCTGACGGTGATCGGCGTGGTTGGTCTGATCCTCTGTGGATGCTCGGCTCAGGCCGGTCCAGACCCGGTCCGGATCGGTGCATCGTCGGATCCGCAGATGCAGATGGCCGCCGCCCTGTACCGGGGTGCGCTGCGTGCCCAGGGGATGGCGGTGGAAACGCCGATCCGCATCGCCGGGGAGCGTGCCCAGTTGGATGCGATGAGCGCCGACGACATCGATCTGTTCCCGTCGACGGTCCCGGTCCTCCTCGCCGTGGTCCTCCCGGAGGGCCGGATTGCGACGGAGACGGCCAACGGCGAGCCGACCGAGTTCGGCGACGCCGCCTACACGTTGCTGAGTCGTTCGCTCCCGGTCGGCGCGGCGGTCGGCGACCCGGTCTCGGGTGAGCAGCTGGTGCCGGTCTACCGCGCGCTGCGGTTCGGCCGGAACGACGTCAAGGCGCTCAACAAGGTGGCCGGCGAGCTGAGCCTGCCCGACCTGGCGGCCCTCACGCGGGCCTGGCAGGGCGGAAAAGACCAGGCCGCGCTGGTGAGCGATTGGCTCAGCCAGCACGGCCTGGGGTGACGAGAGTCGTCGGTCAGCCGCCGAAGCGTTTCATCGCGGCTCCGGTCGCGCGGGCGGCGATGCCCTGGTAGCCGGAGGCGACCAACCGGACCCAGAGATCGAGGAACTTGGCGTCGTTGCCGACGAGGACGCGGGCCCGGTTGCGCTCGACGCCCCGCAGGATGATGTCGGCCGCCTTCTCCGGGCTCATGCGCAGGAAGTACTTCTCGAACGCCTCGGTCAGCGACCGGTCGTCGTTGTCGCCGGAGATGGTCGCGTTGCGGGCGATGGCCGTCTTGACGCCGCCGGGGTGCACACAGGTGACCTTGACCGGGTGCTTGGCGACGATCATCTCCTGATTGAGCGCCTCGGTGAACCCGCGGACGGCGAACTTGGCCGAGTTGTAGGCGGATTGGCCGGGCTCGGAAAGCAGGCCGAACAGCGACGAGGTGTTCACGATGTGGCCGTCACCGGAGGCGATGATGTGCGGCAGGAACGCCTTGGTGCCGTTGACGACGCCCCAGAAGTCGATGTCCATGACGCGGTCGATGTCTTTGAACTCCATGTTCTCGACCTCGCCGTGGTGGGCGATACCGGCGTTGTTGAAGATCGCGTTCACCTGGCCGAAGTGCTTGGCCACGGTCTCGGCGTACTCGAGCACCGCCTCGCGCTCGGCGACGTTGAGCAGCTGGGAGTGGACGTCGGCGCCGGTCGCCTTCACCAGGCGCTCGGTCTCGGCGAGCCCGTTGGGGTCGACGTCGCTGATCGCGACCTTGGCGCCGCGCTGACCCAGCTTGATCGCCAGCTCGCGGCCCATGCCCGAGGCGGCGCCGGTGACGACGACGACCTTGTTGCGGAAATCCTTCATGGCTGTGTCCCTTTGTAGGTGGTGTTTCTGTAGGTGTAGGTGTGGTGTATCGCTGTGGTGGTTGTCCGGGGGGCGGTCAGACGGTCGCCGACTCGTCGGCCCGCGGCCGCGTGTCGGTGCCGGCGGGCTCGGGCAGTGCCCGGCTGATGTCGTAGGCGGCGACGTCGAAGTGGCGCGTGCGGCGGCGGAAGTCGAAGGTGAAGCCCGGCCACAGCGTGGTCACGTTGCCGTGGGAGTCCTGGTACCACGACGCACACCCGCCGCCGAGCCAGACGCTGCGGCGCAGTCGGCGCTGGATGAAGTCGTTATACCCGTCCTGGGCGTCGAGTCGCACGTCGGTCCGGGTGATCGACTGTGCCCGAACGGTTTTGAGGTAGCTGACCAGGTAGTTCAACTGCGACTCGATCATGTAGACCATCGAGGTGTGGCCCAGCCCGGTCGAGGGTCCGACCATGAGCATCATGTTGGGGAAGCCGTGGATGAACGAACCCTTGTAGCCCTGCATGCCCCGCTCGGCCCACACGTCGGCCAGCGTGCGTCCGCCGACGCCGGCGATGTGGTCGAAGACGGGGGAGTCGGTGACGTGGAAGCCGGTGGCGACGACGATGACGTCGACCTCGCGCTCGGTGCCGTCGGCGGTGACGATGCCGCGCTCGTTGATCGAGGTGATCGAATCGGTCACCAAGTCGACGTTGTCGCGATCCAGCGCCGGGTACCAGTCGTTGGACTTGAGGATGCGCTTGCAGCCGACCCGGTAGTCGGGGGTGACCGCGCGGCGCAGCTCGCGGTCGGAGATCCCGCGGGCGATGTTCGCCTTGCAGATCATCTCGACCGGCTTGAGCGCCGACGGAGCGTAGGTCATGCCGAAGGCGACGGCCTCGGCGCCGGAGTAGATCAGGCCGCGGGAGAGCTTCTGGTAACCGGGGAGGAAGCGGAAGGCCAGGTGCTCGGCGGTGGTGTACGGCCGCTCGGTGCGGGGCACGATCCAGGGTGCGGTGCGCTGGTACACGTCGAGGTGACCGGCGATCTTGGCGATCTGGGGCACGATCTGAATCGCCGACGCGCCGGTGCCGATGACCGCGATGCGCTTGCCGTCGTAGTCGTAGTCGTGGTTCCACTGGGCCGAGTGGACGATCGTCCCACCGAAGCTGTCGATGCCCTCGATGTCGGGGAGGTTGGGCTCGCACAGGGGGCCGACGGCGCCGACGAGGATCTCGGCACGGATCTGCGTGCGGACCCCGGAGGTGTCGACGTCGACCAGCCAGCGCCGGCTCGCCTCGTCCCAGCGGGCGTCGACGACCTCGGTGCCGAACCGCGTGTGCGAGGCGATGTCGTGGCGCTTGGCCACGTCGTTGATGTAGGAGTGGATCTCCGCCTGGTGGGAGTAGGTGCGCGTCCAGCCCGGGTTCAGCGCGAACGAGTAGGAGTAGAGGTTCGACGGCACGTCGCAGGCGGCGCCGGGGTAGGTGTTGTCGCGCCACGTGCCGCCGAAGTCGGCGCCGCGGTCGATCACGACGTAATCGGTGAAACCGTTCTGGGTGAGTTTGATCGCGGCGCCCAAGCCGGAGAACCCGGCTCCGATGATGGCGATCTGGACGTCGGTCTTCGTGACAGTGTCGATTGTCATATTGGCACGGTAGCCAACTATTGACGATGGGTCAATAGCTATTCGACTATTAGTCAATAGTGCTACGGTGAGTCCCATGGCAGCGAGGTCGGCAGCGTCGAACGGCGATTCGCCGGGCACATCCGTGTCCGGTGGAAAGCCCGTGTCGGGGAGGAAGCGGACGCGCATGAGTCCGGCGGCGCGCCGGGAGCAGTTCATCGCACTCGGGCGCGACCTGGTCAAGAAGGTGGCCATCGACAACGTCTCGATCGAGGCGGTTGCGCAGGCCGCGGGGGTGTCCCGCGCGCTGGTGTTCCACTACTTCTCGTCGAAGCAGGACTTCCACGTCGCGCTCGCCCAGGCCCAGGCCGACGAACTGCTCGCGGTCACCGCGCCCGATGATTCGTTGGGCGAGGCCGTCGACGTGCTCCGCTCCTCGATGAGCGGCTTCCTCGACTTCATCAGCGAGCATCGGCACGCCTACACGACGTTCCTGCGCGGAACCGGTTCGGGCGATCCGCAGATGCGCCGCGTCGCCGACGACACGCGCACGGTGATCGCCGACCGAATCCTCGACCGCACCCAGGTTTTCGGGATCGACCGCACGCCGGCCGTCGAGCTGGCCGTCCGCGGCTGGATCGCCTTCGTCGAGGAAACCGCATTGACCTGGCTCGACGGGTCCGAGATGCCCCGCGACGAGGTGCTCGACCTGATCGTGGAGTCGTTGTTCGCCATCGGCTCGGTGGTCTCGGCGCAGCCGGTCGACCCAGTGGCCCCGGTGCCGCGGTTGCGCTGGGACGGTGCCCCGAACCGCTAGCCGGTCCGGCGGTCGCCGAAGGTGACGTGCGGCGCGAATTCCACGATGAGCGGGACGATCTGTTCGATCGTCGGCTGGTAGTGGGTGGGATAGGCCGGGCGCAGGACGACCGGTTCGCCGGTCTTCGGGTCGATGTGATTGGTGATCACGACGAGGCGCGGCGTGCGCTCGGTGGACTTGACGCCGTTGTAGGACGTGGTGTGCACGTCGGTGACGGCGGCCAACGCGGTGATCGCGTTCCACGGCAGGGAGTTCTCGCCGACCGCCATGCCCGTCGGGCTGATTTGCAGCGCCGTCTTGCCCCTGCCCCGGCTGATGTCGAGGTAACCGTACTGGGCGAGGAGGGCCCGCAGCTGGGCCGTCACCCCCGGGTCCTGCTGATAGGCGCCGGCCCCCAGCGCCGATCCAACCCGCACCTGTGGCGCATACGCGCGGACAGCCGCATGGAACTCGTCATAGTTCGTCGTGTGGTTGACCGGCAGGGTGTAGCCCCACTGGATCGGTCGGCCGTTCTGGTCGGTGGCCTTCCGGGTGATCACGATCGAGCGCCGGCGCACCTGGTCCGCCTTCGTTTTCGCCGCGTTGATCGTGTTGTAAGTCGAGTTTTGATCGACGAACTCATAGGCGCTGACGTCGGCCCAGGGGAGGTCGAACACCAGCGTGTGCAGGCCCTGCGGACCGGCGGTGACGAAGATGCGCCCGACGATCGCGAGTTGCGGCAACGCCGCGATCGCAACGCCGATTCCGATGATCACACCGAAGAGGCCCAGGTTCCAGAATCCGCCCATGAAACCGAGCGCCAAACACACCACCGCCCCCAGGAGGAGACCGCCCGCGATCGAAGCGGCGATGATGTATCCCCGCCAGCTCTTGGGGGCGGCCCCCCGGATATGGGCTTCGCCCGTCGGGGCCGTCGGAGCGATTCCGTCGTGGTGGTAGACCATCGGGCTGATCGTATTCGGCCCCGCCCGGCTACGACGTGAGGGGGGTCTCGGACTTCGGGCCGAAGGCCGAGTCGAGGATCTCCTGCTGCTCCACGGCGTGGACCTTGCTCGAGCCCGACGACGGCGCCGACATGGCCCGTCGCGACACCCGGCGCAGGCCGGCGAGGATGTCCGGCAGCACCTCGGGGAGCCACAGGCCCAGGAACGGCCACGGACCCTGGTTCGCCGGCTCCTCCTGGACCCACACGAAGTCCTCGGCATTGGGGTACTGCTCCAAGGTCATCCGCATCCGCCGGTGCGGGACCGGGTAGAGCTGCTCGATGCGGACGATCGCGACGTCGTCGCGGTTCTCCTTGTCGCGTCGGGCGGCCAACTCGTAGTAGAGCTTGCCGCTGACCAGGATCACCCGGCGCACCTTCGACCGGTCGGCACCGCCCGACGCGAAGGCCGGGTCGTCGAGGACCGAGAGGAACTTCGAATCGGTGAAATCGGAGACCGGGCTCACCGCGGCCTTGTTGCGCAGCATCGACTTCGGCGTGAACACCACCAGCGGGCGCTCGATGCCGTCGAGGGTGTGGCGGCGCAGCAGGTGGAAGTAGCTCGCCGGCGTCGACGGCAGTGCCACCGTCATCGATCCCTCGGCACACAACTGCAGGAAGCGTTCGATGCGCCCCGAGGTGTGGTCGGGGCCCTGGCCCTCGTGGCCGTGCGGGAGCAGCATGACCACGCCGGAGGTCTGGCCCCACTTCGCCTCGCCGGAGCTGATGAACTCGTCGACGATGGACTGGGCGCCGTTGACGAAGTCGCCGAACTGTGCCTCCCACAGCACCAGCGCGTCGGGGTCTCCGACCGAGTAGCCGTACTCGAAGCCGAGGACCGCATACTCCGAGAGCGGCGAGTCGTAGACCAGGAATCGGCCGGCGTGGTCCTCGTCCTCACCGGGGATGTGGTTGAGCGGCGTGTACTCCGAACCGTTCTCCCGGTCGATGAGCACCGAGTGGCGCTGGGTGAACGTGCCGCGGCGGGAGTCCTGACCGGACAACCGGACGGTGCGCCCCTCCAGCACGAGGGAGCCGAAGGCCAGCAGCTCGGCAAAGGCCCAGTCGATACCGCCATCACGGGCGCTGGACTGGCGGCGCTTGAGCACCGGCAAGACGCGCGGGTGCGCGTTGAAGCCGTCGGGCAGGGTCATGAAGGCGTCGCCGATGCGGGCCAGGGTCTGCTCGGACACCGCGGTGACCAGCTTCGACGGCAGCGTCTGCTCCGCCTCCACCGACGGGCTGGGCTCCGCGGTGTAGCGGTCGAGCTCCTTCACCTCGTTGAAGACGCGCTCCAACTGGCCCTGGTAATCGCGCAGGGCGTCCTCGGCCTCCTTGGTGGAGATGTCGCCACGGCCGATCAGCGCTTCGGTGTAGGACTTGCGGACGCCGCGCATCGTGTCGATGACCTCGTACATCGCCGGCTGCGTCATCGACGGGTCGTCGCCCTCGTTGTGTCCGCGGCGGCGGTAGCAGACGAGGTCGATCACCACGTCCTTGTGATAGGTCTCGCGGTAGTCGACGGCGAGCTTGGCGGCCCACACGCAGGCCTCCGGATCATCGCCGTTGACGTGGAAGATCGGCGCGCCGATCATCTTCGCGACGTCGGTGCAGTACTCGGTGGACCGCGAGTATTCCGGCGCGGTGGTGAAGCCGACCTGGTTGTTCACCACGATGTGGACGGTGCCGCCGACGCCGTAGCCGGGCAGCAGCGCCATGTTGAGCGTCTCGGCGACCACGCCCTGGCCGGCGAATGCGGCGTCGCCGTGCAGCATCAGCGGGAGCACCGGGAAGTCGCCGGCGGTGTCGCCGAGGAGGTCCTGCTTGGCGCGGACCAGGCCCTCCAGGACCGGGTCGACGGCCTCGAGGTGGCTCGGGTTGGCGGTCAGCGAGACGGTGATCTCGTTGTCGCCGAACATTTGGTAGTACTTGCCCTCCGAGCCGAGGTGGTACTTGACGTCACCGGAGCCGTGCGCCTGCGACGGGTCCTGATTGCCCTCGAACTCGGTGAAGATCTTGGAGTAGGGCTTGCCGACGATGTTGGCGAGCACGTTGAGGCGGCCGCGGTGCGGCATCCCGATGACAACCTCGGTCAGCTCGTGCTCGGCGCTCTGGTCGATGACCGCGTCCATCATCGGGATCACCGACTCGGCACCTTCGAGGGAGAAGCGCTTCTGCCCGACGTACTTCGTCGCGAGGAAGGTTTCGAAGGCCTCGGCCGCGTTCAGCTTGGAGACGATGTACTTCTGCTCGGCCACCGACGGCTTGACGTGCTTGATCTCGACCCGGTCCTGCAGCCAGCGCTGCTGTTCGGGCTCGAGGATGTGCGTGTACTCGACGCCGACGTGGCGGCAGTACGCGTCGCGCAGGATGGACAGCACGTCGCGCAGCTTCATGCGCTCCTTGCCGTGGAAGCCGCCGACCCGGAACGTCCGGTCGAGGTCCCACAGGGTCAACCCGTAGGTTTCGATGCGCAGGTCGGGGTGGGCGCGACGGGCGTCGCTGTCCATCATGAGCGGGTCGATGTCGGCCATGAGGTGGCCGCGGCTGCGGTAGGCCGCGATCAACTCCAGGACGCGGGTCGACTTGTCGACCAGGCCCGGCGGCACGTCCTGGCGCCACCGGATCGGCTCGTAGGGGATGTGCAGCGCAGTGAAGATCGAGTCCCAGAACTCGTCGTCGAGGAGCAGGTGGTGCACCTTGCGCAGGAAGTCGCCGGATTCCGCACCCTGGATGATGCGGTGGTCATAGGTCGACGTCAGCGTCATCAGCTTGCCGACGCCCAGCTCGGCGATCTGCTCGTCGGAGGCACCCTGGAACTCGGCCGGGTACTCCATCGCACCGGCGCCGATGATCGCGCCCTGGCCGGGCATGAGCCGCGGTACCGAGTGAACGGTGCCGATGGTGCCCGGGTTGGTCAGCGACATCGTGACGCCGGAGAAGTCGTCGGCGGTCAAGGCACCCTCGCGGGCCCGGCGGATGATCTCCTCGTAGGCGGCCCAGAACTGGTAGAAGTTCTTGTCCTCGCACTCCTTGATGGCGGCGACGACGAGCGAGCGGCTGCCGTCCTTGCCCGGCAGGTCGATCGCCAGGCCGAGGTTGGTGTGCGCGGGCGAGACGACGTTGGGCTTGCCGTCGATCTCGGCGAAGTGGTTGTTCATGTTGGGGAACGACTTGATCGCCTGGACCAGTGCGTACCCGAGGATGTGGGTGAACGAGATCTTCCCGCCGCGCGTGCGCGCCAGGTGGTTGTTGATGACGATCCGGTTGTCGATCATCGCCTTGACCGGCACCGCGCGCACGCTGGTGGCGGTCGGCAGGGTCAGGGACGCGTTCATGTTGCGGGCCACGGCGGCCGCGGCGCCGCGCAGCACCTTCGACGTCTCCGTCGGCGCGGCGTCGTCGGTCTTGGCCGCCGGGGAGGTGGGAGCCGGGGCCGGAGCCGAGGAGCGGTTGGAACCGTCGCGCCCGGTGGTCGCGACACCGGAGGCGGCCTTCGTGGCCGGAGCCTCGGTGGCGGGCTTCGGGGCGGGCTCGGGCTTGGCCGGCTCCTCGTCGAGGGTCACGGCCTTGGGCTGTGCGGCCGCCGGCTGGGCCGGGGTCGCGGGGGCCGCAGCGGACGGGGTGGCGGGCGCCGGCGAAGCGCCGTTACCCGCGGCACCGTTTTGGGTCGGCTGATAGTCCTTGAGCACCTCCCGCCAGCTGGGATCGACCGAGTTCGGATCCTTCTTGTACTGCTGGTACATTTCCTCGACCAACCAGGTGTTCTGGCCGTAGTCAGATGCCGGGGTGTTCACAGCGGAACTTCGCCTCAATTCCCTTTAGTCGGGGCCCGTCGGGGTGTGGGCCCGCGCTTGTTTTCCACTTTCGCGCCGAGTCGTGACCGGCCGACACTGTGGTATCGCGATCACGCCCTCCAAGGGCATGCTACGCGCGCGGCGTCGAGCGCGTGCTCCCAGTGTCCGCACTGGCCTCCCACAGCTGGGAATATCGCCCCGGAACGCTGATGAGCTCGGCGTGAGTGCCCTGTTGGACCACCCGACCGGCCTCGATGACCGCGATCGAGTCGGCCTGCGCGGCGGTGGCCAACCGGTGGGCGACAATCACGCTGGTGCGCCGCGACGTGGTCGCGCGCGCGGCGGCCAGCACGCGTGCCTCGGTCTGTTGGTCGAGGGTCGCGGTGGCCTCGTCGAGTAACACCAGATCGGGCTCGACGAGCTCGGCCCGGGCCAGCGCGAGGAGCTGGCGCTGACCCGAGGACAACCCGCGGCCGCGTTCGCCGACCGCGTGGTTCATGGCACCGGGGAGCGAGGCGATGACGTCGAGGGCGCCGACCGCGGCGGCAGCGGCCTCGATCTGCGCGCGGGTCGCCGACGGGCGGCCGAAGGCGATGTTCTGCGCGACGGTGCCGGCGAACAGGTGGGGCTCCTGCGGGACGACGGCGAGCCGGGAGCGGTAGGCGTGCAGCGCGACGTCGCGCAGGTCCTCGTCGTCGGCCCGAACCGACCCCTCGGTGGGGTCGTAGAAGCGGGCCAACAGTTTGACCACCGTCGATTTCCCGGCCCCGGTGGACCCGACCAGGGCCAGCGACGATCCCGCCGGGATGTCGAGGTCGATCCCGGCCAGCGCCGGTACCCCGCTTCCGGGATAGCTGAAGCCGACACCGTCGAGGACCAGGTGGGCCGGGCGGGGGCCGGCGGTCGGGTGCGGGACGGGGTCGGCGTCGGCCCGCGATTCCAGTGTCGACGGTGTCGTGAGCAACTCGCGGATGCGGATCAAGCCCACCCGTGCCTGCTGGTAGCCGTCGAAAACCTGGGTGAGCTGCTGCACCGGGCCGAACAGCATTGCCAGGTAGAGGACGAAGGCGATCAGGGCGCCGGTGGACAGGGTGCCCGCGGCGATCCGGTGGGCGCCGAGCACGAGGACCGCGGCGGTGGCCAGGTCGGCGACGGCGACGATGAACGGGAAGAAGCAGGCGATGGTCCGCTGGGTGACCATCCGGGCCGCAAACCAGTCGTCGGAGTAGCGGGCGAACCGGTCGAGCGCGGCACGGGTGTGGCCGAAGCCCTGCGTGGTGGCCAGGCCGGCGATGTTCTCCTGCAGATCGGCGTTGACCACGCTGACGAGTTCGCGCGAGCGCAGGTAGGCGCGCGACGAGATGCGTCGGAAGAGCCAGGTGGCGGCGACCAGCACCGGGATGACCGGGATCAGGGCCACGGCGAGGGAGGGTTGGGTGATCGCGAGGGCGGCGGCCACCCCGACGAGGGTCAGGGCCGCGATGCCCGCCGACGTCAGGCCGGTCTGGACAAAGGTGCTCAACGCATCGATGTCGGTGGTCATCCGGGTCATGATCCGGCCGGACAGCTCGCGCTCGTAGTAGTCGAGTCCGAGGCGTTGCAGGTGGGCGAAGCTGCGCACGCGCAGGCCGAAGAGGACGCGTTCGCCGGCGCGGGTGGAGAGCAGCAGCGCCGCAATGGACAGCGCCCACCCGACGACGACGAACAGGGCACCCAGCACGACCGCGCGCACGATCGGTCCGGCGTTCCCGGACCCGGCCGCATCGACGGAGATCCGGGCGAGGGAGGGAAAGGCCAGTCCCACGAGCGTGTCGGCGGCGACGCACAAGGCGGTCAGCGTCAGCAGGACCCGCACCGGCGCCAAGGCGGTCCGCAGGGAGAAGTCGGGGGCCTCGCCGCGCAACTGTGCGACATCGGCCTTCGGGTCGGCGTCGGCCGGCGGCAGTGCGGCGACGTCGGCGAGCAGTTCGGGGGTGGCCTGGGCGGCGCCGAGGGCGCCGGACATCGCCATGCCCCCGCCCATCCCGGCGCCCACCCCGCCACCGGGGCCGCGGGGCGCACCGGTCGGGCGCCACTGCTCGTCGTCGTCGGTCTGCGGCCAGAGGTCGTCGAGCGGTTCGGCGTCGATCAGATTCGGGCCGGCGCGGTCGGGCCGCTCGTCGTCGACCGGGGAGTCGGGTAGCGGGATGGTGGCCGCCTGCGACATCAGCGTCGAGAACCGGGCGCTGCCGCGGGTCAACTCGTCGAGGGTCCCGGTCTCGACGATGCGCCCGCCGTCGAGGATCGCGACCCGGTCGGCGAGGCGCAGCGTCGACATCCGGTGCGCCAGGACGAGCATGGTGGCGCGCTGTCCGCGCAGCCGGGACAGGATGGCGGCCTCGGTGGTCGAGTCGACCGCCGAGGTCGCGTCGTCGAGGATCAGCACCCGCGGCTGCGCATAGAGCGCGCGGGCCAGGGCGAGGCGCTGCCGCTGGCCGCCCGACAGGGTCAGACCGCGTTCGCCGACGACGCTGGCGACCCCGTCGGGCAGGGCGGAGACGAATCCGTCGGCATCGGCCTCGGCGAGCACGGTGTCCAACCGCTCGCACTCCTCGTCGGTCAACTGCTCCAGGGGAGCCATCGCGACGTTGGCGGCGATGGTGTCCGAATACAAGAACGGCTCGTCGGGAACGACCGCGACGGCGGCGCGCAGGTCGTGGGCCGTCACGGCGTCGACGTCGACCCCGCGCCCGTCGGCGGTGGTGAGTTCGATCGAGCCGGCCTGCGCCCGGTAGTGGCGGATGGCGAGATCGGCCAGCGTCGACTTGCCGGTCCCGGGCCCACCGATCACCGCGACGCACTCGCCCGGCGCGACGGCCAGGTCGACCCCGCGCAGCACCGGGGTGTCGGCGGCGTGGGGATAGCCGAAGGCGGTGTCGGCAAACCGGAGGCCGAGATCGCCGTCGGGGATCGGCCGGGGATCGGCCGGGTCGGTTTCGCGGGGGTGGTCGATGACGCTGAACACGCGCTGCGCCGAGGCGTGGGCGAGTTGGGCGGAGATGACGACGTTGGACAGCATCCGGGTGATCGCCATCAATGCGGTGACGTAGGCGGCGAAGGCGAGGAAGGTGCCGGCGGTGATCGAACCGCGCAACACCAGGGCGGCGCCGAGGCCGATCACCGCGACGGTGGCGGCCTGGGGGAGGGCGGCGATGAACGGTGCGTAGCGCGCCTCGACGTGCGCCGCCCGCACGCGGCGCGCGTACAGGGTGCGGCCGAGCCCGACCAGCCGGTCGACCATGCGGTCCTCCTGGCCGAACCCCTTCACCACCCGCACGCCGGTCACCGTCTCTTCGACGTGGGTGGCGACGTCGGCGGCGGCCTGTTGGGCCGACCACGTCGCGGCGAAGAGCCGTCGGCGGCTGCGGTAGACGGTCACGCCGAGGACGGGGAGCAGCAGCAGGGTCACCAGGGTCAGCGGCAGGGAGAGGTGGGCCATGATCACAAAGGTCAGGACGCCCTGGACGGCGCCGCCGATGGCCAGCGGCGCCATCGCCAGCAGACCCTGCACCACTTGCAGATCCGAGATCGACCGGGACACCACTTGGCCGGTGCGGATGGTGTGCTGGGCGGCGCCGTCGAGGTGGAGAACCGTGTCCAGCAGGGCGACGCGCAGATCGCGCTGCGCGCCGACGGCCATCACCCCCGCGGCCCAGCGCCGCCCCAGGGTGGACAGATAGCGGACCGCGGCCACGGCGACCATCACCGCGATGATGCTCGACAGGGCCCACCCGGCCTTCGCCGCGCCGGTGGCATGGTCGAGGGCCGAGCGTGACAGCAGCGGGAACGCCAGGTCCGCGACGACGCCGACGACCACCGCGACGGCGGTGACGGTGAGGGCTCCCCGACGTACCGCGGCATGGCGCACCAGGCGCCGCAACCACCGGTCGTCGGAGACGGTCACCGGGTCGGGAGACCCAGCCTCGGTGCCGGCAGCGCCGGGTCGACCACGCTGCCGTCGATCACCGTCGACGTCGGCCAGTGCCGCGGCGCCGGGCCGAACGCGGCACGCGAGTTGTCGACGATCCGCTTGCCCAGGGCCCGGTTGCCCACCGCGCCGATGGTGGCGCCCACGCCGGCCGGCAACAGCTTGCCGACGATGATCGGCGCCCGCTTCAGGGTGAACTTGCGCATCACCTTGTTGAGCATCTTCCGGTTGAAGGAGGACAGGTTGGCGCCGGGGATGCTGCCGATCGAGAGCTGCCGCAGCGCGCCCGAGCGGCCGGTGCCGACGAGCTTCCCCAGGGCGGTGAGGCCTTCTTCGCCGAGTGCGACGGAGAGCACGAGCGACTCGCGGCGCTGTTGGTCGTCGGGGTCGATTCCGTGCACCTCGGCGACGGCGAGCGCGAGGAGGGCCGAGGCTTCGAGGAAGAACAGCGATTCACCGGCGACCGCCGACAGGGCGGCGATCGTGCCGACGCCGGGCACGGCCGCGGTGGCGCCGACCGCGCCGCCGGAGCCGGTCACGGCCAGCAGGTACTGCTTCTCGAGTCGGCCGATGATCTGCTCGGGCGTCTCCTCGGGGTGGGCGGCGCGGATTTTGGCCACGTACTTGGCCACCGCGGGCCCCTGGAGCCGTTGGGCCCGGCGGAGCATCTTGTCCGCCGCCCCGACCGCCTGCGCGGAGGGCCGGGGGGTTTCCACGCCGTCGCCGGCGATCGGATCGGCCGGGACCGGGAGGTTCTTGTCGCGCTTACGCATGGGTGGGTACCCCGTTCGTTGTCGGGACGACCTCGTCGGGTCGCGGTGGTGGTGGCGGGGTTCCGTCCCCGAATGGACGGCCGCCGAGCTGTTCGCGGTGATGGGCGGTGAGCCATCCCCGCAGGTCTGGGCCCTTGGGCACGATGCCCGTCGGATTGATGTCGCGGTGGACGATGTAGTAGTGCTGCTTGATCTGGGTGAAGTCGACGGTGTCGCCGAACCCGGGGGTCTGGAACAGGTCGCGGGCGTAGGCCCACAGGGCGGGCATCTGCGCGAGCAGGCTGCGGTTGCACTTGAAATGCCCGTGGTAGACGGGATCGAAGCGGGCCAACGTCGTGAACAGCCGCACGTCGGCCTCGGTGATGGTGGTCCCGACCAGGTAGCGCTGGGTGCTCAGCCGTTCCTCGAGGACGTCGAGCTGGGTGAACAAGCGGTCGTAGGCCTTGTCGTAGGCGGCCTGGCTGCCGGCGAAACCACAGCGGTACACGCCGTTGTTGACCTCGCTGAAGACGGTGGCGTTGATCTCGTCGATCTGATCCCGCAGCTCGGCGGGGTAGAGGTCGGGCGCGCCGTCGCGGTGGAAGTCGGTCCACTCGGTGGAGAAGTCGAGGGTGATCTGCGCGTAGTCGTTGGTGACCACGGCGCCGTCGCGGGTGTCGACGATGGCCGGCACGGTGATCCCCTTCGGGTAGTCGGGGATGCGCTTGTTGTAGGCGTCCTTGAGCCGGGGGATCCCCAACACCGGGTCGACGCCGCCGGGGTCGAGGTCGAAGGTCCACGAGTCGGCGTCGTGCGTCGGACCGCACAGGCCCAGGGAGATCGCGTCCTCGAGTCCGAGGAGGCGGCGCACCACGAGGGTCCGGTTGGCCCACGGGCAGGCGCGGGCGGCGACCAACCGGTAGCGGTTCGCCTCGACGGGGTAGCCGTCGGCGCCGTCGCGGGTGATGCGCGTCGAGATGTAGCGGGTGTCGCGCACGAATTCCTCGCCGGTCGTGACGTACACGCCCTGCTTCTGATCCTTCTCGCCCAACGCGTTCCTCCGATCGTGGTCGCAACACCCGTCCAACGTCCGACGCGGTGCGGCGATTCCTTCGCATGCCTGTGACGGCTGACACAGGGGTCGATTGCCAGGTTAGTCGCCCCGCCCGATCGCCGAGTGGGCCCTCATTCTCGTCGACTGGGCCCTCAATCCCGCCGAGTGGGCCCTCTGGCTGTTGACACGAGCCCGCCCCAGCCATATATTCCGTTCGGAATATTCGGACTGGAAGTAATTCGGACAAACCGGAAAGGGGCCTGAGGTGCGAACCGGAAAGCGTCCCGAGAAGCCGCTGGACCTGCTGGTCTTGAGCATGCTCGTCGAACGTCCGATGCACCCCTATGAAATGGCTCAACTGGCGGTCAAACGCCACTTCGACCGGCTCGTGCACATCCGGACCACATCCATCTACAACGTGGTGGCCCGACTGCTCGGCAAAGGGTTCCTCGCCGTGCACGACGTCGAGCGCGAGGGGAACCGGCCGGAGCGGACCGTCTACGAACTCACCGACGCGGGGCGCCAGGCGCACCGCGACACCCTGGAGTCGTTGCTGGCCGAGCAACCGACCGAATATCCACAGCTTTACCTGGCGCTGGCGCAGGCGCACGAGGTGCCGCGGGACGAAGCCGCGCGCCTGCTGCGCCGACGTCGCGAGGCGATGGCGGCCGAACTGGCCGCCGTCGTCGAGCTCGTCGACCGCACGACCGAACAGGGCGTGCCGGAGATCTTCCGCCTCGACGGCGGGATGCGCCTCGCGACGTTGCGCGCGCAGCTCGCCTGGCTCGACGACCTGCTGGACCGTATCGACAACAACCAGATCGCGTGGCTCGACGAGGTGCTGCGCGATCGCCCCTGCAACGGATTGGACGGACCACTCCCATGACCACTGCACAGACGACCGCCCGCGACGCGGGTCCGGAGCCGTCGACCGACTACGGGAAGAACCCGTGGCTCGCCATGTTGGCGATGTGTGTCGGCTTCTTCATGATCTTGGTCGACATGACCATTGTCGCCGTGGCCCAGCCGGCGATTCAACAGGCGCTCGGCGCCGACTTCAACTCGATCGTGTGGGTGACCAGCGCCTACCTGCTGACCTATGCGGTCCCGCTGCTGGTGGCCGGGCGCCTCGGTGACAAGTTCGGGCCCAAGCTCATCTTCCAGATCGGCCTGGTGGTCTTCACCGCGGCCAGCGTCTGGTGTGCGATGTCGGGCTCGATCGGCATGCTCATCGCCGCGCGTGCCGTCCAGGGCGTCGGCGCGGCGCTGATCACGCCGCAGACGATGGCGATCGTCACCCGGATCTTCCCGATGGAACGACGGGGCGCCGCGATGGGCGTGTGGGGCATCGTCGCCGGCGTCGCGACGATGGTCGGCCCGCTGCTCGGCGGCGTGCTGACCGACAACTTCGGCTGGGAGTGGATCTTCCTGATCAACCTGCCGGTCGGCATCATCGGTCTGATCCTGGCGCAGATCTTCGTGCCGAACGTCGAGACCCACGACCACAAGTTCGACTGGGTCGGGGTCATCCTCTCCGGTATCGGTCTGGCTGCCCTCGTCTTCGGTATCCAGGACGGTGAGAAGTACGACTGGCAGCCCTGGATCTGGGGCATGATCACCGTCGGCGTCCTGTACCTGGTGCTGTTCGTCCTGTGGGAGCAGCGCATGCGCCGCGAACCGTTGGTGCCGCTGTCGCTGTTCGCCGACCGGAACTACTGGGTGTCCAACGTGGGCATCTTCGCCCAGGGCTTCGCGATCACCGGAATCATGATTCCGGTCATGTTCTTCCTGCAGTTGGTGGGCGGCATGTCGCCGACCCGCTCGGCGCTGATGCTGGTCCCGATGGCACTGGTCAGCGGCTTCTTGGCGCCGCTCATCGGCCGCCTCGCCGACCGCGTCCACCCGCGGTCCATCATCGCCACCGCGATGCTGTTGAACGGCGTCGCACTGTGCTGGATGGCGCTCATCAACCGGCCGGACACCCCGGTGTGGCAACTGTTGCTGCCGACGATCCTGCTCGGTGTTGCCGGTGCCGGGATCTGGGCGCCGTTGGGTGCGACGGCCACCCGCAACCTTCCGTGGCACCAGGCCGGCGCCGGCGCGGGCGTATACAACACGACCCGCGTGGTGGGATCGGTGCTGGGCAGCGCCGGCATCGGTGCGCTGATGCAGGCGCTGCTGCGCCGCGAGTTCCCCGGCTTCGACATGAAGCAGGCGCAGGCGCACAGCCATGCGGCGGCAACCCTGCCCCAGCCCATGCACGAAGGCTTCTCCGTCGCGATGGGGCACTCGATCTTCCTCGCCGCGGGAGTGGTCTTCGTCGCCGCCGCGGTGTCGTTGTTCCTGGTGCCGATGAAGACACCCGGTGCGCCGGCGCAAGACTGAGCGCGGCTGATCGGCCCTTGCGGGAGGCGAGTTCGGGCGGTGCCCGGCTCGCCTCCCGCGCTTTGTCGGGGGGCACTTCTACGATGCAAGTCGATGGGGGATCACCCGGATCGCCCGCCGTCCCCGAAGGAGGTGCCATGTCTGCGTCACTGTTCGACGAGTTGCCGTTCGACGAGCCGCCTTCGGGCACGCCGGCCGCCGAACCCGACCGGGCGGTCACCTTCCTGCACACCGCCGACTGGCAATTGGGGATGACCCGCCACTTCCTCTCGCCCGACGCGCAGGCCCTGTTCACCGCCGATCGGCTCGCCACGCTCGAGCGGATGGGCGAGATCGCCGACGAGGTGGGCGCCCAGTTCGTCGTCGCCTGCGGTGACGTGTTCGAGGACCATCGGGTCTCCGCGCGGATCGTGAGCCAGGCACTCGACCGGCTGCGCGGCATCCCGGTGCCGGTCTACCTGCTCCCGGGCAACCACGACCCGTACGACGCGGCGAGTATCTACCGCTCGGAGGTGTTCACCAAGCGGTGCCCGCCCAACGTGACCGTGCTGTCGGCGCCCGGGGTGCGCGAGGTGGCCGACGGGATCGACCTCGTCGTCGCACCGTGGTCCACCAAGTCGCCGACCGGCGACCTCGTCGGCGAGCAGGTGGCCCGGCTGACCCGCGGCGACCGGATCCGCATCGTCGTCGGCCACGGCGGCACGGATCGCCTCGTGCCCGGGTCGGATCCGGCGATTGTCGCCGTCGATCCGCTGGAGGCCGCGGTGCGCTCGTCGACCGTCGACTTCGTCGCCCTCGGCGACCGGCACTCGGTCACCGACGTCGGTGGTACCGGCCGGATCTGGTACTCCGGCGCGCCCGAGGTCACCAACTTCGACGACGTCGAGACGCGCCCGGGACGGGTGCTCGCGGTGTCGCTCACCCGCGGCTCGACGCAGACCGCGACCGTCGACGAGCATGTCGTCGGACGCTGGCGATTCACCTCGATGACCGCCGAGATCACCGGCGCCGCCGACATCGAGGCGCTCGCCGCGCGACTGGACGAGATGCCCGACAAGGCCAGGACGGTGGTGCGCCTCGGCCTCGTCGGGACGGTGTCGGTGGTCGACGACGAGGCGCTGACGGAGGTGCTCGACGCGTCGGCCGACCGGTTCGCGGCGCTGGTGCGCTGGGACTCCCACGACGATCTGCACGTGGTCGCCGACCCGGCCGACCTCGCCGGGGTGGGTCTGCGCGGATACGCCGCCCAGGCGGCCGATGAGCTCCTCGACGCGGCTGCCGGGACCGGGCCGGAGGCAGCGGCCGCGCGGGATGCGCTGGCGCTCCTGCGCCGATTGGCCGTCCGTGACCGAAAGGCGGCGAAGTGAAACTGCACCGCCTGCGCCTGCGGAACTTCCGCGGCATCGCCGATCGCGAATGTGTCTTCGCCGATCGCGGGGTGACCGTGGTCTCCGGCCGCAACGAGGCCGGCAAGTCGTCGATGGTCGAGGCCCTGGACCTGTTGCTCGACGTCCCCTCGGCGTCGAAGAGCCGGCGGGTGGCGGCGGTGCAGCCGGCCGGTTGCGATGTCGGTACCGAGGTCGAGGCCGAGATCAGTTGCGGCCCCTGGCATTTCACCTACACCAAGGTCTTCAACCGAGGACAATCGACGACGCTGCGGATCCACGAGCCCAAGCCCGAGCAGCTGACCGGGAAGCCGGCCCACGAGCGGGCGACGCAGATCCTGGCCGAGGCGGTCGACCTGGCGCTGCTGCGCGCGTCGCGGGTCGTGCAGGGCAGTGCCGCGACCACCGTGGCGGTCTCAGCGAGCGCGTCGATCACCCGGGCGCTCGACCGGGCGGTCGCCGATGCCGACGCCGAGGCCGACGATGATCCCGACGACGGCCTGCTCGGCGCGGTCGCGCGGGAGTACGGGCGGTACTACACCGTGGGGCGCGGTCAGCCGACCGGCGAATTGCTCGCCGCGCGCCAGCGCGAGGAGGCGGCCCGCGCCGAGTTGGCGAAGCTGGAGGCCGCACTGGCGGCCGTCGACGAGGACGAACAGACGGTGGCCCGGTTGACCCGTCGGCGCCAACAGCTCGGTTCAGCCGCCGAGCAGTGGCAGGTCGAACTCGAGGAGTTCGAGGCGGCCCGCAAGGCCGCCGACGAAGTGCGCGACCGACTCGCCACCCAGACGGCCAAGGCCGAGGCGGCCGGTCTGCGCCGGGCCGCCTGTGCCCGGGAGATTCAGACCCGCCGGCGTACCGACGCCAAGCTCGCCGAGCTGGGCGCCGACCGGGACGCTGCTCGTGACCAGGTGCGCGAGGCCGTCGCGGCGGTGGAGCGCGTCGGGGCGCAGGAGCAGGCAGTCGAGGAAGACCGGACCGCCGCCGAGGCCGCGTGGACGGCCGCCCGCGAGCGGGTCAAGGAGGGCGAGGGGGCTGCGCGCGCCCTCGACCGCCACCGCGAACTGGATTCAGCGACCCGTCGGCTGGCGTTGGTCCGCGAGGCGTGCGACCGCCTGGCCGCGCAGGAGCGCGAGCTGGCCGCCAACACGGTCGACGGGGGCGTCCTGGCCCGTGCCCGGAAGCTGCGCGAGGAGCTGGTCGGCATCGAGGCGCGGCTGGGTGCGGCCGGGACCGCGCTGCGGGTGGTCGGACTCGGTGATCAAGCCGTGCTCGTCGACGGCGAGGCGATCACCGGTGGCCGTGAGACCGTGGTGGTCGACGACCTGGTCGTCGAGGTGCCCGGGGTGGTGCGGGTCGAACTGCGGGCCGGTTCGGACACCGCGGCACTCGGGGCGCGCCGCGGCGAGCTCGTCGGGCTGGCCGCCGAGTTGTGCACCGCCCACGGAGTCGCCGACCTCGGTGCGCTGATCGCGCTGGGGGAGGAGCGACAGGCGATCGAGCCGCGCGTCGCGGCGGCGCGCGCCGACGCCGATCGGGTCTGCGCCGGCGAAACGGTCGAGTCGTTGGGCGAACTGGTGTCGCAGCTGGCCGAGCAGATCGGCGATACGGAGCAACCCGCGACGCCGGACCTGGCGGCCCTGCGCGCGGCCGAACGCGAGTGTGCCGCCGCCCATCTCGACGCCGAGCGCGAGTCGTTGGCCCAGTCCGGGCGTCGGGCCGACGCGACGGCGACCCTGCAACGGGCACACGAGGCGATTGCGCGCATCGAGCGCGACCTCGCCGAGTTGACCGCGGCGCGCGACGAGGCGCGGCGGGACAAGTCGGATGCGGAGTTGGCGGCCGAGCACGACCGGGCGGAGCGCGATGTCGCCGAGATCGAGGAGGTGGCGCGCGGACTCCGCGACAAGCTGGATGCCGCCGACATGGCCGAACTCGAGCGCCGGGTGGAGCAGTTGGACACCGCAATCGCCGACCTCGCCCAGGAGCGCGAGCGCGGCGAGCGGGAGATCGCCCAGGCGCTGGCCCGCATCGAACTGTGCCGCGAAGACGCCCGCCGGGACCGTCGCGACGAGGCGGCCGGGGCGCACCGCGGTGCCGCGGCCGACCTCGAGCGGGTGACCGCCCGGGCCCGGGCGGCGCAGGTGCTGCACGAGGTGCTGCACCGGCACCGGTCGGCGGCTCACGCGCGCTACAGCGAACCCTTCCGGCGCCGCATCGAAGATCTCGCCGAGCCCCTGTTCGGCCCCTCGGTCCGCTTCGAGGTCGACGAGCAACTCGGCATCACCGCCCGCACCCTCGACGGCGCGACCGTGCCGTTCGACGAGTTGTCCATGGGGGCGCGCGAGCAGATCGGCATCATCTCCCGGTTGGCGTGCGCGATGCTGGTCGACGAGGCGCAGGGCGTGCCGGTGATCATCGACGACGCGCTGGGTCATTCCGACTCCGACCGCGTCGCCCAGATGGCCCGGGTGCTGACCCGGGCGGGGGAGCACGCGCAGGTGATCGTGTTGACGTGCGCCCCGGAGCGCTACCGGGGCGTGGCGACCGCCAGCACCGTCGAGGTTTGAGACCGCCCCGTCAGGGCTGGCCGCCCAGATTCCGGATGATGCCGTGCAACCGGCGGATCTCCTCCTCGACGGCGTCGAGGAAGGCATCGACCTCGTCCTCGTGATAGCCGCGCCGACCGATCGGCGGTTTGCTGAACGCGACGTTGTGGACGTCTTCGGGGGTGATCGGCATGGGGATTCTCCTGGTGGGAACGCGGGCGAATCGCCCACGGCCACACTACTTTGGAGCCGCGCGGGGCAGTGGGATAGGCTGTGCTGGTTCCTGAGCCCCCGTAGCTCAGGGGATAGAGCGTCTGCCTCCGGAGCAGAAGGCCGCAGGTTCGATTCCTGCCGGGGGCACCGTTACATCCTTACCGGTCTTCGGCCGGTATTCACTCCGCGTCTCCGTGATGACATGATGCGGACGTGAGCCCGACCGCCGGACCCGAAGTCCGAGAACGCATCCCGGGTCCCGTATGGGTCTTGGTGGCGGCGGCCTTCGTCATCGCGCTGGGCTACGGGCTGGTTGCGCCGGTGCTCCCAGCTTTCGCCCGCAGCTTCGACGTCTCCATCACCGCGGCCACGATGGTGGTCAGCGCCTTCGCGCTCATGCGCCTGGTGTTCGCCCCGGCGACCGCGCCGCTGTTGCGCAGCCTCGGCGAGCAGCCGGTCTATCTGGCGGGCCTGCTCATCGTGGCGATGTCGACGCTGGCCTGCGCCTTCGCCCAGGGCTACTGGCAGCTGTTGGTCCTGCGGGCGGTCGGCGGCATCGGGTCGGTGATGTTCACCGTGTCGGCGATGAGCCTGCTCATCCGGATCAGCCCGCCGGCGATCCGGGGCCGGGTGTCCGGCGTCTACTCGTCGAGCTTCGTGCTCGGCAACATCGTGGGCCCGCTGATCGGCAGCGGGCTGGCCGGGCTCGGGTTGCGCACGCCCTTCGTGGTCTACGCGGTGGCGCTGGTGGTGGCGACGGTCGTGGTGTGGGCGGCGCTGCGCGGATCACCGCTGGCCGACCCGGATGCGACGACGGGGAACGGGCCGGGGCTGCGGGCGGCACTGCCCGTCGGCGCGTACCGCGCGGTCCTGGTCACGGCGGTGGTCTTCGGGTGGGTCTTCGCGATGCGGGTGTCCCTGCTGCCGCTGTACTTCACCGACGTGCTGCACCAGTCCACCTCGATGGCCGGCCTGGCCCTCGCGGCCTACGCTCTCGGCGACGTGCTGGTGATGATCCCGGCCGGACGCGCGTCGGACCGTTTCGGGCGCCGACCGTTCCTCATCGGCGGGATGGCAATCCTGGCGGTGGCCACCGCGGCGCTCACCCTCACCGACTCGACCCCCGTCGCGTTGGCGGTCACCGCGGTGGCGGGCGTGGGAACCGGCCTGGTCGCCCCGGTCCTGCAGGCCACGGTCGCCGACGTCTTGTACGGCGGCCGCGGCGGAACCGCGTTGTCGACCTATCAGATGTCGCAGGACTGCGGCGTGATCGCCGGTCCGGTAATCGCCGGGGCCGTCGCCGACCGCTTCGGATTCGGTCCGGCGTTCATCCTCACTGCGGTGCTGGCCGCGATCATCGCCGCCGTGTGGGTGGGTACCGCGGAAACCCGGGGTAGCCGGGGCTTGGTCGCCGACGGCTGAGAATGAATCGTCAGGGCAGGGGTGCGGCGTTGCGCTGCGCCAGCAGCTGCTTCATGGTCGCCTCCTCGGAGACCTGGGCGGCGTTCATCTTGTCGGCCAGGGCGCGGACATACTCCGGGGCGCCGTTCTTCGGATCGACGACCATCTCCATCATGTGGTGGCCGCCCTGGTGGTGGCGGAGCATGAGCTGCAGGAAATAGGTGTCGACGGCGGCGCCGGACAGTGATCGCAACCGGGCCATCTCGGCCTTGGTCGCCATGCCGTCCATCGGCGGGTCGTCCGACACCGGTGCGGGCATCGTCGCCCCGTGGTGATCGCCCCCGTGGTCGCTGCCGTGGTCATGGCCGCCGTTGCCCGGCGCGGGGCAGTGCTCGTCGACGTGGCCGTCGGCGCAGTGGTCGGACCCGCTGCCGTGGTGCATCCACGACATCGGGGCTCCCGGGTTGCTCAGCGGTGCGCCCCAACTCTGCAGCCAGCCGGTCATCTGGCCGATCTCCGCACTCTGATCCGACAGCATCGTCACCGCGAGGTCGCGGACCCGGGCATCCGAGCCGCGCTCGATCACCACGCGGGTCATCTCGACGGCCTGCTGGTGGTGCACGATCATGTCCTGGGCGAAGCCGACCGCGATGGCATTCGCGCCGGTGTGACCGTGGTGGCCGTCGTCGGAGTCCTTGGCGGTGCCGATCGCCAGCCCCGCCCCGACACCGATCAGCAGGGCCGCGACGCCGACGAGGGCGGTGGTCAGCCACCGGGGCCGACCGGCGTGGTCATGGTTCTGCGCGACCGGGCTCGACGACGGGGTGACGGCGGGGGAGGACTCATCGTTCGGCATGGTCACCACGCTAGTCCACGGATCGGCGGGGGTGGCGCGACCTCGTCGCCGATACCGAATACCGCCGACGACCGGCTACTCCATAGAATGGTTTCCTGTGACTCCCGCCGACCTCGCCGCGCTGCTGCGCGCCATCACCCAGACCGTTCTGGCCGACCGCGGTCTCGACACCGCCGCACTGCCCGAGGCGGTCACGGTGGAGCGCCCGCGCAACCCGGAGCACGGTGATTACGCGACGAATATCGCCCTGCAGATCGGCAAGAAGGTCGGTGTCGCGCCGCGCGACCTGGCGCAGTGGTTGGCCGAGGCCTTCGCCGCCGACGCCGGGATCGACTCGGCCGAGATTGCCGGGCCGGGATTTGTGAACCTGCGCCTGGCCGCGGCCGCGCAGAACAGCGTCATCGAGACGATTCTCGAGCAGGGCGCAGACTTCGGCCGCGGCGCGGACTTCGCCGACTCGACGGTCAACCTCGAATTCGTCTCGGCCAACCCGACCGGACCGATCCACCTCGGCGGCACCCGGTGGGCCGCCGTCGGCGACGCGCTGGGCCGGGTCCTCTCCGCGCGCGGCGCCGCGGTCACCCGCGAGTACTACTTCAACGACCACGGCGGGCAGATCGACCGCTTCGCCCGGTCGCTCGACGCCGCGGCGCGAGGCCTGCCGACCCCGGAGGACGGTTATGCCGGGGAGTACATCGCCGACATCGCCGCGCAGGTCGTGGCCGCCGTTCCCGGCGTCGTGGACCTCCCCGACGAGGAGCGGGTCGAGACGTTCCGGGCCCGAGGCGTCGAGTTGATGTTCGACCACATCAAGACCACGCTGCACGACTTCGGCACCGACTTCGACGTGTACACGCACGAGAACTCGATGTTCGAACGCGGCCTGGTCGAGGAGTGCATCGCCGAACTCAAGGCCAACGGCAGCCTCTACGAGGCCGACGGGGCCTGGTGGTTGCGGTCCACCGACCACGGCGACGACAAGGACCGCGTCGTCCTCAAGAGCGACGGCAACGCGGCCTACATCGCCGGCGACATCGCCTACCTCAAAGACAAGTTCGACCGCGGGTTCAACCACCTGATCTACATGCTCGGGGCCGACCACCACGGCTACGTGGTGCGCCTCAAGGCCGCCGCCGCCGCGCTCGGCTACGACGCGGCGAAGGTCGAGGTGCTGATCGGCCAGATGGTGAACCTGGTCCAGGACGGTGCCCCGGTCCGGATGAGCAAGCGGGCCGGGACCGTGGTCACCCTCGACGACCTGGTCGAGATGGTCGGCGTCGACGCCGCGCGGTATTCGCTGATCCGCTCGTCGGTGGACGTCAACATTGACATCGACCTGGACCTGCTGCGCAAGCAGTCCAACGAGAACCCGGTCTACTACGTGCAATACGCCCACGCGCGGTTGGCCGCGCTGGCCCGCAACGCCGCCGACCTGGGTCTGTCGGCCGACCCGTCGGCGGTCGCCCTGCTCACCGAGCCGGCCGAGGGCGAGCTGATCCGCACGCTGGGCGACTTCCCCGACGTCGTCGCGACCGCGGCGGAGCTGCGCGAACCGCACCGCGTCTGCCGGTACCTGGAGTCGCTGGCCGGCGCCTACCACCGCTTCTACACGCAGTGCCGGGTGCTGCCCCTCGGGGACGAGGCGGCCACCGACGTCAACCGTGCGCGGCTGGCGCTGTGCGCCGCGGCGCGCCGAACGCTCGCCAACGGCCTCGACCTCGTCGGCGTCTCGGCGCCGGAACGGATGTAGGCGATGACTGACCGTGCCTCGGCGGCCGAGGTGGCCGCCATCCCCGCCAACGTCTACCCGGCCGGGACCGCCCGCAACGCCGACGGCGCCATCGCCATCGGCGGCATCGGTACCGACGAGCTGGCCGATCGGTACCAGACGCCGCTGTTCGTCTACGACGAGGCCGACTTCCGCGCGCGCTGCGCGGCCATGCGGGAGGCCTTCGGCCGCTACGGCAAGGTGCACTACGCCTCGAAGGCCTTCCTCTCCGTCGAGATCGCGAAGTGGGTCGAGCAAGAGGGGCTGAGCCTCGACGTGTGCAGCGGTGGCGAGCTGGCCGTCGCGCTGCACGCCGGCTTCCCCGCGCAGCGAATCGCCTTGCACGGCAACAACAAGGGCGAGGACGAACTCGAGGCCGCGGTCACCGCCGGGATCGGCCACGTCGTGCTGGACTCGTTGACCGAGATCGAGCGCCTCGACGCCATCGCCGCCCGCCACGGCGTCGTCGCCGACGTGTTGATCCGCGTGACGCCGGGCGTCAACGCGCACACCCACGAATTCATCTCGACAGCGCACGAGGACCAGAAGTTCGGCTTCTCGATCAGCGGCGGCAAGGCGATGGCCGCCGTGCGCGCCGTCTTCGCCACGGACCACCTGCGGTTGGTCGGCCTGCACAGCCACATCGGGTCGCAGATCTTCGACCTTGACGGGTTCGAGGTCGCCGCCCGCCGGGTCATCGGGCTGCTCGGCGAAGTGGTCGCCGAGTTCGGCGCGCGCGCCGAGCAACTCTCGATCATCGACCTCGGCGGCGGCCTGGGGATCTCCTACCTGCCCACCGACGACCCGCTGCCGGTGACCACGCTGGCCGACTCCCTGGCCGGGATCGTCGAGCGGGAAACGGCGGCCCTGGGCCTGCCGATGCCGACCCTGGCCGTGGAGCCGGGCCGCGCGATCGCCGGCCCGCCCGGGGTGACCCTGTACCGGGTCGGCACGATCAAGGACGTCGACCTCGACGGCGGTGGCCAGCGCCGGTACGTGTCGGTCGACGGCGGCATGAGCGACAATATCCGAAGCGCCCTGTACGACGCGGAATACGACGTCCGGCTGGCCTCGCGGACCTCTGATGCGCCACCGGTGGTGTGTCGCGTGGTTGGCAAGCACTGCGAGACCGGCGATATCGTCGTGCGGGACTGTTGGCTGCCCGGCGACTTGGCTCCCGGTGATGTGCTGATCGTCGGCGCGACGGGGGCCTACTGTTACTCGATGTCGTCGCGGTACAACATGGTCACCCGACCCGCCGTCATCGCCGTGCGCGACGGGCAGTCCCGTGTGATCTTGCGGCGGGAGACCGTCGCCGACTTGTTGAGCTTGGAGGTATCGCAGTGACCGAGGGCACCGCGCAACGCACTGGTGCGCCGACCGAACTCGGCGTCGCCGTGCTCGGGATGGGCAACGTGGGCGCCGAAGTCGTGCGGATCATCACCGAGAACGCCGAGGACCTGCGCGCCCGCATCGGCGCCTCGCTGGTCCTGCGCGGCGTCGCGGTCCGCGACCTCGAGCGGGGGCGGGGGATCGACCGCGCCCTGTTGACCGACGACCCGGCCGCACTGGTGCGGCGCGACGACGTCGACATCGTCATCGAGGTCCTCGGTGGGATCGAACCGCCGCGCGAGCTCATCCGCACCGCCCTGCAACAGGGGAAATCGGTGGTGACCGCCAACAAGGCGCTGCTCGCCGAGTACACCGGCGAGCTGGCCACCGCGGCGGCGGAGGCGAACGTCGACCTGTACTTCGAAGCCGCCGTCGCCGGGGCGATCCCGGTGGTGCGCCCGCTGATGCAGTCGTTGGCCGGGGACAAGGTGCAGCGCGTCGCCGGCATCGTCAACGGCACCACGAACTTCATCCTCTCCGCGATGGCCGAGACCGGTGCCGACTACGACGAGGCGCTGGCCGAGGCGGGCCGCCTGGGCTACGCCGAGGCCGACCCGACCGCCGACGTCGAGGGCTATGACGCCGCCGCCAAGGCCGCGATCCTCGCATCGATCGCCTTCCACAGCCGGGTGACCGCCGCCGACGTCTACCGCGAGGGCATCTCGTCGGTGACCGCCGAGGATTTGGCCAGCGCCGCCAAGTTCGATTGCACGGTCAAGCTGCTGTCGATCTGCGAACGCGTCGTCGGGGACGACGGCCGCGAGCGCATCTCGGCCCGGGTCTATCCCGCGCTCATCCCGCTGTCGCACCCGTTGGCGACGGTGAGCGGCGCCTACAACGCCGTCGTCGTCGAAGCCGTCGACGCCGGCCGCCTGATGTTCTACGGCCAGGGCGCCGGCGGAGCGCCGACCGCGTCGGCGGTCATGGGCGACGTCGTGATGGCCGCGCGCAACAAGGTGTACTCCGGTCGCGGACCGCTGGAGTCGACGTATGCGTCGCTGCCGGTCATGCCGATCGCCCAGGTCCCGACCCGCTACTACGTCGCGATGAACGTGGTCGACCGGCCGGGTGTCTTGGAGACCATCGCCGGCGAGTTCGCCAAGCACGGCGTGAGCATTGCCGCCGTCCGCCAGGAGGGCGGCGCCGACGCGACCCGGTTGATCGTGATCACCCACCGCGCGCCGGATGGGGCACTGGCCGAGACGGTATCGGCATTGGAAAACATGGAAGCGGTGACCGCGGTGTCCTCGGTTCTGCGGATGGAGGGAACCCATGAGTAAGCATGTGCACCAGGCCTGGCCGGGCCTGATCGAGGCCTACCGCGACCGGATGCCGGTTGAGGACGACTGGACCATTGTGACCCTGCTGGAGGGGGCAACGCCTCTCATCAAGGCCAACCACCTGTCCGAGATCACCGGGTGCGAGGTCTATCTGAAGGTCGAGGGCCTCAACCCGACCGGGTCGTTCAAGGACCGCGGGATGACGATGGCGGTCACCACCGCCCTCAACCACGGCAAGCGCGCGGTGCTCTGCGCGTCTACCGGCAACACCTCCGCGTCGGCCGCCGCCTACGCGACCCGCGCCGGCATGACCTGCGCGGTGCTGATCCCCGAGGGCAAGATCGCCATGGGCAAGCTCGCCCAGGCCGTCATGCACGGCGCGAAGATCATCCAAGTCCAGGGCAACTTCGACGACTGTCTCGAGCTGGCCCGCAAGGTGACCGCCGACTTCACCGAGATCGAGTTGGTGAACTCGGTCAATCCGGCACGCATCGAGGGCCAGAAGACGGCGGCGTTCGAGATCGTCGACGTGCTGGGCCGGGCCCCTGACGTGCATGCCCTGCCGGTCGGTAACGCCGGCAACATCACCGCGTATTGGAAGGGCTACACCGAATACCGCGCCGATGGCTTGAGTGATTCGCTGCCGCGGATGCTCGGCGTGCAGGCGGCCGGTGCCGCGCCGCTGGTCAACGGTGCGCCGGTGGCCAACCCGGAGACGATCGCCACCGCGATCCGGATCGGTGCGCCGGCCAGCTGGAACCAGGCCGTGGCCGCCAAGGACGAGTCGGGCGGGCAGTTCCGCGCGGCCACCGACGAGAAGCTGTTGGAGGCCTACCGCCTGGTGGCGGGCCGCGACGGGGTGTTCGTCGAGCCCGCGTCGGCGGCCTCGGTGGCCGGGTTGCTCGCCGCCCGCGCCGACGGTTGGATCGAGGCCGGGTCGACGGTGGTCTGCACCGTCACCGGCAACGGGCTCAAGGACCCCGACACCGCGCTGCTCGGCATGCCCGAGGTCTCGGCCATCCCGGTCGACCCGGGTGCGGTCGCCGATGCGCTGGGGGTCGGTTGATCCGGTGACCGACGTGATGACCAAGCTGCTTCCGCCCGGACTGCGGGTCGCCGTGCGCGTCCCGGCGTCCAGTGCCAACCTGGGGCCCGGGTTCGACTGCCTCGGCCTGGCGCTGGGGATCTACGACGACGTCACCGTCACCACGCTCGACCGGCCCGGCGTCCAGGTGTCGGTCACCGGCGAGGGGGCGGAGTCGGTGCCGCTGGACCACACCCACCTCGTGGCGCGGGCGATCGAGCGCGGGCTGGCCCGCGGCGGTGCCGCCGCGGTCGGCCTGGAGGTGGCCTGCGTCAACGCCATTCCGCATTCGCGCGGCGTCGGCTCGTCGGCGTCGGCAGTGGTATCGGGGTTGGTCGCAGCCTCGGGACTGCTCGGCGCGGCAGCGGAAACGCTTGGAGCGCAACCGCTTTCCGATGGCGAACTGGTCCAGCTGTCTGCCGAGTTCGAAGGACATCCCGACAACGCCGCCGCCAGTGTGTTGGGCGGCGCGGTGGTCACCTGGACCGAGGGGAGCGGGGACGACACGCGCTACAGCGCCCGGCGCCTCGCGATCGATCCGCGGATCCGTGCCACCGCTTTCATCTCGCACGCCGAATCGTCGACGTCGCAGACCCGCGGGCTGCTGCCCGACACGGTGCCGCGCCGTGATGCGGTGTTCAACCTGAGCCGCACCGCGCTCGCGGTCCACGCGTTGACCCGCGAGCCCGAGTTGCTGTTGGACGCCACCGAGGACCGCCTCCACCAGGAGTACCGTGCCCAGGCGCTGGCGTCGTCGACCGAGTTGGTCGCCGACCTGCGTGCAGCGGGTTTCGCCGCGACGATCTCCGGTGCCGGCCCGACGGTGCTCGTGCTGCACACCGCCGACATCCCGGCGGGCCTGGCCGACCGGGACGGGTTCACGATGGTCGAAACGGCGATCAGCGACGGTCCGACGGTGGTGGCGGACCGCTGACCGGCACGCCGACGGGCCCTGTTGTTGCCCGCGCCACTGTGTCGCGGTACCATAACAACGTCTCGCTGGGCGAACGTGAAATCGCCGTTTGCGGACGTCCCCCCGATTTTCCGGTTGATACGCGTCACGCCCCGCGTCACGGTTGACACCGGTCACGGCCTGCGACTTCCGCCGCCAGTAGACCCCAGTTTTCCCGTGTAGGGACTTCATCCCCCCTCGCGCACAACGACGCCGCGAGGGAACGAAAGGACTTCCGTGACTGAAACGGATCTCACCACGGCACCGGTTACGGTTTCGGCCCCGGTGGAGGCGCTGTCCGCGCCGGCCGCCGACGCTCCCACCTCCCGCGCCAAGAGCGGCCTGTCGGCCATGGTGCTGCCGGAGCTGCGCTCGCTGGCCAGCGGCCTGGGCATCAAGGGTGCCTCGGGTATGCGCAAGGGCGATTTGATCAGCGCGATCAAGGAGCGCCAGGGCGGCGGTGCCCCCAAGGCGCAGACCGCCGAATCGGCCCCGAAGGCCGACAGCGCTCTTCAGGCTGAGAGCGCCCCTAAGACCGAGAGCGCTCCCAAGACCGAGAGTGCCCCCAAGACCGAGAGTGCCCCCAAGACCGAGAGTGCCCCCAAGACCGAGAGTGCCCCCGTCTCCGACGACGCACCCCGGGCCGACACCGGCCGATCCGACGAGCCCAAGGCCCAGGATGGCGGCGAGGCGAAGGCCAAGGACGCCAACGACGACGCCGGGTCGAAAGACGGGCAGGGCGGCAACCGCAACCGGAACCGTAACCGCAACCGCGACGGCGGTGAGCAGGGCAGCGGCCAGGGCAACCAGAACAGCCAGAACAACCAGGGCGGCCAGAACAACCAGGGCGGCCAGGGCAACCAGAACCGTCGCGACGACGACGGCGAGGGCGGTCGTGGCCGTCGCAACCGGCGATTCCGCGAGCGGAACCGCCGCGGCGGTCGTGACCGCGACGCCGAGCCGCAGCTGTCCGAGGACGACGTCGTCGCCCCGGTCGCCGGCATCCTCGACGTCCTGGACAACTACGCCTTCGTGCGCACCTCCGGCTACCTGGCCGGCCCCAACGACGTCTACGTGTCGATGAACCTGGTGCGCCGATACGGCTTGCGCCGCGGCGACGCGATCACCGGTGCGGTCAAGGTGCCGCGCGAGGGTGAGCAGCAGGGCGGCGGCAACCAGAACAACCGGCAGAAGTTCAACCCGCTGGTGCGCCTGGACACCGTGAACGGCAGCGATCCGGAGGCCGCGCGCAAGCGCCCGGACTTCAACAAGCTCACCCCGCTCTACCCGAACGAGCGGCTGCGCCTGGAGACGACCACCGAGCGCCTCGACACCCGAGTCATCGACCTGATCATGCCGATCGGCAAGGGGCAGCGCGCGCTGATCGTGTCGCCGCCCAAGGCCGGTAAGACGACGATCCTGCAGGACATCGCGAACGCGATCGCCACCAACAACCCCGAGTGCCACCTCATGGTCGTGCTGGTCGACGAGCGCCCCGAAGAGGTCACCGACATGCAGCGCAGCGTGAAGGGTGAGGTCATCGCCTCGACCTTCGACCGCCCGCCGTCAGACCACACCAGCGTGTCCGAACTCGCGATCGAGCGTGCCAAGCGACTCGTCGAGCAGGGCAAGGACGTGGTGGTGCTACTCGACTCGATCACCCGACTGGGCCGCGCCTACAACAACGCCTCGCCGGCGTCGGGGCGCATCCTCTCCGGTGGTGTCGACTCGACGGCGCTGTACCCGCCGAAGCGCTTCCTGGGCGCCGCCCGCAACATCGAGCACGGCGGATCGCTGACCATCATCGCCTCGGCGCTGGTGGAGACCGGTTCGACCGGTGACACCGTCATCTTCGAGGAGTTCAAGGGCACCGGCAACGCCGAGCTCAAGCTCGACCGCAAGATCGCCGAGCGCCGGGTCTTCCCGGCCGTCGACGTCAACCTGTCGAGCACCCGCAAGGACGAGCTGCTGCTGTCCCCGGAGGAGTTCTCGATCGTCCACAAGCTGCGCCGCGTCCTGTCCGGTCTGGACAGCCACCAGGCGATCGACCTGCTGATCAGCCAGCTGAAAAAGACGAAGAACAACGTCGAGTTCCTCATGCAGGTGCAGAAGAACACCCCGGGCGCGCTCAACGACAACGACTGAGCGCCCGGCGGGGTGGTCTGTCGGCCAATCTAGGCTTCGGTCAATCTAGGCGCCGGCCAATCTAGGCGTCGGCAGATCTAGGCGTCGGCCAATTCCCCGGTGAGCGTCTGCCAGGCCTCGTAGGTGGTCAGGTCGACCGGGCCGGTTTGGGTGGCCACGAAGCAGCAGCGTCCCTCGCGGTCATACAACTCGATCGCCGCCGTGGCACCCCAGACGCCGGTCGCGCTGGTCACCCAGCACTCGTCGACGACGTTGAAGTTGATCATCGTGCGGGCCCCGCGTGATGCGAGCACCATCGAACCGTAGCGCTCGCGGGACCCGTCCAGCCGGTCGTGCCGGATCTGCAGGCAGCCGGTCGCGGCGGCACACGTGGTCATCGGCATGGTCAGCGCGGCCGCGTGGCTCAGCGCGGCGATGACGCGGCGCGAGCACACCCGGGCGAACCCCGGTGCGGGGACCGTGCGCAGGGCGTCGAGGCGGGACCGCCCGCCGTCGGCGAGGATCGAGTCGAACAGGCCGAGTTGATCGGTGTCCAACGGCGCCTCGTCGTCGACCGGCACCGGGAACACCTCCACCGGCCGCCGCCGTTCCGGCGAGAGCTCGTCGAGCAGGTCGATGTCGCTGGAGCGCGACAGGCTCAGCGCCTCGAAGGCGAGGCGGTCCGACCCCTCGACGAGATAGGTGACGTGGACCGCGTTCCCGTCACGGTCGAAGATCCGCAGGGTCGGCGGTGCGTGGGGGGTCGGTTCGGTCACCAGCACGGTGCCCAGCATGTCGGGGTTGATCCGCAGGGAGATCCCCTCGGCGCCACCGTGCAGCGGGTCGTCGCGGTACGACGGCCGGCGGTGGATGCCCAGGTCGTTGGTGATGACCGGACCCGCCGCGGTGACGCCGACGATCTGGTCGAGCAGGGGCAGTGCGTCGGCGAGCGTGCCGACCGGTCCGTCGACGACGGAGGCGGTGACGCCGGGAGCCGCCAGCAGCTCGTCGAGATCGCTCGTCGCCCCCGCCAAGCGGTGGCAGCGCGGATTCGGGCAGCGACAGTCGCCGGGGGAGTGGGAGGTCTCGTTCGGGCCGGTCTGGTCCGGTTCGCTCATCTCAGTACACATCCCTCAGGTAGCGCTTCTGCTGTTTCAGTTGGTCGACGTAGTGGGCGGCGCCGTCGGCGTCGAGCCCGCCCTGCTTGGCGACGATCTCGTGCAGCGCGGTGTCGACGTCGTGGGCCATCCGGGTGGCATCGCCGCAGACGAAGACGCTCGCGCCGCGCTCGAGCCAGTCGTAGAACTCCGCACCGTTCTCGGCCATCCGGTCCTGGACGTAGATCTTGTGTTCCTGGTCGCGGGAGAACGCCAGGTCGAGCCGGGTCAACAGGCCGTCGTCGGTGAAGCGGGCGAGTTCCTCGGCATAGAGGTAGTCCGACTCGCGGTGCTGGTCGCCGAAGAACAGCCAGTTCTCGCCGGTGGCGCCGCGGGCGGCGCGCTCGTGCAGGAAGGAGCGGAACGGGGCGACGCCGGTGCCCGGGCCGATCATGATGACCGGGGCGTCGTCGTCGGGCAGGCGGAACGAGCGGTTCGGCGTGATGTAGACGCTGATCGGCGCCCCGTCGCCGCACCGGTCGGCGAGGAAGGTCGAGCAGACGCCGCCCCGATCCCGGTCCAGGGAGCGGTAGCGGACCGCGGCGACGGTGAGGTGCACGGTGCCGGCGTGGGCGCGTGGCGACGACGAGATCGAATAGACCCGGGGTGCCAGCGGCCGCAATTCGTTGACCAGCTCCTCGGGGGTGATCGTCAGGGTCGGGTCGACGTTGAGCAGGTCGAGGACGTCGCGCCCCCAGAGCCAGGCGTCGAGGGCCTCGTGGTCCCCGGTGGCCGACAGGTGGGTGAGTTCGGCGTCGCCGCTGCGGGAGGCGATGTAGTCGACAAGATATTTCGACGGCGTGGCCAGCTCGTAGTGGTTGGTGAGCGCGTCGCGCAGGGTCCGCTCGGTCTTGCGGTCGGTGATGAGCTCGTCGCCGGTGGCACCGAGGCGCGCGAGGACCAGTTCGACGAGGGCCGCGTCGTTCACGGCATGCACCGACAAACCGTCGCCCGGTTCGTACTCGATCCCGCTGTCGCCGAGGGAGACGACGAAGTGTCGGACCTCCTTCGCCGATGCGGGACCCGAGAGCACCGTGTTCTCGATGATGGTGGCGGGGTAGGGGTTCTTGCGCCCCCAGGCCTCGGCGACCGGTTCAGCGGCGGGTTCGGCCACCGGCTCCGCCGCCGGTTCGGCGACCGGCGCGACCGGCGCGGCGGCGGGAGCCGATCCCGCGGCGAGCAGGGCGTCCAGCGCACCCGGCATCCAGGCATCGGCGGCCGGTTGGAAATCGATATCGCACTCGGCCCGGTCGACGACGCGGGTGGCGCCGAGCGCGGCGAGGCGCGCGTCGAGGTTCTTGGCCGCCTGGCAGAAACCGTCGTAGATCGTGTCGCCCAGGCCGCAGACGGCGAAGCTCACCCCCTCCATGCGCGGCGCCTCCGGACCGGCGATCTCGCTCCACAGGTCCTCGGCGTCGTCGGGCATCTCGCCCTCGCCGTAGGTGGAGACGACGGCAAGAAGCTTGGTCGCCCCGGCGACCTGCTCGAGCGTGGCCTCGCCCATGTCGGCAAGGGTGACGTCGAAACCGAGTTCGGTGGCCGCGTCCTTCGCCTGGTCGGCGATCCACTCCGCATTGCCGCTCTGCGTCCCGTAGATGATGAGCAGCGAACCGGGCCCGGCGGGCGCGGCGGCTTCGGCGGCCGCCGGCTCGGCCGCGGTGCCGTCAGCCGGCCGCTCCAGCGTGGCGACCGGCCCCCCGACCGCGCCGGCCGTCGGCACCGCCGCCCCGGCGGGCATGGCCAGCCGGGTGTTCAGCCCGGCGAGGAATCCGGCGAGCCATGCCTTCTGCTCGCCGTTGAAGGGCGTATCGGAGGGGTAGTACGGCAACTCCATCGGTTCAACCGGCCTTTGTTCTCGTGACGGGGGTGGACAGTTCCCGGGTGATCCCCGCCGTGCGCAGCGACTGCGCGACGTGGGGGACGGCCCGGGAGGCGAACAGTTCGTCGTAGCTGGGCAGCCCGCCGAGCAACGCACGGTTGCGGCGGTCCTGCAGCAGCAGCCAGCCATACGTGGCCGGGGCATCCATCGAGCGGACGTTGCGCAGGGCCAGCGCTTGCTTGTAGTCGTTGACCCGCTTGGCGCCGATCAGCGCGGCCAACTGTTCGGCGGTGTAGTCGCCGAGGATGTCCCGGGCGTACTTGGCGACCCGGTTGATCAGTTCGAAGTCCTCGGTGAGGACCAGGTTGCGCGCGGCGCGGGCGATCGACTCGGTATCGACGTCCGGCGACTTCCGCAACCGGTTCGCCGCGACCTCGCGGGACAGTTCGAACAGCGTGAACGCGTTGAGCAGGCGGAATGTCGACTCGTCGTCGGTGTGCCCGAACGCCGGGACCACCCCGTCGGCGACCGCGGTGGCCTCGCGGGTGGCCCGCTTGAGCCCGCGGACCTGTTCCAGCGCGATCGACGTGGACAGCTCGTCGAGCAGGCCGCGCCGGTCCAGCGACGCCATGATCGTGGCCGAGTCTTGGTGGGCCAGCAGCGCCCGCGGCATCGCGTAGACGAAGGACCCGCGCTCGGTCTCCCAGTCGCGCAGCAACCGCTGCGCCAGCGCCGACCCGGTTGCCTCGGCGTGCCAGGTGAGCATCAGGTGAACCGCGTCGTGGTGCAGCGCGGCGAACGGGTCGTCGGCATCGGCGATGGACCCGGTGATGACCGAGTCGGCGCTGACCCGGCGCCCGACCTTCCCGGCCGGGTCGTACTGGTAGAGGAAGCCGCCGCTCATCCCGTTGGCCAGGCCGTTGCCGTAGCCGCCGAGGTTGAGCACCGCGCCGTTGGTCATGTACTCGCAGCCGTATTCGCCGAGGCCCTCGACCACGGCGGTGGCACCGGAGTTGCGGACGGCGAACCGGTCACCGGCCTCGCCCTGCACGAACAGCCGGCCACCGGTCGCGCCGAAGAGGGCGAAGTTGCCGATCAGGACATTCCCGCCGACGTCGGTCGAGCCGCCGCCCGGCGAGCACACCACGACGGTGCCGCCCGACATCGACTTGCCGACACCGTCGTTGCAGGTGCCGCGGTGGCGCAGGCGCATCCCGTCGTTGCAGAAGGCGGCATAGGACTGGCCGGCCGATCCGTCGGTCTCGACCCGCACCGAGTCGGGCGCGAGATAGCGGCGGCCGCGGTCGTCGAGCAGGACGGGGGCGAGCGCATCCGCCTCGGGACCGTCGAGCTCCCAGTTGAGCAGCCGTTCCAGGTCGATGGCCAACTGTGCGCCGACGCCCTTGTTGCGGTTGTCGAGGCGGGCCGGCGCCGGGGTGGCGACCGCGGCGCGGTCGTCGACCAGGGCGGCCCGCACCTGGGCCACCAGCTCGTCGTCGACGGCGTAATCGCGCTCGAGGTACACCGGATCGGCGATGACCACCTCGTCGATCCGCGCCAGCAGGGCGTCGGGGCGGATCCGCCCGACGATCGCCGGGTGGTCCAGGACGCTGAGCAGATCCGTGCGCCCACGGGCCTGGGCCAAACTGGTCAACCCGTTGGCGGCGAGCACTTCGCGCACCTCGGCGGCCACGTTGAGCAGGTACTGCGCCACCGCGCGCGGATCGCCCTCGAACAGCTCGGGGTTGGTGGTGAGCCCGGCCGGGCAGCGCACGTTGCAGTTCTTGGCCATCACGCAGCCGATGGACATCAGCGCCGACGTGCCGAACTCGAAACTGTCCGCGCCGAGTAGCGCCGACACCACCACGTCGCGACCGGTCTGGTGGGCGCCGGACACCCGCAGCACGACCTTGCTGCGCAGTCCGTTGGCGCACAGCGCCTGGTGGACCTCGGCCAGACCGATCTCGGCGACGCGGCCGGCGTAGCGCAGGCTCGTCACCGCCGCGGCCCCGGTGCCGCCGGTGTTGCCGGCGACGTTGATCACGTCGGCGCCGGCTTTGGCGACGCCGACGGCGATGGTGCCGATGCCCTCGGAGGAGACGAGTTTGACGATGACCCGGACGCGGGCCGCCTTGCAGTCGTGGATCAGCTGCGCCAAGTCTTCGATCGAGTACGTGTCGTGGTGCGGCGGCGGGGAGATGAGTTCGACGCCAGGGGTGCCGCCGCGGGCCGCGGCGATCTCCACGGTGACCTTGGGGGCGGGCAACTGGCCGCCCTCGCCCGGCTTGGCGCCCTGGCCGATCTTGATCTCCAGCTCGCGCAGCTCGGGATCGGCCAGGTAACCGGCCCAGATCCCGAACCGCCCGGAGGCGAACTGCTTGATCCGCGAGGCGCGGATCGTGCCGTACCGGGACAGGTGCTCGCCACCCTCGCCGGAGTTGGACAGGGCACCGACCATGTTCGTCCCGTGGGCCACCGCCTCGTGGGCCGAGGCGACCAGGGCCCCGTGGCTCATCGCGCCGGAGGCGAAGGTCGCGGTGATATCGTGCACCGGGGTGACCGCGCCGAGGTCGACCGGGTCGCCGGCCGGCGAGATGGCCAGGACGTCGCGCAGCGCGCTGGGACGCCGTTCCCGGGCCCGGGCCAGATCGGCCGACAGCGCGCGGTAGGCCTCGGTCACGGTGAAGGCGTCCATCGCCTCGTCGGACAGGCGGTCGAATCCGCTGTCGTCGTACGCGTGGGCGTCTAGGCCGAAGGCGCTCTTCAGTTCGCTCAGCGTCAACAGGGGCAGCGAGGCTGTCGCCCCGGCCCGCTCGACGGTGGGGGACACCCGGTCGCCGGCCGGGTAGACCGGCGCCTCGGCGTTCAGTTCCTCCCAGCGGCGGACGGCGGTGGTGCCGTAGGAATGGCCGGCCCCCTCCGAACGCTCCTTGAACAACCCCAACAGCGGGAGTTCGCGGTCGGTGGCGAGCGGGGCGGCAACGGCCGCGGCATGGGCGCTGTCGAGCGAATCGGCGATCGGGCCCAGGCCGACCCCGCCGGTCGGCGAGCGCGCGGATGCTGTCCAGCGGCGGGTTGGTGACCTGGGCGAACCGCTGGGAGAAGTAGCGCGCGACACTCGGCTCGGCATTGGTCAGCGCGTTGATCGCCAACCCGAAGCCCATCGCCGACACCAGCTCCGTCCCGCTGTCGAGCATCGGGTCGACGAAGAACCGGAAGCTCTCCTGGTCCAAGAAGTACGCGCGGAACCGTTGGTGGTCGCTGAGTCCGGCCCGGTCGGTGAGGTGCTCGTCGGGTTCGGCGGGGTCGACCTGCTCGAGATCGGCCAGGTCGACCTTGGCGCGGCGCAGCAGGGCCGGGAAGTCGGCGGTGGCGGCGAGCTTCTCGTAGACCTCGGTGGTCGTGTACACGCGCTGCTCGTCGTGGTCGTAACAGATCATCCCGCCGGCCGGGACGCGCCCGCGGGAGAGGACGGTGTCGGGGGCGAAGTCGATCTGGCCGGCCTCGGAGAAGGCGCACAGGTAGTCGTCGGTCTCCACCGTGCGCAGCGGCCGCAGGCCCAGCCGGTCCAGGCGGGCGCCGATGACCGAACCGTTGCCGAAGACCACCGCGGCCGGTCCGTCGTTCTTCTCCTCGTACAGCGAGAAGTACTCGAACATGGCCCGGACCTGCGGGGAGAGGGTGGCGTCGTTCTCCCACGCCGGCGGCATCATCGAGACGATCGCGGTGACCAGGTCGACGTGGTCCTCGGTGACGCGGGTGGCCACGGTCTGGTCGAGGCGGGAACTGTCGGACTGGCCGGGCGGCCGCACAATCGTGCGCCGCGCGGCGGCCGCCGCGGTCACCTGGGCGATGCGGTTCTTCCGGTCGGTGTTGAGCTCACCGTTGTGGGCCAGGTAGCGGAACGGCTGTGCCATCGTCGGGTGCGGGTCGGTGTTGGTGGAGAAGCGGGTGTGGAAATAGATGGTGTGCACCGCGTGGTCCGGGTCGGCCAGGTCGGCGAAGTAGTCGATGACCTCGGGCGAGGACAGTCGGCCCTTGAGGACCTGCGTGCGCGCCGAGAGGGACAGCGGGTACAGCCCGGCCAGGGCGGGCTCGGTGAATCCGACCGCCTCGATGTGCAGCAGTGCCTGCTGGACCAGCAGGTCGAGGTCGGTCGGTTCGGCCCGGGAACCCCGTTCGGGGGCGCCGAACACCCACTGGCGGATCGGCAGCTGGTGGGCGACCGCGGCCGGCGGCAGGGCCGCGTCGTTGACCGGCACGTCGCGCACCGCGAGGACGGAGAAGCCGCGCTCGGTCATCGTCGACTCGATGAGATCGGTCGCCGCGGCGGCCCCCTCGGGCGTTTCCGGCAGGAAGAAGTTGCCGACGCAGAACTCACCGGCGCGCAGGTCGCGGCCGGCGACCTTGGCGAAGAAGGCCGTCGACAGGTCGACGGAGACCCCGCCGCCGTCGCCGACGCCCTCCGCGGAGATCCCCCCGCGGTGGGGCACCGAGCACAGCGCCTGCCTTGCCATGGTGATCACCTCGTGGCGTGCCTGCCCGTCCTTGCGGGTGATGAACCCCACCCCGCAACTGCTCTTGTCATCGGTGCTGTTCCACAGCAGTTCCTGTGAACTGTGCTCGCGTCGCAACTAAACTCCCGGTTCGTTTGGGTATGCCAGAACCGGTGGCGCTGCGACGGTGAAGCGACACCGAAGAGAACAATAGCTTAGCCAAAGCTAACTAAAAATAGGGCACCCTGTTACGGGGCCTTCTGCCCGCGTACGGGCCGGTGACGGGCCCGATCAGTAGACGTCGCGCAGGTACCGCTTGGCGGTGCGGAGCTCGTCGACGTAGTGCGCCGCCCCGTCGGCGTCGAAACCGCCGTGCTCGGCGATGATCTCGTGCAGCGCCTCGTCGACATCGTGGGCCATGCGCGTCGCGTCGCCGCAGACGTACACCCGTGCGCCGCGCTGCAACCAGGCGAACAGCTCGGCGCCGTTCTCGGCCATCCGGTGCTGGACGTAGTCCTTGTGCTCCTGGTCGCGGGAAAAGGCGGTGTCGAGGCGGGTGAGCAGCCCGTCGTCGACGAAGCCCTCGAGCTCCTCGCGGTAGGCGAAGTCGAACTCGCGGCGCTGGTCACCGAAGAACAGCCAGTTGTCCCCGGTGGCGCCGCGGGCGGCGCGCTCGTGGAGGAAGGAGCGGAACGGGGCGACGCCGGTGCCCGGGCCGATCATGATGGCCGGCACGTCGTCGTCGGGGAGCCGGAAGGACCGGTTGGGGGTGATGAACACCCCGATCTGCTCGCCCACCGCGCGGCGGTCGGCGAGGTGGGTGGAGGCGCAGCCGCCGTGATCGCGGTCGAAGGAGCGGTAGCGCACGACGGCCATCGTGATGTGCACGGAATCGCCGTGGATCGTCGGGGACGAGGCGATCGAATAGGCGCGCGGCGCCAACGGCCGCAGTTCGCCGAGGAGCTCCTCGCCGGTGATGGTGAGCGACGGGTCGACGTTGAGCACGTCGAGGACGTCGCGCCCCCACAGCCACGCCTCGAGCGCTTCGCGGTCGCCGGTTTCGGCGAGGTGGGTCAGCTCGGCGTCGCCGCTGCGCGAGGCGACGTAGTCGACGAGGTACTTCGAGGCGGTCGAGATCTCGAAATGATGGGTCAGAGACTCCCGCAGGGTCCGCTCGCTGCGCCGGTCG
The DNA here is from genome assembly GCF_009932435.1 of Gordonia crocea. Lineage (NCBI taxonomy): Bacteria > Bacillati > Actinomycetota > Actinomycetes > Mycobacteriales > Gordoniaceae > Gordonia > Gordonia crocea. The sequence continues at coordinate 1,558,006 of NZ_BJOU01000001.1, forward strand.
ACGATCAGCTCGTCGCCGGTCGCGCCGAGGCGCTCGAGGATCCGAGCGACCAGTTCGGGGTCGTTGGAGGGCACCACCGACAGGCCGTCGCCCGGTTCATAGGCGATGCCGCTGTCGCCCAGGGCGATCTCGATGTGGCGGACCTCCTTGGCCGAGCCGGGGGCCGAGAGCGTGCGATTGGTGACGATCGTCGCCGAGTAGGGGTTGCGGCGGCCCCATGCCGGTTTGCGGGCGGGTTTGCGCTCGGGCGCCGGGGCCGGTTCGGGTGCTGCGGGCGGGGCCTCGATCCCGGCGAGGGCGTCGAGGGCGGCCGGCAGCCAGGTGTCGATCGTCGACTGGAAGTCGACGTCGCACTCGGCGCGCGGGACGACCCGCCTGGCGCCCAGCTCGGCCAGCCGGGTGTCGATGTTGATCGCCGTCTGGCAGAAGCCGTCATAGCTCGAGTCGCCCAGGCCGCATACCGCGACCTCGGTGGATTCGAGCCGCGGGGCGGCGCTGTCGGCCAACTCGTGCCACAGTGCGGCCGCGTCGTCGGGCATCTCGCCCTCGCCGTAGGTCGACACGACGATGAGGATCTTGCGCGCCGCCGCCACGTCGGCGATCCCGACCTCGTCCATGTCGGCCACGCGGCTGATCAGGCCGCGCGCGCCGGCCAGCCGCTGGGCCTGCACCGCGACCCACTCGGCATTGCCCGACTGTGAGCCGTAGAGGACCAGCAGTTGTTCGCCCCCGCCGGGGGCGGCCAGATTCGGCCGCTCTTTGAGCCCCGCGAGATAGCCGGCCAACCAGGCCTTCTGCTCACCGGTCAGCGGTGCATCGGGAGTCGGGGCAGTGGCGAGCAGGTCCATCGATGATCGATCCCTCTCGGTCGGCGGGCGGAGCGTCGGCAACGGCGGTTGCGGCGGTTCCAATGTATCCGGCGGGAATACCCGCCGGATACGGGCCGTTTACCCCGGTACGACGACCGGTGATCGCGATTTCGGGCCTGCGGGCCCCGCGTGGCATACTGGATCGTCGAATCAAGTCCGGTTCCGGTTCACACCCGAGGCATTCCGCACGGGTGACCCGGCGACCACGAAAGGGACACCATGAAGAAGGACATCCACCCGGAGTACGTGGCCACCACCGTCGTGTGCGGTTGCGGCAACACGTTCGAGACCCGCAGCACCCGCAGTGACGGACGGATCAACGTCGAAGTCTGCTCGCAGTGCCACCCGTTCTACACGGGCAAGCAGAAGATCCTCGACACCGGCGGCCGCGTCGCCCGCTTCGAGAAGCGGTACGGCAAGCGCGAGAAGAAGGCCACCGCCGACAGCTAGCTTCCCCGACGGCGCCCGGCGTGCATCAGCACGCCTGGGCGCCGTTTGTGTTCTCGAGAGAAAGCGACCCAGGGGAAAGCAGAGGAAACCATGGCCACCGAGCAACCGTCGGCGATCGACGACATCCTGGCCGAATACGCCGGGTTGGAGACGCAGCTCTCCGACCCGGCGCTGCACGACGACGCGGCCAACGCCCGACGCGTCGCCAAGCGCTTCGCCGAACTCGGCCCGGTGATGTCGACCTACACCAAGCTGACCGCGGCGCGCGACGACCTGGCCGCGGCCACCGAGCTCGCCGCCGACGACCCCGGCTTCGCCGAGGAGATCCCGGCGCTGACCGAGCAGGTCGCCGCGCTCGACGCCGCACTCACCGACCTGCTCGCCCCGCGCGATCCGCACGACGGTGACGACGTGGTGCTCGAGGTGCGGCCCGGCGCCGGTGGCGAGGAATCGGCGCTGTTCGCCTCCGACCTGGTGCGGATGTACCTCAAATACTGCGAGCGGCACGGGTGGAAGGCGCAGGTGCTCGGCGTCACCGAGTCCGACCTCGGCGGCTACAAGGAGGCGACCCTGTCGATCCGCGCCCCGCAGGCGACCCGCGACGGCGTGTGGTCCCGGTTGAAGTTCGAGGGCGGCGTGCACCGCGTGCAGCGGGTCCCGGTCACCGAGTCGCAGGGTCGGATCCACACCTCCGCGGCCGGGGTCCTGGTGTACCCGGAACCCGACGAGGTCGCCGAGGTCGTCATCGACGACTCCGACCTGCGCGTGGACGTCTACCGCAGCTCCGGCAAGGGCGGTCAGGGCGTCAACACCACCGACTCGGCGGTCCGCCTGACCCACCTGCCCACCGGCATCGTGGTGACCTGTCAGAACGAGCGGTCGCAGTTGCAGAACAAGGCGCGGGCCATGCAGGTCCTCGCGGCGCGGTTGCAGGCGCAGGCCGAGGAGGAGGCGGCCGCGGCCGCCGCCGAGGGGCGCGCGGCGCAGATCCGCACGGTGGACCGCTCCGAGCGGATCCGCACCTACAACTTCCCGGAGAACCGGATTGCCGACCACCGCATCGGCTACAAGGCCAACAACCTCGACTCGGTCCTCGCCGGCGACATGGACGCGTTGCTCGACGCCCTCGTCGAATCCGACAAGCAGGCCCGGCTCGCCGCCGAGTGACGGTGGCGCCGCGTGACTAGACCCGTCGCCCCCGGCGGTCTCCTCGCCGATGCCTGCGCCCGGCTCGCCGCGGCCGGTGTCGACTCGCCCCGTGCCGACGCGGAGTGGCTCCTGGCCGATGTGCTCAGGGTCCCCCGCGGCCGCCTGATCCTCGTCGACGAGGTGGATCCGCGCGCCGCGACCGCCTTCGAGGCGGCGGTGGCGCGGCGGGCCGCCCGCGAACCGCTGCAGCACATCCTGGGCCGCGTCGAGTTCGGCGCCGGTGACGCGACGGTGGTGCTGGCCGTCGGACCGGGGGTGTTCACGCCGCGGCCGGAGACCGAACTGCTCCTCGCGTGGGCGGTCGCGAGCGCACCGCCGGGCGCACTCGTGGCCGACCTCTGCTCGGGCTCGGGCGCCTTGGCCGTCGGCCTGGCGGCCGCGCGGCCCGATCTCCGCGTACTCGCGGTCGAACTGTCGGCGTCGGCGCGCACCTGGTTGCGGCGCAACATCGCCGCCCAGCCGCTGGCAGTCGCCCGCCGGGTGGCCGTGGTGGCCGCCGACGTCACCGAACCGGCGGCCCTGCGCGAGGCGGTCGTGGCCCAGGCCGGTCCGGTGGGCTGGCCGGTGGACGCGCCGCTGGACCTCATCGTCAGCAATCCGCCCTACGTCCCGCTCCGTGTCGGTGATGCACCCACGCCGGTCTCGCCGGAGGTGCGGGCCGACCCGCCCGAGGCGGTGTTCGGCGGCGACGACGGGATGGCGGTGATCGTCCCGATGCTGGCGTCGATCCGCGATCTCGCCGCGGCCGGTGCGCCGGTCGGCATCGAGCACGACGATTCCACCGGCCCCGCGGTGGCGCGGGCTTTGGCGGCGGCCGGCTTCGACGATGTGCGCGCGACCGCCGATCTCGCCGGACGTCCCCGCTTCGCGACCGCGCGGGCACCGGGGAGCACCGACCACCGCGCGGGTTCGGGGGAGTGCTGAGTGCACTGTGCAAGGATGAAACGGTGAGCACTGTCTACGACTGCACGGACCCGCAGACCCGGTCGGCGGGCATCTCGGCGGCGGTCGCCGCAGCGCGGTCGTCGCGCCTGGTCGTGCTTCCGACGGACACCCTCTACGGGATCGGCTGCGACGCCTTCGACGGCGATGCGGTGGCCGACCTGCTGGCCGCCAAGGGGCGTGGTCGGGACATGCCGGTGCCCGTCCTCGTCGGCTCCTGGCACACCATCGACGGGCTGGTCCTGTCGGTGCCGCTCGCCGCACGCGAACTGACCCGGGCGTTCTGGCCCGGTGGCCTCTCGTTGGTGGTCCAGCAGGCCCCGTCGTTGGCGTGGGACCTGGGGGACACCGACGGCACGGTGATGCTCCGGATGCCGTTGCACCCGGTGGCCATCGAGCTGCTGCGCGAGGTGGGGCCGATGGCGGTGTCGAGCGCCAACGTCTCGGGCCAGCCGCCCGCGACGACGGTGGGGCAGGCGCGCGACCAACTCGGCGACTCGGTCTCGGTCTACCTCGACGGCGGTCCGTCGGCCGCCGCGGTGGCCTCGACGATCGTCGACGTGACCCGCGAGGTACCGCTGATCCTGCGCGAGGGCGCGATCAGCGCGGAGCGGATCTCCGAGGTCCTCGACGTCGACGTCGCCGAACTGCGGGGCGTGTCGTGAGCGCGGCGCACGAGGGTGCGCGCCGGTGAACGAGCTGGTCGCGGTGACCTCGGGGATCAGTTCCTCGGGGGCCGGGGTGCCGCTGCGCGAACTCGTCCTGGTGGGGGCGACGGCCGCCGCGGTGACCTTCATGCTGACCTCGCTGGTCCGGGTGTTCGCCATCCGGGCGGGCGCGGTGGCGGTGCCGCGGGCCCGTGACGTGCACGTCATCCCGACGCCCCGGTTGGGCGGCGTCGGAATGTTCCTCGGGGCGGTGGCCGCGATCGCCTTTGCCGCGCAGCTGCCCGCGCTGAACCGGGGATTCGCCTACACGCCGGACATGATGGCGGTAATCGTCTCCGGACTGGTGATCGTGCTGGTCGGCGTCATCGACGACCGGTGGGGCCTGGATGCGCTGACCAAGTTCCTCGGCCAGGTGACCGCGGCCGGGGTGTTGGTCATCATGGGCGTCAGCTGGACGGTCATCTACATCCCGTTCGGCAACATCGGGACGCTGACGCTCGACCCGCTCCAGGCCGGGCTGCTCACCGTGGTGATCACCGTGGCCACCATCAACGCCATCAACTTCGTCGACGGCCTCGACGGCCTGGCCGCCGGGTTGGGCCTGATCGCCGCGTTGGCGATCTGCCTGTTCTCCCTCGGCCAGCTGCGCGACCTCGGGGGCGACTCGAGTTCCTACCCGCCGGCGCTGATCACCGTCGCCTTGGCCGGGGCCTGCCTGGGCTTCCTGCCGCACAACTTCAGCCCGGCCCGGATCTTCATGGGGGACTCGGGCGCCATGCTCATCGGGTTGATGCTGGCGGCCGCCTCGACCAGCGCGACCGGCCGTCGGGCGCCGAACGCCTACGGCGCCGCCGACGTCTTCACCCTGTTGTCCCCGTTGATCCTGGTCGCCGCGATCATGTTCATCCCGATGCTGGACATGCTGATGGCGGTGGTGCGCCGGACCCGGGCCGGGGTCGGCTTCTACACGCCGGACAAGATGCACCTGCACCACCGACTCCTCGAACTCGGACACTCGCAATCGCGCGTGGCCCTGCTGATCTACCTGTGGGTCGGCGTGTTGGCGCTGTCGGTGTCCGCGAGCACCGTCGTCCCGCTGCGGGTCGTCGGACCGATCTTCGCCACCGGACTCCTCGTCGCGCTCGTGTTCACCTTCCTGCCGCGGATCATTGCCACGGTGCGGGGCACACCCGCGCCGAAGGCGCCCTGACCGGGGCGCTAGCCTGTGCTGCATGGCTGATGACACCCCGGACATCGTCCGCGCCACCACCGATCCGCTCGGCGCGCTGAAGGCGGGCCTGCGTTACGGGGCGCTCGGCCTGGTCGCCCTGTTCGTGATCGGCCTGGCGGTCTGGGTGCCGATTGCGCACACCCCCGGACTGTGGGGGGTGCTGATCGGCGCCGGCGTGGGTGGCGGGTTCATCCTGGTGACCATCCTCGTCGTGCTCGGGACGGCGAAACTGCCGCCGACGACGTCGCTGTACATCATCATGGGGTCGTGGTTTCTGAAGATGGTGGCCGTCATCGTGGTCATGGCCATCCTGCGGAACATGACGTTCTACGACAAGGGCGCGCTCGTCAGCATGCTGATCGGCGCGATCGTGATCGTGCTCGGCGCCGAGTTTTACGGCGTCCTGCGCACGCGGGTGCCCTATATCGACGAGGTGTCGAAGGGTCATTAGGCCCCCGACCTGCTACTACGCTGTGTCGTAGTGTGGCGGGATGCGTGCAATCCGACCCCGGTGAACACGCACGTGAACGGGACTTGATAAAGTTCTGATCACACCAAACAGGACATGGTTGCGCCACGGACCCGGTTCGCCGGACCGAAGCGCCAGGCCTGCTTGTGTCCCGCAGCCGCGGGATTGTCCGATCGAACCCGAGTCGCTTGCGCGGCCGACGGGCCCGACCACGGGAGAGAACGCTGATCAACGTCTTCTTGGCCGATTCCAGTGGAGAATTCAAACCGCCCACGCTGGACGACTTCTTTCCCCCGCAAGTCCTGTTCGAGGGCACGCCGTTCGCGCTCGACCGCCTCATGCTCATCCGGCTCGGCGTGGTCCTGCTCGTGTCGCTCTTCTTCATCGTCGCCATGCGCAGCCCCAAGCTCATCCCGCGCGGTATCCAGAACGTCGCCGAGAGCATGCTCGACTTCGTCCGCGTCCAGATCGCCGAGGAGATCCTGGGCAAGGAGAACGGGCGCAAGTATCTGACGATCATCGCGACCATCTTCTTCGCGACCATCTTCTTGAACCTGACCTCGGTCATCCCGTTCTTGAACATCTCGTCCAACGCCCGCATCGGGTTCCCGATGGTGATGGCCGCGGCCGCGTACGTGACCTACCTGTGGGTCGGTTTCCGCAAGTTCGGCTTCTTCGGCTTCCTCAAGGCGTCCACGGTCCTGCCGGGTGTGCCGCTGCCGATCCACTTCCTGCTGATCCCGATCGAGTTCATCTCGACCTTCCTGCTGCGGCCGTTCACGCTCACCGTTCGTCTCATGGCCAACATGCTGGCCGGCCACATCATGCTGGTCCTGTTCTTCTCGGCCACGCAGTTCTTCTTCTTCGAGGCGAAGAACTGGATGGCGGTCTTCGGACTGCCCGCGCTGCTGGTCGGTGTCGCCTTCACCTTCTTCGAACTGTTGGTGATCGCCCTGCAGGCCTACATCTTCGCGCTGTTGACCGCGGTCTACATCGACCAGTCGATCCACGCCGACGCGCACTGACCACCCGACCCGACAACCACAACAAACCTGACTACTCATCCGCCCGGATGGGGAGCCATTTAGAAAGGGAATAGCAAGATGAGCTACATCGCCCAGACCCTGGCCGACGCCAACGAGATCAAGGGGACCGGCTTCGGTGCCATCGGCTACGGCCTCGCCGCCATCGGCCCCGGTATCGGTGTCGGTATCGTGGCCGGCAAGGCCATCGAGGGTATTGCCCGTCAGCCCGAGCTGTCCGGCCAGATCCGCACCACCATGTTCCTCGGTATCGCACTGTCTGAGGCACTGGCGCTGATCGGTATCGTCGCCGGCTTCATTTTCTGATCTGAGAATCGACATGATCAACGCAACCGAACTGACGCTGCTCGTTGCAGAGGGTGGGGAGAAGCACAACCCGCTTCTGCCGCACACGTACGACATCGTCTGGTCGCTGGTCGCGTTCGCCGTCGTCTTCTTCGTGTTCTGGAAGTTCGTGATCCCTCGCTACCAGAAGGTGCTCGACGAGCGCCGGGACGCGATCGAGGGCGGCATCGAGCGGGCCGAGCAGGCACAGGCACAGGCGAATGCCGAACTCGCGACCTATCGCGAGAAGCTGGCCGGTGCCCGCGAGGAGGCGGCAGCCATCCGCGACGAGGCCCGTACCCAGGGCCAGCAGATCGTCGCCGATGCCACCGCCACCGCGCAGGCCGAGAGCGACCGCATCGTCGCGGCCGGCAACCAGCAGCTGGAGGCCAGCCGCCAGCAGGTGGTGTCGGAGCTCCGCGGCGACATCGGGAAGATGTCGATCGACCTGGCCGAGAAGTTGGTCGGGGAGTCGCTGGGCGATTCCGCCAAGCAGTCGGCCACCGTCGACCGCTTCCTCGCCGAGATCGACACCGCGAAATAGCGCGGTGGGCAACGAGACAGGAACGAAGAGGTAGATGTACGCAGCATCGTCACGCGAGGCCCTTGCCGGGGCGCGCTCAGTGCTGGAACCGGCGACCGGATCCGCAGCCGCCGCCGCCACCGTCGGCGACGAACTGCTCGAGGTCTCACGGCTCCTCGGTGAGAACCGGGAGTTGCTGAGCACCCTGACCGAGGCCGCCGTCCCGCCCGCTGAGCGCACCGCGGTCGCCCGCGGCGTACTGAGCGGCAAGGTTGCCGACGCCACCGGTGAGGTGGTCGGGGCAGCCGTCGGCGGACAGTGGTCTACTTCGACCGACCTGGCCTCGGGCCTGCACGACCTCGGGGTCGAGGCGCTGCTGCGCTCGGCGTCGGCGGCGGGTACCGGCGATACGGTCGAGGACGAGCTATTCCGCCTCGGCCGGATCATCGCCAGTGACGCCGCCCTCGAGCAGGCGCTGTCGGACCGGGCCCGCCCGGTGGCCGACCGCGTCGGCCTCCTGCGCTCGCTCATCGCGGGCAAGGTGAACCCGGTGACCGAGAAGCTGGCGCTCGACGCGATCGAGCGCTCGTCGCTCCAGCCGGCCGACGCCCTTGCGGCACTGGCCGACACCGCGGCGGCCATCAGCGGCCGACGGGTGGCGCACGTCCGCGCCGCCGAGGCATTGACCGACGCCCAGCGGCAGCGGTTGGCCAGCGAACTCGAGGCCGACCTCGGCTCGCCGGTCACCCTCCATGTCGACGTCGATCCCGCCCTCCTCGGTGGTGTCGTGGTCCGCGTCGGCAACGAGCAGATCGACGGAAGCGTCGCCGGCAAGTTCGCTGCGGTGCGCCGCGGCCTGCGGTAGCCCAACCAACAACCCCACACGAAACCTTGATCGAGACCCGATCACCAGAGCCAGGAAGAGTAAGCACATGGCGGAGTTGACCATCTCCTCCGATGAGATTCGGAGCGCGCTGAGCACGTACACCAAGGAGGTGGACGCATCGGCCACCCGTGAAGAGGTGGGCACGGTCGTGGACACCGGCGACGGCATCGCCCACGTCAGTGGCCTGCCCGGCGCCATGGCGAACGAGCTGCTGGAGTTCCCCGGCGGAATCCGCGGCGTCGCGCTGAACCTCGACCTCGACGCAGTCGGCGCGGTCATCCTCGGTGACTACGAGAACATCGAAGAGGGCCAAGAGGTCAAGCGGACCGGCAACGTGCTGTCGGTGCCGGTCGGCGACAACTTCCTCGGCCGCGTGGTCGACCCGCTGGGCGCCCCGATCGACGGCTTGGGCCCGATCGAGGCCGAGGCCGACCGCGTGCTGGAGCTGCAGGCGGCGACGGTGCTCGAGCGCCAGCCGGTCGAGGAGAGCCTCGCCACCGGTATCAAGGCCATCGACGCGATGACCGCCATCGGCCGCGGCCAGCGCCAGCTGATCATCGGCGACCGCAAGACCGGCAAGACCGCGGTCTGCATCGACGCCATCCTGAACCAGAAGGACAACTGGAAGAGCGGCGACCCGGACAAGCAGGTTCGCTGCATCTACGTCGCCATCGGCCAGAAGGGCTCGACCATCGCCGGCGTCAAGACGGCGCTCGAAGAGGCCGGCGCGATGGAGTACACCACCATCGTCGCCGCCCCCGCGTCGGACTCGGCCGGCTTCAAGTGGCTCGCGCCCTACACCGGCTCGGCCATCGGCCAGCACTGGATGTACGCCGGCAAGCACGTCCTGATCGTGTTCGACGACCTGTCGAAGCAGGCCGAGGCCTACCGTGCGATCTCGCTGCTGCTGCGCCGCCCGCCGGGCCGCGAGGCTTACCCCGGCGACGTCTTCTACCTGCACTCGCGCCTGCTGGAGCGTTGCGCCAAGCTGTCCGACGAGATGGGCGGCGGTTCGATGACCGGCCTGCCGATCATCGAGACCAAGGCCAACGACGTCTCGGCGTTCATCCCGACCAACGTCATCTCGATCACCGACGGCCAGGTCTTCCTCGAGTCGGACCTCTTCAACAAGGGTGTCCGCCCGGCCATCAACGTCGGCATCTCGGTGTCGCGCGTCGGTGGTGCCGCGCAGACCAAGGGCCTGAAGAAGGTGTCCGGTTCGCTGCGTCTGGAGCTGGCCCAGTTCCGCGAGCTGGAGGCCTTCTCGGCCTTCGCCTCCGACCTCGACGCCGCGTCGAAGGCACAGCTCGAGCGCGGTGCCCGCTGGGTCGAGCTGCTCAAGCAGGACCAGTACAGCCCGGTCTCCGTCGAGGACCAGATCGTCTCGATCTACCTCTGTGGTGAGGGCTTCATGGACTCGGTCCCGGTCGACGACGTGCGCCGCTTCGAGTCCGAGCTGCTGGCCGACCTGCGCCACAGTGCGGCCGGCGTCTACAGCAACATCGCCGGCGGCGGTGCGCTCAGCGACGAGGACATCGCGGCCCTGACCACCGCGACGAACAACTTCAAGGAAGGCTTCGTCGCCAGCGACGGCAGCCGCGTCGTCAACGAACCGGAGGCAGCGGCCCTCGACGCCGACGAGGTCGAGTCCGAGACCCTCCGGGTGACCAAGAAGAAGAAGTAGGCAATGGCAACCATTCGGGAGCTGCGCGGGCGGATCCGGTCGATCCAGTCGACCAAGAAGATCACCAAGGCGCAGGAACTGATCGCGACCTCGCGGATCACCAAGGCGCAAGCCCGGGTGGCCGCGGCGCGGCCGTACGCGCAGGAGATCACCAAGGTGGTCACCACGCTGGCCAGTGCGTCGGTCTCGCTGGACTCCCCGCTGCTGACCGAGCGGGAGAACCCGCGCCGGGCGGCGATCCTGGTCGTCACCTCTGACAGCGGCCAGTGCGGCGGCTACAACTCCAACGTGCTGCGCGAGACCGAAGAGCTGATCGCGCTGCTGCGTTCGGAGGGCAAGGAGCCGGTCGTCTACGTGATGGGGCGCAAGGGTGTGGGTTACTACACCTTCCGCGACCGTCCGGTCGCGGCGAGCTGGACCGGGTTCTCCCAGCAGCCGGTGTTCGCCGACATCAACGGTGCGATCAAGCACCTGGTGGACGCGTTCCTGGCCGGTTCCGACGGAACCGTGGAGCTCGACGGCGAGGAGATCGTCGGCTGTGACGAGCTGCACGTCGTCTACACGCGGTTCGTGTCGATGCTGACGCAGAAGCCGGTCGTGCGCCGGATGGCGCCGATCGACGTCGAGTTCGAGATCGAGCAGTTCAACATCGGCGAGGACATGCTCGACACCGACACCGGTGCCGAGGTGAGTGCCGAGATCGAGTTCGAGCCCGAGGCCAAGGAGCTGCTCGACGCGCTGTTGCCGCGCTACGTCGCGTCGCGCATCTTCGCCGCACTGCTCGACTCCGCCGCGTCGGAGAACGCCGCGCGCCGCACCGCCATGAAGGCGGCGACGGACAACGCGACCGAGCTCGAGAAGACCCTGTCCCGCCAGGCCAACCAGGCCCGCCAGGCACAGATCACGCAGGAAATCAGCGAGATCGTCGGCGGCGTCGAAGCGCTGGCCCACTGAGCCCGACGTTCACCCAGGGCCCCACGACTACCGAGGAAAGAGAAACAACCATGACCGCAGCAGTAACCGCAGACAACGCGGGCGCTTCGTCGGCCGCCGGAGTGGGCCGCGTCGCACGCGTCATCGGCCCCGTCGTCGACGTGGAGTTCCCCCGCGGAGCGATCCCAGACCTGTTCAACGCCCTCCACTGTGAGATCACCCTCGAGGCAGTGGCCAAGACCCTGACCCTCGAGGTCGCCCAGCACCTCGGCGACAACGTCGTGCGCGCGGTCTCCATGCAGCCGACCGACGGCCTGGTCCGCGGTGCCGCGGTGACCGACACCGGCAAGCCGATCTCGGTTCCCGTCGGCGACGTCGTCAAGGGCCACGTGTTCAACGCGCTGGGCGACTGCCTGGACGCGCCGGGCACCGGCCGCGACGGCGAGCAGTGGGGCATCCACCGCAAGCCCCCGGCCTTCGACCAGCTCGAGGGCAAGACCGAGATCCTCGAGACCGGTATCAAGGTCATCGACCTGCTGACCCCGTACGTCAAGGGCGGAAAGATCGGCCTCTTCGGCGGTGCCGGTGTGGGCAAGACGGTGCTCATCCAGGAGATGATCACCCGTATTGCCCGCGAGTTCTCCGGTACCTCGGTGTTCGCCGGCGTCGGCGAGCGCACCCGTGAGGGCACCGACCTGAAGCTCGAGATGGAGGAGATGGGCGTCCTCCAGGACACCGCCCTCGTGTTCGGCCAGATGGACGAGCCGCCGGGGACGCGTATGCGCGTCGCCCTCTCGGCCCTGACCATGGCCGAGTACTTCCGCGACGTGCAGCACCAGGACGTGCTGCTGTTCATCGACAACATCTTCCGCTTCACCCAGGCCGGTTCGGAGGTGTCGACCCTGCTCGGCCGCATGCCGTCCGCGGTGGGCTACCAGCCGACCCTGGCAGACGAGATGGGTGTGCTCCAGGAGCGCATCACCTCGACGAAGGGCCGCTCGATCACCTCGCTGCAGGCGATCTACGTCCCCGCCGACGACTACACCGACCCGGCTCCGGCGACCACCTTCGCCCACCTGGACGCGACGACCGAGCTTTCCCGCCCGATCTCGCAGCTGGGTATCTACCCGGCGGTGGACCCGCTGACCTCGACCTCCCGCATCCTGGAGGCCTCGATCGTCGGTGAGGAGCACTTCCGCGTCGCCAACGAGGTCAAGCGCATCCTGCAGAAGTACAAGGAACTGCAGGACATCATCGCCATCCTCGGTATGGACGAGCTTTCCGAAGAGGACAAGGTCACCGTTGCCCGCGCCCGCCGCCTGCAGCGCTTCCTCGGCCAGAACTTCCTCGTCGCCGAGAAGTTCACGGGCCAGGTCGGATCGGTCGTGCCGCTGGCCGACACCATCGACGCCTTCGACCGGGTCTGCAAGGGCGAGTTCGACCACCTGCCCGAGCAGGCGTTCAACAGCTGTGGTGGACTCGACGACGTCGAGGCCGCAGCCGCCAAGCTCGCCGGGAAGTAGCGGTCGGCCATGGCGGACAAGAGCTTCCAGGTCGAGGTCGTCTCGGCCGACGAGCGCCTCTACTCCGGTGAGGCGACCATGCTCGTCGCGCAGACCACCGATGGTGAGATCGGCATCCTGGCCGGCCACGCGCCGCTGCTCGGCCAGCTGACCGACGGCGGCTACATCGCAGTGACCGAGGTCGGCGGCGATCGTCGCGTGGCCGCGGTCACCGGCGGGTTCCTGTCGATTTCCGCCGACGTCGTGACCATTCTGGCCGAGACCGCGGAGTGGGCCGAGTCGGTCGACGTCGCGGCCGAGACGGCGGCCCTCGAAGCGGCCGAAGCGGGAACGGCCGAGCATCAGCTCGCCAAGTCCCGCCTTGCCGCGGCCGCCGCGCTGGCCCGGTAGTCGTGATCGTCGCCCATCGCCCGCGCCGGTGCTTGTCACCGCGCGGGCGATGGTCGTATCGGGGGGAGTGTCGGTGATCGTCGGTCTGGTGATCCTGGCGGTGGCGCTGGTCTTGGCGTTGATCGTCGCCGGAGCCGCGCTCTACCGGTTGACCGAGATCCGCAATGCCGGCACGCCCCTGCTGTTGCGGCCGGTCCCGGCCGCCGAGGACCAGGGGTGGCGACACGGTTCGGCCCATTATGGCGATGACGCGCTCGTGTACTACCGGCTGGTGACGTTCTGGCAGGGGCCGACGGTCCGGCTGGTGCGCAGTGCGATCGCGGTCGACGGGCGCCGCGAGCCGCGTGGTACCGAACGCGAGATCCTCGACGGGATGGTGGTCATCGAGTTGGCGCCGGGCGCCGACGGCGCGGGCGGCGCCTACGAGTTGGGGATGACCCCCGATGCCTTGACCGCCTTTCAGGCCTGGTTGGAGTCGGCGCCGCCGCAGCGTGCCCGCCGGGGCGGTCGCTGACGCACGCCTCCTCGGCCCGGGTCAGGCGTCTGGTCGGCTCCGGTCGCCTCCGGGTACCCATTTGACGTCGCCGGCGGGACCGGCGGCCACGCGGGCCAGGATGAACAACAGGTCGGAGAGCCGGTTGAGGTATTTCGCCGGCAGGACCGAGGTGTCGTCGGGATGGGCGTCGATGGCCGCCCAGGCGGCCCGTTCGGCACGCCGTACGACGGTGCGGGCGTGGTGCAGCAGGGCTGATCCGGGACTGCCGCCGGGCAGGATGAACGAGTCGAGCGCCGGCAGGTCTTCGCCGAAGGCGTCGCACCACCGCTCGAGTGCATCGATATAGGACTGCTCGATCCGCAGCGGCGGGTACTTCGGATCCGCCACGACCGGCGTGGACAGGTCGGCCCCGGCGTCGAAAAGGTCGTTCTGGACGGTGCGCAGGACCGCGCCGACCTCGTCGGGAAGGCCGCCCAGCGTCAGCGCCATGCCGATCGCCGCGTTCGCCTCGTCGCAGTCCGCGTAGGCCACGACTCGCAGGTCGTTCTTCGCCACGCGGGAGAAGTCGGAGAGTCCGGTGGTCCCGTCGTCGCCGGTGCGGGTGTAGATGCGGGTGAGGTGAACGGCCATGGTCTCACGGTAGTGGATAAGCTACGGGGGTGAGTGATCGCTTTCTGGTGTCGGGCGGGGCCCGGTTGACCGGCGAAGTGCGGGTGACCGGCGCCAAGAACAGCGTGTTGAAGCTGATGGCCGCTGCGTTGCTCGCCGAGGGCCGGACTGTTCTGACCAATGCACCCGACATTGCCGACGTGCCGTTGATGGCAGACGTGTTGCGCGGCCTCGGCGCGACGGTGACCGTGACCGCCGACGAGGTGGTGATCGACACCCCGGCGATGCCGAGCTATCACGCCGACTTCGACGCGGTGAAACAGTTCCGCGCCTCGGTGTGCGTGCTCGGTCCGCTGATGGCCCGCTGCGGCCGTGCCGTCGTTGCGCTGCCCGGCGGGGACGCGATCGGTTCGCGGCCGCTGGACATGCACCAGGCCGGGTTGCGCGCGATGGGGGCGGACAGCTCGATCGAGCACGGGTGTGTCGTGGCCGCCGCGGACCGGTTGACCGGCGCCGCGATTGCGTTGGAGTTCCCGTCGGTCGGTGCCACCGAGAACATCGTGATGGCGGCGGTCCTCGCCGACGGCGTCACCACCGTGGACAACGCGGCACGGGAACCCGAGATCGTCGACCTCTGCGAGATGCTGACCCAGATGGGTGCCCGCATCGACGGCGCGGGCACCTCGACGCTCACCGTCACCGGGGTGCGCGAGCTCAAGCCGACGACCCACCGCGTCGTGGGTGACCGCATCGTGGCGGCCACATGGGGCATTGCCGCGGCGGTGACCCGCGGCGACGTGTCGGTGTACGGGGTGTCGCCCGAGCACCTCTCGCTGGTGCTGAACAAATTGGCCGATGCGGGGGCGAAGGTCGACCGCTTCCCCGACGGCTTCCGGGTGCAGCAGAATGAGCGCCCGGTGGCGATCAACGTGTCGACGCTTCCGTACCCGGGTTTTCCCACCGACCTCCAACCGCTGGTGATCGGTCTGGCGGCGATCGCCGACGGCATGTCGGTGGTCACCGAGAACGTCTTCGAGGCCCGGTTCCGGTTCGTGGAGGAGATGGTGCGCCTGGGCGCGGATGCGCGGACCGACGGGCACCACGCGGTGATCCGCGGGGTGGAGCGCCTCTCCAGCGCCCCGGTCTGGTCGTCGGACATCCGGGCCGGCGCCGGCCTGGTGTTGGCCGCCCTGGTCGCCGACGGCGTGACCGAGGTGCACGAGGTCGAGCACATCGACCGGGGCTATCCCGACTTCGTGGCGCAGTTGCGCTCGCTGGGCGGGGTCATCGAGCGCGTCGGGGACTGAACCCGACCGGCCTGTCCGAACGGATAGGCCTGCAGCCTGGTCCTCGGGACCGAAGGCGTGCGCCAGCGGTCAGGACCCCTTGTCGGGGGTGTGAGCGGTTGCACAGTCTGAATGTGTCAGACAACACACCAGGCCCTTCGACTCAAGGAGACCGCACGATGGCCATCGAGATGAATCAGATCTGGGACTTCCCGATCAAGGAATTCCACCCGTTCCCCAAGGCGAAGCTGGGGGTCGGCGCCCACGACATGCTCGGCGTCGAGGCCAAGGATCTCGGCATGACCCGCGTCCTGCTGATGACCACCGGCCTGCGCGGCTCGGGGATCATCGACGAGCTCAAGGGCAAGATCGAGTACCAGGGCGTCGACGTGGTGGTGTTCGACGAGGTCGAGTCCAACCCCAAGGACTACAACTGTATGGATGCCGCGGCGCGGTACCAGTCCGAGAAGTGTGACGGCATCATCTCCGTCGGCGGCGGCTCCAGCCACGACGCGGCCAAGGGCGCCCGCATGGTCATCGCCCACGACGGCCGCAACATCAACGAGTTCGAGGGCTTCTCCAAGGCGACGAACAAGGAGAACCCCAAGCACATCGCGGTCTCCACCACCGCCGGCACCGGCTCGGAGACCTCGTGGGCCTACGTCATCACCGACACCTCCGACATGGACCACCCGCACAAGTGGGTGGCCTTCGACGACACTTGCCTGGTCGACCTGGCGATGGACGATCCGCTGCTGTACTACTCGTGCCCCGAGCACTTCACCGCCTTCTGCGGGTTCGACGTCCTCGCGCACTGCAGCGAGCCCTACGTCTCCCGCCTCGACTTCGCGCCGTCGCTGGGCAACGCGAAGTACGCGATCGAGCTCATCCGCGACAACCTGCGCACCGCCGTCTACGAGCCGCACAACCTCGAGGCCCGCACCGGCATGATGCACGCGCAGTACATCGCCGCCCAGGCCTTCAACTCCGGTGGGCTGGGCCTGATCCACTCGCTCTCGCACGCGTTCAGCGCGTTCTACGACAGCCACCACGGCCTCAACAACGCGATCGCGCTGCCGCGCGTGTGGGAGTACAACCTGCCGTCCCGCTACGAGCGCTTCGCCGACATCGCCGCGCTGCTGGGCGTCGACACCCGCAACATGACGACGGTCCAGGCCGCCGACGCGGCGGTCGAAGAGGCCATCCGTCTCTCGAAGGACGTCGGCATCCCCGACAACTTCGGCCAGCTCACGGTCAACAGCTACGAGAAGAACCGGATGAACACCGGGAAGTACGCCGGCAAGGGCGAAGGGGTCGACACCTCCGAGCAGCAGATCCGCGCGATCTCGGAGCACATGATGGACGACTGGTGCACCCCGGGCAACCCCCGCACGTGCACCGTCGAGTCGATGATCCCGATGGTCCGCCACGCGATGGTCGACTCCTACTGAGTCGCCCTGCGGCGACGCCGGGTCCGGAGTACACCCATCGACTACTCCGGGCCCGGCGGTCGCCGTCCCCGCATCCGACCGCCGTTTCTCACCGTCTCCCATCCAGCCGCTCGGAGGACACCATGCCCGACTCGCCCGCATCCGCATCCGCATCCGCACCCGTTTTCGACACGCCCGCCGAGCTGACCGCCGCATTGTCGGACCAGGGATATCTGGTCGCCGACGATCTCGCCGTCGTGCTGCACCTGGCGACGCTGTTGGACCGGCCGCTGCTGCTCGAGGGGCCAGCCGGGGTGGGCAAGACCGAGTTGGCCAAGGCGTTGGCCGCGGCGTCGGGGCGCGAACTCATCCGGCTGCAGTGCTACGAGGGCCTCGACGACTCGCGGGCGCTCTACGAGTGGGACTACGCGCGCCAACTCCTGCACGTGCAGATGCTGCGCGACCGGATCAGCGCCGAACTGGCCGCCTACGATTCGTTGGCGCAGGCCTCGGCCGCCCTGGCCCGCACCGAGGTCGGGGTGTACACCGAGGACTTCCTGGTGCCGCGGCCGCTCCTGGCGGCGATCATGTCGGAAACCCCGACGGTGCTGCTTGTCGACGAGATCGACCGGACCGACGAGGCCATGGAGGCGGTGATGCTGGAGGTCCTGGCCGAGCGGCAGGTGACGGTGCCCGAACTCGGCTCCTTCACCGCCCGGTCGGCCCCCTGGGTGATCCTCACCTCCAACGACACCCGGGAGCTGTCTCCGGCCCTCAAACGGCGGTGCCTGCACTTCCAGGTCGGCTACCCCGATGCCGAGCGCGAGCGGCGTATCGTCGCCGTTCGGGCGCCGGACGTGGAGGAGTCGGTGATCGCCGACGTGGTCGACCTGGCCCGCACCCTGCGGGACCTGCCGCTGCGCAAGAGCCCGTCCATCGCCGAGGTGATCGACGCCGCGCGTGCCGCATCGCGGCTGGCCGCCGCCGGCGGGCGCGAGGACGTCGAGCGGGTCGGCGGGCAGGACCCGGCGCTGCTGTCGCTGCTGGTGAAGTTCGGCACCGACCTCGAACACGTCCACCGTGCCCTCGACGACCAGTCGCCGGCCGGGGAGCGGACCCCGGTCGGGGTGGACGGGAGCAGTCCGGGCGGATCGGTCACCGAGCGGGCCTTCGGTGCCGGGCGGGCCCGCAGCGCGGCCCGGGGCTGACATGGGCGCGGCAGCCGCCGACGGCCCCGTCGGACACGGCCGCGACCACCTCCTCGACCGCGTGGCGGTGTCCTTCGGGGAGGTGCTGCGGATGGTGGCGGTCGCGGTCTCGCCGGCCGAGGTGATCGAGATCCGCCGGGTGCTCGACATCGTCGGGGCCACGGATCTGGACCGCCTGCGCACCGCACTGCGGGCGGTGACCGTCAAGTACTCCTACGAGCGCGAACCCTTCGACGAGGCGTTTGCGCTGTTCTTCCTCGGCCATCACGCCCAAGGGGCCGCCGCCGACCTGCCGCGCGTGCGCGGCATGCTTTCGGCGCTGCCGGCCGAGATCGACTGGGATGAGGAGTTCGAGGGCGCCGGCCGGATGATCGGCGCCGACGAGCACACCGTCGAGATCGGCGACCTGATGGTCGAGGATCCCGATGCCCGGGAACGGACCGGGGAGAGCGCGCACCGCGAGGAAAACGACTTCACCGTCTCCGGCGGCGCCGAGGAGCTGCAGGTCGACACCGACTCGTCGAGTGTCTCCGGCGGCGTGACCTACACCGTCGAAGTCGACCACGCCGACGCCTCCCAGGTCGGCGAACTGACGTCGGCGGCCACCCGGGTGTCCGGGACGACCCTGACGCTCGCCGACGCCGCGGCCCTGCTGCGGGCGCTCGACGCGGCCGACGGGGCGATGGCCTATGGCGTGGACGGCATGGCCGGTCTGGACGAGCAGGCGATGGCCGAGTTGGCCGACGCCCTGACCCGGTTCGTCGAGGCGCTGACCGACCGGCTCGCCGCCAGTCCACTGGTGGGCACCGACGACGACCCGCCGACGCACGTCCACCGCGACCAGGCCGACATTGACCGGGCCTGCCACCGGTTGGTGCAGCGGATGCGCGGCGCACCGCGACGGGTGAGCCGGTTGACCGCCCCGGGCCGCCTGGACATCGGCCGCACGATGCGCGCGGCCGTGGCCACCGACGGGGTGCCGGTGGAGTTGTGGCGGCGGGTCGCGCGGCCCGGGCCCGTGCGGCTGCTCGTGGTCATCGACGTGTCGATCTCGGTCCGCCCGGTCACCGGCTTCATCCTGCGGCTCGCCCAGACGCTGCACCGGTT
Source organism: Gordonia crocea (assembly GCF_009932435.1). Taxonomy (NCBI): domain Bacteria; kingdom Bacillati; phylum Actinomycetota; class Actinomycetes; order Mycobacteriales; family Gordoniaceae; genus Gordonia; species Gordonia crocea. The sequence continues at coordinate 1,577,286 of NZ_BJOU01000001.1, forward strand.
TGGCGACCGGTGCGAGGTCGTCGCCTTCGTCGACCGCCCGGTCCGGGTCACCGCGGCCCTGCGCGGCGCCTCGGCCGACGGTGCGCTCGCGGCGGTGCTGGCCGCCGACGGCCTGGACCTGTCGGCGACGAGCGACTACGGGCGGATGTGGCATGAGCTGCTCGACGAGCACGGCGATCTGATCAGTCGGCGCACCAGCGTGCTGGTGGTGGGGGATGCCCGCCACAATGCTTTCGACCCGCGGGTCGACCTGTTCGCGGAGGTGGCGCGGCGGGCCTTCCGGGTTGCCTGGCTGACCCCGGAACCCAAACGCTACTGGTCGCAGACGGGGTGTGCCCTGGGCGACTACGCTGAGCATTGTTCGGCGGTGGTGAGTGCGCGCGACGGCGGCGAGGTGCTGGCGCGCTGCGACGAACTCGGCACCGCGCTCCGATGACCGAGGGCCGCGGCCGCAGGGCAGGAGGTGCAGCTTCGATGGGTGTCGCACCCGTGCGCGGGCACGGCCTGGACCGGGTGGTGAAGTTCCACACGCCGCAAATCGTGTTCGGACCCGGCACGATCGGCGAGGTCGTCAACGCCGTGTCGGCGCTGGGGATCGACCGCCCGTTGTTGGTCTCCGACCAGCAGTTGGCCCAGACGCCGTGGTTGGACCGGGTGGTCTCGGATCTGCGCCAGCGCGGATTGGTGCCGGAGACCTTCCTGGGGGTCACCCCGAACCCGCGGGCGGCCGAGGTCGAGGCGGGCCGCGACGTCTACGTCGCGCACCGCGCCGACGGCCTCGTCGCGGTCGGGGGCGGTTCGGTCATCGATGCGGCCAAGGGGGTCGCGGTCCTCGCGTCCAACGACGGGCACATCCTCGAGTACGAAGGCATCGACCGGGCGACCCGGTCGCTGCCGCCGTTGGTCGCCGTGCCCACGACCTCGGGCAGCGGGTCCGACGTCTCCCAGTTCTGCATCGTCAACGACACCCACAGCCGCACGAAGGTCACGATCATCGGCCGCAACCTGGTGCCCAACGTCGCGGTGATCGACCCGACCCTGGTCACCACCGCGGCGCCGGAGGTCATCGCGCAGGCGGGGATGGACGCCCTGACCCACTGCGTCGAGGCCTTCGTCTCGTTGGCGCGGGGCCGCCTCACCGATGCGTTGGCCGTCGACGCCCTCGTCGGCGTGTGGACCAACCTCGAACGGCTCGTCCAGGACCCGTCCGACCCCGACGCCGGTGCGGAGATGTCGCTGGCGTCGCTGCGCGCGGGGATGGCGTTCACCAACGCGATCCTGGGGGCGGCCCACGCCATGAGCCACCCCGTCGGCGGCTACTGCGACGCCCCGCACGGGGCGATCAACTCGGTGCTGCTCCCGCCGGTGATCCGCTACAACGCGACGGTGTGCGCGGATGACTTCGTCCATCTGGCCGACGCCGTCGGATTGTCGACGGCGGGCGGGGACCGGGTCGTCGCCGACCGTCTCGCCGACGCCATCGCCGACCTGGCGCACCGGGTCGGCATGCCCTCGGCGTTGAGTCCGCTGGGCGTGGCTGCCGACGACCTGGAATGGCTCACCCAGCGCGCCCTGGCCGATTCGTGCATGCTGACCAATCCGCGGCCGGCCGCGGGCGAGGCCATTCTCGACGTCTACCGGCAGGCGCTGTAGCGATGGCCGCCGCCGACCCGGATCTCGCGAGCCTGGTGGGGCTGAGCAGCGTCAAACGCGGCCACTACGCGCAGTACCGCGGCGCGGAGGCGCGCCTGAACCGGGTGATGACGGCGTTGGAGGGGATTTCCAAGGCCCTGGTGCAAACCGATCAGGGTCCGGAGCGGCTGGTCGTCGCGGTGTTGGAGACGGTCCGCGAACACCTCGGCGCCGAGTGGGTGTTGTTCGCGCTGGCCGACGGGCATCTCGAGCAGGCGGCGCCGCGCCACCTCATCGCTGCGCACGACGGGGGGATCCTGGCCTTCGAGGCCGGCGGGGTCGCCCATCCGCCGACCGACCTGCCCGTCGAAGTGCTCAACCGGCTGATCGACGTGCTGCGCGGGGAGCGCACGGTGCTGCACGTCCCGATCGCGAGTGCCCACCACCTGCACGTCCCGATCGAGTACCACGGCCGCGTGGTGGGCGGGTTGTCCGCCTGGACGCCGCCCGAGCGGGAGGTGGACCCGTCGGACTTGGTGGTGCTGAAGATCCTCGCCGGTCAGGCCGCGGTGGCGATGGTGAACTCCGAGCTGCTGTCGGAGTCGCGCCGGCGCACCGAGGAGCTGGCCGAGCGCAACGCCGAGCTCGAGGCCGCCCAGCGGGAACTCTCCGCGGCCCACCGCACCGCGCTGCTGCACAACGAGCGGTCGCGCATCGCCCGCGAACTGCACGACTCGGTGGGGCAGTCGGTGCTCTCGGCCGGGTTGCAGATCGAGCTGTGCCGGGGCGAGGTCTCCGCGGCGGCCGAGAAGCACCTGGCCACCGCGGTCCGGTTGACCCGGGACGCGATGACGCAACTGCGCAACGCCATTTTCACGCTGAACGCGGCCAGCGATCCGTCCCACAGCGTCGGCGACACCCTCGACCAGCTCTGCGACCTGCACCTCACCGGCGAGACGCGGGCGTCGGTCGCGATCCGCGGGCGTCCGCGCGAGTTGCCCGGTGATGTTCAACACGCGGTGCTGAGGATCGCCGGGGAGTCGCTGTTCAACGCCGCCCGCCACGCCCAGGCCGCCCAGGTCTCGGTGGTCCTGTCCTATGGCGACGAGCGCGTGGTGCTGGCGGTCGACGATGACGGCTCGGGGGACCCGGTGGAACTGCGCGAACGGATGAAGGCCGCGGTCACCGGGGACCTCGAGGAGGGCCGTCGCCGGGGCCTGGCCAACATGGCCTCGCGTGCGGCCGAACTCGACGGCACATTGCGGATCCGCCGGTCCCGGCTCGGCGGCGTCCGGATCGTGGCCGAATTGCCGACGCCGAGCAGGGGAGCGGTATGACGACCGAATCGGTGCCGCCACGGGCCATCCGCACGGTGTTGGTCGACGACCACGCGATGTTGCGCGAGGGGCTGCGGGCGCTGTTGGAACGCCACCCCGAGGTCGCGGTGGTGGGTGAGGCCGGCACCTTCGACGCGGCGCTGGCCGAGGTGGCGCACACCCGGCCCGACGTGGTGGTGGTCGACCTCAAGCTGACGTCGTCGACCGACTACGAGGGCATGCGGTTGATCGGCGAACTCAAGCGTTGGAATCCCGACGTCGCGGTGTTGGTGCTGACGACCTTCCTCGACGACGACCTGGTGGTCCGCGCGGTGCGCGCCGGGGCCAGCGGCTACGTCGTGAAGGACGTGGACACCACCGAGCTGGTCCGCGCGATCCGCGCACTGTCCAGCGGGGGGAGCGCGTTTGACCCGCGCAGCGCGACCGCGGTCATGCGGACCATGGCCGGGCAGCACAACCCCTCCGAAGAGCTGACCGAGCGGGAGCGCGAGGTGCTGCGGTTGATGGCCGACGGACAGTCGAACGCCGGGATCGGCCAGCGCCTGTTCATTTCCGAGTCGACGGTGAAGTTCCACATCCGGAACCTGATCCGCAAACTCGGTGTGACCAAACGCACCGACGCGGTCTATGTGGCGAGCAAGCGGGGACTCATCTGACCCGGTGGTCGAGGACCAGCCAGCCGCCGTGGTCGACGATGGTCTGCGACGGGTAGGCCGGCCAGTCACGCGCCCATTCGCGCAGGTCGCCCTCGGTGAGACGCTGACGGTGGCCGAAGTGGGCGTTGGGGTGCTCCTCGAATGGAACGGCGATGACGACGCGCCGGCTCGCCACCCGTAACGCCTCGCCGATCGCCGCGCCGACGGCGGGGCCGTCGAGGTGTTCGAGCAGGTGGATGAGGGTGACGGTGTCGAACGATCCGGGCGCGAAGGGCAGGGACAGCGCATTGCCGATTCGCGCGGTCACCGGCAACCCGAAGTCGGCGGCCGCACCGCCGAGCAGGTCCAGCGCACCGGGGCAGATGTCGCAGGCGGTCACGTCGTAGCCGTCTTGGGCGCACTGCAGGGCGAAGAGTCCGAAGCAGCAGCCGACTTCCAGGACGGATTGGCCCCGCAACAGGGAACGCGCTCGCCGGTGCACGGGGCTGAAGGCGGCCCGGCCGTCCCGCAGCTGCGCCACGGAGTTCGCGTAAAAGGCGCGCCAGCAGGCCCGGTGGTCAGGGCTGAGACTGGTGATCACCGCGATGGCGGCCTGCTCGAACTCGTCCTGGCCGATCAGCAGTCCGTCCTGCGCGAAGCGCGACAACGCGCCGACCACCTGGTCGTCGCTGACGGTTGCCAGGTCCAGCGGGTGGGAGACGACCACCGAGCCGTCGGGCCGGCGGTCGCACCGCCACCGGCCGCCACCCGCGGCGGCGGCCCGGACCCGATGGGCCACGACGAGTGGCCCAGCGCTCGACACGGCCGTGCTCGACGCGGTGTGCCTCGAAACGGTGTGCCTCGGTACGGCGGCCAGATCGGGGAAATCGGTGACAATCGCCTGCATACGTCGACGCTAAGCGCCGACGGCGGCGTCCGGACCTGCCCGAACGGGTGCGCCGACTGTCCAAAAGGATGGGTTGCGCGCACGATCCGCCTATCACGAAACCGCCTCTCTACCAGGCGATTTGTGAATCTGTTTCCACGTGTGTAACTTAATCGAGGCCGCCAGCGAGCGGGGCCCAACAGCCCCGAGGCGAAGCGGCAAGGCTCGACTCGACGGGGTATCTACCCCGAGGCCCAATCAGGCGGACCAACCCCCACGGGGTAGGGGCTTGACAAGCCGGAGTCGCAGGTCTAAGCTGGAACAGTTGCCCCGAAACGGGCAACAACATAGCTCACCGAAGTTCGTCCGGGTCACCGGATGGTGTTGGCGGGTGTGTGTTCTTTGAGAACTCGATAGTGTGTGACAGATTGTTTGATGCCAATTTTTTTGGTGTCTTGTTTTTTGATGCCAGTTTGTTTTTTGGATTGTTTTTGCTGGGGTTTTTGCCTCTGTGAGGATTGTTCTGAGGATGGCCGGCTGCCTGTTGGTGGTTGGTTGTTTTCTTTGTTTTTTCATGGAGAGTTTGATCCTGGCTCAGGACGAACGCTGGCGGCGTGCTTAACACATGCAAGTCGAACGGAAAGGCCCAGCTTGCTGGGTACTCGAGTGGCGAACGGGTGAGTAACACGTGGGTGATCTGCCCCAAACTTTGGGATAAGCCTGGGAAACTGGGTCTAATACCGGATATGACCTCAGGATGCATGTCTTGTGGTGGAAAGCTTTTGCGGTTTGGGATGGGCCCGCGGCCTATCAGCTTGTTGGTGGGGTAATGGCCTACCAAGGCGACGACGGGTAGCCGACCTGAGAGGGTGATCGGCCACACTGGGACTGAGACACGGCCCAGACTCCTACGGGAGGCAGCAGTGGGGAATATTGCACAATGGGCGCAAGCCTGATGCAGCGACGCCGCGTGAGGGATGACGGCCTTCGGGTTGTAAACCTCTTTCGCCAGGGACGAAGCGTAAGTGACGGTACCTGGAGAAGAAGCACCGGCCAACTACGTGCCAGCAGCCGCGGTAATACGTAGGGTGCAAGCGTTGTCCGGAATTACTGGGCGTAAAGAGCTCGTAGGCGGTTTGTCGCGTCGTCTGTGAAATTCTGCAGCTTAACTGTAGGCGTGCAGGCGATACGGGCAGACTTGAGTACTACAGGGGAGACTGGAATTCCTGGTGTAGCGGTGAAATGCGCAGATATCAGGAGGAACACCGGTGGCGAAGGCGGGTCTCTGGGTAGTTACTGACGCTGAGGAGCGAAAGCGTGGGGAGCGAACAGGATTAGATACCCTGGTAGTCCACGCCGTAAACGGTGGGTACTAGGTGTGGGTTCCTTTTCACGGGATCCGTGCCGTAGCTAACGCATTAAGTACCCCGCCTGGGGAGTACGGCCGCAAGGCTAAAACTCAAAGGAATTGACGGGGGCCCGCACAAGCGGCGGAGCATGTGGATTAATTCGATGCAACGCGAAGAACCTTACCTGGGTTTGACATACACCAGACGCAGCTAGAGATAGTTGTTCCCTTGTGGTTGGTGTACAGGTGGTGCATGGCTGTCGTCAGCTCGTGTCGTGAGATGTTGGGTTAAGTCCCGCAACGAGCGCAACCCTTGTCCTGTATTGCCAGCGGGTTATGCCGGGGACTTGCAGGAGACTGCCGGGGTCAACTCGGAGGAAGGTGGGGATGACGTCAAGTCATCATGCCCCTTATGTCCAGGGCTTCACACATGCTACAATGGCGCGTACAGAGGGCTGCGATACCGTGAGGTGGAGCGAATCCCTTAAAGCGCGTCTCAGTTCGGATTGGGGTCTGCAACTCGACCCCATGAAGTCGGAGTCGCTAGTAATCGCAGATCAGCAACGCTGCGGTGAATACGTTCCCGGGCCTTGTACACACCGCCCGTCACGTCATGAAAGTCGGTAACACCCGAAGCCGGTGGCCTAACCCTTGTGGAGGGAGCTGTCGAAGGTGGGATCGGCGATTGGGACGAAGTCGTAACAAGGTAGCCGTACCGGAAGGTGCGGCTGGATCACCTCCTTTCTAAGGAGCTATCAACATGTCCTGTTTCGGGCCCGAGTGTGGTTCGGCGGGGTTGATGTTCATGGGTGAAACGTCAAACGGTCATTGTCTGCCGGCTGGTGCTGGTGGGTGGTGGTTTTCTGTTGCACACTATCGGGGTTCTGAGGGAACACACGGTTTACTCCTCTTTGTGGGGGGTGTGTGTTTTTTCTGATGTTGGCCGGCTACCGCCCTTGTGGGGGTGTGGGGTTGGTTGGTGTGTGTTGTTTGAGAATTGCATAGTGGATGCGAGCATCTATATTTTTATAGATCTGCAATTTCTAATGGTTTTTGTAAACATTTTTTGCACGCGTCTACATTCGTGGCCACGCGTTTTGTGCGTGTGGGTGTGGGTGTAGGTGTTGTTGTAAGTGTGTAAGGGCGTTCGGTGGATGCCTTGGTACCAGGAGCCGATGAAGGACGTGGGAGGCTGCGATAAGCCTCGGGGAGCTGTCAACCGAGCTGTGATCCGAGGGTGTCCGAATGGGGAAACCCAGCACGAGTGATGTCGTGTTACCCGCCGCTGAATGTATAGGCGGTGTGGAGGGAACGTGGGGAAGTGAAACATCTCAGTACCCATAGGAAGAGAAAACAATTGTGATTCCGTGAGTAGTGGCGAGCGAAAGCGGAGGAGGCTAAACCATGCGCATGTGATACTCGGCAGGGGTTGTGCGTGTGGTGTTGTGGGGTTGTTCTGTCTGGTGCTGCCGTGCTGGAGACGAGTGAGAAAGTCGCATGCTAGGCGAAGTGGCCTGGAATGGTCTGCCGTAGACGGTGAGAGTCCGGTAGCTGAAAGTGTGTGGCCTCGTTTGGAATGATTCCCAAGTAGCAGCGGGCCCGTGAAATCTGCTGTGAATCTGCCGGGACCACCCGGTAAGCCTGAATACTTCCTGGTGACCGATAGCGGACAAGTACCGTGAGGGAAAGGTGAAAAGTACCCCGGGAGGGGAGTGAAATAGTACCTGAAACCGGACGCTTACAATCCGTCAGAGCCTGCGCCCCTTGTGGGGTGGGTGATGGCGTGCCTTTTGAAGAATGAGCCTGCGAGTCAGTGCTCAGTGGCAAGGTTAACCCGTGTGGGGTAGCCGTAGCGAAAGCGAGTCTGAATAGGGCGTTTGAGTCGCTGGGTCTGGACCCGAAGCGGAGTGATCTACCCATGGCCAGGGTGAAGCGACGGTAAGACGTCGTGGAGGCCCGAACCCACTTCAGTTGAAAATGGAGGGGATGAGCTGTGGGTAGGGGTGAAAGGCCAATCAAACTCCGTGATAGCTGGTTCTCCCCGAAATGCATTTAGGTGCAGCGTCCCGTGTTTCTTACCGGAGGTAGAGCTACTGGATGGCCGATGGGCCCTACTAGGTTACTGACGTCAGCCAAACTCCGAATGCCGGTAAGTGAGAGCGGGGCAGTGAGACTGCGGGCGATAAGGTTCGTAGTCGAGAGGGAAACAGCCCAGATCGCCGGCTAAGGCCCCTAAGCGTGTACTAAGTGGAAAAGGATGTGGGATCGCTTAGACAACCAGGAGGTTGGCTTAGAAGCAGCCACCCTTGAAAGAGTGCGTAATAGCTCACTGGTCAAGTGGTCCTGCGCCGACAATGTAGCGGGGCTCAAGTACACCGCCGAAGCCGCGGCACTCACACAAGACATCGGCCTTCCCCTGCGGGGGTTGGTCCAGTGGTGTGGGTGGGTAGGGGAGCGTCCTGCATCCGTGGAAGCAGCGGAGTGATCCAGTTGTGGAGGGTGTGGGAGTGAGAATGCAGGCATGAGTAGCGAAAGCAGAGTGAGAAACTCTGCCGCCGAATGACCAAGGGTTCCTGGGCCAGGTTAATCCGCCCAGGGTGAGTCGGGACCTAAGGCGAGGCCGACAGGCGTAGTCGATGGACAACGGGTTGATATTCCCGTACCCGTGTATCCGCGCCCAATGGCGAATCAATTGTACTAACCATCCAAATCCCTATGGACCACCTTCGGGTGGCCGGCGGGTGCTGCATGGGACCTCGGTTGTAGTAGTCAAGCGATGGGGTGACGCAGGAAGGTAGTGGAGCCAGTCGATGGTAGTGCTGGTGTAAGCCTGTAGGGAGGGACATAGGCAAATCCGTGTCCCACATATCCTGAGAGGTGATGCGTAGCCGTTGAGGCGAAATCCATGATCCTATGCTGCCGAGAAAAGCCTCTAGCGAGCTGGTACACGGCCCGTACCCCAAACCGACACAGGTGGTCAGGTAGAGAATACTAAGGCGATCGAGAGAACTGTGGTTAAGGAACTCGGCAAAATGCCCCCGTAACTTCGGGAGAAGGGGGACCACGCCCGGTGACCGGCCTTGCGCCGTGAGCTGGGGGTGGTCGCAGAGACCAGAGAGAAGCGACTGTTTACTAAAAACACAGGTCCGTGCGAAGTCGTAAGACGATGTATACGGACTGACGCCTGCCCGGTGCTGGAAGGTTAAGAGGACCGGTTAGCCACCTTGTGTGGCGAAGCTGAGAATTTAAGCCCCAGTAAACGGCGGTGGTAACTATAACCATCCTAAGGTAGCGAAATTCCTTGTCGGGTAAGTTCCGACCTGCACGAATGGCGTAACGACTTCTCTGCTGTCTCAACCACAGACTCGGCGAAATTGCAGTACGAGTAAAGATGCTCGTTACGCGCGGCAGGACGAAAAGACCCCGGGACCTTCACTATAGCTTGGTATTGGTGTTCGGTTCGGTTTGTGTAGGATAGGTGGGAGACTGTGAAACTCGCACGCCAGTGTGGGTGGAGTCATTGTTGAAATACCACTCTGATCGTATTGGACCTCTAACCTCGGACCATGATCTGGTTCAGGGACAGTGCCTGGTGGGTAGTTTAACTGGGGCGGTTGCCTCCCAAAAAGTAACGGAGGCGCCCAAAGGTTCCCTCAGCCTGGTTGGCAATCAGGTGTTGAGTGTAAGTGCACAAGGGAGCTTGACTGTGAGACGTACATGTCGAGCAGGGACGAAAGTCGGGACTAGTGATCCGGCACCGGCAAGTGGAAGCGGTGTCGCTCAACGGATAAAAGGTACCCCGGGGATAACAGGCTGATCTTCCCCAAGAGTCCATATCGACGGGATGGTTTGGCACCTCGATGTCGGCTCGTCGCATCCTGGGGCTGGAGTAGGTCCCAAGGGTTGGGCTGTTCGCCCATTAAAGCGGCACGCGAGCTGGGTTTAGAACGTCGTGAGACAGTTCGGTCTCTATCCGCCGCGCGCGTAAGAAACTTGAGGAAACCTGTCCCTAGTACGAGAGGACCGGGACGGACGAACCTCTGGTGTGCCAGTTGTTCCACCAGGAGCACCGCTGGTTAGCTACGTTCGGAAGGGATAACCGCTGAAAGCATCTAAGCGGGAAGCCTGTTCCAAGATGAGGTTTCTCACCCTCTAGCAGGGGTAAGGCCCCCCACAGACCATGGGGTTGATAGGCCAGAACTGTAAGCACAGCAATGTGTTCAGGTGACTGGTACTAATCGGCCGAGGACTTACAACAACACTTCACCAACAAGAAGTTCACGCATCCACTATGCAACTCTGAAACAACACTGCCACCCACACACGTGTGGGCAGCACACAGTTTCATAGAGTTACGGCGGCAATAGCGGAGGGGAAACGCCCGGCCCCATTCCGAACCCGGAAGCTAAGCCCTCCAGCGCCAATGGTACTGCACCTTAATCAGTGTGGGAGAGTAGGACACCGCCGAACACAACGTCCAAAGTACCCCCGGATTTTTCCGGGGGTACTTTGCTTTGTTTTGGTTTATATGGCCGCCAGTCCGCGGGGCCGGCAGGGGCCGGCGTTACGGTGCGTCGAGGTTCGGCGACGGCAACACCGCGACGGGGACGGAGAGAACCCGGAGCATCTTGGCCGCGGTCGAGCCCAGGAAGATGCGTTGGGGCGCCGCAAGGCGGCTCGAGCCGACCAGCAGGACGTCTCCGTCATGCCAGTCCAACCGCTCGACGGCCTCCTCGATCGTCGAACCGTGGGCGATGGATACGGTGACCTCGATGTCCTCGGGCAGTCGTTTGCGGGCCTCGTTGAGGACCTCCTCGGCGGCATCGGTCGCCCGTTGGGCGGCCGCGGGGTCGTCGGTGCCGGATGGCAGTTGGTCCAGGGTCACCAGCGAGATGAGCCGTAGCGGTACGCGGGAGTTCGAGGTGGCGCCGATGGCGAGCTCGAACAGGCCCGCGGCTCCCGCGCGGGTACCGATCGCACAGGTGATCTGGGTGAAGCGGGTAACCGGCGAGTGCCGAAAGCCCCGCGGGGCCAACACCACGGGCAGGGGAGAGGCCCGCAGCAGGTCGTTGACGACGCTGCCCAGCGAGTGGCTGCCGACCATCCCGCCGCCGGAACCGCCGACGACGATGGCGGCGGCCTCGACCCGTTGGGCCTCGGCGATGATGCCCGAGGGGATGGAGTCGTGGAAGGCGATGTGGGCCTGCGATGGCACGTCGGGCACCAGTGCCTGCGCATCGGTGAGCCAGTCGGCCGCCTGCTCGCGGATCACGTCGGAGAGGGCGGCGTCGGGATGTCCGCCCGGGGCGACAATGGCGATGTCGAGTTCCGCGCCCAGTGATCGGGCCAGGCATCCGCCCAGGGCGACCGCGTCGGCGCCGCCATCGTTGGCCAGGTAGGCGACGAGGATTCTCATATGTCTAAGCTAGCCGGTGTGCGTCTGGTCGTTGCAGAATGTCAGGTTGATTACGCGGGTCGGTTGACCGCCCACTTGCCGATGGCCCGACGATTGCTGTTGGTGAAGTCGGACGGGTCGGTGAGCGTTCACGCCGACGACCGCGCCTACAAGCCGTTGAACTGGATGAGCCCGCCGTGCTGGCTCACCGAGGAGGCGGTTCCCGACGATGTCGAGGCGGTCGCGCTCTGGGTGGTGACCAACAAGGCCGGCGAACAACTGCGCATCACGATCGCCGACATCGAGCACGATTCGAGCCATGAACTCGGCGTCGACCCGGGCCTGGTCAAGGACGGCGTCGAAGCCCACCTGCAGGAACTGCTCGCCGAGCACGTGGAAACCCTGGGAGCCGGATACACGTTGGTGCGCCGGGAGTACCCCACCGCCATCGGTCCGGTCGACCTGCTGTGCCGGGACGCCGACGGCGCCACGGTGGCGGTCGAGATCAAACGGCGGGGGGAGATCGACGGGGTGGAGCAGCTGACCCGCTATCTCGAGCTGTTGAACCGGGATGCGAGTATCGCACCGGTCAGCGGGGTCTTCGCGGCGCAGCAGATCAAGCCGCAGGCGCGCACCCTGGCCACCGATCGGGGCATCCGGTGCCTGGTACTCGACTACGACGAACTCCGCGGCATGGAAAGCACCGAGTTCCGGCTGTTCTGAGGACCGGTCCTCTGGGGGTCAGGCCTGCGGGGGCCGGGCGGGATTGGTCCGCGTCCGGATCGTGATGGGGCCGGTCGCGGCATTGGACGGTCCGGCCTCGTCGCGCGCGGACGACGCGGTACCGCGGTGCGGCGTCGAGCGGGTGATCGCGCTGTGGTTGGTGATGTGCTTGTCGAGGGCGGCCGAGTCGTCCTCGTCGGTGGCGTCGGCGACGACATCGAGCTCATCGGCGGTGACCTCGGGGGCCTTGGCCAAGTGCTCGGCCAGCTCGCGCAACCGGTCTTGGATGCCGTCGTGGACCCGGCGGGTCTGGGCGGCCACGGCACGCGCGGCGCGGAGGCGTTCCGCGGCGAGCTCGCGCGCCGACTCGCGCATCTTCTTCGCCTCGGCGTTGGCCTCGGCGACGATGCGCTCGGCTTCGGCCTGGGCGTCGGCCCCGACCTTCTTCGCCTCGGCCCGGGCGATCTCCAGCAGCTTCTCCGCCTCGGTCGCCGCACCGCCGGTGAGCTGGGCGGCCTTTGCCTTCGTCTCCGACTCGAGTTTGTTCGCCTTCGCCCTGGCGTCGGAGAGCACCTTGTCCGCCTCGTCCTTGGCCTCGGCGAGCAGCTGCGCCCGGTGCGCGTCGGCCTCCTTGACCTCGCGGGTCAGCTTTTCCGACCGGTCCCGGAAGCTCTTCTCGGCCTTGGCCCGCTCCTCGTCGGCCGCCTTCTTGGCCGTGTCGGCCTCCTGGCGGGCCACCGATCGGAGTTCGTCGGCCTCGGCCTGCGCCGACGCCCGGATCTCGGAGGCCTCGTCGGAGGCGAGCTGCAGCATCCGCGAGAGCCGCTCGCTCATCCCGGCCGCCGAGGTGGGCGGGACGGCGAGCTTGTCGATCTCGCGGCGCAGCTGTTCGATCTCGTCGCGCGACTGGTCGAGGTGGTGGGCCAGTTCGTTGGCGTGGGCGACGGCCGAATCCCGGTCCGTCGCGAGCAGGTTCAACTCCGAGTTGAGTCGGGAAAGCTGCTGGTCGACAGCCTCCCGGTCGTAGCCGCGCAGGCTGATCGGGAACTGCGGTGGTCTTTCGGAGGGGACGGCCATGGTCTCAGCCTAATGCGGTTGCGGCTCAGTGTGCTTCGGGGTTGGGTTCGACCAGTTCGAGGAGCACCCCGCCGGCATCGCGGGGGTGGACGAAGTTGATGCGCGAATCGGCCGTGCCGCGCCGCGGTTCCGGGTACAGCACCCGCAGACCCGCGCCGGTCAGCCGGGCCACGACCTCGTCGATATCGGTCACCCGGACGGCGAGTTGCTGCAGGCCCGGCCCGTTGCGGTCCAGGAATTTGGCGATCGTCGACTCGCTGTTGAGGGGGGCGAGGAGTTGGATCAGCGCACCGTCGGTCCCCGCCGGGCCCACCATCGCCTCGCGGACGCCCTGTTCGGCGTTCTCCTCTTCGTGCAGCGTGGCGAAGCCGAGGTGCTCGGCGTACCAGGCCTTCGCCGCGTCGAGGTCGGGAACGGCGATCCCGACGTGATCGATTCCGACGACCAGGTCGTTGATGAGGGCGGTGGCAGAGGCGGTCATGCTCTCACGGTAGCGTTATCAGGTAGCGGTCCGCGAGGTCGGGCCGGGATAGAACATCGTTGCACAGGAGTCTTCCCATGTCCGGTTCCACCGTCATCGTCGCCGGCGCGCGCACCCCCTTCGGCCGCCTGCTGGGCGCGCTCAAAGATTTCAGCGCCGTCGATCTGGGCGCCATCGCGATCCAAGGGGCGCTGGAGCGCTCCGGTGTCCCGGCCTCCGCGGTCGACTACGTGATCATGGGCCAGGTGCTCACCGCCGGCGCGGGCCAGATGCCAGCCCGGCAGACCGCCGTCAAGGCCGGGATCGGCTGGGATGTTCCCGCACTGACCATCAACAAGATGTGCCTGTCCGGCATCGACGCGATCGCCCTCGCCGACCAGCTCATCCGGGCCGGCGAGTTCGACTGCGTCGTCGCCGGCGGCCAGGAGTCGATGACCCAGGCGCCGCACCTGCTGCCGGGCAGCCGCAGCGGCTTCAAGTACGGCCCGACGACGCTGGTCGACCACATGGCTTTCGACGGCCTGCACGATGCCTTCACCGACCAGGCCATGGGCGCCCTGACCGAGGACCGCAACGACGCCGACGGGTTCACCCGGGAGCAGCAGGACGAGGTCGCCGCGCGCAGCCACCGGCTGGCCGCGGCGGCCGCCGAGGGCGACGTCTTCACCGACGAGATCGTGCCGGTGTCCATCCCGCAGCGCAAGGGCGACCCGGTCCAGTTCGCCGTCGACGAGGGTGTCCGTGCCGACACGACGGTGGACACGCTGGGCAAGCTGCGCCCGGCCTTCCGCAAGGACGGCACCATCACGGCCGGCAACTCGTCGCAGATCTCCGACGGCGCCTGCGCGGTCGTGGTGATGAGCAAGGTCAAGGCAGAGGAACTCGGCCTGACCTGGCTCGCCGAGATCGGCCCGCACGGCGTCGTCGCCGGGCCCGACTCGAGCCTGCAGGAACAGCCCGCGAATGCGATCAAGAAGGCCTGCGACCGGGCCGGTATCGCCCCCGCCGACCTGGACGTCGTCGAGATCAACGAGGCCTTCGCCGCGGTGGGGCTGGCCTCCACTCGGGCCCTGGGCATCGATCCCGAGAAGGTCAACGTCAACGGCGGCGCCATCGCACTCGGCCACCCGATCGGCACCTCCGGTGCCCGCATCGTCCTGCACCTCGCACTGGAGCTCCGCCGCCGTGGCGGTGGCGTCGGCGCCGCCGCGCTGTGTGGCGCGGGCGGCCAGGGCGATGCGCTCATTGTCACCGTTCCGAAAGTCTGAGAGACATCGATGACCGACTTCTTCAACCTGTCCACGCCGGCCAAGCGGTTCCGCTTCGTCGCCGTTGCCGAGGCGATCACCTGGGCGGCGCTGCTCATCTCGATGTACTTCAAGCATGTCGAGGGCAACGAGGGGGCGATCCGGATCCCGGGCATGGTCCACGGGATCGTGTTCGTGGCCTTCGTCGTGATGTCCTTCATCACCGCGCGGGCGCTGAAGTGGAACCTGCTCGTCTTGGGCCTGGCCCTGGTGTCCTCGATCCCGCCGTTCGGCACCCTGGTGTTCGAGTGGTGGGCCCGCCGCGCCGGGCATCTCGCCGAGCTCTCCGTCGGCGCCGTCGCCGGGCCGGATGCGGTGCCGGCCGATCATGACAAGATAGACGTGTGAGCAAACCTGTCAATCGTCAGCAGGCCGTGGCCGCGCAGCAGCGCGCCGCCGCGGCGATGTCGGGCGCGGTCGATCTGTCGGTCCTGAAGGACCGCGCCGACGCCCAACGGGCCGCACAGTCCGCGCCGGCCGGGGCCCCGGGTGGTCCGAATCCGTCGCCCGCCGCGTCGGGCGACGCCGTCATCGACGTCACCGAGGCCACCTTCGAATCCGAGGTCATCAACCGATCGACCCGCCAGCTGGTGGTCGTCGACCTGTGGGCGACCTGGTGTGAGCCGTGCAAGCAGCTCTCCCCGCTCCTCGAGTCGATGGCGGGGGAGTCCGGCGGGCGCTGGGTCCTGGCCAAGGTCGACGTCGACGCGAACCCGCGGATCGCCCAGGCGTTCCGTGCCCAATCGATCCCCATGGTCGTCGCGCTCGCCCACGGTCAGCCGGTCTCGGTGTTCACCGGGGTCAAGCCGCGCGGCGAGATCCAGGCCTGGATCGACGAGATCCTCACCCAGGTGGGGCCGTCGTTCCCGGACGCCGGCCCGGCGCCGGCCGAGCAGGAAGAGCCGGTGGATCCGCGGATGGCCGCCGCCGAGGCCAAGCTCGACGACGGCGACGTCGACGGTGCGCTGGCCGACTACCGCGCCATCGCGGAGGCGGAGCCGGGCAACCTCGAAGCCGCGTCCCTGGTGCGAAACCTGACCTTTGTGTCGCGGGCGTCGAAGCACCCGGCGTCGATCGTCGAAACGGCGGCGGCCGGCAACGTCGACGACCAACTCGCCGCGGCGGACGTGGAACTGATCGGGCAGCAGCCCGAGGCGGCGTTCGACCGGCTCGTCGAGCTGGTCCGGGTCACCGCCGACGACGACCGGGCGCGCGCCCGGGCCCGGCTGTTGGAGCTGTTCGAGCTGTACGAGCCCAACGAACCGGTCGTCATGGCCGCGCGCCGCAAGCTGGCGTCTGCACTCTTCTGACGAGCCGCAAGCTCCCGTCTGCACTCTTCTGACGAGCCGCAAGCTCCCGTCTGCACTCTTCTGATCAGAGCAACTCGAGCCACACCGAGGCGTTGGCCTTCAACGGCAGGGCGATCGAGGTCGCGCGTCCCTGCCAGGCGATAGCGGTCGTCTCGATGACAGCGCCGGACGCCGGTGGGCGGTGCTTCTCGTCGTCCTGGTGCTTCTCGTCGTCCCGATATCTCTCGTCGTCGCTATCGAGGATGATCCGCCAACGCCCCGGGGCGGGCATGCCGATCCGATACTCCGCGAACGGCTCGGGGGCGACGCTGAACAAACACACGACGGTCGATCCCGTTCCGTGTCGGCAGAAGCCGAAGACCGGCGACGACGAGTCGCCGGCGGACAACCACTCGTAGCCGTCGGCGCGCACATCCCGCTCGTACAGCGCCGGATGGGTCCGGCACAGCCGGTTCAGATCGGCGACGAACCGGGCGATCCCGCGGTGCCGGCCTGCGTCGGGCCCGGCGTCGAGTTCGTGCCAGTCCACGCCGCGGTCGTCGGCCCACTCGGCCGTCTGCCCGAACTCCTGGCCCATGAACAGCAGTTGTTTGCCGGGGTGGCTCCACTGATACGCCAGGAAGAACCGGACGGTCCGCGCCTTCGCGTCGGCGTCGCCGGACATCCGCGTCCACAGCGTGCCCTTCTCGTGCACCACCTCGTCGTGCGACAGCGGGAGCAGGAAGCGCTCGTTGAAGGCGTACATCAACGAGAAGGTGATCTCGTGGTGGTGGAACGCGCGGTCGGCGACGTCGCGGGCGAGGTAGCCCAGCGTGTCGTGCATCCACCCCATGTTCCACTTGAGGGAGAAGCCCAGTCCGCCCGAGGCGGTGTCGCGGGTGACGCCCGGCCACGAGGTGGATTCCTCGGCGATGGTCAGCACCCCGGCGTGGCTGCGGTGCACCGCGTCGTTGAGTTCGCGCAGGAAGGCCACCGCCTCGAGGTTCTCCAGACCGCCGTGCACATTCGGCGTCCACTGCCCGGGGGCGCGCGAGTAGTCCAGGTAGAGCATCGAGGCGACGGCGTCGACCCGCAGGCCGTCGACGTGGAACTCGTCGAGCCAGTACAGGGCACTGGCGATGAGGAAGTCGGCGACCTCGCGGCGCCCGTAGTCGAAGACGAGGGTGCCCCAGTCCGGGTGGTCGCCGCGCTGCGGGTCGGGGTGCTCATAGGTGGGCGACCCGTCGAAGCGGGCCAGCGCCCACGCGTCGCGGGGGAAGTGGGCCGGCACCCAGTCGAGGAGGACACCGATACCGCGCCGGTGCAGCGAGTCGACCAGGAAGCGGAAGTCGTCCGGCGATCCCCAGCGGGCGGTCGGGGCGAAGTAGGAGGTCACCTGGTAGCCCCAAGAGCCGCCGTAGGGATGGGCCGCCACGGGCAGGAGTTCGACGTGGGTGAACCCGGCCTGTTCGACATAGTCGGCCAGTTCGACGGCGAGTGCGCGGTAGCCCGACCCGGGGCGCCACGACCCCAGGTGGACCTCGTAGATGCTCATCGGCTCCGACAGCGGGTCGGTGGCGGCGCGGCGCCCCAGCCACTCGTCGTCGGACCAGGCGAAGGCGGCGTCGCCGACGACGACCGAGGCGGTCGCCGGCGGTGGTTCGGCGGCCCGGGCCAGTGGGTCGGCCTTGTCGACGAGACCGCCGTCGGCACCGCGGATGCGGAACTTGTAGAGCTCCCCGGCCCGCACGCCGGGGAGGAAGACCTCCCAGACGCCGCTGTGGCCGAGCCGGCGCATCGGGGCGAAACGCCCCTCCCAGCCCTCGAAATCACCGACGACGACGACTCCCTTGGCCGCCGGCGCCCAGACGGCGAAAGCGGTGCCCGACACCGGGCCGAGGCCGGTGTCGCGGGTCATCACCCGCGCGCCGAGCACCTGCCAGAGCCGTCGATGGCGACCCGCGGCGATCAGCGCCAGTTCGTCCTCGGTGACGGTCGGCGCGAACCGGTACGGATCGGCGACGACGAACTCCCGATCGGCCGCACCGTGGGCCGGGTCGGCCGGGTAGTGCACGCGCAGCCGGTAGTCGGGCAGCGGTTCGGTCGCGGGCCGGTTCAGGGCGACGACCCACAACCCGTCGACCTGCTCGTCCATCGGGTGCTCGACGCCGTCGATCAGTACCGACACCGCGTCGGCGTGTGGCCGCAGGGCCCGGACGGCCACCGAGTCGTCGTCGAGCCGGTGGGCGCCGAGGATCGCGTGCGGGTCGGTGAGCGTCGTCCCGGCCAGCTCGGCGAGCCCGGGGGCCCCGAGCCGCGGATCCGCGCCGGCCGGACTCATGCGGTCAGCCGGTTGAGGGCGGCGAGGACCGTGGCCCGGTCGGTGGTGCGCCAGAACGGGGGGAGGGAGGCGAGGAGGTAGTTGCCGTAGCGCGCGGTGGCCAGGCGGGAGTCGAGGACCGCCACCACCCCGCGGTCGGTGGTCGAGCGCAGCAGCCGGCCGGCGCCTTGCGCCAGCAGCAGTGCGGCGTGGTTGGCCGAGACGGACAGGAAGCCGTTGCCGCCGGCCGCCTCGGCGGCCCGGGCGCGGGCGCTGGCCAACGGGTCGTCGGGGCGGGGGAACGGGATGCGGTCGATGACGACGAGGGACAGCGAGTCGCCCGGCACATCCACCCCCTGCCACAGCGACAGGGTGCCGAACAGGCAGGTCTCCGGGTCCTCGCTGAATCGCCGGACCAGCGTCGACGTCGAGTCCTCGCCCTGGCAGAGGATCGTGTGGTCGGTGCGCTCGCGGAGTTCATCGGCGGCTTCGCGCGCCGCGCGCATCGACGAGAACAACCCCAGGGTCCGGCCCCGGGCCGCCGCCATGAGTTCGGCGAGTTCGGCGAGCATCTCCTGCGACAGACCGCCGCGGCCCGGCGGCGGCAGGTGCCTGGCCACGTAGAGGATGGCCGAGCGCGGGTAGTCGAAAGGGGAGCCGGCGTCCAACCCGCTCCACCGGACCGTCCCGCTCTCGTCGGGTACCGCCTTTCCCGATGCGGTGACATCGCGGGCCTGGGCGGAAAGGTCCTGGGTTGTGCGTTCCTGGTCTGTCTGTTCCTGGCCCGGACGCAGGCGGTTGCCGGCCGCCGGCAGTCCCCACGTCGCGGCAAGGGCATCGAAGGAACCGCCGAGCACCAGGGTCGCGGAGGTGAGGATGACGGTCGAGTCGGCGAACAACGAGGCCCGGAGCAGTCCGCCCACCGAGAGCGGGGCGATGCGCAGCGATCGCCGGGTACCGGACTTCAGATTCTCCTCGGCGAGCCAGACCACGTCGCGGCGCTTGGCCGGGTCGGGTTCGTCGAAGGCGGCCAGCACCCGGACTGCCGCGTCGTGCAACTCGTCGAGGGAGGTCAGCGCGGCCGAGCGGGCGGCGGCGGCATCACCGTCGGTGTCCCCGGAGGCGCGCACCGGGCCGATCGCGCTGCGGGCCCGCCACAGCCGGTCGCGCAATCCGGCCAACACCGCGTCCCACCCGTGCGGCAGCCCGGTCAACAACCGGGGCGCCGCCTCGTCGAGGAGCGTGCCGAGCATCTCCGCCGCACCGACGACGTCGTCGGCCAACTCCTCGTCGATCAACTTGCCGGCGCGGCGGCCCGCCAGCGTGACCGACGCCGCCGACAGCTCGTCGGTCGCCACGGAGGTGATGCGGTCGGCCAGCTCGTGCGCCTCGTCGATGATCACCACGTCGTGCTCGGGCAGAATCGTCGCGGGGGAGAGGGCGTCGATGGCGAGCATGGCGTGGTTGGTCACCACCACGTCGGAGCCGGCGGCGCGCTCGCGGGCATGCTCGGCGAAACAGTCCTGCGCGTAGCTGCAATTGGCCGCGCCGAGGCACTCGCGCGCGGTCACGCTGACCTGGCGCCACGATCGGTCGGCGACGCCGGTGGGCAGGTCGTCGCGGTCGCCGGTCTCGGTGTCCGACGACCACTCGCGCAGTCGGGTGACCTCGCGGCCGGTGCGCGACGCCTCGAAGGGGTCGAAGAGTTCGGCCTCCGGCTCGTCGGCCACGCCCCCGTGGATCTTGTTGAGGCACAGGTAGTTCGAGCGGCCCTTGAGGATCGCGAAGGTGGGCTCGGCGCCCAGCGGGGCGGCGAGGGCGGTGGCCAGGCGCGGCAGGTCGCGCTCGACGAGTTGGCGCTGCAGGGCGATCGTCGCCGTCGACACCACCACGGTCTTCCCCGATTCGGCGGCATGCGCGATCGCCGGTACCAGGTAGGCGAGGGATTTGCCGGTGCCGGTCCCCGCCTGGACCGCCAGGTGCTCACCGGTGTCGATCGCGTGCGCGACCGCGTTGGCCATCCGGACCTGTCCGTCGCGGGTGGCGCCGCCGAGGGCCGCCACCGCGACGGCGAGCAGATCGGTGGTGTCGGTGGCCGTCTCAGAATTCATAGCGGGTGGGGATGGCCGGCTCGCCGTGCGAGAGGCCCAGGCCCTCCCACGGCAGCGTGACGAGGGCGTCGCGCAGGTGCTCGCGGGACTCGGTCAACGACGGCAGGCCCTCGACGCGCTGCCCGCCGCGGACGAGCGGGGTCTGCAGCGGGGCGGCGGTGTGTCCGGCGAGGACCGGGGTCGGACCGCCGGCCGGGTAGAGCACCTCTTCGACGACGGTGCCCGACTCCCGGGCCAGCCGGACCGCGGCCTTCGCCCCGCCGTGGGATTCCTTGTGGCTGGAGCGCTTGGCGACCGGCAGGCCGTCGACCTCGACGAGCTTATAGACCATTCCCGCCGTCGGCGCGCCGCTGCCGGTGACCAGGGAGGTGCCGACGCCGTAGATATCCACCGGCTCCGCGCGCAGCGAGGCGATCGCGTACTCGTCGAGGTCCCCGGAGACGACGATCTTGGTGCCGTGCGCCCCGAGCCCGTCGAGCTGGTCGCGGACCTGGCGCGCCAGGATTCCGAGGTCGCCGGAGTCGATCCGCACCGCGCCCAGTTCCGGCCCGGCCGCCTCGATCGCGTTCGCCACACCGCGGGTGATGTCGTAGGTGTCGACCAGCAGCGTCGTGCCGGTGCCCAGGCGCTGGACCTGCGCGCGGAAGGCGCCCAGCTCGTCGGGCCCGTCCGGTCCGGTGAACAGCAGGGTGAAGGCGTGGGCCGCGGTGCCGGCACTGGGGACGCCGTAGCTGCGCGCCGCCTCCAGGTTGGAGGTGGCGGTCAACCCGGCCAGGTAGGCCGCGCGGGAACTGGCCACCGCGGCGCGCTCGTGGGTGCGGCGGGATCCCATCTCGATGATCGGCCGCGAGCCGGCGGCCGACACCATCCGGGCGGCGGCCGAGGCGATCGCGCTGTCGTGGTTGAGGATCGACAGGATGAGCGTCTCCAGGATCACCGCATCGGCGAAGTGGGCCCGCACGGTGAGGATCGGGGAACCCGGGAAGTACAGCTCGCCCTCGAGATAGCCGTCGATGTCGCCGGTGAAACGGTAGCCGGCCAGCCAGTCGAGGGTCTCGGCGTCGAGGAACCCGCTGACCGCGGCCAGCTCGTCGTCACCGAATCGGAAGTCGGCGAGGGCGTCGAGCAGCCGCCCGGTGCCGCCGACGACCCCGTACCGGCGGCCGTCGGGCAGGCGGCGGGCGAAGACCTCGAACACGCACGGCCGGGCCGCGGCGGGGTGGGACCGGGCCGCCGAGATCATGGTCAGTTCGTAGTGATCGGTCAGCAAGGCTGTGCTAGGTCGGGTCACTCTCGATACCCTAGTCTCATGTCCTTCGAGACTGGTGGCAGCGCGGCCGCGCCTTCGGGCGCCACCGTGGCGGAGCCGGACACGACGGTTGACGAGAGCATCGACCGCCCCTGGGTCGCGGTTGTCTGGGACGACCCGGTCAATCTGATGCCCTACGTGACCTATGTTTTCCAGAAGCTGTTCGGGTACACCCGGGCCAAGGCGCACGAGTTGATGATGCAGGTCCATACGGAGGGGAAGGCGGTGGTTTCGTCGGGCTCGCGAGACAAGATGGAGGCCGACGTGCGGCGACTGCACACCGCCGGGCTGTGGGCGACGATGCAGCGGGACTCATGACGGCACGGTTCCTCTCCGGCTGGAAGCGCCGCGGTTCGGGCGACTCGGCGGTATACCTGGCGCACTGCTCGGCACACGAGTCGGACCTGCTCCGCTCGATCGTCGAGTCGATGTGCGAATTGCTCACCGAGCGGGCCGAATCGGCGCCCTCGGACGAGCTCACCGCGATCACCGGTATCCGGTCCGGTCATTCATCGGCCCCGCAGGACGCGACCCTGGGTCGGCTGCTGCCCGATTTCCACCGTCCCGACCAGGACGAGGAGATCGGCTGCGACGCCGTCAACGGCGACCTCAACGGGGCCCTGCGCAGCATCAACGAACCGGTCATCATCGACGAGAAGCTCGCCGCCGCCCACTGCCTCCTCGACACGGTGCCGGTGGGCGGCGGGGAGATCGCGCTGACCCGGGCGCAGGCCGACCAATGGCTCACCGCCATCAACGACGTCCGGCTCTCGCTCGGCGCGATGCTGGGCATCACCGAGGACGCCCCCGACGAGCTCGACCCCGACCATCCGTACGCGGCCCACCTGCACGTCTACCGATGGCTGACCGAGCAGCAATGGATCCTGGTCGAGGAGTTGATGGAATGACCGGGTCGGCCCGGGCGGGCGACCGGATCACCGATGTCACCGGCATCGCCGTGGGCCATCACTGGCGGCTCGACCCCGATGTCGTCGTCGGGACCGCTGAGGCGCCCGGCAGCGGGTGGGCCACCGGGACCACGGTCGTGACCGTGCCGCCCGGATCGGTCGTGGCCGTCGACGTGCGCGGCGGCGGGCCGGGTACCCGCGAGACCGATCTGTTGGACCCGGTCAACACCGTCCAGACCGCGCACGCGATCGTATTGGGCGGCGGGAGTGCCTACGGGCTCGCCGCCGCCGACGGGGTGATGACCGGCCTGGAGTCGCGCGGGGTCGGCATCCCCATGGATGCGTTGGGCCACGTCGTGCCGATCGTGGCGGGGGCGGTCATCTTCGACCTCCTCGTCGGGGATTGGCAGGCGCGCCCCGATGCGGCCTTCGGTGCGGCGGCGCTCGCCGCGGCGGCCGCCGACTTCGAGACCGGGACCGTCGGGGCGGGTACCGGTGCCCGCGCGGGTGCCCTGAAGGGCGGTGTGGGCACCGCCTCGATCACACTCGGCGACGGGCCGGCCGCGGGCATCACCGTCGGCGCCCTCGTCGTCGCGAACCCGGTCGGCGACGTGCTGGACCCGGCCACCGGGCTGCCCTGGGGCGCATCGGCGGCCGACCTCGACTACTACCGCTTGCGTCCGCCGGTCGAGGCGGACCGGTTGGCGCTGGCACAGGCGAGGGCGAAGTCGACGCCGCTGAACACGACCATCGGCGTCGTCGCCACGGATGCCGAACTCGACCAGGCGTGCACGAAGCGGGTGGCGTTGGCCGCCCACGACGGGCTGGCCCGGGCGGTGGTGCCGGCGCATTCGCCGTTGGACGGGGACACGCTGTTCGCGGTGTCGACCGGGACCCATCCCGGGGACTCGCGCGACGCGTTGCGCGAATTCACCCCGGCCGGAATGCATCACGACGTCGCCATTGTTGCCCATGTCAGCGCGGCGGCGGCGACCGTGACCCAGCGGGCCATCGTCAACGCGGTCCTGGCGGCGACGCCGGTGGCCGACATCCCGTCGCTGCGCGCGCTGCTGCCGTCGGCGGTGGCGGACCGAGCCGCGTAAGGGGCCCACTGTGTTGCAGATCGATGCGGGACTGGTCGAGCAGATGGTTGCGCATGCGCGCGCCGACCACCCCGATGAGGCCTGTGGCGTCCTGCCCGGTCCCGAGGGCGGCGACGTCCCCACGCGGTTCGTCGCCATGGACAACGCCGAGCGTTCGCCGACGTTCTACCGGTTCGACTCCGGCGAGCAGTTGCGCGTGTGGCGCGCCATGGACGACGCCGACGAGGTGCCGGTGGTCATCTACCACTCGCACACCGCCACCGATCCGTACCCGTCGCGCACCGACTCGTCGCTGGCCGCCGAGCCGTCGGCCCACTACGTGCTGATCGGGACCGCCGATCCAGAGGTGGCGCTGGTGTGCAGCTACCGCATCGTCGACGGCCAGATCAGCGCCGAGCCGATCACCGTCGTCCGCGATGGCGGCGACGTCGGCGGCGGGCCGGCCTTCGTCACCCCCGACCCCGATTCCGACGATCATCCAGCCCGGCGCCACGGCGCCCAGACGAAAGAATGACCATGGCCGTATCCGTATCGATTCCGACGATCCTGCGCGCGCACACCGATGGCGCCAAGCGAGTGCCCGCGACCGGTGCGACGCTGGGCGAGGTGATCGCCGATCTCGAGTCGAACCACCCCGGGTTGGTGGGGCGCCTGCGCGACGACGGCGGTGCGCTGCTGCGCTTCGTCAACATCTACGTCAACGACGAGGACGTCCGGTTCACCGGCGGGCTCGACACCGCGGTCGCCGACGGCGACGATGTGACCGTCTTGCCGGCCGTCGCCGGAGGCGCATCTGTCTTGACCGCCGGAGGCGCATCTGTCTTGACCGCCGGAGGCGCATCTGTCTTGACCGCCGGAGGCGCATCTGTCTTGACCGTTCGCGGCTGACGACATGACCCGGTACGACTCGCTGATCGCCTCGGTCGGCCATACCCCGCTGGTCGGGCTCAAGCGGTTGTCGCCCCGCTGGGACGACGAACCGGCCGGTCCGCACGTGCGGCTGTGGCTCAAGTTGGAGGACCGCAATCCGACCGGGTCGATCAAGGACCGGGCCGCCCTGGCCATGGTGGAGGCCGCTGAACGGGACGGCATCCTGACCCCCGGTGTGACGGTCCTGGAGCCGACCAGTGGCAACACCGGGATCTCGCTGGCGATGGCCTGCAAGCTCAAGGGCTATCGGCTGATCTGTGTGATGCCGGAGAACACGTCGGCCGAGCGCCGCGCGCTGTTGCAGATGTACGGGGCGCAGATCATCTCCTCGCCCGCGGCCGGCGGGTCGAATACCGCGGTGGCGATGGCCAAGGACTTGGCCGCCCAACGGCCCGACGTCGTGATGCTCTACCAATACGGCAACGAGGCGAATGCCCGGGCGCACTACGAGGGGACCGGCCCAGAGCTCTGGGCCGACCTGCCGGAGATCACCGCCTTCGTCGCGGGGTTGGGCACCACCGGCACCTTGATGGGGGTCGGCCGGTTTCTGCGCGAACAGCGCGACGACATTGCGATCGTCGCCGCCGAGCCGCGCTACGGGGATGAGGTGTACGGGCTGCGCAACGTCGACGAGGGGTTCGTCCCCGAGCTCTACGACGAATCCGTGCTCACCCGCCGGTTCTCGGTCACCGGCGAGGATGCGGTGGCCCGGGTGCGCGAGCTGGTCGAGACCGAAGGGGTTTTCGCCGGTGTGTCGACCGGGGCGATTCTGCACGCCGCACTGCGCCTCGCACAGACCGCGGTGCGCGGCGGCGAGCGTGCCGACATCGCCATGGTCATGCCCGACGCCGGCTGGAAGTACCTCTCGACCGGCGTCTACGGTTCCGATCCCGAGGCGGCGGCCGCGGCGATCGAGGGCCAGCTGTGGGCCTGAGCGTAAACTTGCCGACTTGTGAGTGAGGGCAGGAAGACCGGTATCGACCGGCAGGCGCCGATCGGCATCTTCGATTCCGGCGTGGGCGGACTGACCGTCGCGCGGGCGATCATCGACCAGCTGCCCGACGAGGACGTCATCTACATCGGTGACACCGCGAACGGTCCCTACGGTCCGCTGACGATCCCGGAGGTCCGCCGCCACGCCTTGGCAATCGGTGACGAGCTGGCCTCGCGCGGGGTCAAGGCGATCGTCATCGCCTGCAACACCGCGTCGGCGGCGTGCCTGCGCGATGCGCGGGAGCGGTATGCGCCGATCCCCGTCGTCGAGGTCGTCCTGCCAGCGGTGCGCCGGGCCGTCGCCACCACCAGGTCGGGGCGGATCGGCGTGATCGGCACCGCGGCCACCGTCGCGTCCCGGGCTTACGAAGATGCCTTCGCCGCGGCGCGCGACGCCGAGATCACCTCGGTCGCGTGCCCGAAGTTCGTCGACTTCGTCGAACGCGGGATCACCAGCGGCCGCCAGATCCTGGGGTTGGCCCAGGGCTATCTCGAGCCGTTGCAGGAGGCCGACGTCGACACGCTGGTGCTCGGCTGCACGCACTATCCGTTGCTCTCCGGCGTCGTGCAGTTGGCGATGGGCGACCAGGTCACCCTGGTGTCGAGCGCCGAGGAGACGGCGAAGGACGTGCTGCGGGTCCTGACCGAACTCGACCTGCTGCACCCGCACTCGAATCGGGAGGCGCGCCGGGTGTTCACCGCCACCGGCGATCCTGAGTCTTTTGCCCGCCTTGCCAAGCGATTCCTGGGGCCCGCGGTGGGCCGCGTCGAGCACCTGTGAACCGTTTGTCGCGGAAGTGGTCACGGATGGATTCCGAAACCCCGGCAATCGAACGTGGCCCCGCCGGGGACGTGGCAGAGTGGTCGCCATGCATCTGACAGTCCTTGGATGCTCGGGCAGCGTGAACGGCCCCGGGGCGGCGTGTTCGGGATACCTGCTGTCCGCACCCGGCGAACTGCCGGTCCTCCTGGATTGCGGTCCGGGCGTCTTCGGCGAGTTGCAGGCGGTGGCCGATCCCAACGACGTCGCCGTCGTCCTGAGCCACCTGCACGCCGATCACTGCATGGACCTGCCGGCCATGCTCGTGTGGCGCCGGTGGGCGCCGGTTCCCGCCGTGGGGCGGGTGCCGCTGTGGGGGCCGGCCGGGACCGCCGCGCGGATCGGGGCCGGGTCGTCGGAGTTCCCCGGCGAGGTCGACGACATCAGCGACACCTTCGAGGTGTTCGAGTGGGTCGACGGGCAGGGGATCGACTTGCGCGGGTTGCACATCGAGCCCCGCAAGATGGACCATCCGCCGACGACCTACGGGGTGCGGGTCACCGGTCCCGACGGGGCCGTGCTCGCCTACAGCGGGGACACCGCGCTGTGCGACGGGCTCATCGACCTGGCGCGGGGAGCGGACGTCTTCCTCTGCGAGGCGTCGTGGACGCACGACCCGGCGAATCGTCCGCCGCACCTGCACATGTCGGGGCTCGAGGCGGGGGAGGCGGCCACGGCGGCCGGGGTCGGCGTCTTGGCCATCACCCACATCCCCCCGTGGACCTCGACGGCCGACATCCTGGCCGAAGCGCGGTCGGCATTCTCCGGACACATTGAACTGGTCCAGCAGGGCCAGGAACTCGACGTCGCGGCCGTCTCCTCGCGCGCCTGACCGGCGGCAGGGCCCAGCCGACGTCGAAAACTGGGCCCACTCGGCGGTAAACAGGGCCCACTCGGCAGGCGCCGCGGCGTGATGGCACTACAGTTGAGCACGTGACGACACGTGCTGACGGCCGAGCCGATGACGAGTTGCGGCCCATCAAATTCACCCGCGGATTCACCACCCACCCGGCCGGGTCGGTTCTCGTCGAATTCGGTCAGACCCGAGTGCTGTGCACGGCGAGCGTGACCGAGGGGGTGCCCGGCTGGCGCCGTGGCTCCGGCCGCGGTTGGCTGACCGCCGAGTACGCCATGCTCCCGGCCGCGACGCACGAGCGTTCGTCGCGCGAGTCGGTGAAGGGCAGGGTCGGCGGCCGGACCCACGAGATCAGCCGTCTGATCGGACGGTCGCTGCGGGCGTGTATCGACCTCGCCACCATCGGCGAGAACACCATCGCCATCGACTGCGACGTCCTGCAAGCCGACGGTGGCACGCGGACCGCCGCCATCACCGGTGCCTATGTAGCCCTCGTCGACGCGGTGACCTACCTGCGCGCGGCGGACCTGCTGACCGATCCGCAGCCGCTGTCGTGCGCGATCGCCGCCGTCAGCGTCGGGATCGTGGACGGCCGGGTCCGGTTGGACCTGCCGTATGAGGAGGACTCGCGGGCCGAGGTGGACATGAACGTGGTCGCCACCGATGCCGGCACCCTCGTCGAGGTGCAGGGCACCGCCGAGGGGGCGACGTTCTCCCGCGCGACGCTCGACAAGCTGCTCGACCTGGCGCAGGCCGGCACCGAGAAGCTGTTCGAGGCGCAGCGCGAGGTGCTCGCCGAGGACTACCCGGGCACGCTGCCCGGTCGGGCGAGTTCCTGATCGGCCCGTCGATGACCCGCGTCCTGCTGGCGAGCCGCAATGCCAAAAAGCTGGCCGAGCTCCGGCGCGTCGTCGCCGCGGCGGGCCTGGAGGGGCTCACCGTCGTCGGGCTCGATGACGTGCCGCAGTTCCCCGAAGAGCCGGAGACCGGCGCGACCTTCGAGGAGAACGCGCTGATCAAGGCGCGTTCGGGTGCGCGGGCGACTGGATTGCCCTGCGTCGCCGATGATTCCGGACTGGCCGTCGACGCGCTCAACGGCATGCCGGGGGTGCTGTCGGCGCGGTGGTCGGGCCGGCATGGCGACGACGAGGCGAATAATTCCCTGCTCCTGGGGCAGCTGGGTGATGTCCCGGCGGACCGGCGCGGCGGTGCCTTCGTCTCCGCGTGCGCGCTGGTGACCCCGGCGGGCGAGGAGACGGTGGTCCGCGGCCAATGGCGCGGACGCATCGTCGACGAGCCGCGCGGAGCGGCCGGTTTCGGCTACGACCCGCTGTTCGTGCCCGACGACGCCGAGGCGGGTGGTCGCACGTCGGCCGAGTTGGCGCCCGCGGAGAAGGATGCGCTCAGCCATCGGGGCAAGGCTCTGGCCCAGTTGGTTCCGTTCCTACGCGCTTTGGCCTGAGCCGCGCCGTCAGAGACCGTACTGCGTCTTCACGTCGCGCGTGCGGATGTGCTCGACGTAGAAGGAGAGGAACGGGATGGTGCCGGCCAGTGCCGTGGCCACCGTCTTGCCGATTCCCCAGCGCGCCTTGATCGCCAGATCCACGCAGAAGATCAGGTAGATGAAGTAGACCCATCCGTGCACGATGCCGACCCAGCCGAAGCCGTCGTTCCCGAACCCGTACTTGGCGATCATCTCGCCGACCAGGAACAGCAACCAGATACCGGTGATCCACGCCAACGTCCGGTAGCGCACCAGTGCGCCCGGGATGGCCGCGGCGTTCAACGGATTCTGCCGCGTCTCAGTGGCGGGAGCATCGGTGGCAGTCACATCGGTGGCAGTCACATCCGTGGCAGGGACATCCGTGGCAGGGACATCCGTGGCAGGGACATCCGTCTCGGGTGCATCCGGGCTGGACGAGGTCTGGTCGGCGTCGGTCACGTCGTCTTCCTCTCGGGGGTGGTCGGGGAGTTGAGTGCTTTGAGGTACGCGTTGTAGCTGGCGAGTTCGTCGTCGGGGTCAACGCCGCCGAGCTCGTCGCCGATGGCGTCGGCGCTGGGGATCGCGGGCCGCTCGGGCAACAGGTCGGCGGGGATCTCGGCGTCGGTCCGGTGCTTGTCGGTCAGGCGTGCCTGCTCGTCGGGGTCGCTCTCCAGCACGACGAAGCGACGGTAGGCGTAGATGACGGCGATGGCGAATGCCGGCCACTGCAGCGCGTAACCGAGGTTCTGGAAGGTGCCGGCCGCCGATTCGAATCGCACCCACTGCCAGTACGCCAGGCCCAGGCAGGCCGTCGCCGCGACCAGCGTCAACACGATGAGTGCCGGGCGGTGGCGCCGGGGTTGCCGAGACTGCGACATACCTTGACGGTACCCGTGCCGCCGGTCGTGGGGGCAATCGCCTGCCGTGTAGTGTGGGCGGCGCTACAGGCGCGAGTGGCGGAATTGGCAGACGCGCTGGATTTAGGTTCCAGTGTCCTCGGACGTGCAGGTTCAAGTCCTGTCTCGCGCACCGCAACCCCGCCGAGTGGGCCCTGATTCTCGCCGACTGGGCCCTCATTCTCGTCGAGTGGGCCCCCATTCTTGCCGACTGGGCCCTCATTCTCGTCGAGTGGACAGCGGACCGCATTGAGAGCCTTCTTCACATGCACGGCTATTACGCGGTAGATATGCCGTCGGGCCCAGTCGATCGAAATGAGGGGGCGGGGCCCAGTCGGCGGAGAAGAGGGCCCACTCGGCGAAATCTAGGGCCCAGTCGGCGAAAGGAGAACAGCGCCGGAGCCGCTCGTAAGCGGTCCGGCGCTGTTGCTCGGGTCTGTCTTGGTCGGGTCGTAACCCGGGTTCGGGTTCGCCTACCGGAGGTTGGCGGGCACCAGCGAGACCGGTGTGTAGAAGGACCGCACAATGTCACGGTTCTTCGAGTCGGTGGCGCCGACCGCCTTCGACGACAAGATGCCGACGATCGGCCCGCCGCCGAGGCGTACGCCCGCGCCGCTGTCACCGGACTCCGACCGGAAGGTCGTCTCGACCACGAGGGTCGACTGGTTCACCAGCAAGCTGGGCGGGGCGACCGCGCAGGCGATGGCCAGCGGACCGGGGACCGGGCACTCGACGGCCTGGATCATCTTCGGCTTCGGGTTCACGACGACGCCGCGGGACAGGCCGGTGGTGGCGCCGAGCTTGCTGACCGCGGAGCCCTGGCCGACGCGGGAGGACCAATCGATCGCATCGACCTTGACGCGCTGGCCGGGAACCAGGCTGATCACCGAGATGTCGGCGTGCCGGCCGATGAGGTTGGCCGTCACAGTGCCGATCTTGTCGCCGTCGACCGTGTAGATCTTGTCACCGCGCTTGCCGCAGTGTCCGGCGGTCAGGGCCCGGCTGGCGCTGATCACCGCACCGAGCGTGCACTTGGCCTCGGTGATGATGCTGGTGGGCCGGCGGATCTCCATGCCGGAGGTGATGGTCGTGCTTTTCGCGGCCGGCGCGGCGGCGGCGGGCGCGGCCAGTCCGACGGCGAGTGCGACGGCGGCCGGGGCCAGGGCAGCGGTCAACAGGGCGGATGAGCGCATGAAGGGACAACCTCGTTCTTTGAGAAGATGACGAACGGATTTGACGGTATGCGGTCGGTAGGCGCGGTGCAATCGCTAGACCGGTTTGACACCTACTTGACGCATAATTTGGATGTGATTCTCAGGTTTCGGCGCGTTCTGGCAGCGATATCGGTCACCGGTGTGGCCGCGCTGTCGGCGTGCGGCCTGCAGGACTACCTTCTCGAACAGGTCGAATCGATCAACGAATCCGGGATTCCGTCGACCATCGCGGTCGGGGATACGGGTACCTACGTCGACACCGCGGCACTGACCAAGATGCTGAAGCTCCCGGTCCGCAACCGGGTGTCGATGCAGGGCTATTCGCGCGCGGCATTCGGCCCCCTGTGGGATGACAACGTCGACGTCGAGTTCGGGCACAACGGCTGCAACACCCGCGACGACGTCTTGCGGCGCGACCTGACCGACGTGGTGATGCGGGCGGGCAACTGCTTTGTGTCCACGGGGACCCTCTTCGACCGCTACACCGCGGCGACGATACGGTTCGTGCGCGGTCCGACGACGTCGGGCCAGGTCGAGATCGACCACCTTGTGTCGCTGGCCAATGCGTGGACCACCGGCGCCCGGTTCCTCGACGACGCCACCCGGCGCAACCTCGCCAACGACCCGCGGAACCTGCAGGCCGTGGGGCGGGCGATCAACCAGGACAAGGGGCCAATGGACGCCGCAGTATTCCTCCCACCCAACCGGGCCTACCGGTGCACCTACGTGAACCGGCAGATCGACGTGAAGCTGGCCTACCGCCTGTGGATCACCCAGAAAGAGGCCGCGGCGATGCGTGCTGTCCTCCTGGCCTGCCCGAAGCCGGCATGACCGGGCTGCCGTGTGCCGACCCGGCCGTCGTGGACCGTCTTGCCGAAGCGTTGCGCGGTGCGGGTTTCACGACGACGGGGATCGAGGAGCACTTGGGTCAGGAGGTGTCGGCCGCCCTGACCGGTGGGGTCTCGTGGCCGGCCGCCGCCGCGGTGGACGACGACCGGCCGCTGTCCACGCTGATCGCCGTCTTCCTGCTCGGCCAATCCCGTCCGGCGGCGGCGCTGACCGCGGCGTTGCCCGGGGTGGACGTCGGTGAACTCGCCGCCCAGGGGATCCTCGAGCGTGGCGACGGGGATGCGGTGGTGCCGATCCTCGACGTGCGGCCCTATGCCGACGACGCTGGGGAGTACCTCGTGTTCGCCGATCAGGACTCCGGCCGCCGCTCCGGCGCGCTGGCCGGGGACCACGTGCTGGGGATCGGCGGGGCGTCGGTCTCCTTGGCGCGGGCCGTGATCCGCCGTCCGGTGCACCGCGCGCTCGACCTCGGCACCGGTTGCGGCGTCCAGGCACTGCACCTGGCCGCGCACTGTGAAGAAATCGTCGCCACCGACACCAACGAGCGCGCCCTGGCGCTGGCCGCGGCCACCGCGCGCGCCAGCGGGCAGACCTGGGACCTGCGGCGCGGCAGCCTCTTCGAGCCGGTGGCCGGCGAGCGGTTCGACCTGGTCGTCTCCAATCCGCCGTTCGTGATCGGCAGCGGCGCCCAGGACTACATCTACCGGGACTCCGGGGTGCCCGCGGACGGCTTGTGCGCCCGGTTGATCAAGGAGTTGCCCGATCACCTCAACCCCGGCGGGGTCGCCACGGTGATGGCGAACTGGGTGGTCACCGATCCCGACGACTGGGCGGCGCGGCCACGGGAGTGGTTGGCGGGCACGGGTCTGGATGCCTGGATCGTGCAGCGCGAGCTCGCCGACCCGGTCAGCTATGTGTCCCTGTGGCTGGCCGACGCCGGCGAGTCGCCGG
Organism: Gordonia crocea; assembly: GCF_009932435.1. Lineage (NCBI taxonomy): Bacteria > Bacillati > Actinomycetota > Actinomycetes > Mycobacteriales > Gordoniaceae > Gordonia > Gordonia crocea. Next base: position 1,610,139 of record NZ_BJOU01000001.1, read on the forward strand.
AGCGCAGCGCCCGGCGGGGCCGCGACTGGTTGGCCTACTTCGCCGACGCCGGGATCGTCGCGATCGGCATGGGGGTGCTGACCCTGCAGCGGCCGGTCGACGGCGCGGTCCGATTCCAGGTGGTCGAGGAGATCACCGGCGCCGGCGAGGAGGTGACCGGCGATGAGGCGCAGGCCTTCCTCGCGCGCCAGGACTTCTTGGCCGCACACACCGACGACGAGCTGCTGGCGATGGCGTTGGCCACGATGCCGGTGATCCTCGAGGAGCAGGCGTTGCCGGATGAATCCGGTTGGCGCAGCATCTCTTCGGTGGTGCGGCGCCCGGGCGGGCCGGGAGCGGCCATCCCCCTCGACGAGGTGTCGCGGGCGTTGCTGGCCGGGTGCCGCGGGCAGTTGCCGCTGGGAGACTTGATCGCCCTGTTGGCCGCCCACCACGGCGTGGATGCCGGTGCGCTCGGCCACGCGGCCATGCCGGTGGTGCGCGAGGCGATTGCCCGGGGAATCCTTTACCGGCCGGTCTGAGTTCGCAGCCGCCGGACCACGATGACCGGTAGCCGGTGGAGTTTGTCGACGGCGAGTGATCGGCGGAACTCCGCCCACGCCCAACAGAGGCCGAAGACGGCCAGGGTGATGGCGCTGGTCGCCCAGTGCGACCACGGTCGGGCGAGGAGGAAAATCGGTATCGCCACCAGGGCCACGGCCTGCAGGACGTAGGAGTCGAGGCTGCGTGCGCCGGTCATGATCAGCGGCCGCAACAGGTTGACCCGTCGCAGGCGGGGGACCAACCAGGCGAACAGGGCATAGAGGGTGGCGACCACCAACCACGACGCGAGGACGCGCGCGACCCGGAAGTCGACCTTGTCGGCGATCGAGGGTTCGATGTGGTGCCAGGGCCCGGTCTTGAAGCCGAAGTAGAGGAAGCACCAGAGGGCGGCCGAGGACGCCAGCAGCCACGGCAGCCAGCGGATGAGGGCCTCGTCGATCTTCCACCGGCGCCAGTACCAGCCGATGACGAGCGCGGGGAAGAACATGATCTGCCATGCGGCCCAGTTCTGGATCGGGAGACCGCCGAAGGCGATGGTCCACCAATCCGACCAGTCCGGGTGGCCGATCCAGGCGCGGCCGGGCGAACTGGTGATGGCGAACCAAGCCGGGCTGTGGATCTGGGAGACGGCGTAGAGTCCGACCGAACCCGCCAGCACCAGCCACCCGAGGCCGCGCCGCAGCAGCGGCAGCAGCAGACCCGCGACGGCCAGGAACACCAGGTACATCAGCAGGATGTCGCCGCCCGACGGGAGGTAGCGCAGCAGCAGGGCCAGCCCGATCCCGGTGCCGGCGTCGCCGACCGGCCGCAGGCGGACCAGCTGGTAGTAGCCGGCCATGCCGGCGGCGACGGCGACGAGGCAGATGAGGACCTGGCAGAGGTACAGCACCACCAGGCGCTTGCCGAGGCGGCGGTAGGTGAACCCCCAACCGCGCCGGTCGATCCAACCCCCGTAGACGATGCCGAACACCAGCCCGGAGAGCAGGACGAATGCGGCCATGCCGTCGACGTACGGGTACGCGTGCGTCGGGTAGGCGAGCATTGACTTCCGCCCGGCGAAGTGCGCGGCGATCATGCTCCAGATCGCCAGCCCACGGGTCGCGTCGATCGCCCAGTCGCGACCCGTGGCCGGCGTCGTGGTCCGGTGTGCCGTGCCCTTAGGTGTAGAGGTCGGCAATTGCCTGCTTGTGCGCGTCGTGGATGACGTTGCGCTTCAGCTTGAGCGTCGGCGTCAGACCACCGTTCTCGACGGTGAAATCGGTGTCGAGGATGGTGAACTTCTTGATGGCCTCGGCCTTGGACACGGTGGCGTTGGCGGCGTTGACGGCCGACTGGATCTCCGCGCGCAGCGCCGGGTTGGCGGCCGCCTCGGCGATCGGGGTGTCGGCGGGCAGGCCGTTGCGCTCCAACCAGCTCGGCAGGGCCTCCGGGTCGACGGTGATCAGGGCGCCGATGAAGGGCTTGGCGTCACCGACGACGAGGCACTGGCTGACCAGCGCGTTGGCGCGGATCGTGTCCTCGAGCTGGGCGGGGGAGACGTTCTTGCCGCCGGCGGTGACGATGATCTCCTTTTTGCGCCCGGTGATCGAGAGGTAGCCGTCGTTGAGGCTGCCCAGGTCGCCGGTGTGGAACCAGCCGTCGACGATGGCCTCCGAGGTCGCCTTCTCGTTCTTCCAGTAACCGCCGAAGACGACGGGGCCTTTGAGGAGCACTTCGCCGTCGTCGGCGATGGCGACCGAGACACCCTCGACCGGGCGGCCGACGCTGCCGACCTGCTGCTGGCCCGGGGTGTTCACGGTGACCGCTGCGGTGGTCTCGGTGAGGCCGTAGCCCTCGTAGATCGGCACGCCGGCGCCGCGGTAGAAGTGGCCCAGGCGCGCGCCGAGCGGGCCGCCGCCGGAGACCGCCGCCTCACAGTTGCCGCCGAGTGCCGTGCGCAGCTTGGAGTAGACGAGCTTGTCGAACACCGCGTGCTTGAGCTTGAGCCCCAGCCCGGCACCGCCGGTGTCCTGGGCCTTGCTCCACTCGATGGCGGCCTCGGCGGCTTTGCCGAAGATCTTGCCCTTGCCGCCGTCGATGGCCTTCTGCTCGGCGGAGTTGTAGACCTTCTCGAAGACGCGGGGGACCGAGAGGACGAAGTCCGGCTTGAACTGGGCGAAGTGGTCGACCAGGTTCGGGATGTCGCTGGTGTGCCCGACGACGACGTGGTTCTCCAAGGCGGTGATGGCGATGACGCGGGCGAACACGTGCGCCAGCGGGAGGAACAGCAGCGTGGACTTGCCCGCGGTCATCATCGAGCCGAGGGCGACGGTGACCGCCGCCGCCTCGGACAGGAAGTTGGCGTGGGTCAACACGACGCCCTTGGGGCGGCCGGTGGTGCCCGAGGTGTAGATGAGGGTGGCGGCGTCGGCGGCGCTGGCCTTCGCGTGACGGGCGTCGAGCTCCTCGTCGGCGACGCTCTTGCCGCGCTTGGTGAGCTCGGCGATGGCGCCCTCGTCGATGACGAGGGTTTCGCGGATGTCCTTGCAGCCCTTGATGACGTCGCCGTGGGCGGCCAGGTTGGCCGGGGTCTCCAGGATCACCAGCGAGGTGCCCGAGTCCGACAGGATCCAGTCGACCTGGTCGGGGGAGGAGGTGTCGAAGATCGCGACCGTGGTGGCGCCGACCCGCCAGATGGCGTAGTCGACGACGGTCCACTCGTAGCGCGTGGACGAGAGCAGGGCCACGCGGTCGCCCGCCTGGACGCCCGAGGCGATGAGGCCCTTGGCGACGGCGTCGACCTCGTCGGCGAATTGAGCGGCGGTGACGTTGACCCAGGTGCCGTTGGCGAACCGCCGGAAGATCGGCACCGAGGGACCCTCGGCGCGATACCGCAACACGGTGTCGACGCAGGTGGTGGACCCGTCGATGGTGAAGTTGGCGGGCTTGGACGATTCCTGCATGGTGCGCTCTCCAGCTCTTGTCAACGAAGATTGTCTGATTTTGACCCTGCCACGGTAGCAAGTCGGTGGCGGCCGTCACAGCCAGGTCGCGGGTGTTATCGCTCAATGCGGGTTCTGGGGCCCGACAGCGATAGAGTTGTAGTCCTCATGACCAATGATCACGCTGAGTCCTTCGACGACTTGGGCCTCGACGACCGAGTTCGACGCGCCCTTGACGACGTCGGCTACGAAACCCCGTCGCCGATCCAAGCCGCGACCATCCCGCCGCTGATGGCCGGGCGAGACGTCGTCGGGCTCGCCCAGACCGGAACGGGCAAAACCGCCGCCTTCGCCGTCCCGATCCTGTCGCGCATCGACACCTCGGCGCGCAAACCCCAGGCGCTCGTCCTCGCGCCCACCCGCGAGCTGGCGCTGCAGGTGGCCGAGGCATTCGGCCGCTACGCCATCCACATCCCGGAGTTGCGGGTGCTGCCGATCTACGGCGGCCAGAGCTATGGCATCCAGCTGTCGGGCCTTCGGCGCGGCGCCCAGGTCATCGTCGGCACCCCCGGACGCGTGATCGACCACCTCGACAAGGGGACGCTCGATCTCTCCGAGTTGGAGTACCTCGTCCTCGACGAGGCCGACGAGATGCTCACGATGGGATTCGCCGAGGATGTCGAGCGGATCCTTGCCGACACCCCCGACACCAAGCAGGTCGCGCTGTTCTCCGCGACGATGCCCAAGGCGATCGGCCGGTTGGCCCAGCGCTACCTCGACGATCCGGTCGAGATCACGGTCAAGGCGAAGACCTCCACCGCGCAGAACATCACCCAGAAGTTCCTGCAGGTCTCCCACCAGCGCAAGCTCGACGCCCTGACGCGGGTCCTCGAGGTCGAGCAGTTCGACGGGATGATCGTGTTCGTCCGGACCAAGCAGGCGACCGAGGAACTCGCCGAGAAGCTGCGGGCGCGGGGGTTGTCGGCCATGGCGATCAACGGCGACATGGTCCAGGCCCAGCGGGAGCGGACGATCAACCAGCTCAAGGATGGCTCGCTCGACATCTTGGTGGCCACCGACGTGGCGGCCCGCGGCCTGGACGTCGACCGGATCTCGCACGTGGTGAACTACGACATCCCGCACGACACCGAGTCCTACGTGCACCGCATCGGCCGGACCGGTCGCGCCGGCCGCTCGGGCACCGCGCTGCTGTTCGTCTCGCCGCGGGAGCGCCACCTGTTGCGGTCGATCGAGCGGGCGACGCGGCAGTCCCTGATCGAGATCGACCTCCCGTCGGTCGAGGACGTCAACGCCCAGCGCGTCGCCCGGTTCGCCGACTCGATCACTGAGAACCTCTCCTCGGACAACCTCGACCTGTTCCGCGGGTTGGTCGAGTCCTATGCGCGCGAACACGACGTGGCGATGGCCGACATCGCCGCGGCGCTGGCGCTCGAGACGCGCGACGGCGGGTTCCTGATGGCCCCCGACCCGCCGGCGGGGGAGCGCCCGCCGCGCGAGCCGCGGTCGGACCGCGCGCCCCGGCGCGGCGGTGACTTCGCCACCTATCGGATTGCCGTGGGTCGCAAGCACAAGGTCAACCCCGGTGCGATCGTCGGCGCGATCGCCAATGAGGGCGGTTTGACCCGCGGCGACTTCGGCAACATCAGCATCCGGGACGACTTCTCGCTCGTGGAGTTGCCCGCCGATCTCGACGCCGAGACGCTCGCCCTTCTCAAGCACACGCGGATCGGGCGCAACCCGATCAACCTGAAACCCGACATGGGCGCACCCCGCGGGCGCGGCGGCCGCAAGGGTCCGCCGCGCGACGGCAATCGACGGGGAAGCCCGAAGGTTGCCGGTCGGCGCAACCGGTATTGAGATCCAACCTTTACCCCTCGGGGTCGCTGCCGAGATGTGGCGGGCGTAACAATGGTCAATCGGTGCGGCTGGAACTCTGCCGGGCTCGCGGCCGTTGCCCCAGATGGACACCGGTAACGGCCGGTGGTGCAGCACCGAGCGACAGGGAGGCGGTCGACATGCGGGAAATCTCGGCGGCGCAAGCCATGGAGCACGCGCAACGCGGCGAGGCGGTGATTCTCGACGTGCGGCCCCAGGTGGTCCGCCACCAGGGCAGTGTCCCCGGGGCGGTCGTGGTGGAGCCCGGCGAGCTGACCGGTCAGTTGCGGATGAATCCGGCGGTGCGCACCGATGCCGAGGTCGCCGTCGTCGCGCTCACCGCGCAGACCGACGAGATCGAATCCCGACTGTCGCGACTCGGCTTCACCAAGCTGGTCCGAATCGCCGGGGGGTTCCGGGCGCTGCGCGAGAAGTCGTAGGCGCCGCTCCCGCCGCGTCAGGCCAGGGCGGCGCGGATGAGCGCGGCGGTCTCGTCGGGATTGGGGTCCCGGCGCACCACCAAACCCTTGGCGAATGAGAGCTTGTCGCCGTTGTGCCGCGGCACGACGTGCAGATGAGTGTGGAACACGGTCTGCATCGCGGCCCGGCCGTCGTTGACCAACAGGTTGACCCCGTCGGCTCCGAGTGCGCCGCGCATCGCCGTGCCCACCCGCTGGCCGACGGCGAAGACCTTGCCGCCGAGTACCGGATCGAGGTCGACGAGCCCGCCCGAGTGGGCCCGCGGGACGATCAGGGTGTGGCCGCGCATGACCGGGCGGATGTCGAGGAAGCCGACGACGTCGTCGTCGGAGTAGACCTCGCGGGCCGGGGCCTCGCCGGCGGCGATCGCGCAGAAGATGCAATCGGACATGGCCGGGACCCTACCGGATTCGACGCGGGGGAGTTTGATAACGATTTGATAACAAGTCGACGTTGCCGCTGGTCGAAGGCATGGTTGGCACGCTGGGCGGCGTGAGCAGGACGTTCGACTGCGCCCTGTGATGCGCGTCACGCGGGCGGAAATGTTACTCGTCAGACTACTGGCGAGTATACCGACGGGTCGCCCTAAAACATGAGGGTCTCCTCATTTTCTCGTGCGACGATGGTCTGCGATTCCCCGTTTAAGTCTGTTGCTGAGGAGCACGCCTGTGACCATCGACCAGGAGCACACCACCGCTCGAACCGACGCCCGACGCGCGCCCGAGGCACTCATCGACCGCATTGCCGACGGCGAGGCCTACGCCGTCGCGTTCGGCGGTCAGGGCACTCCGTGGCTGCCGACCCTGGCCGAACTGGTCATCGATGCGGAGTTGCACCGGCACTTCGAGCAGATCCTCGTCGCGTCTCGGCGCCTGCTCGAGCCGGTCGCCGCGGAGCTGTCGATGGCCGCCCCCGACGGGTTCGACCCGCTGCGCTGGGTGGCGCTGCTCGACGCCGGCGATGCCCTCGACGACGGGGCCGGCGAGGCGGACCACGGCTACCTGCCCGACGACACCGCCCTACGCGCCGCGGCATCGTCGGTGCCGGGCATCCTGTTGGCCCAACTCGCGGCGTTGACCTCGTTGCGCAAGCAGGGACTCGACACCGACCAGTTCCCGCCGTCCAGCGTCGTCGGCCACTCCCAGGGCTGCCTCGCCGTCGACTCGGTGCGGGTCGGGGAGAACCTCTCCGACGCCCCGGGAGAGGGTGCCCTCGTGGCCCTGGCCCGGCTCATCGGCGCGGCCGGCACCGTCGTCGCCGCGCGCCGCGGGCTCGGCTCGGCCGCCGCGGGATCGCCGATGCTGGCGATCACCAACGCCGCACCCACCCGAGTGGAAGAGATCCTGGCCGACTACCGGAACGAGGCCGCCGAGGGCGAGCGCGGTCTGCCCGTGGTGGCGCTGCGCAACGGCCGCCGCGGAGTCGTGCTCTCCGGCTCCCCGGTCCACCTTGCCGCGGTGGCGGCCCGGTGCGAGCAGATCGCCGCACAGGAATCCGACGAGCGCAAGCGCAAGCTCACCGGCGGTGCGCCGTTCGCGCCGACCTTCGACCCGCTCGACGTCTCGGTCGCCTTCCACCACCCGGAGATGGCCGAAGCGGTCGATCTCGTCGTCGACTGGGCGCAGCGGTCCGGCCTGGACCCCGAGTGGGCCCGCCGACAGGCCGCCGCCGTCCTCGTCGACCCGGTCGACTGGGTCGCGGTGGTCGACGAGGTCAACGCCGACGGCGCCAAGTGGGTCCTCGACTTCGGTCCGTCCGACGTGGTCACCCGCTTGACCGCGCCCCTGGTCCGCGGTGCCGGAATCGGCGTCATTCCCGCCGCACTGCGCGGCGGCCAGCGTAACCTGTTCGCCCCCGGCGGGGTCCCCGAGGTGGCGCACCGCTGGGAGAGTTTCGCCCCCCGGCTGGTCGAGCTGCCCGACGGCCGCACGGTCGTCGACACCGCGTTCACCCGCCTGACCGGGCGTTCGCCGATGCTGCTCGCGGGCATGACGCCGACGACGGTGGACCCGGCGATCGTCGCCGCCGCCGCGAATGCCGGGCACTGGGCCGAGCTGGCCGGTGGCGGACAGGTCACCGAGGAGATCTTCGACGCCAACGTCGCCCGCCTGACCGAGCTGCTCGAACCCGGCCGACAGGCCCAGTTCAACGCCCTGTTCCTCGACCCCTACCTCTGGAAGCTCCAGCTGGGCGGCAAGCGCCTGGTCCAGAAGGCCCGCGCCCAGGGGGCGCCGATCGACGGGGTGATCGTCTCGGCCGGGATCCCCGAGCTCGACGACGCCGTCGCGCTCGTCGACGAGCTCGTCGAGGCCGGACTGCACTACGTCGCCTTCAAGCCGGGCACCGTCTCCCAGATCCGCGACGTGGTCCGCATCGCCGCCGAGGTGCCGCACCACCCGGTGATCGTCCAGATCGAGGGCGGCCGGGCCGGCGGACACCACTCGTGGGAGGACCTCGACGACCTGCTGCTGGCGACGTATGCGGAGTTGCGCGCCCGGGCGAACGTGGTCATCTGCGTCGGCGGTGGGATTGGCACCCCCGAGCGTGCCGCGGAATACCTGTCCGGACGCTGGTCGCTCGCACACGACTACCCCTTGATGCCGCTGGACGGCATCCTGATCGGCACCGCCGCGATGGCCACCGCCGAGGCGACCACGACCCCCGAGGTCAAGCAGTTGCTGGTCGACACCGTGGGTTGCGACGACTGGATCGGGGCCGGTCACGCCGACGCGGGCATGGCCTCGGGCCGCAGCCAGCTCGGCGCCGACATCCACGAGGTGGACAACAGCGCATCGCGCTGCGGCCGCCTCCTCGACGAGGTGGCCGGTGACGGGGATGCCGTCGCGGCCCGCCGCGACGAGATCGCCGAAGCCCTCTCGCACACCGCCAAGCCCTACTTCGGCGACGTCGCCGCGATGACCTACGAGCAGTGGCTGCGCCGCTATGCGGTCTTGGCCGTCGGCGAGCGCGAAGCCGTGCTGCCGTGGGCCGACATCACGTGGGAGCAGCGGTTCGTCCAGATGCTGCAGCGCGCCGAGGCCCGGCTGCACGAGCTCGACCGGGGCGAGATCGCGGCCCGGTTCGCCGATGCCGCCGATCCGCACGGTGTGATCGACCGCCTGGTGGCGGCCTATCCCGCCGCTGCCGCGGACATCCTGCACCCCGCCGACGTGGCCTTCTTCCTCGACCTCTGCAAGACCCCGGGCAAGCCGGTCAACTTCGTCCCGGTGATCGACGCCGACGTGCGCCGCTGGTGGCGCAGTGACTCGCTGTGGCAGGCCCACGACCCGCGCTACCGCGCCGACGAGGTCTGCGTGATCCCGGGCCCGGTCGCCGTTGCCGGCATCACCGTCGTCGACGAGCCGGTCGGCGCGCTGCTCGACCGGTTCGAGGCGGAACTCGTCGGGCAGCTGACGCAGGCCGGCGAGCCGACCACGCCGGTCGACGCCCGCCGCCGCGACTTGGCGAGCCAGGCCGGACCGATCACGGCACTGCTGTCCGTGGCCGACGTCCGCTGGGCCGGTCGTATCGTCCCGAATCCCGCACTGCGCCTAGGTGATCCGGACCGGTGGGAGATCCTCGGCGAGGATCTGGCCGAGCACGGCCCGTCCGGGGCCTCGCTGCGCCGCCGCGGCGAGGACCGCTTCGACCTCATCGTGCCGATCGGCGCCACCACCACGGTGATCCCGCTGTCGGTGACCGCGGCGCTGCTCGACGGCGGTGCCCCGATCGTCGGTGTCGACGACGCCGGTGCGGCCATGGGCGAGATCGTCCGGATCGCGGCCGGGGGCGAGCTTGCCGACGTCGCGGCGGCCGAGTCGGGGGAGCCGACCGCGCGGACCGACATCGACTGGAATCCGGACCTGGCCGCCGACCACCGCGGCGTGACCGCCGCCTCGTTGCCGGCACCGCTGGCGACGGAACCGGGCCTCACCGTTCCCGACGCCCTCGTCGGGCTGACCTGGCCGTCGGTCTTCGCCCTGATCGGCGCCGCCCGCACCGATGCCGGCGCCCCCGTCGTCGAGGGTCTGCTCGACCTGGTGCACCTCGACCATGCGATCGCGCTCACCGCGCCGATCCCGTCGAACCCCGCCACCCTGACCTGCACGTCGACGTTGCGCGGCGTCACCGACACCACCGTCGGACGGGTGCTGACCGTCGACGTCGAGCTCGCCGACGGCGACTCGACGGTGGCGGTCCTGCACGAACGCTTCGCCATCCGCGGCCGCCTCGGTTCCGGCGAGCTCGACGACCCGGTGCGTGCCGGCGGACTGCCCGACGATGAACGCGACGCCACCCGCAAGTTCGTGCGCGCGGCCACGATCGCCGCACCGCGGTCGATGAACGGCTTCGCCCTGGTGTCGGGGGACCACAACCCCATCCACACCGATGCCAACGCCGCGGCCCTGGCCGGCCTCGGTGAACCCATCGTGCACGGCATGTGGCTGTCGGCCGCGGCCCAGCAGGTTCTCAGCGCCCGCGACGGCCGCCACGGCGGCGCGCCGCGCGGCATCGAGGGGTGGACCATCCGCTTCCTCGGCATGGTGCGCCTGGGCGACCAGGTCGCCGTGCGCGTCGACCGCGTCGGCCTCGACCGGGGCCGCGACGTCGTCGAGGTGACGATGAAGGTCGACGGTGAACTGGTCGCCGCGGCGACGGCACTGCTCGCCGCCCCGCGGACCGTGTACGCCTTCCCCGGCCAGGGGATCCAGAGCAAGGGCATGGGCCTGGCGGCCCGGGCGCGCTCGTCCGCGGCCCGCGACGTCTGGGACCGCGCCGACGCCCACACCCGCGAGGCGCTCGGATTCTCCATCCTGGCCGTCGTCCGCGACAACCCGACCACCCTCGTGGCCAACGGGACGACCTACCACCACCCCGACGGTGTGCTGTTCCTGACCCAGTTCACCCAGGTGGCCATGGCCACGCTCGGCGTCGCCCAGGTTGCCGAGTTGCGCGAGGCCGGCGGCTTCGTGGAGAACGCGATCACCGCCGGGCACTCGGTGGGCGAGTACAACGCCCTGGCCGCCTGCGCGGGCGTGCTTCCGCTCGAAGCGGTGCTCGAGGTCGTGTTCCAGCGCGGTGAGGCGATGCACCACCTCGTGCCGCGCGACGCCACGGGCAACTCCGACTACCGCATGGCGGCCATCCGGCCCAGCCAGTTCGGTCTCGCCGACGACGAGGTGGACGCCTTCGTCTCCGGGATCGGGCAGGCGGTAGGTGAATTCCTGGAGGTCGTGAACCTGAACCTGCGCGGCTCGCAGTATGCGATCGCCGGCACGGTGGCGGGCTTGAAGGCCCTCGAGACCGAGATCGAGCGCCGCGTCGCCGAGTTCGGCGGCAAGCGCGCCTTCATCCTCGTCCCGGGCATCGACGTGCCGTTCCACTCGACGGTGCTGCGCGACGGCGTGCCCGCGTTCCGGGAGCGCCTCGACGCCCTCCTGCCTGAGCACATCGACCCGGCGATCCTCGTCGGGCACTACATCCCGAACCTGGTGCCCCGCCTGTTCAACCTGGGCCGCGAATTCATCACCGAGATCGCCGAGTTGGTGCCGTCGGAGCCGCTGAACGCGGTTCTCGCCGACTTCGACTCCTGGTCGGCGCGGCCGTCGGAGTTGACCCGCATCGTCCTGATCGAATTGCTGGCGTGGCAGTTCGCCTCGCCGGTGCGCTGGATCGAGACCCAGGACCTGCTCTTCGGTCCGACTGGGCAGGGCGGCCTCAACGTCGCCCGGTTCGTCGAGGTCGGCGTGAAGTCGGCACCGACGCTGTCCGGGCTGGCCGCCAACACGCTCAAGCTCGACCGGTTCGCCGCCGCCGACGCGGAGGTGCTGAACTTCGAGCGGGACACCGCCGTCCTGCTCGCCGCCGACGAGGGCGCCGAGCCGGAGCCCGAGGTCGACGTGGTCGAGTCGGAAGGGGCTTCGGCCACTCCGGCGGCCGCGGCCGCACCGGCCACCCAGGCGCCCGCACCCGCCGCGCCGGCGGCGTCCGCGGGTCCGCGTCCCGACGACCTGCCGTTCGCCCCGGCCGACGCGGTCCGTGCCGTCATCGCGCAGTGGACCAAGATCCGGGTCGAGCAGATCGGCGCCGCCGACACCATCGAAGCGCTGTGCGACGGGGTCTCCTCGCGCCGCAACCAGCTGTTGCTCGACATCGGGGCCGAGTTGGGCCTGGGCGCGATCGACGGGGCCGCCGAGGCGCCGTTGAAGGCGCTCGGCGAATCGGTCAACACCTTGGCGCGCGGCTACCGCGCCCTGGGGCCGGTGCTCACCGACGCCGTCGGCGACCAGCTGCGTCGCATCGCCGGGCCGCTGGGCAAGCGGCCGAACTACCTGACCGAGCGGGTCGCCGATGTGTGGCAGCTGGGCGCCGGGTGGGCCACCCACGCCGCGGTGGCGGTGGCACTGGGCACCCGTGACGGCGACAGCGTCCGCGGTGGTGCGCTGGGCGATCTGGCCGACGGTGCGGTCGGCAACCTGGCCGCGCTCGACGCGGTCATCGACCGGGCGGTGCAGTCCGTCGGGGCCGCCCACGGCATCCCCGTCGCACTGCCGGCGACCGGCGGCGAGGCCGGCGGCACCGTCGACGCCGCGGCGTTGGGCGAGTTCGCCGAGCAGGTCACCGGCTCCTCCGGGGTGTTGGCCACGGCCGCCCGGACCATCCTGCGCCAGCTTGGTCTCGACGACACCGCCACGGGCGCCCTCGACGTCGACGAGGAGGCCGCAGTGTTGGCCGACCGGGTCGCGGCCGAGCTCGGCTCCGACTGGGCGCGGACCGTCACCCCGGCCTTCGACGACCGCCGTGCGGTGCTGATCGACGACCGGTGGGCCAGTGCCCGCACCGATTTGGCACAACTGTGGCTGGTCGGTGCCGACGAGTTGGGCGCCGAATTCACCGAGCGCACCGAGGCGTTCCGCGGGGCCGGCCAGACGATCGCCGAGCATGCCGCGTGGTGGCAGGGCCGGGCGCTGGCGCGCAAGCACGACGTCCACGCGCGGGTCTTCGGTCAGATCGCGGAGGCGGCGCAGGACCCGACTCCCGGCGTCCACGCCGAGGACATCGCGGTCGTCACCGGTGCCGCCGACGGGTCGATCGCCGGATCGGTGGTCGCCGGGCTGTTGCGGGGCGGCGCGACCGTGATCGCGACGACGTCGCGGCTCAACGCCGACCGTCTCGACTTCTTCAAGAAGCTCTACCGGTCCAACGCCCGCTACCGGGCGGCGCTGTGGGTGGTGCCGGCCAACCTGGCCAGCTACGCCGACGTGGACGCGCTGGTCGAGTGGATCGGCGACGAGCAGTCGCAGACCCTCGGCGGGGCGACCGAGGTCACCAAGGCCGCGATGCGCCCGACGCTGCTGTTCCCGTTCGCCGCCCCCCGGGTGGCCGGCGACCTCACCGACGCCGGGGCACGCGCCGAGGCGGAGATGAAGGTGCTGCTCTGGTCGGTCGAGCGCATGATCGGCGGCCTGTCGGGCCTGCACGCCGACCACAACATCGACGCGCGGTTGCACGTGGTGCTGCCGGGTTCGCCCAACCGCGGCATGTTCGGCGGTGACGGCGCCTACGGCGAGGCCAAGGCCGCCCTCGACGCGGTGGTCACCCGCTGGTCGGCCGAGTCGTCCTGGGGTTCGCGGACCACGTTGGCCCACGCGTTGATCGGGTGGGTGCGCGGCACCGGCCTGATGGGCGGAAACGACCCGATGGTCGCCGCCGTCGAGGCCGCCGGCGTGCGGACCTGGAGCACCGAGGAGATGGCCGCCGAACTGTTGGCACTGTGCACGCCCGAACAGCGCGATGCCGCGGTGACCGCGCCGCTGCAGGTCGACCTGACCGCGGGCTTGGACCCGTCCATCGACCTGAAGGCGCTGGCCGACGCGGCCGCTGCGGATGCCCCGGCCGAGAGCGTCGAGACCGATGCGGTCCCGGCCGCTGATGCCATCGACGCCCTGCCGTTCCCGGCCCGGGCGCCGGAGGATGCGCCGGTGTCTTGGCCCGAGGTCGGGGTGAAGCCCGAGGACCTCGTCGTCATCGTCGGCGCGGGCGAGGTCGGGCCGTACGGCTCGGCGCGCACCCGCTTCGAGATGGAGGTGTCCGGCGAGTTGTCGGCGGCCGGCGTCGCCGAGCTCGCCTGGAGCACCGGGTTGATCACCTGGGAGGAGAACCCTAAGCCGGGCTGGTACGACGCCGAGACCGGCGACGCGGTGCCCGAGTCGCAGATCGCCGACCGCTACCACGACGAGGTCGTGGCCCGGTGCGGCATCCGGCGCTACGGCGACGACGGGGCGATGATCGACAACTCCTCACCGTTGTTGGAGTCGGTCTTCCTCGACGAGGACCTGACGTTCACCGTCGCCTCCGAGGAAACCGCGCGGGCCTTTGCGTCGGCCGATCCCGAGCACACCCGGATCGCCCCGGTCGCCGACACTGGCGAGTTCACCGTCACCCGGTTGGCCGGAACCGAGATCCGCGTGCCGCGCCGGTTCGAACTCAGCCGTACCGTCGGCGGCCAGATCCCGACCGGTTTCGACCCCGTGCGTTGGGGTGTGTCGCCGGATATGGCGAGCTCGATCGACCGGGTCGCGCTCTGGAACCTCGTGGCCACGGTGGATGCGTTCCTCTCCAGCGGGTTCACCCCCGAGGAGCTGATGCGCTGGGTGCACCCGACCTTGGTCGCCAACACCCAGGGCACCGGTATGGGCGGGATGACCTCCATGCGGTCGCTGTACGTGGACACGCTGCTGGGCGAATCCAAGGCCAACGACATCCTGCAGGAGGCGCTGCCCAACGTCGTCGCGGCGCACGTCGTGCAGTCCTACATCGGCAGCTACGGCTCGATGATCCACCCGGTCGCCGCCTGCGCCACCGCCGCCGTTTCGGTGGAGGAGGGTGCGGACAAGATCCGGCTGGGCAAGGCGTTGTTCGCCGTGACCGGTGGCTTCGACGACCTCGGTATCGAGGGCATCGTCGGGTTCGGCGACATGTCGGCCACCGCCGACTCCGCGGCGATGGCCGCGCGCGGGATCGACGAGCGCCGCTCCTCGCGGGCCAACGACCGCCGGCGCGGCGGATTCGTCGAGTCGCAGGGCGGTGGAACGGTCCTGTTGGCGCGCGGCGATGTGGCGGCGCAGTTGGGCCTGCCGGTGTTGGGCGTGGTCGCCTTCGCGCAGAGCTTCGGCGACGGGGTGCACACCTCGATCCCGGCTCCGGGCATCGGCGCGCTCGGTGCGGCCCGCGGTTCGGCGGAGTCGCCGCTGGCGGTGGCGCTGCGCGAATTGGGTTGCGGCCCAGACGATGTCGCCGTGGTCTCCAAGCACGACACGTCGACCAAGGCCAATGACCCGAATGAGTCGAAACTGCACGAACACCTCGCCTCGGCGATCGGGCGCAGTAGCGGCGCGCCGCTGTTCGTGGTGTCGCAGAAGGCGCTCACCGGTCACGCCAAGGGCGGTGCTGCGGCCTTCCAGCTGATCGGGCTCTGCCAGGTGCTGAACTCCGGGCTGATTCCGCCGAACCGAAGCCTCGACTGCGTCGACGACGCGCTCGAGCGTTACGAGCACCTGGTGTGGCCGACGAGTCCGTTGGCGATGGACGGTCGGTTCGAACTGAAGGCGGGTCTGCTGACCTCCCTCGGGTTCGGGCACGTGTCCGGTCTGATCGCCGTGGTGCACCCGGAGGCGTTCATCGCCTCGCTACCGGAGTCGGAGCGCGAGGCCTACCGCGCCCGCCGCGCCGAGCGGCTGCGCGACGGTCGGCAGCGGATCCTCCAGGCGATGTGCGGCGGGGACCCGGCCTACCGCCGGCCGTCGGGCCGGCGGTTCGACGACACCGCCGCCCAGGACGAGGGGGCCCAGGAGGCGGCGCTGCTCCTCGACGACGAGGCGCGCCTCGACGCCGACGGCGCATATCGGACGGGCTGCCACCGGTGACGGTGCTCGGCGTGGGGCTCGACCTTGTGTCGATCCCCGAGTTCAGCGAGCAGTTGCGCCAGCCGGGCACCCGGTTCACCGACGCTTTCACCGCCGGGGAGCGCCGGGACGCGCGGGCCGGTGCCGGTGATGCCGAGCGCTCCTTGGCGGCCCGTTGGGCCGCCAAGGAGGCGGTGATCAAGGCGTGGTCGGTGAGCCGTTTCGCACGGCGACCGGCGCTGCCGATGATCGTGCACTCCGACATCGAGGTGGTGACCGACAACTGGGGGCGTCCGGCGATCCGACTCTCCGGCGCCATCGGCGACTACCTGGCCCAGGCTCGGATCCACGTGTCGTTGACCCATGACGGCGACACCGCGGCAGCGGTCGTCATTCTCGAGGAGTCCCTCGGCGACGACGAGTCATAGTCCCGGTCCCGGCTCAGGCGGCGAGGAGCCGTTCGAAGCCGGCTTCGACGAGCGAGCCCGGCGGTCGGGTCGACTGGCCGATGGGCGCTGGCCGCGTGCGGTGCATCCTCGGCGGTGGCCGGCGATCGGGTGGGGGATCGGCGGTGTGCCGACTACCGAGAAACGCCGCCGGGTTGTGCACCGGGTTGGTCGCGAAGGGCTGGTCGGTGCCGGCCGGTCGCCAGCCGATTCGCCCCTCGTCGGGCCCCTCGGTGATCACCGCGGTTTCCCACTGGCCCGGTTTGGTCCCGACGTTGCGGTTGTCGGGCCCGCAGGCACCCGTCATCTCGCTGACGTTCGTGTTGCCACCCTTGGCGAAGTCGAGTGCGCCGTGGTGGGCCTCGGTGCGGCTGAACGGCTCGGTACAGCCGGGTCGGGTGCAACCGAGGTCGGAACCGAAGATCGCGAGCCGTTGGGGCAGGGTGGCCAAGCGCTTGCCGCGCCAGAAGTCCAGGACCACACGTGTGCCTCCCTTGAACACCTCGAGGTAGGGGAGGGCGTCGGCAGCGAGGGTGATCAAGTCGCCGACCGGCACCATCGTTCCCGTCGCGGTGAGTGCCACGCCGGCCCGGCGGTGCAGATCCTCTCCGTCGACAGTGATCACCAGCTGCGATGGGATCCGGTCGGGCGGGCCATAGGCCTCGTGCCCGAGGAGCCAATCCAGTCCGAGCTCGAGGGCGTCCACATTGCGCTGGGCGGCGCTGCGCGCATCGCGCTGTACCGACTGCGAGAGGGTGTCGCGGTCGGCTTCGCCGAGCTCGGCGACCGAACCCGCCGGACTGCCGGGGTCTTCCGGGTTGTTCATTCCCGGCGCGGCCCAATTGTCCAGCAGGACTTCGAGTTTGGCGCGTGCGGCGGGTGTCAGCCAGCCGCTGATCCGACTCATGCCGCGGATGTCCTGAGGGCCCAGTGTCAGGCCGCGTTGGCGTCGGCGATCGGTGTCGTCGGTGAGCGAGCCGTCGGGATCGAGATGCGCGAGTAGTCGCGTGCCGATCGCGCGCAGGTCGACCGGGGCCATCTCCCGTGCCGCGGTGGCCATGATGCCGACCGCGGTGTCGACCTCGTCGGGCGGCGTGTTCCGCGGCACCTTGGCCATCACCTGCTCGATCTCGTGGACCGCCTCGGCCGAGATCATTCCGTCGGCGACCCCATCGGCGACGGGCTCGCGCTTGGGCGGGAGCTTCTCCCCGGTCATCGACGTGAGGATTCCGATGGCCTGGGCCACCTCCGCCCGTCGATTCGCCGCCGACGCACCCAACCGCTGCGCCTGGGCGTAGTACCGCTTGACCGACGTGTGCCCGGCGGTGCGGAACAGCTCGCGATCGGAGACCTCCACCAACAGGGCCGCGTTGGCGCCGTCGGCCCGTCGCCACGCGGCTTCCAGCGTCGTGACGGTCTCGAGGACCTGATCGTCGGGGGTCAGGCCCAAGGGCATCGCTGCGAGCCGGCTGATGGCCGCGTCGATGATCTGTGCGAGCCCGAGGGCGGTGTCGGGTAGGTCACCAGGTGCCGACGCGGCAGTATCGCTCATTGGATAATCGCTCGCTGGATGATCGTTCACCGGATTCACCCCCTCCCGCCTGCGCTTTAAAGCATGCAATCGAACGTATGTTCATACTAGCGCATAAGGCTGACAAGCGTCGGGTCGATTCAGTTTTCCAGCTTGTCCTGTTCGCGGAGGAGATAGCCGCCGAGCATCCGTTTGAGTTCGGTGACGGTGGCCTCGTGGTCCTGGCCGGTCTGGACCGAGAAGCTCAGCGCGGAGTACACGGTGTGGACCAGCAGCCGGGCCATGGTCTTGCGCCGCTCGCGTTGATGCGGGGTCAGCGGCGCCAGGATGTGTTCGAGGCGCTCGGCGAGCGCCTGCTCGTTGAGGACCGCGGTGGCCCGGGTGGCCGGCGTGGATTGCACCGCCAACCAGACCGCCCGGCGCGACGGGTCGTGCTGCCACAGCGCGGCGAGGTGGTCGAGGAACCGTTCGAGAATATTGGGCCAGTCCAGCGAGGGGATGGCCGAGCCGAGTTCGGCCAGCTCGGCTTGGACGCCGACCGTGTCTTGCCGGTCCAACTCGCAGACGATCACGTACTTGTTGGCGAAGAACTGGTAGAGCGTTCCGATCGGGACGTCGGCGCGCGCAGCGATCTCCTCGCAGGTCATCGACTCGAATCCGACGTCGATGAGGAGCTGCCGGGCCACGGCGAGCATGGTCTCGAACTTGCGCCGGCTGCGCTCCTGGGTCGGCCGCCGTCGGGGGACCAGGGGAGTCAACGGGTCGCGCATGGCCGACGGGGTCAGATCTTGAGGTCGCGGCGCAGCTTGGCGACGTGCCCGGTTGCGCGGACGTTGTACAGGCACTGCTCTAGACGGCCGTCGGCCCCGACGACGAAGGTGGAGCGGATGACGCCCTGGACGACCTTGCCGTACAGCTTCTTCTCCCCGAAGGCGCCCCACTCGGTCAGCACCTTCTTGTCCGGATCCGAGAGCAGCGGGAAGGTGAGGCCGTCGGCCTCGGCGAACCGGGCCAGCTTCTCCGGCTTGTCCGGCGAGATGCCGACCACCGCGAGACCGGCGTCGTTCAACTCGGCCAGGTTGTCGCGGAAGTCGCAGGCCTGCTTCGTGCAGCCGGGCGTCATAGCAGCGGGGTAGAAGTACACGATGACGCGCCGGCCGGCGTAGTCGGAGAGGGAGACGGGGTTGCCGTGGGAGTCCGGGAGGGTGAATTCCGGCGCGGGATCGCCGACGGCCAAACGCGTGGGGGCAGACATGTGTTTGAGGCTAGCCGATCGGATCGCGCTCGGCGGGGGGCTGCGGAGTAGGCTCGAATCCCAGTTGACCTGACCACTGCGACCCGACCACACGAGAAGGAGATCTCCCGTGGCCAAAGACACAGAGCGCATCGAACAGCAGATCGCGCAGGCCCGCGAGGACTTGGCCTCGACGCTGGACCAACTCGCCGATCGCGCGAACCCGCAGCGACTGGCCGATGACGCCAAGTCGCGCGCCATCGCCACCCTCAACACACCGGCGGTGAAGTACACCGTCGTCGGCGTGGGCGTGGGGTTCGCCGGGCTCGTGCTGCTGTCGATCATCCGCAAGCTCCGGGGGCGTCGCCGGTGATCGAGGTTCGAAACGCGGTGCGTGCCGCGGCCGTCGTCGCGATGGCCGGGGTCGTCGTCGTGGCCGCCGCCGGGTGTACCAAGGCGCCCTCGTATTCCGATCAGATCGACCGGGTGGGCGACTTTCAAAAGTCCGCGCTGCCGGCGGTGACGGTCACCGGGTGGGAGGGCAAGCCCCTGTCCGACCAGGCCGTCGGCGTCATGCCCGGCGCGCCGGTCGTGGTGGCCACGCATGCGGGCGTGCTGACCGACGTCACGGTGTCCGGGCCCGACGGCACCGTGCCGGGCCGCCTCACCGACGACGGCCAGCGTTGGCAGTCGTCCAAGCCGCTGTCCTTCGGCGCGCACTACACGTTGACCGCGTCGGCCCGCGGCGTGGCCGGCGAACGGGCGCAGCAGGTGGCATTCACCACGAGTACCGCGTCGAGCTTCGCCTCCGCCTCGACCGTCATCAACGACGGCGAGACCGTCGGGGTCGGACAGACCGTCCCGATCAACTTCGACGCGCCGGTGGCCAACAAGCTCAACGCGCAGCGCGCGATCACGGTCACCACCGATCCGCCGGTGGAGGGGGCCTTCTACTGGCTCAACGACTCGATGGTCCGCTGGCGCCCCGAGCACTACTTCGCACCCGGTACCAAGGTGACGGTGGCGGTCCACACCAAGGGGATCGACCTGGGTGACGGGGTGTACGGCACCAACAACCTGTCGTCGCACTTCACCATCGGCCGCCGGTTCGTCGCGATCGCCGACGACAAGTCCAAGCAGATCGTCGTCTACATCAACGGCAAGCCGGTGCGGACGATGGCCACCTCGATGGGCAAGGACTCCACCCCGACCAACACCGGCGTGTACATGGTCGCCGAGCGGGTGCCGAGCGTCATCATGGACTCCTCCACCTACGGTGTGCCGGTCAAGTCGGCCGCGGGCTATCGCGAGGTCGTCTACAACGCGTCGCGGATCTCGTTCAGCGGGATCTACGTCCACGCCGCTCCCTGGTCGGTGGGGCAACAGGGGAACACCGATGTCAGCAACGGCTGCCTCAACGTCAACGACGCCAATGCGCTGTGGTTCCGGGAGAACGCCAGGCGCGGCGATCTGGTGATCGTCAAGAACACCGTCGGCCCGCCGCTGCCCGGCGACGACGGTCTCGGCGATTGGAACGTCCCGTGGTCGGTGTGGAAGAAGGGCAACGCCTGATCCGCGTCGCGCGCACCCCCAGATAAGGCTGCTACCAGCGGATTTCGTCTGCAGGCCGCAGCGGTGCTAATGTCTTGGGGTCGCATTCGCGAGCGCCATTAGCTCAATTGGCAGAGCAGCTGACTCTTAATCAGCGGGTTCGGGGTTCGAGTCCCTGATGGCGCACAAGACACAGACCCTCACCAGTGGAAACGCTGGTGGGGGTCTTTCTCGATTCCGGCCGAAACCCCCTTATGCCCCCGCCAACGGGTGTGGCGGGACACTGTGAGGCGTTGCATGACGGCGGGTAGATGTGACAACCGTCTCGCGATCGGCTAACTTGCTCCCCATGCGATCTAAGTTACGACTTGTAACATCGGCGTTCATTGCCCTCTCTGCGGCTGCGGCCGTGCTGACCGTGCCCGCCGCCGGTGCACAGACGGCGACCTGCGCCGAACCGGGTGCCTTGGCTTCGCCGACGAGTGTCAACCTCGACGCCGCCAAGTTGCGACGATCGGTTCAGTTCGCCGCGAGCACCTCGGCCTGGGAGGTGCGGGTGTACCGGCACGATTGCCTGGTTGCGTCGTATGGGGCGGACAAGGCGGCGCCGGTGTTCAGCGCGAGCAAGTCCGTCGCTTCGCTCGTCGTCGGCCGTGCGGTCACGCTGGGATACTTCTCGATGACTGATCCGCTGAAGAAGTTCTTCCCCAAGGCGCGGGGGCCGGTCGGCAACATCACCGTCGAGCAGGTGATCACCCAGACCAGTGGACTGCACTTCAGCTGGCCCGCCGATGTCGCGGGCTATCTGACCGACATCGAGCACTACCTGCTCCACACCGCCCGGGACCATGCGCCGGGCACCACGTTCCAGTACGCCCAGGCTTCGTTGTCGTTGCTCGCGGCGATCATCAGTCGCACCACCGGGCGCTCATTCCTCGATTTCGCGCAGGCCGAAGTGTTCTCGCGCGTGGGCATCGCGCGCAATCGCTGGGCGTGGATCGCTGACCGGCGGGGCGTCCCGCAGGTTGCCGGAGGTCTGGCGATGCGCCCGAGTGACCTCGGTCGGCTGGGAGCCCTGTCCATGCACTGGGGGCCTGGCGCGGTCAGCGGGTGATCTCCGCCGACTACTTCGCCGACGCGGTGAAGGGCACGAAGGCCAATCCCGGATACGGCTATACCTTTTGGACCAATGCCGGTGACCGGTACGGGAACACCTCCGTGTCGTCACCCCAGTTCTTCAACCGCCGGGTCTGGGAGGGGCTGCCGCGCGATGCCTTCGCGATGTCGGGCGCCCTTGGCCAGTTGGTTGTGGTGGTGCCGAGCTTCGACATCGTCATCGTGCGCACCGGGCTCCCTCCGCTGAGCTCGGGGGTGAGCGACATCTTTGCCAGTTCGTCGAACCTGGACCTCAAGGAGTTCTTCCAGCGGGTGATCGAATCGGCGACCGACAAGAAGAACCCCGCTCACGTCGACTTCGCCAAGCGGCGCGCGCGGAAGTCGCCCCCGAGCGATATGACGACGATGATCAAGGGGTTGCCGACTATCGTCGACGCCCCGAACCTGATCGGGATCATGACGGGCACCGGCCGATTCGGCGGGGCCGGCTGCAACTTCGCGGTCTGCGCCGGCGTTGCCGCGCCGGAGGCGTTGGGGGACTTTATGGCCGGTGCGATGGCACAGATCAGTGCGCTGAGGTAGCCGGCGCGCTTTGACCCGATGCGCGGGTATGTCCGTACCGCGGAGATCGCCTACAATGGGAGCCATCGCCGACGCCGCAGGTGCTCGCACCCGGCCGGCTCGATGTCCGCACAGCGGATTCGCACGATCGATGGTTGGAGAATGATGGGTTACCCCCGTGGCGGCACCCGTGGTGGCCGCGCGCCGTTCGTCGTCCTCGCAGCACTGATTGCGATGGTCGGCATGCTCAGTTCGTGCACCAAATCGCCGACCTATCCCGACACGGTCAGCGACTCGTCGCAGTTCGCCGATCTGGCGGCGCCGGCGCTGACCGTGACCGGCCTCGGTGAGAAGGCGTTGAAGGAGAACGCAATCGGCGTGCAGCCGGGCGCGCCGGTGACGGTGCGGGCCCAGCAGGGATCGCTGACCAACGTCAAGGTGTCCAGCGGGGGTCGGGAGGTGCCCGGGCAGATCACCGACAACGGGTCGACCTGGACCAACACCGCGCCGATGGCATTCGCCAGCCGCTATACCCTGACCGCACGGGCGACCGGCGTCGGCGGACAGTCCGACATCCAGCGCTCGTTCACCACCAGCACCGCGAACAACTTCACGATGCCCTACCTGGTGCCGCGCAACGGCGAGGTCGTCGGCGTCGGCCAGCCGATCTCGGTGAAGTTCGACGAGCCGATCACCAACCGCAAGGCGGTGCAGGACGCGATCGTCATCACCACCGACCCGCCGGTGGAGGGTGCCTTCTACTGGATCAGCCCGCAGGACCTGCGGTGGCGCCCGGAGAAGTTCTGGAAGTCCGGCACCAAGGTCACCGTCGCGGTCAACGTGTTCGGGATCGACCTCGGCGACGGGGTGTACGGGCAGAAGAACGTGAAGTCGACGTTCCGGGTGGGTCGGCAGATGCTCATCACCGCCGACGACCGGACGAAGACCGTCACCTTTGAGCGCGACGGCAAGGTCGTCCGGCGGATGCCCACCTCGATGGGCAAGCCGGGCACGCCGACCGATCGGGGCATCTACATCGTCGGCGACAAGCACGCCCACCTGGTGATGGACTCCTCGACCTACGGCGTGCCGATCAACTCGGCCGACGGCTACCGCACCCCGGTGGATTACGCGACCCAGATGTCCTACAGCGGCATCTACTTCCACTCGGCCCCCTGGTCGGTGTGGGCCCAGGGCAACACCAACACCAGCCACGGCTGTTTGAACCTGAGCCCGGCCGACGCGCTGTGGGTGATGAACAACACGCTGCGCGGCGATCCGGTGACGGTGAAGCACACGCAGGGCCCGATGCTGTCGGGCACCGACGGCCTCGGCGACTGGAATATCCCCTGGGAACGGTGGAAGAAGGGCAACGCCTAGCGATCGTTCGGGCAGTGCTAGTGTCACCCGCATGGCAGATAATTCCCCTTGGGCTACAGACGAATTGCGTGCACTGCGCGAGATGACGCGCGCCTTCTGTGAGAAGGAAATCGCACCCAACATCGACCGATTCCGCGAGCAGCACCACGTTGACCGCGACCTGTGGAACAAGGCCGGCGAGGTCGGCCTTCTCTGCATGTCGATCCCGGAGGAGTACGGCGGCGGGGGCGGCACGTTCGCCCACGAGGCCGTGCTCATGGAGGAGCAGTCGCGCATCGCCGACTCGTCCTGGGGCGTGAGCCTGCACAACGCCATCGTTGCGCACTACCTCCTCGCATACGGCTCGGAGGAGCAGAAGAAGCAGTGGCTGCCGAAGATGGCGACTGGTGAGGTCGTCGGCGCCATCGCGATGACCGAGCCGGGTACCGGATCGGACCTGCAGAGCGTCAAGACCAAGGCGATCAAGGACGGCGACGACTACGTCATCGACGGGTCGAAGACCTTCATCACCAACGGCGGCCAGGCCGACCTCATCATCGTGGTGGCCAAGACCGATCCCAACGAGGGCGCCAAGGGCATTTCGCTGATCCTGGTCGAGGCCGACCGCGAGGGCTTCAGCCGCGGTCGCGTCCTGGACAAGATCGGGCAGCGCGGCCAGGACACCTCGGAGCTGAACTTCACCGGCGTGCGCGTCCCGCAGTCGAACCTGCTCGGCGATGCCGAGGGGTTGGGCTTCATCCAGCTGATGCAGCAGCTCCCGCAGGAGCGACTGATCATCGGCGTCACTTCGGTGTCGGGCATGGAGGCGGCGGTGGAGGCGACGGTCGCCTACACCAAGGAGCGTGAAGCGTTCGGCCGCCCGGTGTTCAGCTTCCAGAACACCAAATTCAAGCTCGCCGAGTGTGCCACCGAGGCCAAGATCGCCCGCGTGTTCGTTGACGACTGCATCGTCAAGCACCTCAAGGGCGAGCTCGACATCCCGACCGTCGCCATGGCGAAGTGGTGGACCAGCGACCGCGCCATGGTCGTCGCCGACGAGTGCCTCCAGTTGTTCGGCGGCTACGGCTACATGAACGAGTACCCGATCGCGCGCATGTGGGCCGACACCCGCGTGCAGAAGATCTACGCCGGTACCAACGAGATCATGAAGGAGATCATCGCCCGTTCCCTGTGACGGTGCCCGGCGTCAGTCAGACGCGTTGGTAAACCCGGCTCCAGCACGCCGCTGGGGCCGGGTTTTCCGGCTCTACCGGATGGGCCGCGGCGAAACAGCGCCCACGGAACGCCGATATGCCAGGTGCTCAACAGAGTCGGCAGCGGGGGTGCGGACGAAACCGGCAGCCTCCAGAACGCGGCGCGATGCGGTGTTGTCCGGTTCGGTGCGCGCGATAACGGCAACCATCCCGGCCGCGAATACGTTCACCTGCATTCCTACCTCCCAGATCGGAAGTGGTCATGTCAGGTTCCTTGCGCACGGTCGGTGAGGCTACCTGAACCGGCGAGGGTGATCGAAGGCATTTTCCACGGCCGACAGCCACAACAGCATCACGGTTGGGTCCCATTCCGCGTCGTCGGTCGGGGACCCAATCGGACGCGGTATGGTTTCCTTCCATGACACTGGCCCGCCAGCGGTTCGTCTGGTTTGCGGTATCGGCTGCCCTCGTCGCGTCGACGGCGTTGGTGCCGGGGTCGGCACATGCGCGGATTCTGCCGAGCTCGGGCTGCGTGAACGACCTGCCGCCCAAGCCCAAGCCGAACCCGGTCGGACCCGGCGACATGGTCCCGCAGGAGTTTCGCTTCGACCTGCCGTATCCGAGGCTGCTGCCCGTGCCGGAGCCGGGGCCCAAGAAGAAGCCGGTGCGGATACCGTCGCAGCAGCCGCCGCCCAAGAAGAAGCGCTGCGTCGACCCCTGCCCGGATCTCACCGATCCCAAGAAGCCCAAACCATCCGGGGCGAACGGGTCTCTGGGCAGTCTGGCCGCGCCGAAGATCACCTTCAAACTGAAGCCGATCAACATTCCATACCCGGTGCCGAATCCGTATGCGCCGAAGCTTCCGCCGCCGCCGGCGAAGGTGAATCCAGGGTGGGACCGCGCCCCGCTCACCCCGGCGCCGAGCCTTCCGCGGGTCCGCTCGGTGCGGTGGGTCTCGACGCTGACCGGCAAGGGGTCGACGAGCCGGACCGACAAGCGCTGGCAGGTCATGGGCACCGACCTGGGCATCATGTGGGAGTCCAAGCCGGGCCAGATCGCGGTCGCCTTCGGCGACACCTTCGGCAAGGGTTTCAAGCCGCCGGGGGCCAACGGCGGCGACTGGCGCAGCAACATCATCGGATTCAGTTCGGATCGGAAGTTGGCCGACGGGATGTCGATCGACACGATGATCCAGGACAGTCGGTGCCATGCGGTGCAGGTCGTCGACGCGCGGCACATCAACCACTACGAGTTGACGACGATCCCCACGTCGGGCTTCGCGATCGGCGAGCGGCAGTTCATGACCTATATGTCGGTCCGGGCGTGGGGCAACATCCCCGGTGTGTGGCTGACCAACCACGGCGGGTTGGCCTACTCCGACGACGAGGGGTCGACGTGGACCCGCGACCCGTACCTGCGGTGGGACAACGTCTTCGGGACCTCGCAGTTCCAGGTGGCGTCGATGGTGCCCCAGGGCGACTACGTCTACATGTTCGGCACCCCCAACTCGCGGTTGGGCTCGGTCGGCCTCGCGCGGGTCCGCAAGGATGACGTCCTGAACAAGACCGCCTACCAGTATTGGCGCGATGGGCGCTGGGTGCCCTCCCGCGACGCGAACGCGGCATCGGTGCTGTTCGGCGGCCCGACGGGCGAGTTGTCGGTGCGGTACAACGCCGAAACAGCACGCTGGGAGATGACCTATCTCGACGTCGTGAAGGGGGCGATCGTGTTGCGGACCGCGCGCGAACCCCAGGGCAGGTGGTCCGAGCCGGTGCAACTGGTCCATTCCGGCGACCGGTCGCAGCTCTACGGCGGATTCATCCACCCCTGGTCGAGCGGCAACGACCTCTACTTCACGCTGAGCCAGTGGTCGACCTACAACGTGAGCCTGATGCGGGCCCGCGTCTACTGATCGAGGCGGAGCTTCCCACTCCCACCCCCGCAACCGCTTGTCCGTGAGCCGGCGAACGAGGCTGAAATGTGACACAAGTCACAGATCGGGTCTGACCAGTGCCAAGCACGGGATTGAGCGGGTCGATTTCAGCGCCGGGATGATTTCGCCCACCGGCTGTGGTTACGGTCGGTTCAGGTATGAGGCTGTCCCAGACAAGCGCGACCACGACTCCCGACGACCGGGTTGCCTTGCGGCAACCGCGGATCTCAGACGGTGCCTTGATGCATCGTCTGGCCGTCGATACCGGCGTCCTCGACGCCAACACCGTTTACGCCTACGTGTTGTGGTGCCACGACTTCGCAGCCACCTCGGTCGTTGCCGAGGTGGACGGGGAGTTCGCCGGCTTCGTCACCGGCTACCAGCGGCCCGCCGATCCGTCGGTCCTGATGGTGTGGCAGGTGGCCGTGGACGGTCGACAGCGGGGGCGGGGTATCGCGGCGGCCATGCTGAACCACCTGATCGACGGTTTCGCCGACAGCGGCGTGCGTGCCATGCACACGACTATCAGCCCGGACAACGAAGCATCGCAACGCCTGTTCTCCTCGGTCGCGCAGCGCCGGGGACTGACCTTCACCCGACGGCCGCTGTTCGCCGCGACCGATCTCGGCGACGGACACGAGGCCGAGGACCTCTACGTCCTCGCCCCCTAGGAGCGGCACGGCGCCGCCGGCCGACACGTCACGCACGACTCGCGTACGTCACACACGCAACCAGTAGATATACGAAACGAAATGAGGAATATCGATGCAACTCCTATCGCAACAGATCACCCCCGAGGTTTTCGCCGACCACGAGTCCGAGGTCCGCAGCTATTGCCGGAACTGGCCGACGGTCTTCAGCCGCGCGAAGGGCGCATGGCTCACCGACGTCGACGGTAAGCGCTACCTCGACTTCTTCGCCGGCGCCGGCGCACTCAATTACGGCCACAACAACACCGCCCTCAAGGGGCCGTTGATGGAGTACCTGGCGCAGGACGGGATCACCCACAGCCTCGACATGTACACCGAGGCGAAAGGGGAGTTCCTCTCCGCCTTCAACGAGTTGATCCTCGCCCCGCGCGGCCTCGACTACAAGGTGCAGTTCCCCGGGCCGACCGGGACCAACGCCGTCGAGTCAGCGCTGAAGCTGGCGCGCAAGGTCACCGGACGCGAGTCGATCATCAGCTTCACCAACGCCTTCCACGGCATGACCCTGGGTTCGCTGTCGGTCACCGGCAACTCGATGAAGCGCGCCGGTGCGGGCATTCCGCTCGTGCACGCGACGCCGATGCCCTTCGACAACTACTTCGACGGGGTCGTCGAGGACTTCAACTGGTTCGAGCGCGTGCTCGACGATTCGGGCAGCGGTCTCAACCGCCCGGCCGCGGTGATCGTCGAGACGGTGCAGGGCGAGGGCGGGGTCAACGTCGCCCGTGCCGAGTGGCTGCGGGCGCTCGCCGAACTGTGCCGCCGCCGCGACATCCTGCTCATCGTCGACGATGTGCAGATGGGCTGCGGCCGCACCGGTACCTTCTTCTCGTTCGAGGAGGCCGGCATCGTTCCCGACATCGTGACGCTGTCCAAGTCGATCGGCGGCTACGGCATGCCGCTGGCGCTGACCCTCATCCGCCCCGACCTCGACGTCTGGGGCCCGGGGGAGCACAACGGCACCTTCCGCGGCAACAACCCGGCCTTCATCACCGGCGCGGCGGCACTGCGGGAGTACTGGGCCGACGATGCCCTCTCGCGCGACGTGATCGCCAAGGGCGACCGCATCGCCACCGCCTTCACCGCGTTGTGCGAGAAGCACGAGGGCCTGTCGCACCGTGGGCGCGGGATGGTGCGCGGGCTGGTCTTCGACGACGCGCCGGCCGCGGCCAAGGTGTGTGCGATCGCCTTCGACTCCGGCCTGTTGGTCGAGACCTCGGGTCCCGCCGACGAGGTGGTCAAACTGCTGCCGCCGCTGACCATCAACGCCGACGACCTCGAGGTCGGCCTTGCCGTGCTCGCCCAGGCCGTCGAGGAGGTGCTGGCATGATCGTGCGCACCACCGAGGAGATCACCGGTACCGAACGCGACGTCGCGGCGCCCAACGGCAACTGGCGCTCCAAGCGCATCGTCCTCGGCGGCGACGGCGTCGGGTTCTCTTTCCACGAGACGACGATCGCCGCCGGCTCGGTCAACGAGTTCCACTACGCCAACCACATCGAGGCGGTGTGGCTCGTCGAAGGGGAGGGAAGGTTGACCGACCGGGAGACCGGCGAGGTCTACCCGCTGGCTCCGGGGACCATGTATCTGCTCAACGGGCATGAGCGCCACACCGTCGAGGCGACGACTCAACTGCGCATGTTGTGCGTGTTCAACCCGCCGGTCGTGGGTACCGAGGTCCACGACGACAACGGGGTGTACCCGCTGGTCGAGGTTCCCGCGCAGGCGGCCAACGCAGCCGCGGGATAAACCGACTACCAGACGTACATGTCGTTGGTCTGATCGTCGGCGCGCGACTCCGCACGATGCTGGCCCTGATGTCCGACGGGCAGGGCGCACCGCGGCTTGTGCGGGGTGCGGCGGCGACCGGACCACTCGGCGGGACAGCGCGTCGTCGTGTCGCGGGACATCGATGGGGTGGGGACATTCATGTCGGAGCTCCTAGCCGTTGGCCACCATTATGCGTCATCGTGAAGAACGCGGCACCCCGAATCCCATTCGGAAAGACAACATCCGGAAAGACAAACAGCGCCCGGTCCGCGAATCGCGGGCCGGGCGCTGTCGGCTCGGGGTGGCTGACGGGACTCGAACCCGCGACAGCCAGGATCACAACCTGGTGCTCTACCAACTGAACTACAGCCACCATCGGCGCTGACCGACGGGATCGCCATCGCCCAGAGCCAGGGTCCTACTCTAGCGGGTCAACGCGGCCGAATACCAATCGGTTCCCCGCCGTCGTGTCGCGGCAGGTCACGACTGGTCGAGATCGGCGACGATCGCGGTCAACTCGTCGGTGTCGGGCCCGGGAGCGGCCACGAAGGCCGCCGCACGGTAGTACCGGAGCTCCTGGATCGACTCGCGGATGTCAGCCAGGGCCCGGTGTGCGAGGCCCTTGGCCGGCTGGCCGAAGTAGATCTTCGGATACCAGCGGCGGCAGAGCTCTTTGATCGAGCTGACGTCGACCATCCGGTAGTGCAGGTACTCGTTGAGCCGGGGCATGTCACGGGCGATGAAGGCGCGGTCGGTGGCGATCGAGTTCCCCGCCAGCGGTGCCTGTCCCGACGAGTTGATGTGGCCGCGGATGTATGCCAAGACCTGATCCTCGGCTTCGGCGAGGGTCACCGTGGACGCGCGGACCTCGTCGGTCAGGCCGGAGGCCGCATGCATCTTGGTGACGACGTCGGGCATGTTCGCCAAGGCCTCGTCGTCGGCGTGGATCACGATGTCCAAGCCGTCGCCGAGGATGTTGAGGTCGCCGTCGGTCACCAAGACGGCGATCTCGATCAGTTTGTCCGCGGCCGAGTCCAGGCCGGTCATTTCGCAGTCGATCCACACCAGTTTGTCTTGCACCGGACCAACCCTAGTCGCCGAGCTTGCGGTAGAAGGCGCCGACGATCGGCGCGGTGATTTTGCGCGGCGAGTATCCGCCGGCCACCGACATGGCTTTGGACAGCGCACCGGGAACCACGCGCATCTTGTTGCGCAACAGTGCATCCACGCTCATCGTGGCGACTTTTGCCGAGTCATGCCACAGGAAGTCGGGCACGTTCGCGTCGACGGTGCTCGCCTCTTCGGCGGTCGGGGTGTGCGTGCGCACCGGCCCCGGCGCCAAGAGGGTCACGTGGACGCCGGCGTCGGCGACCTCGACCCGCAGCGACTCGCTGAAGGTGTTGACGAAGGCCTTGCTGGCCGCATAGGTGGCGTTGTTGGGGATCGGCATGTTGCCGGCCGCCGAGCCGACCATCAGGATGCCGCCCGCCCGCCGCGCCACCATCTGGGGCAGGACGGCCAGCGTCAGGTCGTGGACCGCGTTGACGTTGAGCCGGACCTGCGCCCGCTCGTACTCGGGATCGAGGTCGACGAGCGGCCCGAAGGTGGCCACCCCGGCGTTGTTGACCAGGATGGAGATCTCCCGCCCGGCCAACTCGCCGCAGAGCACGGTGACCGCCGTCGGGTCGGAGAGGTCGATGGCCCGGATCTCGACCGGCACCCCGTGCTCGGCGCGCAGTTGCGCAGCGAGATCCTCGAGGATCTCGCCGCGCCGGGCGACGAGGATGAGGCCGTGGCCGCGCGCGGCCAGATCGCGCGCGAACCCCATGCCGATTCCCGACGATGCGCCGGTGACAACGGCTCTGGCCTGCGCTGACGGATGTGGGATTCCCATAGCCCCAATGGTAGTCAGGGCAGCGAGGCGGCCACCTCGGTGCCCTGCCGGATGGCCCGCTTCGCGTCGAGCTCACCGGCCTCGTCGGCGCCGCCGATCACGTGGGTGGTCACCCCGGCGACGGTCAACGGGTCGATGAGTTCGCGGACCGACTCCTGGCCGGCGCACACCACGACGTTGTCGACCTCGAGGATCCGTTTGCCGGTCTCGTTGCCCTCCTTGTCGTGAAGCGTGATGTGCAGCCCGGCGTCGTCGATCAAATCGTAGGTCGCGCCGGAGATCTGCTCGACGCCCTTCATCTTGACCGCAGCGCGGTGCACCCAACCGGTGGTCTTGCCCAGCGACTTGCCCTGGCGTCCGGGTTTGCGCTGCACCATGTAGACCTCGCGCACCGGGGGCAGCGGACGCGGCTTGGTGACGAAGCCGGGGATCGACAGGTCTTCGCTGACGCCCCACTCCTGTTCCCACTCCTTGAGGTTGAGGGTGGGCGACTCGTCGACGGTCAGGAACTCGGTGACGTCGAAACCGATACCGCCGGCGCCGATGACGGCGACCCGCTTGCCGATCTCGCGGCGCCCGAGCACGGCGTCGGCGTAGGACATCACCATGGGGTGGTCGATGCCGGGGATGTTGGGGATGCGCGGTACGACGCCGGTCGCGATGACCACGTCGTCGAACTTCGCCTGCTCGCCGGAGAAGCCGCTCGCGCTGCCGTCGAGGATCTCCTCGGCGCTCACCCGCTTGCCCAGGTGCACCCGGACGTTGTTGATCTCGAGTTGGCGCCGGTAGTAGCGGATCGTCTCGTTGAACTCTTCCTTGCCCGGGATGCGCGCGGCGATGGCGAACTGACCGCCGATCGCCTCGCCGCCCTCGAAGAGTTCGACACGGTGGCCGCGCTGGGCCGCCGAGACGGCCGCGGCGAGTCCGGCGGGGCCGGCGCCGATGACCGCGACGTGGCGGGCCAGGCGGGTGGCGCCGAGCGTCAGCGTGGTCTCGCGGCCGGCCCGGGGATTGAGCAGGCACGAGACCTTCTTGCCGACGAAGGCGTGGTCGAGGCAGGCCTGGTTGCACCCGATGCAGGTGTTGATCTCGTCGGCGCGCCCGTCGCGGGCCTTGTTCGCCCAGTCCGGGTCGGCCAGCAGGGGGCGGGCCATCGACACCGCGTCGACGCGGCCGCGCTCGAGGATCTCCTCGGCGAACTCCGGGGTGTTGATGCGGTTGGAAGCGATCAGCGGGATGGTCACCTCGTCGCGCAGCCGCTCGGTGAACTTCACGAAGGCGCCGCGGGGGACGGAGGTGACGATGGTCGGGACGCCCGCCTCGTGCCAGCCGATGTCGGTGTTGATGGCGTCGACGCCGTACTCCTGGGCCTTGCGCGCCATGAGTGCGATTTCGTCCCAGGTCTGGCCGTTCTTCACGAAGTCGGCGATGGACTGCCGCAGGATGATCGGGAAGGCCGGCGAGACCTGCTTGCGCACCTCTTTGATGATCTCGACGAGGAAGCGCTGCCGGTTCTCGGTGGTGCCGCCCCACTTGTCGGTGCGGTCGTTGGTGTGCGGGCAGAGGAACTGGTTGATGAGGTAGCCCTCGCCGCCCATGAGTTCGACTGCGTCGTATCCGGCCTTCTCGGCCAGCTTCGCGGCCTGGCCGAAGGTCCGGATGACGTGCCAGATGATCTGCTCGGTCATCTTCAGGTGCTTGAACGGGTGGATCGGGGAGGGCTCGGAGCCGGCGGCCACCTTGAACGGGTTGTAGCCGTACCGGCCCGCGTGGATGAGCTGCATGGCGATCAGCCCGCCGGCCTCGTGGACGGTCTTGGTGACCTTGCGGTGGCGCGCCACGTCGAGTTGGTTGGTCATCTTGCCGCCGAGGGTGACCAGCTGGCCGGTCCGGCTGGTGGCGAATCCGCCGGTGATGATCAGTCCGGCGCCGCCGCGCGCGCGTTCGGCGTAGTAGGCGGCCAGCTTGTCGGTGTCCCAGACCCGATCCTCGAGGCCGGTGTGCATGGAGCCCATCACGATGCGGTTGGGCATGGTGAGGCCGTTGATGGTCAGCGGCTCGAACAGGTGCGGGTAGTGCGGGTTGGGAGCGACCGGAACGGTAGGAGAAGCCACGGGAGATCCTTTTCGATGGGTTGGGCTGGCTCGGCTGATCGGGCTGATTGCCGGGCTAGTGTTCTTTCAGTTCTTTGCCGAGGCCGGCGATGACCTCGTCGCACCATTCGACGACTCCGGTGGCGGCGCGGATCCCGCCGCGCAAGACCAGGTACTGGTGCAGCTTGCGGCCGGTGAGGGAGTCCGGGTCGGGATAGTCCCGCGCCGCGGAGGAGCGATAGAAGTCGAGCAGGTGCTGGTTGTTGGTGCGGTATTGCTCGAGCTCGAGAATGATCGATGCGAGGTCGCCGTGTTCGGCTCCTCGGATCTTGACGCCCAGCTCGTTGCGCAGCGGGGTCACCGGGGTGGGGGTCGATACCCACTTGGCCAGCGCCTCGCGGCCGTCGTCGGAGAGTTGGTAGACCTTCTTGTCCGGGCGGCCGTCTTGGGCCACCGGCTCGAAGTCGACCAAGCCGTCGACGTGGAGCTTCTTCAGGGTGCGATAGACCTGCTGGTGCGTTGCGGACCAGAAGTGGCCGATCGACCGGTCGAATTGCCGCGCGATCTCATAGCCGGTGCCCGGCCGTTCGGCCAGGGAAACCATGATCGCGTGCTCAAGCGCCATACGCGCACAGTAGCAGTGCGCGTTGTTGCTATGCAACTATGTGCATAGCGCGGTGAGGGCGGCCGCGGTGACCGGCAAGACCTCCTCGCAACGGTGGTCGATCTTGAGCTCGGCGACCCCGTCGCCGCGGGTCGCGCCGCGGTTGACGATGGCGACCGGTTTTCGGTGTTTGGCGGCGTATCGGACGAACCGCAGTCCCGACATCACGGTGAGCGAGCTGCCGGCCACCAGCAGGGCGTCGGCCTCGTCGACCAGGGCAAAGGCCCGGGCGACGACGGTCTTGGCCACCGATTCGCCGAAGTAGACGATGTCGGGCTTGAGGATCCCGCCGCAGCGGGGACAGTCGACCATGGTGAAGGACTCGGTGTCGGCGAGGTCGGCGTCGGCGTCGGGGCCACCTCGATTGCGCCCCGCCCGGCGACGCGGGTGGCGAACCCCGGATTCGCCGCGTCGAGGGATCGGTGTAGCGCGTGGCGGGACAATCGGTGCCCGCAGCCGAGGCAGATCACCCGGCCGTAGGAACCGTGGAGGTCGAGGACGCGCCGCGACCCGGCCTTGAGGTGGAGCATGTCGACGTTCTGCGTCACCACTCCGGTGAGGTGGCCGGACCGTTCAAGGTCGACGAGGGCCCGGTGCGCGGCGTTGGGGCGCGCGGCGTCCATGTGCTGCCACCCGAGGTGGTTGCGTGCCCAATAGTGGCGCCGGAAGTCCGGGGATCCGAGGAACATCTGAATGGTCATCGGGGTCCGCGGCGGTGACCCCGGGCTGCGGTAGTCGGGGATCCCCGACGGCGTCGAGAGGCCGGCGCCGGTGAGGGCGAGTGTGCGCCGGCCGTCGAGGAAGGCGGCGAGCTGCGCGGCCCGCCCGACGGGGTCGGGGTCGGGGTCAGTCGGCTCGGCCGGTTCCCACGCTGCCTGGCGCATCTCAGTCCGCGTCGGGTTCCTTGCGCTCCAGGTCCCCGCGCTGCTCAAGACCCTTGCGCCGTTGTTCTTCGGCGCGGCGCCGGACCTGCTCCAGGAATTCCCGGTCGGCGTCGGGGTCGGTGGCCACGTGTCGGCCGGGGCGGTCGTACTCGGGGAAGGCCGTCGACTGCGGGTCCCGGTGTGGGACGTCGTCGATGGCGGGCCGGCCCATGGCGATCCAGGCGATCGCACCGACCAGCGGAATGATGACGACGAGGATCACCCAGGCGATCTTGGGAAGGCCGCGCACCAACGACTCGTCGGTTCGGATGACGTCGATCAGCGTGAGCACCATGACGGCCAGCGTGAAGAGTCCCAGATACGGCATGTGTGGAATCTATCAGCGGGGCTACCCTCACCTCATGTCGAATCCCCCGCAACGCCGCACGCCCGAGGGGCTCAAACGCCTCATCGCCTTCTCCGACGGCGTCGTCGCGATCGCGCTGACATTGCTGGTGTTGCCGTTGGCCGACCTGGCCAGTGAGCTGCGTGCCCAACCGACCTTTATCGATGCGATGAACCAACACAGCGATGCGCTGCTCGGCTTCTTCATCAGTTTCGCGGTGATCTGGGTGTTGTGGCGCAACCACCACGAGATCATGGAGAACTTCCAGGGGTACAACGCCACGATGTTCAACGTCCATTTTTTGTGGCTGTTGTCCATCGTCGTTCTCCCGTTGGCCACGGCACTGATCTCCAATGATCGGGTGTCGTGGGCCGATGCCTTCTACATCGTCGTGCTCGGGTTCGCGATCGGGTCGCTCATCGTGATCTCGCGACAGGGGCTGCGCCATCCCGATTTGGTCGTCCACGACGATGCGGTCCGGCGGAGTCTGGCCGGCTGGTCGGGCGTCGGCACGATCATCGCGCTGATCGTCGCGCTGGTCGTCACGATCGTCTGGCCGTCGCTGGGCAGCCTGCCGTTGCTCCTGCTGGTGGTTCCGGGACCGCTCAGCGCGATCCTCACTCGGGCCCGAGGCGAATAGTCGACGGGGATGAGGGCCCAGTCGGCGAGAAACAGGGCCCAGTCGGCGTTATTCGTGGAGGAGCAGGGCGGTCGCGGCGGTGATCAGGGCGATCACCTTGATCAGCTCGAAGGCGACGTAGTAGTAGTGCGCGGTGCTCCGCTTGTCCTCGGCCTTCGTGCCGTCGCCGGCGAGGACCTCGTTGGACCGCCGCGTCAACGCCGGGCGGACACCGATCACCTGGACGGCGAGGCAGGCGATGGCGACGACGACGCCGATCCAGATCGCCGCGGAATAGGTCTCGTCGGCGCGGGCCATGAGGATGACCGCGATGACCGCGACGACGCCGAGGAGCCCCTCGACGGAGTTGAGTGCGCGGAACACCTTGCGGCCGATTCCGAGGCCGATGGCGAGGGTGACGCCGGGAGCGGTGAACTTCAGCGGGGCCTCGATGAACGAGATCGCCACCACCATGCCCAACCAGATCAGTACCGCCGCAACGGCCAGACCCGCCCCGAACGTGCTCATGCGCACCTACCTCCTACATCTCGTCGTACTTCCAAACCTAGTGGCCCCGGACCGGCGGCAGCACCCGGACCAAAGTCCCTTGGCCCCCGCCGTCCCCGACGATCAGCAGGTCGGCGTCTGCCACTCGGAACGGCCGTCGGCGTAGGTCTCGAACTTCCAGATCGGGACCGTGGCCTTGATCTCGTCGATGACCGCGGCGCACACCGAGAAGGCCTCGGCGCGGTGCGGTGCGGCCACCGCGACGACGACGGCGATCTCGCCGATCGCCAGGTCGCCGACCCGGTGCTGGGCGGCCACGCGGATCTCGCCCGACCGGTAACGCGCGCAGACCCGGTCGAGGAACTCCGCGGCGCGCGGATGCGCCTCGTAGCGAAGCGCGGTCACCGGCCGATCGTCGTGGTGGTCGCGCACCGTTCCGGTGAAGGTGACCAGGGCGCCGTCGGCGTCGGTGCGCACGGCGGACTCGCAGTCCCGCGGGTCCACCGCCGCGTCGACGATGGCGGCCAGGGGGACCCCTGACTGGGGACTAGTCATGCCCGCCGCCGCCGGCCAGGTGGAACAGGTGGACGATCAGCGGGTCGAGGACCTTGATCCCGTCGCGCACACCGCCCCGCGACCCGGGCAGGTTGACCACCAGGGTGCGTCCGGCGAAACCCGCGAGGCCGCGGCTGAGGGAGGAGTACGGCGTCGACGACCGGCCCGTCTCCCGCAGTGCCTCGGCGATTCCCGGGAGCGTCGTCGTCAGGTGTGGTGCGGTGGCCTCGGGGGTGTGGTCGTCCGACGTCGGTCCGGTGCCCCCGGTCGTGATGAGCAGTGACGGCCGGTCGGCGAGGGCGGCGGTCACCGCGGCGGTGATGTCGGCGTCGGCGACGATGACCGGCTCGGCCACGTCGAATCCGTGCTGCGACAACCACTCTCGCAGGATCGGTCCGGTGGCGTCGGTGCGTTCGCCGGCGGCGATCCGGGTGGAGGACACGATGATCCGCGCCCGTCGGCCCGGATGGATGTCGACGATGCCGGCCGCCGGTGCCGCGGGTTCGGCGGAGTCATGCGGTTCGCCGTCGCGGGTCCAGTCGCCGCTGCGGCCACCCGTCTTGCGCTGCAGCGCGACGTCGGTCATCGTCGCCGCGGGATCGACGGCCTTGACCATGTCGTGCAGCGTCAGCCCGGCGACGGTGACGGCGGTCAGCGCCTCCATCTCGACGCCGGTCTTCCCGGTGGTCACCGCGGTCGCGGTGACGGTGACGGCATCGGTGCCGGGCGCGAACTCCACGTCGACGGAGTCCAACGGCAGTGGGTGGCACAGCGGGATCAGTTCGGCGGTCCGCTTGGCCCCCATGATCGCCGCAATCCGGGCGACGGCCAGGACGTCGCCCTTGCGGTGGCCGCCCGAGCCGATCAGGGCGATGACCTCGGGGGTGGTGCGGAAGACCCCGCGCGCACGAGCCTCGCGCCGGGTGACCGCCTTCTCCGAGACGTCCACCATGTGTGCGGCACCCGCCGCATCGAGGTGGGTGAGCCGGGGGGTTACGTCGTCAGCGGCCATAGCGGTACCTCCAGGTCCGGGGTGAGTTCGGTGATCGCGGTATCGACTTCGACGAGGACGTCCGCGCGCCCCGCCGTGGCGATCAGGTGACTGCTCGGGCCCCCGAGGATGCGGACGGTGCCGGCGTCGTCGGTGCGCAGCCCCCGCAGGAATTGCGTCTTGCCCGCCACCGAGGACACCGGCCGGTCAACCCGGCCGGTCATCGGGGCGAGCGGGTCGGCTCCGACGAGTGCGCGCAGGACGGGCCGCAGGAACACTTCGAAGGAGACCAGCACGCTGACCGGGTTGCCCGGCAGGCAGACGACGGGGGTACCGCCGTGCTGCGCGAGCCCCTGCGGTCCGCCGGGCTGCATCGCGACGGCGCCGAACCACGAAGAGTCGGTGCCCGACAACAGTTCTCGGACCGGTTCGTGTTCCCCCGCCGAGACCCCGCCGGTGGTGAGGACGAGATCGGCTTCAGCGCAGGCGGTGTCGAGGGCGCCCTCGAAACCGCCGTCGTCGTCGGTGGTGTCGACGCGGACGACGTCACCGCCGTTGGCGCGCACCAGCGCGGCGAGCAGGGTCGAGTTGGATTCGTAGATCTGCCCCGGCGCCAACGGTTCTCCCGCCGGCACGAGTTCAGATCCGGTGGACAGGACGGCGATGCGCGGTCCGGTGACGACGGCGACCTCGCCGATCCCGGCCGCCGCGAGGGCGCCGAGGTGGTGCGGCGCCAGTCGGGTGCCGGCGTCGACCAGTCGCCGGCCGGGCTCGGTGTCGGAGCCGCGGTGCCGGATGAACGCGCCGAGCCGGGGCGTCGCCGTGAAGACGACCCCCGACGCCGACTCGGCCGATTCTTCGACGGGGATCACCGCGTCGGCCCCCTCGGGCAGCGGGGCGCCGGTCATGATCGCCGCTGCGGTACCGGGTTTCAGCGGTGCCGCGGCGGTGCCGGCCGGGATGCGCGCGGAGACCGGCAGGGCGGTGCCCGGCGCGACCTCGGCGGTGCGGACTGCGAAGCCGTCCATCGCCGAGTTGTCGAACGGGGGCAGGGCGACGGCCGATTCGACGGGCTCGGCCAGGAGCAGGCCCAGCGCGTCGGCCAGTCGAACCCGCCCGACGGTGCGGACGGCGGACAGATGATCGGCGACGGCACGCCGATGATCGGCGACGGGGCGGCGGGGCATGCCATCAGCTTAGGCGGACCGGTCGATCGGAATGTGGACGTAACAAACCCGGCGTAGCGTGACAGTCGTGACCGCACCGAAGATTCCCGTGCCGTCGCCGCTGCTCGTCGACGGTTTCGGTCGGCGGGCGCGTGACCTGCGGATATCACTGTCACAGGCGTGCACCCTGCGCTGCCACTACTGCATGCCCGCGGAGGGGTTGCCGCTCCTGCCGCGTGAGGAGTTGCTCTCCACCGCCGAAGTGATCCGGCTCGTCGATGTCGCGGTGGGGACCCTCGGGGTCGAGGAGGTCCGCCTCACCGGTGGGGAACCGCTCGTGCGCGGCGACCTCGAGCTCATCGTCGCCGGTATCCGGTCCCGCCACCGCGACCTTCCAATAGCGCTGACCACCAATGCGATTGGCCTCGCCCGCCGCGCCGCGGGGCTGGCCCACGCCGGCCTGTCGCGGGTCAACATCTCGCTGGACACCGTGGACCGGGAACTGTTCGCTGCGGTCACCCGCCGCGACCGGCTCGACGACGTGATTGCCGGGGTCGATGCGGCGGTGGCAGCCGGACTCGCCCCGGTGAAGATCAACGCCGTCCTGCTGCCGGAGACGCTGTCGCGGGCCGCCGAGTTGCTCGCGTGGTGCCGGGACCGGGGCGTGTTCCTGCGCTTCATCGAGGCGATGCCGCTCGATGCCGACCGGGCGTGGTCGGCCGAGACGATGGTCACCGCGGCCGATCTCCTCGACGAGCTGGGCGCCACGATGGCGCTGACGCCGGTCGGCCGCGACGATCCGAGTGCCCCTGCGGCGCTGTGGGAGGTCGACGGCGGGCCGTACCGCGTCGGCATCATCGCGTCGATGACCAGGTCTTTCTGCGGTACCTGCGACCGCACCCGGATCACCGCGCAGGGCCGGGTCCGTCCCTGCCTCTTCTCCGACGACGAGATCGACCTGGCCGCCGTGCTCCGCTCGGGCGGCACCGACACCGAACTCGCCGACGCGTGGCGTGCCGTCACCCGGCGCAAGGGGGCCGGGCACGCCGATGTGGCGGAGGTCTCCGCGCCGCAGCGGACGATGGGGGCGATCGGTGGCTGAGCGAACCGTCACGGTGACCTACTTCGCGGCGCTCGCCGACCGCACCGGATGCCGCCGCGAGGAACTCGCCGTCGCCGACCTCACCGTCGGCGGATTGCGGGCCGCGGTGCTAGAACGACACGGGCGCGACGTGGGAGAGTTGGCGCGCCTGTCGCTGGTCTTGACCGGAGACGATCTCGTCAACGACGACGCGGCGTCGATCGACTCGATCGTGGACCTGTTACCCCCATTCGCAGGAGGATGAAGTGTTGCTGAAGAAGCTGTCCGCCGTGGCGGTCGCCGCATTCGTGGTCGCCGCACCGCTCACCGGCTGTTCTGACGACAAGTCGTCGGAGGAGTCGATCCGGATCTTGGCCGCCGCGTCGCTCGTCGACGTGCTCAAGCCGATGGTGGCCGCCTACACCGCGGAGCATCCCGGCGCCAAGGTCCAGGTCGACACCGGGGCGTCGTCGGCACTGGTGCAGAAGCTGAAGTCAGGCGCCAAGGGTGACGTGCTGGTGACCGCCAACCAGTCGACCATGGACAACGCCGTGGCTGCGGGGGTCGCCCATGATCCCCGGGTGGTGGCCACCAACCGGCTGGTCATCGTCGTGCCGAAGGGGAACCCGGGGAAGGTGACCGACGTCCGGTTCTTCACCGTGGCCGGCAACCGGGCGGTGGTGTGTGCCCGCGAGGTGCCCTGCGGCGCGGCGGCGGAGGAGGCGATCGCCGCGATCGGCGGTACCCTCAAGCCGATCAGCCGCGCGACCGATGTGCGTGCCGCGCTTGCGTCGGTGACCAGCGGTGAAGCCGACGCCGCTCTGGTCTACGCCACCGATGCCGCGTCCGCGGGGGACCGGGTGGAGACGATTGCCATCCCGGATGCACCGGTGAACCACTATCCGGCGTCGGCCCTGACCGATGCAGGCAAGGGATTCGTTGACCTGCTGGCCGGACCGACCGGCCAGCGTGTCTTCCGGGAGGCCGGGTTCGGGCAACCGTGAGGCTCGTTCAACCGTGAGGTGGGGCCGCGCGGCGGGTCCCCGGAGTAACCAGCGGCCCGCCCCGGCCGTCACCGTTGTCGGGATAGCGGGGCTCGCGATCCTGTTGACCCCGTTGATCGCCCTGATGGCGACGGCACCCTGGGGGCAGATGTGGGGATTGCTCACCGCACCGTCGGCGCTGTCGGCGCTGCGGCTGTCCCTCGCCTCCGCGGTGATCGCCACCCTGATCGCGATGGTGCTGGGGGTACCGCTGGCGGCGCTGCTGGCCGGTGGCATCTCCTCGGACCGGGTGCGCACCGCGGTGCGCCTGGCGGTGCTCGTGCCGATGGTGCTGCCGCCCGTCGTTGTCGGCGCCGGGCTGTTGGCGGCCTTCGGACGACGGGCCCCGATCGGTTCCCTGCTGGACTCGTGGTTCGGGTGGACGCCCACCTACACGTTCGCCGGGGTCGTGCTGGCCCAGCTGGTCGTCGCGATGCCGTTCCTGGTCATCAGCGTGGAGTCGGCGTTGCGCAGTCGCGACACCGACACCGAAGAGGTCGCCTACACCCTCGGCGCGGGTCGGTGGGCGACGTTCTGGCATGTGACATTGCCCATGGTCCGCACCGGGATCGGTGCCGGGGCGCTGCTCTGCTTCGCCCGATGCCTGGGCGAATTCGGTGCGACCGTGACATTCGCGGGCAACGTCGAGGGGGTCACCCAGACGCTGCCATTGGCCATCTACCTGGCACTTATCCGCGACGACCGGGCTGCGGTCGCCATGTCGGTGGGGCTGGTATTGGTATCGGTCACAGTCCTCGTCGGATTGCGGCGCAGCTGGCTCCCCGGACTGTGGCCGCACTCCTCCGATGAGCGCACACCGCCTTCTGATTAGGTGTGAGGTTCTGGTTACGTCTGCGTGACCGCCGGTGCCGTAGTTCGCAATACGGCGTCCTTAGCGTCATGCACACCAGACAGCCATGGGAGGCAATGTGAGTGCGCTACGACAAGAAGCCGACGACCGGATACTGCGGGAGTGGGATCCCGAGGACACCGCCCAATGGGAGGGCGGTGGATCCAGGATCGCCCGACGGAATCTGATCTGGTCGGTGGCGGCCGAACACGTCGGGTTCTCGGTGTGGTCGCTGTGGTCGGTGATGGTGCTGTTCATGCCGACCGACGTGTACGGCTTGTCGACCGGTGACAAGTTCCTCATCGGCGCGACCGCGACGCTGGTCGGAGCGCTGTTGCGGTTCCCGTACACGATGGCCACCACCCGCTTCGGCGGGCGGAACTGGACCATCTTCTCCGCGTTCGTCCTGTTGATCCCGGTCAGCGCCACCATCTGGATCCTGGCCAATCCCGGTATGCCGCTGTGGGTTTACCTGGCCTGTGCCGCGCTCACCGGTCTCGGCGGCGGTAACTTCGCCTCCTCGATGACCAACATCAACGCCTTTTACCCGCAGCGACTCAAGGGATGGGCACTGGGCCTCAACGCCGGCGGCGGAAACCTCGGCGTCCCCGCGGTGCAGCTCATCGGCCTGCTGGCGGTGGCCTGGATCGGCGACGCCGCCCCGTACTGGGTGTGTGCGGTCTACCTCGTCTTGCTGACCATCGCCGGTATCGGCGCCGCGTTGCAGATGGACAACCTGACCATTCCCGGGGTCGACCTGACCGCGATGAAGCGCGCGGTCGCCAACCGCAACACGTGGATCATCGCCGCGCTCTACATCGGCACCTTCGGCTCGTTCATCGGCTACTCCTTCGCCTTCGGGCAGGTACTCGTCGGGCACTTCCGCGACGGCGGCGCCACCCCGGCCGATGCGGCCCTGCAGGCCGCGCAGATCGCCTTCATCGGTCCGCTGCTCGGCTCGATCAGCCGCGTCTACGGCGGCAAGCTGGCCGACCGGATCGGCGGCAGCCGGGTGACCCTGTGGGTGTTCCTCGGCATGATGGCCGCGGCGACCCTGCTGATCGTCGGCAGCGGATCGCTGGCCGTGTGCATCGCCGGGTTCATCGTCCTGTTCATCCTGTCCGGGGCGGGCAACGGCTCGGTCTACAAGATGATCCCGTCGGTGTTCGACGCCGCGGCGCAGTCGAAGGGCTTCGACAACCCGGCCGACCGCGCCGACTACTCGCGCGCCCTCACCGGCGCTGTGATCGGCATCGCCGGTGCCGTCGGCGGTTTGGGCGGCGTGGGCATCAACCTGGTGCTGCGGCAGTCGTACCTGACCTCCGGGTCGGCGACCTCGGCGTTCATCGTCTTCGGCGTCTTCTACGTCGTCGCCGCGGTGATCACCTGGGCGGTCTACGTCCGCGTGCCGCACGACGCCGCGCAGGCGCCGCAGGTCGACACGTCGGCACCGGTGTCTGAGAGACTGGGGTAATGATTGCGGAGGCGACCACCTCGAACACCGGGCTGAGCGGGTTCACGGTTGCCCTCACCGCGGCCCGCCGCGTCGACGAGTTCGCCGTGCTCCTGCAGCGGCGGGGTGCGCGGACAGTCGGCGCCCCGGCGATGGCCATCGTCCCCCTCGCCGACGACCAGTCGCTGCGCGCGGCGACCGACGACGTCCTGGCCGCTACTCCCGACATCCTGATCGCCACCACCGGGATCGGATTCCGCGGGTGGGTCGAAGCCGCCGAGGAGTGGGGTGTCGCGTCGGCGCTCATGGACCGGCTGGCGGGGGCGCGGGTGTTGTCGCGCGGCCCCAAGGCCACCGGTGCGCTGCGGGCGGCCGGATTGCGCGAGGAATGGTCGCCCGAATCCGAGTCGACCGCCGAACTGCTGGAGCATCTGCCCGAGGATCTGTCCGGTCAACGGGTCGTGATCCAGTTGCACGGGGCCACCGACGACTGGGATCCCAATCCCGGATTCCTGGCCGAGCTCCGCCGCCGCGGGGCGACGGTGATCGGTGTACCGGTGTACCGGTGGACGGCGCCGGCCGACCTGGCCCGATTTGATTCGCTGGTCGCCGACATCGCGGCCGCCCGCGTCGACGCGGTGGCCTTCACGTCAGCGCCGGCCGTGGCGGCGATGCTGGCCCGGGCCAAGGAGCGGGGGATCACCGATCAGTTGCTCGCCGCGCTGCGCGGTCCGGTGATCGCGTATTGCGTCGGTCCGGTGACCGCGCGGCCGCTCGTCGACCTGGATGTCCCGGTCGTCGCCCCGGAGCGGATGCGGCTCGGTGCGTTGGCCCGGTTGATCGGGGACGACCTGCCC
Source organism: Gordonia crocea (assembly GCF_009932435.1). Taxonomy (NCBI): domain Bacteria; kingdom Bacillati; phylum Actinomycetota; class Actinomycetes; order Mycobacteriales; family Gordoniaceae; genus Gordonia; species Gordonia crocea. The sequence goes on from NZ_BJOU01000001.1 coordinate 1,654,348, forward strand.
GGACGGCGGCCGACGCTGTCGGTGGCCGGGCACGAGGTGGGGGTCCGCGCCAACGCCGTCGTCGTCGACGGCGAACTGTGCGACGTGTCCCCGTCGGGATTGGCCCTGATGCACGCGCTGGCCGCGAATCCGGGGGAGGTGGTGGCGCGGACCGACCTGTTGGCGCTGCTGCCGGCGGCCGGCGGGGACTTGCACGCCGTCGAGGTGGCGATCGGGCGGTTGCGCTCGGCACTCGGCGTCCGCGACATCATCGCCACCGTCGTCAAACGGGGTTACCGCCTGGCGCTGGACTAGCGCGGACGCGGTGGCCTAGCACGGACGCGGTGGACCACCGCAGGTCCAGCACTGTTCTCGCCACGCCCGGGCAATAGGATCGGCAGCATGCTTTCCATCCGACCGCGCGAGCGGGTGCTCGCCGGAGTGCTGTCGAGCACCGCCGGGTACCTCGACGCCGTGGGTTTCTTGGACCTCGGTGGATACTTCGTGTCCTTCATGAGCGGGAACACCACGCGGATGTCGGCGGAGGCCACCAATGCCAACCTGATCGGGGCGGGCAAGGCGATCGGCCTGATCGGTCTGTTCTTCGTCGGCTCGTTCCTGGGTGCAGTGGTGGCACGATTCCGGGACGGCCGGACCAGCGTGCTCGTCGTGACCACGCTGCTCGTCGGTGCGGCGCTGGCGGCCTCGCATGCGGGCTGGTTCCCGGTACCGGCGGTGTTGATCGTCGTCGTGGCGATGGGGACGATGAACGCGACCTTCCTGCGGGAGGGGGAAGTGTCGGTCGGCCTGACCTACATGACCGGGGCGGTGGTGAAAGCCGGGCAGCGGCTGGCCGACGCGTTGTTCGGCGGACCCCGGTGGTTGTGGTTCATCCACTTGATCCTGTGGGCCTCGCTCGCCGGCGGTGCACTGCTCGGCGGTTGGGTCTACGGCCTCGTCGGGATTGCCGCGCTGTGGCCGGCGCTGGTGGTGTTGGCCGGTGCCACCGCCGTCACCTGGCTCGTGCGCCGCGCCGAGGCTAACGAGCTAGCGGGCGTGCGAGCTCGACGGCAGCAGTAGCACTGGCGGCACGGTCGCAGGCCAACGCCACCACCGACGGGTGCAGACCGAGCGGATCGCCGACGACGTCGGCGCCGACCTCGTGCATGCGGCGGGCGAACAGCCCGTCGGCGAGCAGGTACGTCGCCACCGCGATCCGCGTCCCGGGACGGGTCTGGGCGCGCAGCCCGGCAACCACCTCGGCGACCGGCGGATAGCCGGAGCCATCGGCGGCCGGCATCACGAAACCGATGCGCACCGGTGCGCCGACGCGCTTGGCCAGCAGGCGTCCCATCGCGGCGACGTCGGCCTGGGCCCGCGGGTCGCGGGAGCCGGCGGCGGCAAGAACGACCGGCTCGCCCGGCATCCACCCGGCGTCGAGCAGTCGGTCGACCATCGCATCGGCGAGCGCGGAATCGGGACCCAGGGCGGGCGCCAACAACGTCGTCCGCTGTGCCTGTCGCAGGTAGGCTGGCAGGTCGGCGCGGACGTGGTAGCCGCTGGCGAGGAAGGCCGGGACCACGGTCACCGGACCGGATTCGCCGATCGAGTCGAGGGCCTCGGCCGGATCGGGGCCGAGGACGTCGACGAACCCGACCCGCACGTCGTCGCGCAGGTGCTCGGACATGGCTGCGGCGAGGTCGCCGATCATCGCCACGCCGTGCGGGTTGCGCGTGCCGTGGGCGACCAGCAGCGTGGTCATGATGCGCTCGACAGCGTTCGGATGAAGCCGTCGGGTCGGTAGCCGAAGCGCACCTCGGGCGAGTTGGCGACGAAGACCGTGCCGTCCAGGCCGATTCGGGTGGCGTACACCGGGATCCGGACGCCCTCGGCGTCGAGGCAGCGGCCGTCGATGAGACTGAAGGCCTGCTTCTTCAACGGGGACTGCACGGTCGGGAAACCGTTGCGGTCGCCGACGATGCCGCGCGACATCACCGCCGCCCGCCCGATCGGGTCGATGTTCCCGATGGCGCGGATGCTGTCATCGGCCAGCCGGAACAGGGCGACCTGGGCGTTGTCGGGCAGCAGCACGGCCACCCCGCGCAACGGCTCGAGCCGGGCCAGGGGGCAGGCCGCGGTCCAATCGCGGGTCCAGCGGTGCAGATCGAAGTTGAGGCTCACTGTGCGCTCCGTTCCGGGGTCGTCGAGGGCATGGCTGGGGTTCCGAGGAGGACCGGGACCTTGCGGCCGTGGTTCTCGGTGAAGGACACGGTCGGGTCCGGGGTGTCCGGGGCGTTGACGAACGACACGAAGCGCGAGAGCTTGTCCGGGTCGTCGAGGACGCCCTTCCACTCGCACTCGTATCCGCCGACGTGGCGGCTCATCGCGGCCTCGAAGTCGGCCGCCAACCCGAGGCTGTCGTCGACGACGACGTCGCGGATGTGGTCGAGTCCGCCGGGGATGCGCTCCATCCATGCGGCGGTGCGCTCCAACCGCTCGGCCGTGCGGATGTAGTACATGAGGTAGCGGTCGATGTAGCGGATCAACGTCTCGGTGTCGAGGTCGCCGGCCAGCAGTTGCGCGTGGCGCGGCGTCATGCCGCCGTTGCCGCTGACGTAGAGGTTCCAGCCGCCGTCGGTGGCGATGACGCCCACGTCCTTGCCGCGGGCCTCGGCGCATTCGCGGGCGCAGCCGGAGACACCCATCTTGATCTTGTGCGGGCTGCGCAGACCGCGGTAGCGCAACTCCAGGTCGATCGCCAGCTGGACCGAGTCCTGCTGGCCGTAGCGGCACCAGTCCGACCCGACACAGCTCTTCACGGTGCGCAGCGACTTGCCGTAGGCCTGACCCGACTCCATCCCGCCGTCGACCAGGCGCCGCCAGATCTCGGGCAGTTGGTCGACGGTGGCGCCGAACATGTCGATGCGCTGGCCGCCGGTGATCTTGGTGTACAACCCGTAGTCGCGGGCGATCTCGCCGATCAGGATGAGGTGCTCGGGGGTGATGTCGCCGCCGGGTACGCGGGGGACCACCGAGTAGGTGCCGTTGCGCTGGATGTTGGCCAGGAAGTGGTCGTTGCTGTCCTGCAGCGATGCCTGCTCGCCGTCGAGGATGTGGTCCGAGCTCGTCGACGCCAGGATCGAGGCGACGGTCGGCTTGCAGATATCGCAACCGGTGCCGGTGCCGAACCGCTCGATGAGTCCGGAGAAGGTCCGGATCCCGCTGGCCTGGACCAGCTCGAAGAGTTCGGAGCGCGACGCCTCGAAGTGCTCGCACAGCGCCTTGCTGACCTCGACGCCGGCCGCGTCGAGAACCTGCGACAGCAGCGGGACGCAGGAGCCGCAGGCGGTGCCGGCGCCGGTGCACTTCTTCAGGTCGGCGACCGTGCAGGCGCCGTTCTCGATGGCGGCGCACAGCGTGCCCTTGCTGACGTCGTTGCACGAGCAGATCTGCGCGTCGTCGCCGAGGGCGCCGACACCCAGGGCCGGCGCGCCGTCGGAGGCCGGCGAGATCAGGCTGACCGGGTCGCCGGGCACGGTCTGGCCCACCAGCGGGCGGAGTAGTCCGTACGAGCTGGCGTCACCGACCAGCACGCCGCCGAGCAGCGTCTTCGCGTCGTCGGAGAGGACGAGCTTGGCGTAGGTCCCCTTGATCGGGTCGCTGACGACGACGCTGAGCGCGCCCTCGGTGGTGCCGTGCGCATCGCCGAAGCTGGCAACGTCGACGCCGAGCAGCTTGAGCTTGGTGGACATGTCTGCGCCGGGGAACTCGGCGTCGCCGCCGAGCAGCCGGTCGGCGACGACCTCGGCGGTGGCGTAACCCGGCCCGACCAGGCCGTAGCAGCGGCCTTCGACCGCGGCGACCTCGCCGATCGCGTAGATGGCCGGGTCCGAGGTGACACCGGCGAGGTCGGTCAGGATTCCGCCGCGCTCGGCGAGATCGAGTCCGGCGGAGCGGCCCAGTTCGTCGCGCGGGCGGACGCCGGCGGCGAAGACGAGCAGGGCCGCGTCGACGACGGTGTCCTCACCGAGCGTGACCCGCAGGCCACCGCCGTCGACGGCCTCGATGTTCGACGTGCCGACCCCCAGCGACACGTCGATTCCGAGCTCGCCCACCATGCGGGCGAGGTGTTCGCCGCCGGCGTCGTCGACCTGCTGCGGCATGAGTCGCGGGTTGTACTCGACGACGTGGGGGCGCAGCCCGAGCTGACGCAGCGCGTTGGCCGCCTCCAAGCCGAGCAGGCCGCCGCCGACGACGATGCCGACGGCGCCGGCGTCGGCGGCCAGGGCGGTCTCCGCGTCGGCGCGGATGGCATCGAGGTCGTCGAGGGTGCGGTAGACGTGGCAGCCGGCGGCCTCGTGGCCGGGAACCGGCGGAACGAAGGCGTAGGAGCCGGTGGCCAGTACCAGCGCGTCATAGGCGATCTCCTGGCCGTCGGCCAGGGATACGGTCTTCGCATCGCGGTCGATACCCGCGACCGGCGCGCCCAGGCGCAGATCGACGAAGTCGTCGCCGGGGTAGTCGTTGCCGGTCAATGCCAGCGCACTGCGGTCCCACTCGCCGACGTAGGAGCTGAGACCCACCCGGTCGTAGGCCGCGTCGGATTCCTCGCCGAGGACGACGACTCGCCAGCTGTTGTCCTGGTCGCGGGTGCGCAGTGCTTCGACGAACCGGTGACCGACCATTCCGTGGCCGATGACGACGACGGTCTGGGGCTGGGCGGCGGATGCCATGTGTTCCTCCTTGGCTGTGTCATCGCCGGGGCGGTGAGGCCCGCGGCGTTGCTGAAATCCAAGGTAAGAACGCGGTGTTGCGCACGTGTTGCCGTGACTGTTGCGCAGCTATGACAAAAATGGCGCTCGTGTTTCGCACACGTTCGCAATCTCTCACCGCCCCAACAGGGGTGCTGTGAGGTTGCGGTCAGATCAGTCGTCGGGCGAGTCCGACGCCGGTCGGCGGCAGCAGGGCCAGCCCCCGGGATCCGGCGAGTGACCGCAGCTCAGCGGTGGAATCCACCGCTCGGCCGACCCATCCGCCGACACCGTCGGGGTCGATCGGGACGGCGCGCCACAGCCGGGGGTGGGCCAGTGCCGTGGCGCCGGTCACCCGGAGGTGCTCCGGCGCGACGGGGGCGGCGGCCACGAGGGCGTCGCGCACCGGCGGTACGCACAGTGCGGCGCCGGTGAGGGCCGCCACCGGATTGCCGCCCAGGCCCACCACGGCCCCGCCGTCGGGCAGCGCGGCGAGCAGCAGTGAACCGCCGGGACGCACCGGCACCCCGTCGAGCAAGATCCGTCCGCCGGCTGCGCTCAGGGCGGTCCGCAGATGGTCGGCGGCCCCGCGCCCGGTCGCACCGATGATGATCACGACGTCGCCGGGTGTGCGGTCGGGGCCCAGGGCGGCCCGCATCGCCGCCGCTGAGTCGGGCAGGTGCGGGCCGGGGGTGACGCGTACGCCGAAGCCGTGCAGTGCGGCGGTCACCGGCAGCGAGGCGGTATCGGCGATCCCCGAACCGGTGTCGGCGCCCACCTCGTCGCCGGAGGTGTGCAGGACGGCGCGCAGCGGCCCGCGCACGCGGATCAGCGGGACGCCGGCGGCCCGCGCGGTGCCGGCCGCGGCGGCATCCACCACCGTCCCGGCGGGGAGCAGGTCGTCGCCGGCCGCCCACGAATCCCCGCGCCGGCGGGTGTCGTCGCGTCCCACGACCTCACTGGTCAGGGTGTTGTCGCCGACGACCACGACTTCCTCGTACCGTATGACGCGCTCGGCCCCGGGCGGCAGGACGGCGCCGGTGGCGATGGGCAGGGCAGAGCCCGGCTCGGTCAGGGCCGGGGCGTCGTGTCCGGCGCGCACCGCGGAACCGACGAGGCGCCACGGCGCCGGCCCCCGCACGGCGTAGCCGTCCATGGCCGAGGTGTCGAAGGCGGGGAACGGTGCGACCGCCCGCAACGGCTCGGCCAGGACGGCGCCGAGGACGTCGGCGTCAGGGGCACGGTCGGCGGGCGCCAGCGGGTCCAGCGCGGCGGCGGCCGCGGTGATCGCCGCGACCGGATCGGCCTGGCGCCTCGCGTCGGCGAGGTCGTCGGGGGTGTCGACGTCGGCGAGGCCGACCAGGGCCAGCGCGGCGGCCTCGGCCGGGATGAGCGACCGCATCGACGCGTCGGCGCCGGTCAGCGCCGCGCGCAACGACCCGGCGCGCCACACCCCGACGAGGTATTGGGGCTGGTCCTCCTCGTCGAGGGCCAGGGCGACCGGGGCGCGCTCCTGGTCGCGATGGTCGGCCAGTGCCTCGATGTGCGCGGCCCGCAGGAAGGGGAGGTCGGCGGCGAGAACGGCGACCGCGCGGTCGTCGGGTAGGTCGCCGAGGGCGGCGAATCCGGCGGCCACCGCAGCCGCGGGTCCGGCGAACGGGGGGTCCTCGCGGACTTGACGCACGTGATCGGGCAGGTCGCGGTCCGGCCCGACGACCACGACGGTTCCGGCATCGGCGACCGCCGCCAGGGCGATGTCGATCAAGCGGCGCCCCCCGACCAGGGAAGCGGGCTTGTCCGCACCCGCCAGGCGCCTGGCCCGGCCACCGGCCAGGATGACCGCGTCGAAGCGCGAAGACACCGTCGGCCGATCCACCCTGCCACCGTACTCACCCGCGGCCGGGTTAGTAGACGTCTCGGACGTAGCGGTGCTCGGCGGCCAACGCGGAGACATAGGAATCGGCCATGTGCGGCGACATGCGGCCCTGCTCGGCGACGATCTGGCGCAGCGCGTCGTCGACGTCGCGCGCCATCTGGTCGGCGTCGCCGCAGACATAGAGGTGGGCACCGCGGCGGATCCAGTCCCACAACTCTTCGGCGTTGGCCCGCATCCGGTCCTGGACGTAGACCTTCTCCTCCTGGTCGCGGGAGAACGCCAGGTCGAGCTTCGTCAGAATCCCCGCGGAGCTCAATTCGACGAGCTCCTCCCGGTAGAGGAAGTCGGTGGATTCGTGTCGGTCGCCGAAGAACAGCCAGTTCTGCCCCTGCGCGCCGACGTGCGCCCGGTCGTGCAGGAACCCGCGGAACGGGGCGATCCCGGTGCCGGGACCGACCATGATCATCGGGGCGTCCCCGTCGCTGGGCGGGCCGAACTTCTTGTTCGGCGCGATGAAGATCCGCACCGAGGTGCCTTCCTCGGCGTCGGCGAGGAAGGTCGAGCACACGCCGTGGCGGAGGGTTTCGCCGCCGAACCGCACGGCCGAGACGGTGATCTCGACCCGGCCGGGATCCGAGCGCGGCGTCGACGAGATGGAGTACAGGCGCGGTGCCAACGGCTTGAGCACACCCAGCCACTCGGCCAGCGGGGCGTTCACCGGGTGGGTGGCCAGCAGGTCGACGGCTTGGCGCCCCCACGACCACGACCGCAGATCGGCGGGGTGGCCGGCCAGGTCGGCGAACCCCTCGTCGGGGTGGTGGGTGTGGAGGAGGCGCAGCAGGTCCGGGGTGATCCGGGTGATGTCGAAGTGCTCGGTGAGCGCCTCGACGAGCGGCCGCTGTGCGCCGCCGACCGTCACCGGCGTATCGGCGTCCAGACCGGTGCGGGCCAGCCACTCCTCGACGACGGCGGGCCGGTTGGTCGGCCACACGCCGAGGGCGTCGCCGGCGCTGTAGGTCAGCGTGCCCTCCGGGATCGCGAAGGCGAACCGCCGGACGTCCTTGTCGGACTCGGCCGCGGTGAGGCGGGTGTTCCCGATCAGCGTCGTGGTGAGCGGGTTCTTGCGCGAGTAGGACACGGCCGGCGGAGTGGCCACCGGCTGGTCGGGGGCGGGTGCCTCGGTTGTCCCGCCGGCCGTCTCACCGGTCGCCTCGGGGGTTTCGTCGGCGGCATCACCGGCGGCGAGAGCGGCGAGCACGGTCTCCTGCCAGGGCGCGGCATGCACCTCGTAGTCGGGCTCACACGAGGCGCGGTCGGCGATCCGGGTCCCGCCGAGGTCGTGCAGGCGGGCGTCGAGTTTGCGCGCGAAGCCGCAGAAGTCGGCATAGGAGGAGTCGCCGAAGCCGAGGACGGAGAAGCGCAGCTCCGACAGCTCGTCGTCCCTCTCCACCTTCGCCAGCGAATCCCACAGCGCCACACCGGAATCCGGTGCGTCACCGTCGCCGGTCGACGCGACGACGAACAGCACGTCGCCGGACAGCGAGTCGACCGACACGCGGTCCGCACTCGCCTCGTCGACGACGAATCCGGCGGCACCCAGCGCGGCGGTCAGTGTCGGGATGTACTCCTCGACGGTTCCGGTTTGGGACGCCCACACCACCCGAACCGTGCGTTGGGTGCTTTCGGGGGCGCCGCCGGCGACGGGCGATCCCGGGGCGATCGGCGTGCCGGTGGTGGCCAGCGGGATCCGCGAGAACACCCCGGCCAGGACGCCGTCGATCCATGCGCGAGACGTGTCCGACAGCGGTGCGTGGGCCGGGACGGTCGGCACGTGCCCGTCGGGCGGGCTGCTGCGGAGTCCGGCGAGCATTCCGGTGAGGTAGGCCCGCTCCGGATCGGACAGGGTGACCGGTTCCGAGCTGGCCAACGGGCCAAATGCCGCTTCGAGAAGACTGGCGGTATCGGACACGGAACCTCCTGGGGAGTGGGGGGTGTCGGCCGGTTCCGCCGGGAGCGGGGCCGGGGTGAGGACGACGGCGCAGGCCTTGAACTCGGGTTGCAGCGAGTCCGGGTCGACGGCGTCGTTGGTCACGGCGTTGATCGCGAGGTCGGCGCCGGCGGTGTCGGCGAAGTGCATCGGGACGAAGCAGGTGCCGACGGTGATGCGATCGGTCACCACCGCGGGTGCGAAAGCGACGCCGCGGCGCGAGCGGATCTCCACGCGGTCGCCGTCGGCGATACCGAGGGGCTCGGCGTCGGCGGGGTTGATCTCGACGAACGTCGACGGGTTGAGCTTCATCAGCTTGGCGACTTTGCGGGTCTTGGTCATGGTGTGCCACTGGTGCGCCAGGCGCCCGGTGGTCAGCGTGAGCGGGAAGTCGTCGTCGGGGAGTTCGGCCGGCGGGAGGTAGGGGCGGGCGAAGAACTTGGCCCGGCGCGACGGGGTGGCGAAGGCCAGGCGCGGGGTGGCGCCGTTCTCGTCGACGAACAGTTCCTGGCTCACGCCGTCGTTGAGGTAGCGGATCGGGTTGCGGTCGGGCGCGCCCGGGGCGGCCGGCCATTGCACCGGTCCGCCGCGCAGCCGCGCGTAGTCGACCCCCCGCAGGTCCCATCCGGTCCGGGGATTGTGGAACCCGGCGATCTCGTCGAAGACGGCGGCGGCGTCGGGGAAGTCGAATCCGTCGGTGAAACCCATCTCCTCGGCGATGCGGCAGATGAGTTTCCAGTCCGGCAGGGCCTCGCCGGGCGCGGTCATCAGCGGGGCGGTGAGGGTCAGGTTGCGCTCGGAGTTGATCATCACGCCCTCCGACTCCGACCACAGCGCGGCGGGCAGCACGACGTCGGCGTAGGCGGCGGTCTCGACCCCGGCGAAGGCGTCCTGGACGACGACGAATTCGGCGTTGGTCAGGCCCTCGATGACCTTGGCGCGGTTGGCCATGGAGGCGACCGGGTTGGTGCAGATCACCCACACCGCCTTGATCCGCCCGTCGGACAGCGACTCGAAGAGATCGACGGTTCCGCCGCCGACATTGGTGTGCAGGGTGCCTTCCGGCACGCCCCAGCGAGCCTCGACCTCGGCGCGATGAGCGGGGTCCAACACGGTGCGCTGGCCCGGCAACCCCGGTCCCATGTAGCCCATTTCGCGGCCGCCCATGGCGTTGGGCTGACCGGTGAGGGAGAAGGGGCCGCTGCCGGTCCGGCAGATCGCCCCCGTGGCCAGGTGGAGGTTGCACAAGGCGTTGGTGTGCCAGGTTCCGTGGATCGACTGGTTGAGGCCCATCGTCCACAGGCTGACCCAGTTCTGCGTGCCCCCGATCCACTCGGCAGCCTGGCGCAGGTCGGCCTCGGCGACGCCGGTGATGGTCGAGACCCGATCGGCCGGGTACTCGGCGAGCAACGGGTCGAGGTCCTCCCAGCCCTCGGTGAACTCGGCGATGAACGACTCATCGACCTGCCCGGCGTCGACGATCAACCGCAGCAGTCCGTTCAGCAGCGCCATGTCGGTGCCCGGTTTCACCGGCAGGTACAAGTCGGCTTTGGCCGCGGTGTTCGTCCGGCGCGGATCGACGACGATGAGCTTGGCGCCTTCTTTGACCCGGTCCATCATCCGCAGGAACAGGATCGGATGGCAGTCGGCCATGTTGGCGCCGATCACCAGGAAGACGTCGGCGTGATCGAGGTCGTCGTAGCTCCCCGGCGGGCCGTCGGCACCGAGCGACTGCTTGTATCCGGTGCCGGCGCTGGCCATGCACAACCGGGAGTTCGACTCGATCAGGTTGGTGCGGAAGTAGCCCTTGCACAGTTTGTTGGAGAGGTATTGGGCCTCGAGGGACATCTGCCCCGAGACGTAAAAGGCCACCGCGTCGTCGCCGTGGCGGGCGCGGATCTCGGTGAATCGCCGGGCGACCTCGCTGATCGCCGCATCCACGTCGACGACGACCTGCTCGTCATCGCGCGAGCTCCGGCGCAGCGCGGTGGTCAGCCGCCCGGGGGCGTTGAGCATGTCTGCGGTGGTGTTGCCCTTGGTGCACAACCGGCCCCGGTTGGCCGGGTGGTTCGGGGTGCCCTTGGCGCTGCCGATCGAGCGCACCGCCCCGTCTTTGGCGGTGAGGGTCAGGCCGCAGCCCACGCCGCAATAACCGCAGACGGTGTCCACGGTTGTCGGCAGGGTGGGGCTCTCCATGCGCCCCATCGTCGAGTTGACCCGTTTCGCGATGGTCGGCCCCGCGTAACGCCAGCGTCAATTGATCCTCACAAGGTAACAATCTGGAATGTGAGGTTGCTGGTCCGATACAGTCATCATGCGCCTCCGTAGCTCAGTTGGATAGAGCAGTTCACTTCTAATGATCTGGTCGCGGGTTCGATTCCTGCCGGGGGCACTGTTACATCCTTGCCGGCCTCCGGCCGGGGTACGCCCACTGTGTTTGAAAGAGATTCACGCGGGCGCACTGATATTCCGACGCAGGTGCACCACGCGAGTTGCCGCCTCTGGCACTGACTAGGCTGTTGGATGTGACCGACCACGACGAGATGGACGACCGGAGCCCGGCAGTACGAGCCCTTGGCGCCACTCTCGCCGCGGTTGCAGGCGGGGTGGCCGTCGCGGTGTTCCTGCCGTCGGCGCCGACCGCGCGGGCCCTGCTCGGTCTGCGCGACCCGGGGGACATCACCACCTACGGGGTTCCCGCGGTCACCGCCATCGGCTATGTCGTGGTGGCGTTGGCCGTCGGGTCGGCCCTGTTCGCGGCGTTCTTCGTCCCCCCGCAGCGCGACGGGGTGTTCGACATCGGGGGCTACCGCGCGATGCGTTGGGCGGGCCGGTTCTACGCCGCTTGGGTCGTCTGCTCGGTGGCGATGATCGCCTTGTCGGTATCGAACTTGGTCGGCAAGTCCGTGTGGTCGCTGGTGTCGTCGGGGGACTTCTTCACCGCCTATTCGACGGTCGCCGACGCGCGCACCTGGACCGTGACGGCGGTCTTCGCGCTCATCGCGATGGTCTTCGGCCGCGTCGGCATGCACTGGGGCTATTCCTTCGGCGCGTTGGGGTTCGGGGTGGCGTCGCTTATCCCGTTGGCCCTCGCCGGACATTCCGCGGACGGCGGCAACCACGACCTCGGGGCCAACAGCCTCATCTTGCACATCGTGGCGGCAGTCCTCTGGCTCGGCGGCCTGTTCGCCGTCGTCACCTATGCACTTGCCGCCGGGCGCTGGCGGGGACTGGCGGTCCGCCGGTTCTCCCGGGTCGCGTTCTGGCTGATCCTCGTCGTCGGGGTATCCGGGGTGATCAATGCGGCGATCCGTGTCAGCGCCGCCGACCTGTTCACCTCCACCTATGGGTGGATCATCGTGGCCAAAGTGGTGGCGCTGGTGGTGCTCGGCGTGCTCGGCGGACTGCACCGTCGGCGGACCATCGCCGAACTCGATGCGAACCCCGACGCGTCGCGGTCGCTGTTCGTCCGTTTCGGGCTCGTCGAGTTGCTGGTGTTCGCCATCACCTACGGCATCGCGGTGGCGCTCTCGCGCACGCCGCCGCCGCCGGGACGGGTGCGGACCGACATCCTGCCGATGGAGGAGAAGCTCGGCTACCTGCTCGACGGACCGCCGACACCGGCCCGGTTGGCCTTCGACTGGCGCTTCGACCTGATCTTCGGCACCGCGGCGATCGTGCTGTGCGCGGTGTACCTGCGGGGGGTGTGGCGCCTGAACCGGCGTGGTGACGCCTGGCCGGTCGGCCGGACCGTTTCCTGGGTCCTCGGATGCCTGGCGCTCCTCGTCGCGACGTCGTCGGGGCTGGGCCGCTATGCGCCGGCCATGTTCTCCGTGCACATGGTCAACCACATGATGTTGTCGATGCTCGTGCCGGTCCTCCTCGTCCTCGGTGGGCCGGTCACGCTCGCCTTGCGGGCATTGCCGGTGGCCGGGCGCGACAACCCGCCCGGCCCCCGCGAATGGGTGCAATATGCGGTCAACAGTCCCGTCGCCAGGGTTCTGGGCCATCCGGCGGTGGCGGTGGTCATGTTCGTCGGCAGCTTCTACGTTCTCTATCTCGGTGGATTGTTCGACGTGGTGGTGCCCCACCACAGCGCGCACCTGCTGATGAATTTCCACTTCCTGCTCTCGGGCTATCTCTTCTACTGGACCGTGATCGGTATCGACCACGCCCCCTACCGGCTTAAGCCGCTGGGCAAACTGGGCATCGTCTGGGGCACGCTGCCGCTGCACGCGTTCTTCGGCGTCGCCCTGATGATGACGTCGGCGGTGATCGCCGAGGACTACTACCGCGGGCTGCTGCTGCCGTGGAATTCCGACCTGTACTCCGACCAGCGCGTCGGCGGTGGAATCGCCTGGGCCGCAGGCGAAATCCCGTTGGTCTTGGTGATGATCGCGTTGCTGGTGCAATGGCGCCGGGAGGATGCGAAAGAGGCGCGGCGCTATGACCGCAACGCTGAGCGGGACCACGACGCCGAATTGCGCGATTACAACGAGATGCTCTCCGCCCTCAACGAGGGCAAGCGCTAGATCCTCGGTCGCGCGTCCGTCGCACCTTGGTGGCGGGGGTCATCCACAAGGGCTGAGTTATCCCCAGACCGCTGCGCCGGGTCTTGTGGAGCCGCGTTCCCGGCACGACCCTGGGTAGGTCCGATCAATCTCGCCTTGGGGGAGGCCACCATGTTCGAAACGTCGATCACCGTCATCGGCAATGTCATCACCGATCCGGTTACGAGGAACACGTCGGCGGGGGAGGTGGTGTCCTTCCGCATGGCGAGCAATTCTCGCCGTCGTGATCCGGTGACCAATGAGTGGATCAACGACAAGACCCTGTTCCTGACGGTCTCGTGCTGGCGCAAACTGGCCGCCGGTGTCGCCGCGTCGGTGGAGAAGGGCCGCGCGATCATCGCCTCGGGCACCGTTCACACCTCGGAGTACACGACCGGCGACGGCGAGTACCGGGCCAGCCTGGAGATGAATGCCACCGCCGTCGGCATCGACTTGAGTCGGTCCATCGTCAAGGTGTGCGGGTATCCCGCGGGACCCGCGCCGATCGTCGAGGTCGTCGATCCCGACGCGCCGCAGATCGAGTCCGACCCGGATCCGGAAAGCAACGGGAGTCCCGAGCCCGAACTCGCGCCGGCCTGAGGCTGGGTCACCCGGTGCAGTCTGGTCGGGGCCGTTCATACGCCCGGCGTGTGCGTGGGTGTCGTGGACCGGCCCCGACCGGGCCGCTTTCGCTATGAAGTTCTCAAGGTACGTGTGTGGCCCCGTGATTGTTCGAGACCGAAGGTGCTGCGCTGGGTTGAAATCGCTGGGTGGAAAGCTCAGGTGAACGGTGGTGCTAGGCGGCGGCGTGGTTGGCGAGGGTGAGGGTGCGTCGGTTGTGGCAGCGGATCGGTTCACCTCCTTCGGGTGGTTGGAACCAGGGATGGCCGTCGAAGCCGATCTGGATGTTCCAGCCTTTGCCGTGGATGTAGGTGTGGTGATGCAGCGGGCAGAGCAGCACCGTGTTCTTGAGGTTCGTCTCGCCCCCATCAGCCCAATGTTTGATGTGATGCCCTTCGCACCAGGCTGGTGGTCTGCCGCATCCGGGGAATTGGCAGCCACCGTCGCGGGCTTCGAGTGCTTTGCGCAGAGCGCCGGTGACGAACCGTTGGGTACGTTTGGCATCTAACGGCACCGAGTCCGCAGTGAGTAGGGCGGTCACTTCGGTGCAGCCGCAGGCGATTTCACGTGCCGTCTCGGCGGAGACCGAGCCGGTGAATCCCAACCGCGTGACTCGCGAATCTCCTTCACCACCGCTACCGACCAGGACAGGCAAGGGCACGGTCATGGTGATGTGCGGGACGATCCCGCCGACGGTCGGACGGTTTCGGGACGCCAGATAGGCGGTGATCACGCTGACCAGGGCATCGGCGGTGCGTTGCGCCCTTGGACGCGGATCCGGGGAGCCATCAGGCGCTGGGATCGGCTTCGCGAGTGCATCTAACGCGGTGTGGAGTTTCTCCCCGGACAACTGGTCGAGGTCCGCTTCGAGGGTCACCCGTCCCTCATCGGTGCGCGACACGGTGGCCTGGTTCAACGACGGATTGTCCGCGGGCGGGGTGCTGGGTGGATCCAGGGGCGCCAACTCGTGGCCGAGTTCGCGGGCTTTCTCCATCACTTGGGCGGGTTGATCGATCCGGGCATGCGCCAACAATGTCGTCGCAGTCTTGTTCCGCACCTCGGCAAATCCGTCAGCCCCCATGCGGGTGGCGATGTGGTCGAGACCGCGGATCACCGCATCCGCATGGTCGATGCCCAGGTCGCCGTCGCGGACCTCGCGCACCACGTTCGGCAGATCATTCAGATGCTGGGCCAGCCGGGCGACCCGGTTGATGGTGGCGGGCGCCAACGGTAGTTCCCGCAAGAGGTCACGGCCGTTCTTCAACCGGTGCCGCACTGGGATACCGACCTTCTCCGCCCGCGCCGTCGCGGCAGCCAAGAGATAGGAGGCGATGTTGCCCATCCGGACCGCGGTGACCATCACCCCCAACACGGCCTTGTCGTCGGCGATAGCTTCCGCCGTGGCCAACAACGCACCCACGCCGGTCCCGGATTCGACGGCGGTTGGCGCCAAATCATCGGCCAGGTCGGTGACGAATGTGGCGAGTTCGTCGTGGTTCATGTGACCCCCATGCCCGGGTTCGCATCATATTGTGCGGACTCGGTTAGAAACTATGTGCTGATGACCTTCTATCTACATTCTAGCGTATGCCAGAGGTCTGACAAGGGAGATTGTTATGGCTTGAGCTGGGGCGATGGGGACCGTCAGTCGTTGGGATTGTGCCGGGCCGACGCCATCATCTCGTACGGGTGTGGGGTCAGGGCCAGGCGCACGTTGGTGCGTTTGACGAAGGTCTTGAGCGCGATTCGATCGCCGGTGGACGGCTTGATGCCCAGGAGTTCGGCGGCACGCGGGTGCAGCATGGCCCGGATTGCGGCCGGCGGAACGCGGCGCGGGTACCAGGTCGGCGGGTTGAGCGTCTCCTCGAGCAGCTGGCCGGCCTCCGGGCTCATGCGCAGCTTTGTGGACACGAAGTCCTCGGAGTAGTCGACGAACTCGCGGTAGGTGTCGGGCTGCGCACGGTCGGAGATGTCGTATTTGGCGTACCAGAGCTTGCACTCCCGGTAGAGCTGTTCCTTCTCCGCGTTGCCGATGCCGCCGTGGAACAGGTCGATCGACGTGTACAGCGCGTCCAGGTAGGTCGCGTGCTGATAGAAGAACAACTCGGGGTTGAGCGAGTGGTAGCGGACGCCGGCGCTGTCGACGCCTTTGACGTGCGAGTGTGCCGTGCGCATCACTGAGCGCAGGTCGCGGTTGCTGTAGGCGATGTAGACCATCTGGCCCACGGCGCGGCTCTTGTGTGCCCACAGGCCGCCGTGGACGTGCTCGACGAGGCTGGCGGCGTTGCCCGGGTGCAGGATCTGCAGTGACAGTGCCCGCGGGAGTGTGTAGGCGAAACGTTTGTCGCCGAGGTATCGGTACACCAGCGGCATCGGTGTCTGTCGGCGTGAACGGTGGCTGGTCGGGTCGAGTGCCGAGGATGCCATGCCGCCATCGTAAATATGAGAACGGGAGTTGTCAGTTGTGAAGTGGCCGCTGTGGCGGAGTCGGGACGTTCGTCCTCGTGCTGTTGGGAGGTGTTTCGGCCGCCTGGGTGAACGCGGGCGGATCGCCCGGCCGGATCGCCACTACAATGGAGAGCTGTTGTGCCCAGGTGCCGTGAGAAGAGGGAAATCCGTTGGCTGAGTTCATTTACACGATGAAGAACGTGCGTAAGGCGCACGGTGACAAGGTCATCCTCGACAACGTCACGATGTCGTTCTACCCCGGCGCGAAGATCGGCGTGGTCGGCCCCAACGGCGCGGGCAAGTCGTCGATCCTCAAGATCATGGCCGGGATCGACAAACCGTCCAACGGTGAGGCCTTCCTCGACCCCGGCGCCACCGTCGGAATCCTGCTTCAGGAGCCGCCGCTCGACGAGTCCAAGACGGTCAAGGGGAACGTCGAAGAGGGCATGGGCGAGGTCATGGTCAAGCTCAAGCGCTACAACGAGGTTGCCGAGTTGATGGCCACCGACTACTCCGACGAACTCATGGAGGAGATGGGCCAGCTCCAGGAGGCGCTCGACGCCGCCGACGCGTGGGATCTCGACTCGCAGCTCGAGCAGGCGATGGATGCGCTGCGTTGCCCGGCGGCGGATTCGCCGGTCACCCACCTCTCCGGTGGCGAGCGACGCCGAGTCGCGCTGTGCAAGCTGCTGCTGAGCAAGCCGGACCTGCTGCTGCTCGACGAGCCGACCAACCACCTCGACGCCGAGTCGGTGTTGTGGCTCGAGCAGTTCCTGGCGAACTACGCCGGCGCCGTGCTCGCCGTCACCCACGACCGGTACTTCCTCGACCATGTCGCGCAGTGGATCTGTGAGGTCGACCGCGGCAAGCTGCACCCGTACGAGGGCAACTACTCGACCTACCTGGAGAAGAAGGCCGAGCGCCTCGAGGTCCAGGGCAAGAAGGACCAGAAACTGCAGAAGCGGCTCAAGGAAGAACTCGCCTGGGTCCGTTCCGGCGCCAAGGCCCGGCAGACCAAGAACAAGGCGCGTCTGGCCCGCTACGACGAGATGGTCGCGGAGGCCGAGAAGCAGCGCAAGCTCGACTTCGAGGAGATCCAGATTCCGACGCCGCCGCGTTTGGGCGACGTCGTCGTCGAGGTCAACAATCTCGACAAGGGCTTCGACGGCCGCGTCCTCATCAAGGACCTGAGCTTCACGCTGCCGCGCAACGGCATCGTCGGCGTGATCGGCCCCAACGGCGTTGGTAAGACCACGCTGTTCAAGACCATCGTCGGGCTCGAGGAGCCGGACTCGGGCACGGTGAAGGTGGGCGAGACGGTCAAGCTGTCCTACGTCGACCAGACCCGCGCCAACATCGACCCGAAGAAGACCGTGTGGGAGGTCGTCTCCGACGGGTTGGACTACATCGAGGTCGGGCAGAACGAGATGCCGTCGCGCGCCTATGTGAGCGCTTTCGGCTTCAAGGGGGCCGACCAGCAGAAACCGTCGGAGGTCCTCTCCGGTGGTGAGCGCAACCGCTTGAACCTGGCGCTCACCCTGAAAGAGGGCGGCAACCTGATCCTGCTCGACGAGCCGACCAACGATCTCGACGTCGAAACCTTGTCGTCGCTGGAGAACGCGCTTGAGCAGTTCCCGGGCTGTGCCGTGGTCATCTCGCACGACCGGTGGTTCCTCGACCGGACGTGTACCCACATCCTGGCGTGGGAGGGCAACGTCGAAGAGGGGAAGTGGTTCTGGTTCGAGGGCAACTTCGAGGCCTACGAAGCCAACAAGGTCGACCGCCTCGGCGCTGACGCCGCCCGTCCGCACCGGGTCACCCACCGCAAGCTCACCCGGGATTGACGGAGGATCCGGGCGAAGCCGGTTTATCCGCGCTATCCGACAATTGGGTCATCGGCCGATTCGGCATCACGAATCTGGGATTCTTCTCTTGACCCGACGATCGTCGGGAAGAGAGGTGGATTGGCAATGAGGGCATATGCGACGAAGGCCGTTGTTGCCGCGGCGGTGGCCGCGACGACCGCGTCCGGACTGGGATTGACGGCACACCCCGGCGACGCCCACGCGGCACCGGGAGTGTCCGGCCCCTACTTCGAGCCGTCGAATCAGGCGGGGTTCATCTTTATGCGCACGTCGAACAACACCGGCTGGTGGCGGGCCGCCCGGTGGGGTGGCATCTACCGGGTGGTCGTGCAGGAGAGGCCCGACAGTCCCCACGCTTTCGACCGGTGGAAGACGGTGGGGGCCTTGCCGGAGAACTTCCGCAACACCGTGGGCGGCGTCTACATCAAGCACCGGTGGACCAAACTCCGGCTATGCCGACAGGATTGGAGTAGCCATTGGCGCGCCAAGACGATCGGATGCACCGTGGAGTTGACGGTCTACAACCTGAATCGGGCGGCGCCGCCGGTCTATCGCGGTGGCGGCGGCGGCCAGGATAAGAACCTCAGGGCCGGCGGCGGCGGCGAAAGCCACAGCTGATGACACCTGGTTGAACCCCAGCGCGGTGCCGCACCGAAGCGGTGCGAAGTCACTAGCATCGCAGGTGTGACCCCGCCGCCGGTTTTCGAGGAGATCAGGACCCAGCTGAGTGCTGCCGGGGTGGTGGTTCCCGACGACGACCAGCGCGCCTTCGCCGAGGTCGCGGCACGGCGCCCCAACGGCGAGCCGCTGGTCGTCGTCGCCAGCCGTGGCGGGCAATTCTCGACGTTCGTGGTCACCGACGACATGCCGATGATCGTCGACGCGGTGATGGGCGCTGCCGACTCCGCGGGTATGCGCGTCGAATCCATCGACCACCCGGTGGTCGCGGTCCGGCGCGCGTCCGACGGCGGGCTGGCGGAGGTTGGCACGCGGGCCGGTGACGACGAGTCGTGGATCCTCCTGCACACACGCGCCGTGGGTGCGGTGGCCGAGGACCCTGGTGAGCGGCTCCATGACGCGATCGCACGGTCCCTCTCCGCGGTCGCGGCGATTCATGCCGATCACGATGCGATGCTCGCCGCTTTGCCCCGGTTGGCCGAGGAGGTCGAGGACGACGGCGACCGTGAGCTAGCGGCACTCCTGCGCTGGCTCGCCGACGGCAATTTCGTGCCGCTCGGCGAGGTCGACGGGGATCTGAAGCGGGGGATCTGCCGACCGGGCCTGGCCGACGGTGAACTCCCCGTCGAATCGTCGGACGTCCCGCTGGTGGCGCGGTGCTACTTCCCGATGCTGGTCACCCGCACCGACTATCCGCTGATCGTCGCGCTGCCCGGGGAGGGGGGCGCACACCGATTCGTTGGACTGCTCAGCACCGCCGGCCAGAGTCAGCCGGTGTTCGACGTCCCGGTGGTCCGGCGCGCGGTTGGCGAGGTGTTCGACGAGGCGGGCATCGATCTGGACTCCTATCTGGGGGAAGCCGTCGCGGAGTATCTGCAGGCCTATCCGCTGGCCGAGCTTTTCGCCACCCCGACGGCCGAGTTGTCGCGTCGGATGCACGAGCTGCACGACGCGGTGGCCTCACCGGCATTGCATGCGTTTGTGCGGGTCAGCCCGGCCACGCGCACCGCCACGGCGTTGGTCTACCTGCCGCGGGAGCGCTATAACACGACGACCCGACTGCAACTGCAAGACGTCTTGGCCGCCGAGTTCGGTGGTGTCGACGTCGAATACACCGGCCACGTGGGCGACGGGCCGCGAGCGTTGCTGCAGGTCCTCATGCACATCGATGCCGACGCCGGTGAGCAGTCGTATGCGACGGGCAGCGAGGCGCAGCACGGGTTGGTCGAACGACTCGCACAGGTGATCGTGACCTGGGACGAGCGGCAGGTCTATGCCATGTCGCCGGGCGAGGTCGCCGTGACCGCGCCCGGGCCGCGCAGCCTCGTCCTGTACATCTGCGGCGGCTCGGCCGATCTGACCGACCTGCTGCCCGTCTTCGACAGCCTCGGTGTCCGCGTCGCCGAGGAGCAGGCGTTCCGCATCGACCGGGCCGACGGCGTCACCTGCTGGGCCTACGACTTCGACGTCGAACTCCCCGACGTCGAGCAGGTCGCCGACACCACCGACCCCGCCGCCACCGAACGGCTGATCGAGGCCTTTGAGGCGATCTGGCGCGGCGACGCCGAGCGGGACGCCTTCAACCGACTGGTCCTCGGTATCGGGCTGACCTGGCGCCAGGTCGCCGTGGTGCGGGCCTACCACCACTACCTCCGGCAATGCGGATTCGCCTATCGGACGGCCTACGTCGCGGAGGTGCTCGCCTCCCACCGCGAGGTGACCACGGCGCTCGTGTCGTTGTTCGAGGCGACCTTCGACCCGGCGCAGGTCGACGACGAGCGGCGGGCAGCCGCCGCGGCTCGCCTCGACGAGGAGGCGGCCAAGGTGCTCAGCCTCGACGCGGACCGCGTCCTCTCGGCGCTGCGGTCGGTCGTGCTCGCCACCCTGCGGACGAATGCCTTTGTCTCCCAAACCTATTCGCCGGGCGTGCGCCGCGCCTTGGTCTTCAAGCTTGCGCCGCAACAGATCCCGCTGGCCCCGGCGCCGCGGCCGCGGTTCGAGCTGTACGTGCACTCGCCGCGCGTCGAAGGGGTGCACCTGAGGTTCGGGATGGTGTCCCGCGGTGGACTGCGGTGGTCGGATCGCGGCACCGACTACCGCACCGAGATCCTCGGCCTGGCCAAGGCGCAGTCGGTGAAGAACGCGGTGATCGTGCCGCTGGGCGCCAAGGGCGGGTTCATCGTCAAGGGGGACCGCTCGCCGACGCGCGACACCGTCGTCGCACGGTATCGCGAGTTCATCGCGGGCCTGCTCGACGTCACCGACAACATCGACGCGGCCACCGGCGCCGTCATCACCCCGGACGGCGTGGTGCGCCGCGACGGCGACGACTCCTATCTCGTCGTCGCCGCCGACAAGGGCACCGCCTCGTTCTCCGACGAGGCGAATGCGGTCGCCGCGGACTACGGCTTCTGGTTGGGCGACGCCTTCGCCTCCGGGGGCTCGGTGGGCTACGACCACAAGGCCATGGGGATCACCGCGCGCGGCGCGTGGATCTCGGTGTTGCGCCACTTCGCCGAACTCGGCATCGACCCGCACGAGCAGGACATCACCGTAGTCGGGATCGGCGACATGAGCGGCGACGTCTTCGGCAACGGGATGCTCCGGTCCGACCACATCCGGCTGGTCGGCGCCTTCGACCACCGCCACGTGTTCCTCGACCCCGACCCCGACGCGGCCGCCTCCTACGCGGAGCGCCGACGGCTCTACGAGTTGCCGCGGTCGTCGTGGGCGGACTACGACTCCACCCTGATCAGCGAGGGCGGCGGCGTGTACAGCCGGGACCGCAAATCGATCCCGGTGACCCCGCAGGTGCGTGAGGCGCTGGGCATTGCGCACGAGGTGACCGAGCTGTCGCCGCCCGAGTTGATCCGGGCGATCCTGCTCGCCCCGGTCGACCTGCTGTGGAACGGCGGGATCGGGACCTACATCAAGGCGTCGTCGCAGACCGACGCCGAGGTGGGGGACAAGGCGAATGACGCGGTCCGGGTGGACGCCGACCAACTGCGGGTGACCGTCGTGGGGGAGGGTGGCAACCTCGGCGTCACCGAGCAGGGCCGCATCGAGGCCGATCTGCACGAGGTCGCGATCAACACCGACGCCTTGGACAACTCCGCCGGCGTCGACTGCTCCGACCACGAGGTCAACCTTAAGATCGCCCTGCAGGCCGCGGTGGCGTCGGGGGCCCTGGCCGCCGACGAGCGCCCGGCGCTACTCGCGTCGCTGACCGACGACGTCGCCGCCGCCGTCCTCGCCGACAACGTCGCGCAGAACAACGAGCTCGGCTTCGAGCGGACCCAGGCGGCGCGCTATGTCGACACCCACGAGCGGATGCTCGCCGACCAGGCGGATCGTCGGCACCTGGACCTCGCGCTGGAAGGGCTGCCGACACCTGCGGCACTGCGCGACCGGTACTCCGCGACGGCGGCGGCCGGGCGGGCCCGCGCACTGACCTCGCCCGAACTCGCCACCCTGATGGCCCACGTCAAACTCGAGCTGAAATCCGACCTGCTCGAATCGGACCTCCCGGAGAACGACCTGTTCACCGCGAGGCTGCACGACTACTTCCCGTCCGCCGTGGTCGAGCGCTTCGCCGTCGACCTCGACGGCCACCGGCTGCGGCGCGAGATCATCGCGACCAGCATCGTCAACGACGTCGTCGACCTGGGCGGACTGTCCCACGTGTTCCGCCTCGGCGAGGGCGGCGGGGTCGGCTCGGTGGACGCGGTCCGCGCCTTCGTGGTGGTCAGCGAGGTCTTCGACCTCCTGCCGCTGTGGTCGCGGGTGGTGGATACCAGGGTGGCGACCGCGGTCGTCGACGCGATGCTCTACTACTCGCGGCGTCTGCTGTTCCGCGCGTCGCGCTGGTTCCTCGCGACCCGGCCCCAGCCGCTGGCGCTGGCCGCCGAGGTCTCGCGCTACCGCGACGGGGTGGCCGCCTTGCGCGACGACCTCTACGGCTGGCTGGGCACCGCCTCGCGGGCCGACGTCGACTCCCGCGCCCGGCGGCTCGTGCTCGAGGGGGTCGACCCGGATCTCGCGCGGACCGTCGCGCTGAGCCTGCACAGCTATGCGCTGCTCGACATCATCGACGTCGCCGAGATCACCGACCGCGACCCGGCTGAGGTGGGGCTCATGTACTGGACCCTGTGCGAGCGGCTGGCCGTCGAGCAGTTGCTCACCGCGGTGACCGAGTTGCAGGCGCGGGACCGGTGGCAGGCGCAGGCGCGGCTGGCGATCCGCGACGATCTGCACGGGGTGTTGCGGACCCTGACCCAGACCGTCTTGCAGCAGGGCGACCCGGGCGACTCGCCGGCCGAGCAGGTCGCCGAGTGGGAGTTGCGCAATGCGGCCCGGCTGGCCCGGGTGCAGGCGACCATCGGCCAGGTCCGGGGGGCCGGGGAGTACGAGTTCGCCTCCCTCTCGGTGGCCGCCCGTGCGTTGCGCAGCATCGCCTTCTGACCGCCGCCCGCGCCGAGTGGGCTCTCCATCCCGCCGAGTGGACCCAGTGGGACAATGGGCGGCACAACCGATGACGTTCGACAGGAGAGGCGCTGCGCTGATGGAGATCCCCGAGGACGGGTGCCGGACAGACCGCGGCTATCTGGTCAAGGTCCCGGTGCGCTGGTCGGACATGGACGTGTTCCAGCACATCAACCACGCGCGCATGGTGACGCTCATCGAGGAGGCGCGCATCCCGTGGCTGTTCTTCGACGACCGGCCCACCGCCTCGTTGCGCGACGGCTGTGTCGTCGTCGACATGCACGTCAAGTACCAGGCGCAGCTGCGCCACGACCAGTCGCCGATCGAGGTGCTGATGTACGTGGAGAAGCTCCGCTCGGTCGACTTCATCGTCGGCTACGAGGTCCGACCGGCCGGCGCCGACCTCGACTCCAAGCCCGCGGTCGTGGCGAGCACGCATCTCGCGTCCTTCGACATCGAGACCCAGCGCCCGAGTCGGATGACCGACGAGGCGCGGGCCTACCTCCGCGAGTTCCTGCGGGAGCAGTGACATGAGCGACCGGAACCTCACCCTGGCATCGGCCGCCGACGCCGCCGATCTGGCCGCCTTTGCCGGACGGCTGCTCCGGCTCGACGAGGCGGCGGTCATCCGCCTGCAGCAGCGCGACGACGGCCTCGTCGGGATTTGGGGCACAACGGGATTCGAGGTGTTGGCGACCCGGGCGGTGTTCGGCTCGCTGAGTCCGGGCGATGTGGTCTGCGACGCCAACGTCCTGCGCGCGGCCGCGGAGACCGGGCAGCGCGACATCGACCCGGGGTTCGCCCTCGACAGTGCGTGGCGCGGCGCGCTCCCGCCGCAGACGGGCTACCACCACGTCGACGATGTTCCGTTGCGGACCATCGTCGACCTGGCCCAACGCGGCGCCGCCCTGGCCAAGGAGCCGGTCGGCGGCGGGCACGGGCCGGTCACCTCGCTGCTGGACCAGGTCGTCCTGGAGGTCACCGACCCCGACGGTGAGACCTCGGTCGGCATCGCGCTGCGATCCCTGTTCGCCCTCACTGGAATGGGATTCGCCCGCGACCGCAACGGCCGGGCGATCACCGACTCCTCGGCGCTCGACGACATCGCCGACGACGAGCCGGTGCGCGTGCGCGCCAGCGCCACGTGGATCCGCCTCGACGCCCGCTTCGGTGCGGTCTACCAGCGCCGCGGCGACCAGTTCGCCGTCACCGTTCTCTGACCACCCCTCGCCAACCGCCGTTCGCCAACCCGCAGTTCTCCAACCCACAGATCTCCAACCCGCAGTTCTCCAACCCTCAGGCGGGTCGGCCGCCGCGGCTCAGCGGTGCGACACCAGCCACACGGCGGAGTTGCCGGGCAGCCGGCCGTCGATGAAGGGTTTGCTGGTCAGCAACACGTCGCCCGGCGGGACGGACACCGGCGTCGACCCGGTGTTGAGTGCACACACCAGGTGTCCGGTCGAGCGGCGGAACGCCAGGCAGCCGGCGGGTGCGCCGTACCACTGCACGTCGTCGCCGCGGAACTCGGCGCGGTGATAGCGCAACTCGATGGCGCGGCGGTAGAGCGCGAGAGTCGAGTACACGTCTTCGAGTTGGTGCTCGACGGTCAACGAGGACCACTCCGGGGGCATCGGCAGCCACGTGGTCGGGTTGGTGCTGAACCCGAACGGCGGTGCCTCACCCTCCCAGGGGATCGGCACCCGGCAGCCGTCGCGGCCGCGCGCGGTGTGCCCGGACCGCTCCCACACCGGGTCCTGCAGCGCCTCGTCGGGGAGGTCGACGTTGGGCAGCCCCAACTCGGCGCCGTTGTAGATGAATGCCGTTCCGGGCAGCGCCAATTCGACGAGGATCATCGCCCGCGCCCGGTCGGCGCCGATGGCGAGCCCTTCCGGCGAGTCGTCCGGGGCGTACCGGGTGGCTTCGCGGTAGACGTCGTGGTTCGACAGCGCCCACGTCGGTGGCGCGCCGACCGAGGCGACCGCGGCCAGCGAGTTGTCGATCGCCTCGCGGATCTCGTCGGCGGTGAACGCCGCCATGGCCAGGCGGAAGTTGAAGCCGAGGTGCAGTTCGTCGGCGCGGAGGTAGGCGGCGAACTGCGCGTTGTCGTCGACCCAGATCTCCCCGACGGTGAAGGCGCCCGGATACTCGTCGACGACGGCGCGGATGCGGCGGTGGATGGTGTGCACGCCGGGGTTGTTGAACCGCGGGTCGCTGTCGGTGTGGCGCAGGATCTGGGCCGCGTCGAGATCCATGTCGGGCAGCCCGGGGGCCTTGGCGAGACCGTGGGCCACGTCGATGCGGAACCCGTCGATGCCGCGGTCCAGCCAGAACCGGAGGGTGTGCTCGAGGTCGGCGACCACCTCGTCGTTCTCGAAATCCAGGTCCGGTTGTTCGGGGGCGAACAGGTGGAGATACCACTGGCCCGGCGTCCCGTCGGGCTCGGTGATGCGCGACCACGCCGGACCGCCGAACACGCTCACCCAGTTGTTCGGCGGCTGTTCGCCGTGGGGGCCGAGGCCGTCGCGGAAGTAGTAGCGCGCCCGCTCGGGGCTGCCTGGACCGGCCGCCAGGGCGGCGGCGAACCACGGGTGTTCGATGCTGGTGTGGTTGGGCACCAGGTCCATCGCGACGCGGATCTCCCGGGCGTGGGCCTCGGCGACGAGGCGGTCGAGGGTCGCGAGGTCGCCGAACAGCGGGTCGATGGCCCTCGGGTCGGAGACGTCGTAGCCGTGGTCGGCCATCGGCGAGGCCATCACCGGGGAGAGCCAGACCGCGTCGACGCCGAGGAGCTCGAGATGGCCCAGTTTGGCGATGATCCCGCCGAGGTCGCCGACGCCATCACCGTCAGAGTCGGCGAAGGACCGTGGATACACCTGGTAGACGACCGCGCGCCGCCACCAATCGTTGTCGGCGGGGTCGAGCTGTCCGGAACCGCGGTACTGCGGCGGGGTGGTCGCAACGGTGGACCGCACGATGTTAGGGGTGGTGGGCCGGGTGGAGCGGACGATGTTCGGGGTCGCGGCAGACCGCACGATGTTCGGAGTCTCGCTCATTCGTGCTGCGGATTCCCTTCGGATCAGAACGGAGCGTTCACCAGCGAATTGGCGGCCATGTTCATGTAGTCGAGCAGTGCGCGGCGGTGGTCGTCGTCGATCACGTCTGCCGGGATCGCGGCGATGGCCGTCTCCATGCAGCGTAGCCACGCGTCCCGCTCGATGGGGCCGATGTGGTACGGCACGTGACGCATTCGCAACCGCGGGTGTCCGCGCTCGTCGGAGTAGGTGTGCGGTCCGCCCCAGTACTGCTCGAGGAACATGCGCAGGCGCCGTTCGGCGGGCCCGAGGTCTTCTTCGGGATACATCGGGTGGAGGATCTCGTCGCGGGCGACTTCCTCGTAGAACCGTTTGGTGATGGCCTCGAATGTCGGATGGCCGCCGACCTCGTCGTAAAAGCTGGGCACGGATCCCATTGTCCACATCCGGGTTCACCGGGGCGAATCACGCGTTATCGTCCAACGACGACGATGAAGGGGGAACGGGATGATTCGGCGCCGGTTGAACCGACGACGGTGGGCGGCGGGCGCCCTTGCCGCTGTGGCCCTGGTGGCGGCGGGCAGTCCGGGCCTTGCCGACGCGCGGCCGCACTTCCCGGTGAACTACGACTTCGCGTCGGCGTTCGCGTTGGGCAGCCTGGCCGCCGACACGCCGCCGCCCGGCGCGAACCGGCCCTCGTGTCGAGGAGCCGTCCATCCCCGCCCGGTCATCCTGGTCCACGGGTTCATGGCCAACCAGAACAACAGTTGGCAGGCCTTGGCTCCGCGACTGGCGAACGAGGGCTACTGCGTCTTCACCCTCACCACGGGACAGCTGCCCCCGGGTGGGCCGTTCGGCAATCTGGACCGGATGTCGGTTTCAGCCCGACAGTTGGGTGCGCTGGTCGACCGGGTGCGCGCGCAGACCGGCGCCACGAAGGTCGACGTCATCGGGCATTCGCTCGGCGGCACGGTGCAGTCGATCTACATCAAGCACCACGGCGGCGCGGCGAAGGTGGCCCGCGCGATCTCGCTGGGCGGTGTGGTGTCGGGATACCCGACGGTCAGCGGGCTGGCGACCGTGGAGATCCCGGGGATGCGCAAGCTCTTGGAGGGCCCGTGCCCGGGATGCAACGAGTTCGCCGACCCGCGCACGTACACCCAGCTGCGCCAGACCGATCCGCGCGTGCAGTACGTCGCCATCGCGAGCACCCACGACGAATTCGTCACCCCGTACCGCAATGCGCTACTGCCGGCGGCCCCGAATGTGACCAATGTGGTCGTGCAGGCGGTGTGTCCACGGTCGGTGGTCGGGCACACGGCACTCATCTACGACCGCGGTGTCATCGAGCTGATTCTGAACCACCTGGACCCGGCCCGTCGTCGTCACATCCCATGCCAGCCGGGCATACCGCTCTGATTCCCACCGGATAGATATCGCGTGCGAGATGGCGTCGGGCGTGGTTGTCTGGACACCGTGTTTGTGAGTACGTGGCAGCGACAGCGGGTCTTGCTGCTCAACGCCACATTCGAGCCGCTCACCGTCGTGACCACACGACGGGCCATCGTGCTCACCATCACCGGCCGCGCCGAGACCGTTCACGTCGACGAGGAGAACGCGGTCGCCCACTCCGAGCAGTTGGCCATACCGGTGCCGTCGGTGATCCGGCTGAGCCACTTCGTGCGCGTGCCCTACCGGGCACAGATCCCGATGACGCGGGCCGCACTCATGCGTCGCGACGCGTCGCGGTGCGTCTACTGCGGCGACCGCGCGACGACGATCGACCACGTCGTGCCGCGCAGCCGCGGCGGGCTGAACACCTGGGACAACTGCGTGGCGTGCTGTGCGCCGTGCAACCGCCGCAAGGGCGACCGGTTACTCCAAGAGATCGGTTGGTCGCTGCACCGCGAGCCGACGGCGCCGAAGGGGCGGCACTGGCGCCTCCTGGCGACCGTCACCGACATCGACCCGGTGTGGGAGCAGTATCTGGCCGCCTGATCGGCGCGTCAGCCCAGGCGCCGCAGGAAGTCGACCTGGTGGCGGGCGACCTGCTCGAACCAGTTGTTCCCGGCGACGCCGGCGAAGACGTCGAAGTGGTCGCACGGGTAGTGGCGCACCTGGGCCCGGGCGGCGAACGCCGCCTTGGCCGCGGCGTGCGGGGGAGCGCCCTGGTCCAGGTCGGCGATCTGGACCAGCATCGGCGCGGTGATCTGCTTGGCGTAGCGGCCGGGCCGGTGCAGGGCGATCTCGGTGCCGATCGTCGCGTCGACCTCGTTGCGCCACGACGGTCCGGCGAGCTCGGTATAGGCCTCGTAGTAGCCGGGGGCGGTCAGCGCGCCGAACTCGCCGGGCCGGGCCACGATCGGAATCGTGGCCGGCGTCTTGCCCGTCATCTGCCGCACCGAGCTGCGCCATCCCGTCGTCGTGGACCTCAGCAGACTGGCCGGGGTGTGCAGCGGGAGCGAGTGGCGTGCGGCGGAGAGGCCGCTCACCATCGGGACCACCGCGATGATGGCGGCCACATCGGTGCGGGAGGCACCGACTTCGAAGACGTGTCCACCCGATTGGGACACCCCCCAAAGCACCACCGACGCCGGGGCGACGCCGGGTTGGCGCTTGGCCGCGTCGCAGGCGGCGTGGTAGTCGGCGACCTGGTTGCGCATCGACACCCGTTGGCGTGGCAGGCCCGCCGACTGGCCGAAGCCGCGGTAGTCGAAGGTGAACACCGGGTGGCCGGCCGCCTGGAGGGCGCGGGCGTACGGGTCGAGTCCGGTGTCCATGGTGCCGCCCAGGCCGTGGCCCATCACGACGGTCGGCGCCGGGTCCGGACCGGGCGCGGGGTAGAACCAGGCCGCGCATTTGTCCCCGCCGCTGGTGAACGCCACGTCGACGCGGTCGGTCGTCGTCGGGCTCATGCCGTGGCCTCCGTCGTCTCGCCGGTGGTGTGTGCGCCGGGTTTCGCGGCGGAATCGGCCGCGCCGACGCCGGACCAGCGGGGCGGGCCCAGTTGTCGGGCACGGGCAAGGCCCTCGGGGATCTCCTTGGTCCGCATGTTGTGTTCGTAGAGGAAGTAGTCGAGCTGCTGGGTGTGGCGCGGGCGGTCGAGCATGTGGCCGGTGTAGAGGGCCATGTCCTCGTCGATGACGCGGCGCATCGTCTCGATCGGCGGGAGCCGGTAATTGCCCGCGGCGTAGGCGCCGACGAGTCGGGCCTGCGATTCGACGAAGGGGAACAGGGTGGGCGTCGCCTGCGCGAAGCCGTGGAAGACCAGGTCGTCGATGCCGGGGTAGAACATCCGCTTGTACAGGTCGATCCGGTTCTCCGGGGCGCTGATGAAGTCCTCGTCGAAGAACGGGAAGGTGATGTTGTAGCCGGTGGCGTAGATGATGATGTCGAAATCCGCCGAGGTCCCGTCGTCGAAGTGGACGGTGTCGCCGTCGAGGCGGCTGACATTCGGCTTGGGAATCACGTCGCCGGAGCCCAGGCGCAGCGGCAGGTCGATGGACTGCGTCGGGTGGGCCTCGAAGAACTTGTGGTTGGGCGTGGGCAGGCCGAAGTTCTCCGGCCGGCCGGCCATCGGGATCATCATCTGCAGGAACTTGCGCTGCCACTTGAGCGGGATGTGCGGCGACGTGCGGTAGAACTTGTCGGCCGGCGTGCCGCCGTAGTACTTCGGCACGATCCAGGCGCCGGAGCGGGTGGAGAGCATGAGCGTGTTCTGCAGCGCTTTGGAGGACAGTTCGACGGCGATGTCGGCGGCGCTGTTGCCCAGCCCGACGACGAGGATGCGCTTGCCGGTGAAGTCGTGCGGGGTCTTGATGTCGATGTAGTGGTGGGCGTGCATCTCGATGCCGGTGAACTCGCCGGGGAAGTCCGGGTAGCGCGGGTCCCAGTGGTGGCCGTTGGCGACGACGAGCAGGTCGAACCGGCGCGTCCCGGTCTTCTCCGTCCTTAGTTCCCACCCGCCGCCGGGTAGCCGCTGCGCGTGGACCACGCCATTGCGAAACTCGATGGTGCGCTTGAGGTCGAATGCGGCGGCGTAGTCCTCGAGGTACTGCTTGATCTGGGTGTGGTGGGGGAAGTCCGGGTATTCCTCCGGCATGGGGAAGTCGCGGAACGACAGCTGGTGCTTGGAGGTGTCGATGTGCAGCGACCGGTAGGCGCTCGAGTGCCCGTTGGGATTCCCGAAGGCCCAGTTCCCGCCGATCCGGTCGGAGGATTCGAAGACGGTGTGGTCGATCGCGTAGTCGGTCAGCATCTTGGTCGAGGTCAGGCCGCTGATGCCGGCGCCGATGACCGCGACGGTGGGGGTGCTCATTCCGCGAGAGTACACAGAAATACTAATGTGTCTACCCGCTTTGCCGATCCGCGGGGATACACTGCGCGCCATGGTGCGCACGGAAACCCTTGCGACGCGGGAGCGCTTGCTCGACGTCGCCGACGAGATGCTCGCCGACAAGGGCATCCGCGCGACGACGATGAGTGCCGCGGCCGAGCGGGCCGGGGTGTCGCGCGCGTGGTTGTACCGGTTGTTCCCCGACAAGAACGCGCTGGTCGGCGCCGCGCTGGTCCGCATGGTCGAAACGACGTGGGAGCGCAACCACGCCGAACTCGAGGCCATCGACGGATTCGAGGACCGGCTGGTCGCCGGTGTGCAGATCGGCCGACGGGCCTATGACGACCCGGGCGCCACGCTGATGCGCCTGCGGACCGCCGAGCCGGAGGAGTTCGCGGCGGCGATCGGCGTCGGCGTCGCCGGCCTCGTACCCGACCTTGCCGCCTTCTGGCACCGCTACCTGCAGGCGGCGGTGGGCGACGGGGAGATCCACGCCGACACCGACGTCGACGAGGCATCCGAGTGGGTGGCACGAGTCCTGATCAGCCTGGGGAGCGTGCCGGGAAACCGGCTGGACGCCGACGACCCGGCTTCGGTCCGGCGCCATTTTCGGCGCTATGTGTTGCCCGCACTACGCCTGGCTCCCGAGCACTGATAAATTCAACTCATACAGCCAACCGAAAGTGAGGGCCAGTCGTGGTCGAAGACCTCATTGTTCCGATCGGACTGCCGACGGTGATCGCGGTGTGTACCTCGGTCATCTTGTGCGTGCTCGCGATGACGTACCTGACCTTCTTCGGGAAGACGAAGTACCAGGCTCCCACGCTGTACACGCTCGACCAGCCCTGGGACCGCGATCCGATCCTCTTCTCCGCAACCGGGGTGCCGAACATGGCCCTTCCGTCGCACGCGGAGGAGTCTGACACCGAAGGTGGTGCCGCTCATGGCAAGTGGTGACGTCGTCGCAAACAACCCGGTCGGCGATCTGCCGATGGGTGCCGTGGTGACCAACAGCGGTCGCGTCTCGGCGGTGCGCTTCCCCGACTCGGAGGTGCCGGGCTTCCCGTTCCCCGCCAAGGATCTCGCCCGCCTCGAAGAGACGTTGCGGGACTGCTCGGAGCGCGCCCGGGTCCGTTTCTCGGTCTACCTCGGCGACCTCGGCTCCGATCCGGTGGCCGGTGCGCGGGAGGTCCTGCTGAAGGGCCCCGAGCCCGCCCACGGCACGCTCATCGCGGTGTCGCCGAACTCGAAGGACATCGCCGTGGTTTCCGGCAGCGCCGTCGCCGGCCGGGTCAACGACCGCGTCGCCGCGCTCGGTGTGACCGCCGCGGCCGGTTCCTTCCGTCGCGGTGAGTTGATCGACGGTCTGGTCTCGGCGCTGCGCGTCATGACCACCGCAGCCGTCGCGCCGTAACTCAGACACAAACGGGCGGGATGGGCGATATCGCCCATCCCGCCCGTTTCTGTTCGGGCGTGCGGCTCAGCCGAGGACGCCGTTGGCGGCGAGCTTGGAGACCTCGTAGCTGCCGCTGGCGACGGCGACCGGAACGGCGACTGCCGCGCCGCCGAGGATGGCCCCGGTGGTGCCGATGGTGCCGGCGCCGACCACGCAGCCGAGGACGACCGGGAGGACGGGAACGGGCACCGAGACCTGCATGGCCACCGCGCCGATCGGGCAGCCGATGGCCGCACCCGCGACGCCGCCGACCATGGCGCCGACGCCGTAGGCGAAGCCGAAGTGGGTGGCGACGTTGCCGATGGCACCGTAGACCGCCTCCTCCTTCTCGGCGGCGGTCAGGGCCTTCTTGGGCTCCGCGGCCGGGTTGGTCGCGGCGGCCTTGCCGGGCTGGAACGGGCTGTTCGTCATCGTCACCGGGCGCTGGTTCGACGCCTGGAGGCCCTTGAGCTTGGGATCGCCGTAGACCGTCTTGCCCCGGGTGTCGGAGACCGCGAATCGCCCGTTGGTGGTCTTCAGCACGCCCCACGGGGTGGTGATCTCCGCGGCGCCGGACTTGGCGTCGCCGGTGTAGGTGACGCCCTGGGCGAGCCCGACGGAGACGCGGTGCGGGTTTACCGGTGCGACATGCGACTTGACGGGCTTCGCGGGCTTGGCCGGCGCGGCGTTGGCCAAGCCGGATCCGAGTGCGAGTGCACCGCCGGCGATGGCGGTGGCGGCGATTCCCTTGGTCACGGTGTTCATCATCGATTGACTCTCTTTCGTGAGACCGGCAAATGCGGGTCGAGCATGGTTGTGCCGGGCGAATGCGATCTTTTCTGGCGCCGTTGCCAACACTGCCCAATTGACACGACTCCACGTTGCCGGGCGAGGCAGATTCTGCTTCTACCAGCGACATGTCGTCGTGCCACTGTGTTTATCAATCCGTGATTGGGGAGGCAAGCGGAGCAGCTGCAGGCGCGGCTTCGGGGGTACTCGCCGGTGTGTGTAGGAGAAGTTAACGACTGTTTTCCCGGTGCCGTGAAATGCGGGGCGAATTCATTCCGCGGGTCGATAGAAATGCCGTGGCAATGTCTGATCAATGCGACGGAAACAGCCCGGGAAAGGCCAATCGGGGATTGGTGTAACGCACTTCACAAGCCAGGGCGCACGGATGTGAGGCTGGGGTTGTGAGGTGTACCGCCGTGGTGGCGCGGGTTAGGCGTGCGCGGGTTCCCCGGCGGCGTCGAGTTCGAAGGGGATCTCGCCGCGCAGGACTCGGTCGGCGCGGTCGCGGTCGATCGTCTTGGTCCACGTCCCGATGAGCAGGGTGCCCACGGCGTTGCCGGAGAAGTTGGTCAACGCGCGCGCCTCGGACATGAACCGGTCGACGCCGACCACGACGGCCACCCCGTCGAGCAGATCCGGCCGGTGGGCCTGCAGCCCGCCGGCCAGCGTGGCCAGACCGGCGCCGGTGACGCCCGCGGCCCCCTTCGACGCGATGATCATGAAGGCCAAGAGCCCGAGCTGCTCGCCCAGACTCATCGGGTCACCGGCCGCGTCGGCGATGAACAGCGACGCCATCGTCAGATAGATCGCCGTGCCGTCGAGGTTGAAGGAATAGCCGGTCGGCACGACGATCCCGACGGTCGGCGTCGACACGCCCATGTGCTCCATCTTGGCGATCAGCGAGGGGAGCGCCGGTTCCGACGACGAGGTGGCGACGATCAACAGGTATTCACGGGCCAGATACCGGGCCAGCCGGAAGATCGAGAAGCCGGTGACCAGCCGCAGGACCAGCCCGAGGATGACGAAGACGAACAGAATGCAGGTCGCGTAGAAGGCGAGGACGAACACGAACAGCTCGCGCACCGCCGACCAGCCGGTCTGGGCGACGACACCGGCAATGGCGCCGAACGCGCCGATGGGTGCGGTCCACAACACCATCGACAGCACCTTGAAGACCAGCTTCTGGAAGTAGCTGACCGCGGTCAGGATGGGTTCGCCGTCCTTGCCGAGGGCTTGGATGGCGAAACCGACCAGCAGCGCCACGAACAACGCCTGCAGCACCTTGCCCGAGGTCAGCGCCGACACCAACGTGTCCGGGATGATGCCCTGGAGGAAGTCGATCGTGTCGCCGGCCTCGTGGGCCTTGTCGGCGAGTTCGGCGCCCTTGGCGGCATCGGGGGTGAAGTCCAACCCGGTCCCCGGCTTGAGCAGGTTCCCGACGATCAGGCCGATCCCCAGCGCCGCGGTCGACATCGCCAGGAAGTAGACGAAGGCCAGCCCGCCGACCTTGCCGACCGTCGCCGCCTTGCGGACCGACCCGATGCCGATGACGATCGTGCAGAAGATGACCGGCGCGATCATCATCTTGATCAGGTTCACGAACATCGTGCCGAGGAAGGCCACGTCCTTGCCGACTTCCGGCGCCGCCAATCCGACGATCACCCCGGCGACGACGCCGACGATGACCATCAGGTAGAGCCAATGGCTGCGGTTGCGCTTGGGCTTCGGCGTCGGCGGGAGCTGCTCGATGTCGGTGGCCATGGCTCTCCTGGCGGGTTAGGGGGATTCGGTCCGGTCGTACTGCTGCGCTCGCAGCGACCGGGCCACGCCGTCGCGGCCCTCGAGGACCAGGCGCCGCAAGGCCGGCGGGTGGTCGCCGGCCAGGAAGGCATCCGCTCGGGCGAGGCCCCCGTCGCTGATATCCCAGCCAGGGTAGAGGCCGATCACCACGGTTTGGGCGACTTCGCTCGAACGCCGTCCCCACACGTCGGCGACCGTCTGGAAGTACTGGTCGGCGTAGGGGGCGAGCAGCTCGTCCTGTCCGGGGCGCACGAAGCCCTCGGCGATGGAGCGCACGGTGATGTTGGGCAGCGAGTCGTCGGCCATCGCGGCCGCCCACGCGTCCGCCTTCGCCTGCGCCGTCGGGCGGGCCGCGCGCGACGCGGCGGCGTTGCGGTGTCCGGCGGCGGTCTCGTCGCGGGCCAGCTCGGCGGCGATCTCGGGGGTGTCGATCACCCCGGCGGCGGCCAGGGCCTTGACGATGCGCCACCGCAGGTCGGTGTCGACAGCCAGGCCGGCCAGCCCCTGCGACGCCGGATCGGCACCGTCGAGCAGGGACTGCAGCACCGCCTGCTGCGGGCCGAAGGTGACCCCGGTGAGCAGGGTGTTGAGGAAGGCGAGCTGATGGTCGGAGCCGGCCTCGGCGCGTTGGGCGAGGTCGAGCAACCGGGCCGAAAAGGCCGGCCAACCCTGCGTCGTGGCCCACGTCGGATTGGCGTAGGAGTCCAACGCGGTGGTCGCCTGCAGCAGGACGCGCTGCACGACGCCGATCTGCGTCTCTGCCGCGATGCCGCGAGACACCAGGTCGACGAACGACCGCGCGGTCATCTCCGCCTGTCGCGTCATCTCCCAGGCGGCCGACCAGATCAGGGTCCGCGGCATCGGGTCGGCGATGTCGGCGATGCGCTCGGTGGCCACGCGCAGCGAATCGGGGTCCAACCGGATCGAGGCGTAGGTCAGATCGTCGTCGTTGAGCAGGATGAGCTCGCCCGCGTCGACGCCGACCAATTCGTCGACCTCCGTGTGCTCCCCGTCGATGTCGAGTTCGACGACGGTGCGGCGCACCAACTTGCCGTCGGCATCGGAGCCGTAGATTCCCACCTTCATCCGGTGTACGCGGGTCTCACCGGCACCGGGGGCGGCGCCCTCTTGCAGGATCGCGAAGCGGGTGAACGTCCCGTCGTCGCCGATCTCGAAGTCGGGCCGCATGACGTTGATGCCGGTCGTCTTGAGCCACTGCGCGCCCCACTCGGACAGGTCGCGGCCCGACGAGCGCTCCAGCGCGGCCAGCAGGTCGGCGAAGGTGGCGTTGGCGAACTTGTGCGCGGCGAAGTAGTCGCGCAATCCGGCCAGGAACGGTTCCAGGCCCACATAGGCGACCAGCTGCTTGAGCACCGAGGCGCCCTTGGCGTAGGTGATGCCGTCGAAGTTGACCTCCACCGCGGCGATGTCGGGGATGTCGGCGGCGATGGGGTGCGTCGACGGGAGCTGGTCCTGGCGGTAGGCCCACGACTTCTCGACGTTGGCGAAGCTGGTCCACGCGCCGGTGTACTCGGTGGCCTGCGCCTGACACAGCACCGAGGCGAAGGTGGCGAAGGACTCGTTGAGCCACAGGTCGTCCCACCACGCCATGGTGACCAGGTCGCCGAACCACATGTGTGCCATCTCGTGCAGGACAGTCTCGGCGCGCCGCTCGTAGAGGTAGTTCGTCACGCGGGAGCGGAAGACGTAGTCCTCCAGGAAGGTCACCGCGCCGGCGTTCTCCATCGCACCCGCGTTGAACTCCGGCACGAACAGCTGGTCGTACTTGCCGAAGGCGTAGGGGATCCCGAAGTTGCGGTGGTAGAAGGCAAAACCCTGCTTGGTCTCGGTGAACAGCCGCTGCTCGTCCATGTACGGCGCCAACGACTCGCGGCAGAACAGGCCCAGGTCGATCGTGCCGTGCTCGTCGGAGTAGGTGTCGGTCCAGCGCCGGTACGGCCCGGCGATCAGTGCGACGAGGTAGGTGCTCAACAACGGGGTCGGCGCGAAGACGTGGACGGTGCCGCGGTCGCCGGGGGTCGTCGACGCCGTCGCACCGTTGGAGACGACCTGCCAGTCCGCCGGCGCGGTGACCGTCACGTCGAAGACGGCCTTCACGTCGGGCTGGTCGAAACAGGCGAACATGCGCTTGGCGTCGGCCGTCTCGAACTGGGAGTAGAGGTAGACCGCGCCGTCGGCCGGATCGACGAAGCGGTGCAGCCCCTCGCCGGTGTTGGAATAGGCGCAATCGGCCACGACGACGAGTTCGTTGCGCTCGGCCAGGTCGGGCAGGGTCAGGCCGACCTCCTCGTCATATCCGTCGACGACGAGGGGGGCGCCGTTCAGCGTCGCCGAGATCAGTTGCGGGGCAACGAGATCGACGAAGGTCGAGGCGCCCGGCGTGGCGCCGAAGCGGATCGTCGTGGTTGAGCGGAAGGTCTGCTCGCCGGGTTTGCCGGCCCCGTCGGTCAGGTCGAGGTCGATCGCGTAGGCGACGTCGGTGAGGACGCTTCGGCGAGCAGCGGCTTGGTCTCGGGTCAGGTTCGGCGCAGTCACGGGTTAGAGGGTAGCCGTGGTCGCCGTCGTGGGCCGGTCAGGTGGGCGGACTCGTCGGCATCCGGGTAGAACGGAGACATGACCAATCGTGTGGATTTCTGGTTCGACCCGTTGTGCCCGTGGTGCTGGATCACCTCCCGGTGGATCCTCGAGGCGGAGAAGGTCCGTCCGATCGACGTGAACTTCCACATCATGAGCCTGGCGTACCTCAACGAGGACAAGGACATCCCCGACGACTATCGCGAGCTGCTGAAGAACGCCTGGCGGCCGGTGCGGGTGCTGGCCGCCGCGGCCGCGGCGCGCGGCGACGAGGTGTTGGCGCCGCTGTACGCGTCGATGGGGACCAGGATCCACAACGAGGGGGACAAGGACTTCGACTCGGTCATCGCCGGGGCGCTCGCCGATGTCGGCCTGCCCGCCGACCTGGCCGCGGCGGCCGACTCCACCGAATACGACGACGCGATCCGCGAGAGCCACCACGCGGGGATGGACAAGGTCGGGCCGGATGTCGGCACGCCGACCATCCACGTCAACGGCGTCGCCTTCTTCGGCCCCGTCCTCTCGCGCATCCCGCGCGGCGAGGATGCCGGTTCGCTGTGGGACGGGGTCGTCGCGGTCGCCGCGAACCCGCACTTCTTCGAGCTCAAGCGCACCCGGACCGAGGACCCGGCTTTCGACTGAGCCGCTCGGGCGGGTGTCGCTAGGGCTTGGTGAGCGACACCATGCCGTTGGGCAGATAGCCCTCGGGTACCGCCGCCGGGTTGGGCGGGGGCGGGATGATCGGCACGGCGTTTCCGGACCCGGCGCCGCGGGTGATGGTCTTGGGTCGCAGCCACAATGCGCCGGCCCGAGAGCGGTCGCGCAGCGCGGCGGCCCGCCAAGTCAGGACCGGATGGCTGGCCAGCGCGTTGACCAGGTGCACGAACGGTCCGCGCTCCTGCGTGGCGCGGTCGGCGAACTGGTCGAAATCCACCGCGGAGAGCAGGTACTTGCCCGACGAGAGGGCGCCGATGACCCCGGGGGCGCCGGACGGCTGGGTGTAGTAGCCGTAGTTGTCGGCGGTGTATTCCTGGGCCCGCGACAGCGCGGAGCCGAGGATGGGGATCCGCATCCCCAGAGCGGTGGCGACCTGCCGCCAGTAGGAGACGTGGCCGGCGGCGATGTGTCCGACCTCGTGGCCGATGACGAAGCGCAGGGCCTCCGGGTCGCGGGCCTGGCCGCCGATCTCGAACAGGTCGCTGTAGACGATGACGAAGCGGCGGAAGCCGTGACCGGAGGCGCCGGCGTTCAGGGTGCCGTTGCCGTTGACCACGAAGGCGTCGGGGACGTATTCCAGGCCGACCCGGGCGGCCGCGTCGACGACCATCTGGTAGGCCTCGGGGAACTGGCTGGGGGTCAATTGCACGCCGTTGACGCGTTGCTGGGCGTAGAGAACACCACGGCCGATCACCAGGAGCAGCGGGATCAGCAAGACCGAGAGCACCTGCCAGGTCAGCGAGCCGCTCAGCACCGTCACGACCAGAGACAGGTAGGCCAACAGGGTCACCACGATGATGATCACCAGCATGGGGATCTCCCAGGGGTGGAGCCGGGGGGCGCTGGCGAATCGGGCCGGCGGCAGCCAATGCGCGTCGGGCGGCAGTTGCTGCGGCTCCGGGGCGGGTCCGGCCGGGATTCCGGGTACCGAGGGGATCGGCGACGACAAGCCGGGGGCGTTTACTGGTTGGGACACGCCTTCAAACTATAGTGGCGCCATGCGTGTCTACCTGGGTGCTGACCATGCCGGCTTCGAGTTGAAGAACCGGATCGCCGAACATTTGACCGCCACCGGCCACGAGGTGGTCGACTGTGGGGCGCACACCTATGACGCTCTCGACGACTATCCCGCCTTCTGCATCGACGCGGCCAAGCGCACCGTTGCCGATCCGGGCAGCCTGGGCATTGTGCTCGGCGGCAGCGGCAACGGCGAGCAGATCGCGGCGAACAAGGTGCCCGGCGCCCGCTGCGCGCTGGCGTGGAGCGTCGAGACCGCCGAGCTCGCGCGCCAGCACAACAATGCCCAGCTGATCGGCATCGGCGGGCGCATGCACACCGAGGCCCAGGCCCTGGCCATCGTCGACGCCTTCCTGGCTACGCCGTGGTCGGGGGAGGAGCGCCACCAGCGCCGTATCGACATCCTTGACGAGTACGAGCGCACCGGCGAGGCCCCCGCCGTGCCCGGTGCCTGAGGGACACACCCTTCACCGGCTCGCCCGACGCCAGCAGCGGCAGTTCGGCGGGCGCCCGGTTGCGCTGAGTTCCCCGCAGGGGCGCTTCGCCGACGAGGCCGCCTACCTCGACGGATGGACCTTTCACGGGGCTTCGGCGTGGGGCAAGCACCTGCTGCAGGAGTACCGCGAACCGGGATCGTCGGCGCGATCGGGCCGTCGACAGTTGGTCCACGTGCACCTGGGGATCTACGGTGCCTTCCACGATCTGACGGTTCCACCCGGCCCGCCCGTCGGCCAGGTGCGGCTGCGGATCGTCGGGCCCGATGCCGCGGTCGATCTGCGCGGCCCCAATGCCTGTGAGCTGTACAGCCCCGAAGACCTCGACACCCTGATCGCGCGTCTCGGGCCCGACCCGCTGCGACCCGACGCCGAGCCCGACCGCGCCCGGGCCGCGATCCAGAAGTCCCGTCGGCCCATCGGGGCGTTGCTGATGGACCAGAAGGTCATCGCCGGCGTCGGCAACGTGTATCGCGCGGAGGTGCTGTACCGCGCCGGCATCGACCCGCACCGCCTCGGCACGTCGATATCCGACGAGGAGTTCGACGCCCTCTGGGCCGACCTGGTCGAGCTCATGCCGGTCGGCGTCCGACGCGGTCAGATGCATGTCATGCGACCGGAGGACGACCACGGCGCTCCGTCGTACCGCCCCGACCGGCCGCGCACCTACGTGTACCGCCGGGCTGGCGAGCCGTGCCGGATCTGCGGCACCCCCATCGCCCACGGGGTCATGGAGGGCCGCAACCTGTTCTGGTGTCCGAACTGTCAGTCGTAGGTAGATGCTGTGCTGTCAGAGTCCGTGTCGGGGCCAACCCGGGTCGGGTGGATCGATAGGGGCCAGGACGGGCATGGGGTGAACTACCCCGTCGGCGAGGATGGGGGCGGATTGCCGCCTTGCCCCCACAGTGCCGTCGATTGGTGGTCGGTCAGCGTAGCAACGAGTGAGATCCGGAGGGCGAAACTGCGTCAACGCAGTTGTAACGGTCCCGCTATGGCCGCGCGTGTTGGTCGTGTGGATCGGCAAGGAGGAACTGGAGTGCGTCCAGCAGGCCGGTGATCAAGGCTGTCGGTGCTTCTGCGAGCTGGAAGCCGTAGGTGTCGCGTGCGTAGCGCTTGGTCGTGGGGTCGATGTGCAATACGGGAATGCTGAGGCCAAGGTCTGCGAGGCTCGTCGAACCGTCGGGACCTTGCCATTGGGACACGAGGATGCTCGCGGAGTCAATGAAGGGGTGAAGTGGGTTCTGGGTAGTCAGGAGCCATTCGGGAATTGACCCGGCTGTGACGGCGACGACCCGCTGGGTGTGGCCGAGCACCGCGGTCATGACCTGGCCCGCGACAGGAGCCGGCACGTTCACAAAGGTCGTAAGACCGAGCCGGTCGAGCCTGGCCAAAGCAGACCGGACGGACTCATCAGCAGGCCCGGAGGTCGGCGCCGACGCCACCAAAGTGGCCGTATAGGTCCTACTGTCGATGAACCGGGCGAGCTCGGAGGGCGCTGCGGTCCCAAGATCCAGTCCGGCAAGCCCGGCGATACTCCCGCCGTCGTGGGCTCCGAGGTACCGGGCGAGCTCGCGCCCGGAACCGGTGTCGACACCGATAACCCGGCCGACCCCGTTGTCAACGGAGTGGATCATGACCCGGCTTGCGGCAATGGTGAGTAGGGCTGCAACTGCAGATGTTGGGGCACCGGGGTCCAGTGGGACTACTGCGACTTGGCGGGGCTTCCACGTCTCAGGTTGAATGGCCTGCGTCGCGCGCCGGATGGCGCGTGACTCGGCGCGTTTGTCGGGGACTCCGCGCACTAGACTGTGCAAAGACATGTTCAGTGATTCTAGGTTGG
Source organism: Gordonia crocea (assembly GCF_009932435.1). NCBI lineage: Bacteria > Bacillati > Actinomycetota > Actinomycetes > Mycobacteriales > Gordoniaceae > Gordonia > Gordonia crocea. The sequence goes on from NZ_BJOU01000001.1 coordinate 1,695,640, forward strand.
CAGCCTTTGTCGGGTGGAACGGGAATGTAGATGGGCGACGATCAGCAGCGGTGGCGGTTGCTGCCTACGTTCGTGTTCGAGGTGGGGTTGGCGTGGCGTGTTGATCCTGCTGCGATCGGTCGAGGACCCGATTGGTTCACTGCGGAGATGGTCAACCCAAGCTACCCGTCGGCGCGTTTGAGTTGGCGCCAGGCCTACGTTCATGAGCCGCTGATTGATGAGCAGCTCCGGCGCGCGCGAGAGGGCTTCGATATCGTGGGTGACTCCCTGGTGGTCGAGATCGGCGAGTCTAGGGGCGAGGAGCAGATTGGTACGCAGGTGTTCAGTGTTGCGGGCGGGTCGGTTGCTCACACTGTTTTGACGGTGGATCTGCCCGAGTTGGGGGGTGTGGTTGAGATCCTCGTGGGGTTGTCGGCTTCCGATGATGATTTCGGTCCTGTTGCCGAGGAGTTTTCCCGGTTGGTGGAGACGATCCGACTGGGTGATGGTCCCCTTCCGGTCAACGAGTTGTTGGCGGCCGAGTTCGACGATCCGGGTGCAGATCCCGGCGTTTGAATGGTGTGGCCTGATGGTTTGTTACCGTTGCTGGACTAGTTCAGGGGGTTGATTGTGGCTGGGCCGACTGAGCGTGCGCAGGCGCCTGCTGCGCTTGCAGCTCCTGCGAACTCGGAGATGCCGACTTACACCAAGATTGGCGATACGCAGCAGGGTGCGTCGGCTGCCCAGCCGGATGGGTCGGGGTCGGGGCAGGCTGTTGAGGGAGCGGATGCGGCGTCGCATCCGGTGGCTGGGCCGAAGGTTATTCCGCATCATTTGTTGCCGGCGGCGGTGACTGCGGCCTCGGATGGGCAGGCGCCGGGGTTGAAGGCGGAGGGGATTGGGCAATGCACGCCTGACGATCCCGATGGTAATGGCGTGGCGGGGTTTCAGAAACCGAACCCGAAGCAGGCCCCGGCGGATGCGTCGGCGTTGGGTCAGGCGGCTGGGCGCAAGGAGGGGGATTCGTGGGAGACACGCAACGCTGACGGGACGAAGGTGGTGTACACGATCCCGACCGGTAATGGGGATCAAAGTGTTGATCAGGTGACGTACGACAAGTCCGGCAAGGCGGTGTCGAACTCGCGGGTGGTGTCCAACGGGGAGGGTGGTTTTCAGCAGTGGTCCAACGATAAGGGTGGGACCTCGAGTTATCGGTCGCAGGATAAGCCGGGTGCTGATGTGACGACGATGGCGTGGCGGCCGGGGGTTGATGCATCGTCCTCGCCGCCGTATTCGGTGACGACGAGTTCGTGGGATGGGACGCGTTCGTCGACGGAGGCGGTTGATGAGAAGGGGGTGTGGTCGCGGGTCGACAAGGTCAAGACCGAGACCGGGGGCTGGGAGACGCAGACCACGGCTGAGGATGGTTCGGTGCGGTTGGCGCGGGTCGATCCGGACGGGAAGCTGCATTTGATCGGTGAGACCGATGCCAAGGGCACCGGGTGGGTTGATGACGGCAATGGTGGTGCGGCCAAGGTGCACCGTGATGAGCACGGTAACCAGGTCACGGTGTCGACGAACAAGGAGACCGGTTCGCAGACCACCACCTACGTCGATCCGAAGTCGGGGTTGCAGCGTTCGCGGGTGACCGATAAGTCTGGGAAGCAGATCGGGACCGTCGACTACGACAAGGACGGCAAACCAGTATCGGGTGTGGTCGTTGATGGTGGGGTCCGCACGTCGTGGGTCAACGGGATCGCCACGATCACCCACGACGGTAAGAACGAGAAGAACAAGGACTGGAAAAAGCAGGTTGTCGCCGCTGATGGGAGTGTGGAGCAGTTCAAGTCCGATGGATCCAAAGACAAGTTTGATGCCGCCGGTGCCCATATCGATCACACTGATGCCCCGGACAATAGACCGGCGTGGAAGAAGGCGTTAACTGGGACGGGCAACTTCTTCAAAGGTGTCGGTAAGGGTGCGTGGGGCACCGTTAAAGGCTTGGGATCGTTGGTGGGGATCGGCGGCAAGGGTGGACCAGGGGTGGGTGAGGCGTGGGTTGGTTTCGGGAAAGGCTTGGGTAACATTTTGTGGACCTACAATCCGCAGGTCGTTGCGACCAAGACTGCCTATGATGTTGTGCGAACTTTGACGAGTAAGGACTATGTCGCCGAGAATCCGGTCGATCGGGTTTCTGGAATGACCAATGCGTGGCTGGGTGTAGATCCCCGCAACTTCGGCAAAGACGGTATTGATAGTAACCAACTGGCCGGTGAAGCCGTGTTCGGTGCGGCGATGTTCTTCGTTCCCGTCAAAGGTACCGCAGCGCTGAAAGCGGGAGCGAAAGCGGCATCGAAGGCTTCTCCGGCGGTTGCCAAGGCCGCGGCCCGTGTCGCCTCGGGCGCGGAAAAAGCAGCAGCCAACACCCGTTTCGCCCTCAACCGGTATGCCTTGAACAAAGTCGCTAAACACGCCGACGACCTCACCAAAGCACGTCCATCCGCGGTTCCCGGTGTGAATCACCCCAGGTTTGATGCCGCTCCTTTCTGAGTCCCACACATCGGGAAGGATGACAATCATGCCCAAGAAGATCGATCCGGCCATCCAGGCTCGTGCCGAGCGTCTGTGGCGCGAGCGCGGCGCCGAGTACGCGAACCCAACCGCCGCGGCGACGGCGTTCGCCGAGCAGCTCGGCCTCGGTAAGGAGACCGTCCGCCGCTGGATCCTGCAGTGGCAGGTCGACAGCGGAGCCCGCGCCGGTACCACCACCGAAGAACTCGCCGAGATCAAGCGCCTCAAGGCCGAGAACAAGCGGCTGCGCGAGGACGTCGCCATCTTGAAAGCAGCGACAACTTTCTTCGCGGGGGAACTCGACCCCCGAAGCCGATGATCATGAGTTTCGTAGATTCCTTGCGCGACGAAGGATTTGCCGTCGAGTCGATCTGCCGAGTCCTCACCGAGCAGGGCTGCAAGATCGCGGCACGCACCTACCGGGCCTGGCGCAGCGCGGGTCCGGCCAAACGCACTGTCAGCGACGCCCGCACTGTCGACGCCGTTCGCGACACCGTCTGGACCACCGACGACCACGGTCGACGAAAGCTGACTCCCGAAGGCCTCTACGGTCGATCCAAGCTGACTGCGCACCTGCGACGCCTTGGCCACGAGGTCACCCCCGGTTCGGTTGACCGGGCAATGAAGCTGTTGGGACACAACGGAATTCGGCGTTGCAGAAAGATTCGGACAACGATCCCGGACCCCGATGGCGTGCGGGCAGAGGACCTCGTCGACCGGGACTTCACTGCATCCGAACCCAACGAACTGTGGTGCACCGACTTCACCTATGTTCGCACCTGGTCCGGATGGGTGTACGTCGCGTTTATCGTCGATGTGTACTCCCGCCTCATCGTGTCCTGGCACGCCCAAACCGGTAGGGAGGCCGACCTGGTCACGACTCCGCTGCGAATGGCGCTGTGGTGGCGTCGCCACCAAGGCCACCCCGTTCGAGCAGGCCGGTTGATCCACCACTCGGATGCCGGTACCCAGTACACATCGACGGCGTTAACTGATGACCTTGCACTGCAGAAGATTTGGCCTTCCATCGGCTCTGTCGGCGACGCCTACGACAACGCGCTCATCGAGTCCGTCAACGGCCTATATAAGACCGAGTGCATCCACACAACGGTCTTCCACGCCGGCCCCTACAAGACCCTCTCGGATGTCGAGTTCGCAACGTCGGCATGGGTCGCCTGGTACAACAATGACAGGCTCCACTCGAGCATCGGGATGGTCCCGCCCGCCGAGTTCGAGTCGACCTACTACGCCGCCCTCAACCGAGAGCTGCACCCCGTATAGGAGCGGCAGAAAACCTGGGGTGATTCACCCCGGTGATCGTCGCCGCGAGGGCGACGACGACCACGGTGGCCGCGGCGATCGCCATGCGGCGGCGGTTCCGTGGGGGAGTCGGTGGTTCTGATTCGAGGGCGGACGGTGTGGGCGTCGAGGCCGGGGGGACTATCGAGGCCGGGGGGACAGGGGCCGGGGGGACAAGGGTGTCGCGCGACGGAGCGGCCAGCGCCGCGGACAGGGCCGTCGCGAAGTCGCCGCACGTGGCGTAGCGCTGTGCTGGGTCTTTCGCCAGCGCGCGGCGCAGCACCGGGTCCGCAGCGGCCAGGTCGGGTCGGTGGCGCGTGATCGACGGCGGGGCCGCGGTGGTGTGGGCGGCCAGCAGTTCGCCGGTCGAACCGGAGAACGGGGTGTGCCCGGTCAGTGCCTGGAATGCGGTCACCGCGAGCGAGTACTGGTCGGCGGCCGCGCCGGCCGCCTCGCCGCGGATGACCTCCGGTGCCATGTAGGGCGGGGATCCGACGGGGCTGAACGGTTGCGTCAGGTCACTGGGGACGGTCACGTCTCGGGCGATCCCGAAGTCGACGACGACGACGCCGTCGACCCGACCGCCGGGAAGCCGGGTGATGATGACGTTGGCGGGCTTGATATCGCGGTGCACCACGCCGCGGCCGTGCGCATAGTCCAGCGCCGACGCCACGCGGGTGATGATCTCGCCCGCCTCGGCCACGGAGACCCGCCCGGCGGCGTTGGCGAGGTCCTCGCCGTCGAGATAGGTCATGGTGTACCAGGGCACGTCGTCGGTGACGTCGAACTCGTGGATGGTCACGATGCCCGGGTGGTGCAGTGCGGCGGCCGCACGGGCCTCGCGGCGGAACCGCTCGTCGCCGTCGCCGACGGCATGGTCGGCGGTGATCGTCTTGAGGGCCTCTTCGCGGCCGAGGCGGGGGTGGGACACGCGGTAGACGGTGCCCATGCCGCCGGAGCCCAACACGCCGAGCACCTTGTACCCCGCGAAGACGTCACCCGGTGACAGCACGATGAACATCCTCCGGTCCAACCCCCGCTGCTCGATCGGCAGCCTCCGGTTCACCAGGATACGAGGTACCACCCGGTGGCCGTGACCTGCGCCCGGCCGGTACTGAGTAGAGACTAGTCGCGCGGGGTGCGCCAGTTGCCGCCGCCGACGGTGCCGCGGACGACGATCGGGGTGCCACGGGGGATGGTGTCGAAGACCCACCGGCCGTTGTCCATGCTGATGTTGATGCAGCCATGGCTGGCGTTGCTATTGCCCTGCTGGGCCACCGACCACGGTGCGGCGTGGATGAAGATGCCGTTCCAGTCCATCCGCGTCGCGTACTCGACGAAGGTGCGGTAACCCTCGGGGGAGTTCACCGGCACGCCGTACGTGGACGAGTCCATGTACATCGAGCGGTGCTTCTCCTTGGTGTAGTACGTGCCGTTGGGCGTGGGGTGCTTGTTGGTGCCCATCGAGATCGGCATCGCCCGGTTGTAGGAGCCGTTGTGCCACCAGTGGATGGTGTGCGTGGCGTCATCGGCCAGCGCGACCCAACCGGTACGGCTGGCGACGGCCGGCATACCCGGAACGGCGGGGCCGTTCTGCTTGGCCTGCGGCTTGGGCTTCGGCTTCGGCTTCGGCGGGGCCGGCACACCGGGGATCTCGACCGGCGGGAGGCCGGGAATGATCGTGATGGGTGCGGCGTGGGCCGACGCCGGCATCACCAGGGCCACGGCGATGGTCCCGGCAACAGCGGCCAGAACGCCCTTCGCAGCGCTGCGCCGAGCATGCTTGGTGGTGCTAAGCATTCTCTTGAAATCCTTCACTTGGTCGTCAGGGTCTTGTCATCACCCTGGGGATTTCCCTCCGGCCGGACGGTGCCCGACCTTGAGATTCATCGTCAATCGTTGCACAAACGTTTCATTTGAGCCAATGAACTTTGGTCACTTGACCGAGATGTCGGAGTTGGTTCGGGGCGAAATCCGCAGGCTGCCTGCGGATACATCGGGTGTGACTTTTCCCACCGAAGGGCCGCCGCGTCAGCCCGCGCCCCGATTTCAGCGACCCGCACCGTCCGTGTACAGTCGTTCTTCGCATGCGGCGATTCCGGCGACCCCGGAGCGCTGCCTGCACGCGGGTGTAGCTCAATGGTAGAGCCCTAGTCTTCCAAACTAGCTACGCGGGTTCGATTCCCGTCACCCGCTCTGCCGTGGATTCGGATGGGCACGGATTCGCCAGGGCCACGGGATGTGGCGCAGCTTGGTAGCGCATCCGCTTTGGGAGCGGAGGGTCGCAGGTTCAAATCCTGTCATCCCGACAACTCGAGACATCACATTAAACAAGGAGAACGTCTGTGAAGACCAGCGTGGAGCAGCTGACCCCGACCCGGGTCAAACTGAGCGTCGAGATCCCGTTCGACGAGCTCTCGTCGGAGTTCGACCGTGCCTACGCGACGCTGGCCCAGCAGGTCCGCATCCCCGGGTTCCGGCCCGGTAAGGCACCGGCCAAGCTGATCGAGGCCCGTGTCGGCCGCGACGCGGTGCTCGCCCAGGTCGTCAACGATGCGCTGCCGGCCAAGTACGGCCAGGCCATCGAAGAGGCCGACGTCAAGGCCATCGGCCAGCCCGACATCGAGCTCGGCGAGCTCGTCGACGGCGCGCCGGTCACCTTCACCGCCGAGGTCGACGTGCGTCCGGAGATCTCCCTGCCCGACTTCGCGTCGCTGGCGGTGACCGTGGATGCGCTGAAGTCCGACGAGGACGCGGTCGCCGAGCAGCTCGAAGGCCTGCGCGAGCGCTTCGGCACCCTCAAGGCCGTCGAGCGCGGAGCGCAGACCGGCGACCACGTCACCCTCGACCTCGAGGCCACCGTCGACGGCAAGCCGGTTCCCGACGCCACCACCGAGGGGCTGAGCCACGAGGTCGGTTCCGGCCAGCTCATCGACGGGCTCGACGAGGCCGTCACCGGTCTCAAGGCCGGCGAAGAGGCCGAGTTCACCACCAAGCTGGTCGCCGGCGAGTTCGCCGACTCCGATGCCACCGTGAAGGTCAAGGTCGGCGCGGTCAAGGAGCGCGAGCTGCCCGAGCTCGACGACGAGTTCGCCCAGCTGGCCAGCGAGTTCGACACCATCGACGAACTGCGCGAGTCGGCCCGCGGCCGGGTCGAGCAGTCCAAGAAGATCGAGCAGGCCAACCAGATCCGCGACAAGGTCCTCGACGACCTGCTGGAGAAGGTCGAGTTCCCGGTGCCGGAGACGATCGTCGACGCCGAGGTCGAGGGCCAGCTCGAAGAGGTCCTGCACAGCATCGGCCATGACGAGGCCATGTTCGAGCGCCTCCTCGAGGCCCAGGGCACCACGCGCGAGGAGTTCGAGACCAACGCGCGGGAGAACGCCGAGCGCGGCGTCCGCACCCAGCTGCTCCTCGACGCGATCGCCGATCAGGAAGAGACCGAGGTCAGCCAGGAAGAGCTGACCCAGCAGATCATCTTCGCCTCGCAGCGCTACGGGATGGCCCCGCAGGAGTTCGTCAACCAGCTCCAGCAGGCCGGCCAGATCGGCGCGCTCTACGCCGACGCCCGCCGCAACAAGGCGCTGTCGTCGATCATCTCCCGTGTCGCCGTGACCGACGACCAGGGCGCCACCGTCGACACCGCCGAGTACTTCGGCCCGGTCGGTGACGCCGAGGGCGACACCGACGACGAGTAGTCCGACCACGACCCTGTGCCGGGTCCGGCCCGCGAAACGCGGTTCCGGACCCGGCACAGTCGTCTCCGCAGCACCCGGTCCGGGCGACTCGCCGTTTAGCTGTAAGCGAATCGGCGTGTTAGAAGGAACGGTTGGCGTCGGGGATTGGTTACTGTCGGTGCAAACACCTTCAGCGAATCCACGTGACCGCGAGATCAATCCAAAGGTAGGAACATTGAGCACTTCGTCGATCCACACGCCCCTGTTGTCGTCGGGCGTCGCCGGCCTGACTTTGAACGACTCGGTCTTCGAGCGTCTGCTGCGCGAGCGCATCATCTTCCTCGGCACCCAGGTCGACGATGACATCGCCAACCGGCTGTGCGCGCAGATCCTGCTGCTCACCGCCGAGGCCCCGGACAAGGACATCCAGTTCTACATCAACTCGCCGGGCGGCTCGGTCACCGCGGGCATGGCGATCTTCGACACCATGCAGCTCTCGCCGTGTGACATCTCCACCTACGCGATGGGCATGGCGGCGTCGATGGGTCAGTTCCTGTTGACCGCCGGCACCAAGGGCAAGCGCTACGCGCTGCCGCACGCGCGGATCATGATGCACCAGCCGTCGGCGGGCATCGGCGGTACGGCCGCGGACATCGCCATCCAGGCCGAGCAGTTCTCCGCCACGAAGAAGGAGATGAACCTCCTCAACTCGCAGCACACCGGTCAGCCGCTGGAGAAAATCGAGGCCGACTCCGACCGCGACAAGTGGTTCCGGGCCGAAGAGGCCAAGGACTACGGCCTCGTCGACCACGTCGTCACCACGCTCTAGCAGCGACCGCTCCGCCATTCCCTTCGACGCCGAAAGAGCCTTCATGAGCAACGAACCCACCACCACCGCCGGTACGGCCGCGCAGGCCTACCGCAACCTGCAGGCGCGCTACATCCTGCCCAGCTTCATCGAGCAGACGCCCACCGGGCACCGCCAGTACGACCCGTACGCCAAGCTGTTCGAGGAGCGCATCGTCTTCGTCGGCACGCCGATCGACCAGACGGTCGCCAACGACGTGATGGCGCAGCTGCTGGTCCTGGAGAGCCAGGATCCCGACCGTGACATCACGATGTACATCAACTCGCCGGGCGGCAGCGTGCCCGACATGCTCGCCATCTACGACACGATGCAGTACGTCCACTGCGACATCATGACCGTGTGCCTCGGCGAGGCGGCGTCGGCGGCGGCGATCCTGCTGGCCGGCGGAACCCCGGGTAAGCGTGCGGCCCTGCCGAACGCGACCATCCTGATCCACCAGCCGCGCACCGGTGGTGCCTACCAGGGCCAGGTGTCGGACCTGGAGATCCAGGCCGCCGAGATCGAGCGCATCCGCAAACGCCTCGACGAGATCCTGGCCGGGCACACCGGCCAGACGCCGGAGAAGATCCGCGTCGACACCGACCGCGACAACATCCTGACGGCCGAACAGGCCAAGGAGTACGGGATCATCGACGAGGTGTTCGGCTACCGCAAGAAGTCGCTGAACAAATAGCTCTGATCAAGTGGCGACATTCGCCCCAAGTAGCTCGAAGTTCACGTCGGACGCGGGTACCGTCGGTGTACCGGCGGTGACCAATCCATGACGGCCGTCCGCAGGTGCGCGTCCAGCCGCACCGGACCAGCAGGGAAGTAGGTAACGATCGATGGCGCGAATCGGAGACGGTGGCGACCTGCTGAAGTGCTCGTTCTGCGGGAAGAGCCAGAAGCAGGTCAAGAAGCTCATCGCGGGACCCGGTGTGTACATCTGCGACGAGTGCATCGACCTGTGCAACGAGATCATCGAGGAAGAGCTCGCCGAGAACAGCGACGTCAAACTCGACGAGCTGCCCAAGCCGGTCGAGATCCGCGACTTCTTGGACAACTACGTGATCGGCCAGGACAACGCCAAGCGCACCCTGGCCGTCGCGGTCTACAACCACTACAAGCGGATCCAGGCCGGCGAGAAGAAGGACGCCAAGAGTGGCGAGACCGTCGAGCTGGCGAAGTCGAACATCCTGATGCTCGGCCCGACCGGTTGCGGTAAGACCTACCTCGCCCAGACGCTGGCCAAGATGCTCAACGTGCCGTTCGCCATCGCCGACGCCACCGCCCTCACCGAGGCCGGTTATGTCGGCGAGGACGTCGAGAACATCCTGCTGAAGCTGATCCAGGCCGCCGACTACGACGTCAAGCGTGCCGAGACCGGCATCATCTACATCGACGAGGTCGACAAGATCGCCCGCAAGAGCGAGAACCCGTCGATCACCCGTGACGTGTCCGGCGAGGGCGTTCAGCAGGCACTGCTGAAGATCCTCGAGGGCACCCAGGCGTCGGTCCCGCCGCAGGGCGGGCGCAAGCACCCGCACCAGGAGTTCATCCAGATCGACACGACGAACGTGCTGTTCATCGTCGCCGGCGCCTTCGCGGGGCTGGAGAAGATCGTGTCCGACCGCGTCGGCAAGCGCGGCATCGGGTTCGGTACCGAGGTCGCCTCGAAGGAAGAGGTCGACACCACCGACCACTTCGCCGAGGTGATGCCGGAGGACCTGATCAAGTTCGGGTTGATCCCGGAGTTCATCGGCCGTCTGCCGATCGTCGCGTCGGTGACGAACCTGGACAAGGACTCGCTGGTGAGCATCCTCAGCGAGCCGAAGAACGCGCTGGTCAAGCAGTACACCAAGCTGTTCGAGATGGACAACGTCGAGCTCGAGTTCGCCGATGATGCGCTCGGGGCGATCGCCGACCAGGCCATCCACCGGGGAACCGGTGCCCGCGGCCTGCGCGCGATCATGGAGGAGGTCCTCCTCCCGGTGATGTACGACATCCCGAGCCGCGACGACGTCGAGAAGGTCGTCGTCACCGGTGAGACCGTGCGTGACAACGTCCTGCCGACGATCGTGCCGCGCAAGAAGCACCGCGCCGAGCCGCGCGACAAGAGCGCCTAGCCTCGAACCCTCGCTCCTCCCGCACGAATTGGCATATCCCGCAGTAATTCCCGCGGGATATGCCAATTCGTGCGGGATTTGCGGGACAGACCAGCCCCCTCGGGCGGCAGGTGCCCGGTCATCCCTAGAATTGACATCGTGACTACCCCTGACGCGACGAGCGCGCTGCCCGCTGCCTGGATTCCCGCCGACCACGAGGAAGGCCTGTACCAGGGGTGGGTAGACGCCGGCTACTTCACCGCCGACGCGTCGAGCGACAAGCCGCCGTTCTCCATCGTGATCCCGCCGCCCAACGTGAACGGGTCGCTGCACATGGGGCACGCCTACGAGCACGTCCTCATGGATGCGCTCAGTCGTCGTCGTCGTATGCAGGGGTACGAGGTGCTGTGGCTACCCGGCATGGACCACGCCGCGATCGCGATGCAGACGATGGTCGAGCGCAAGCTCGCCGACGAGGGCAAGACCCGCGACGACCTCGGCCGCGACGCCTTCATCGAGCGCGTGTGGCAGGAGAAGGCGGCCATCTCCGGCACCATCGGCGGCCAGATGCGCCGCCTCGGTGACAGCGTCGACTGGTCGCGCGAGCGGTTCACCATGGACGAGGGGCTGTCCCGCGCCGTCCACACCATCTTCAAACAGCTCTTCGACGACGGGCTGATCTACCAGGCCGAACGCCTGGTGAACTGGTCGCCGGCGCTGCAGACCGCGGTCAGCGACATCGAGGTGAAGTACTCCGACGTCGAGGGCGAGCTCGTCTCGTTCCGCTACGGATCGCTCTCCGACGACGAGCCGCACATCGTCGTGGCGACGACCCGGCTGGAGACGATGCTCGGCGACACCGCGATCGCCGTGCACCCCGACGACGAGCGCTACACCGCGCTCGTGGGCACCGAACTCGAGCACCCCTTCCTCGATCGTCGTATCCCGGTGATCGCCGACGACTACGTCGACCCGGAGTTCGGTTCGGGCGCGGTGAAGATCACCCCGGCCCACGACCCCAACGACTTCGCCATCGGCCAGCGTCACGACCTGCCGATGCCGACGATCCTCGACGAGCAGGCCCGCGTCGTCGACACCGGGACCCGCTTCGACGGGCTGGACCGCTTCGAGGCGCGCAGCGCCATCTGCGAGGCGCTGCGCGAACAGGGTCGCATCGTCAAGGAAGTCCGTCCGTACCTGCACAGCGTCGGCCACTCCGAGCGCACCGGCGAGCCGATCGAGCCGCGGCTGTCGATGCAGTGGTGGGTGGCGGTGGACACGCTGGCCCGCCGCGCCGGCGATGCGGTCCGCAACGGCGAGACGACCATCCACCCGCAGCAGATGGAGTCGCGCTGGTTCGCCTGGGTCGACGACATGCACGACTGGTGCATCTCGCGCCAGCTCTGGTGGGGTCACCGCATCCCGATCTGGTACGGGCCCGACGGCGAGGTCGTCTGCCCGGCGCCGGGGGAGGAGCCGCCGGCCGGGTACACCCAGGAGACCGACGTCCTCGACACCTGGTTCTCGTCGGGACTGTGGCCCTTCTCCACCCTGGGCTGGCCCGACGACACCGCGGACCTGGGCAAGTTCTATCCCACGTCGGTGCTGGTCACCGGTTACGACATCCTGTTCTTCTGGGTCGCCCGGATGATGATGTTCGGCACCTACGTCGGCGCCAAGGACACCGCGGGGCTGGCCCAGCGCGACGCGGCCGTGCCGTTCACCGACCTGTTCCTGCACGGGCTCGTGCGCGATGAGCACGGTCGCAAGATGAGCAAGTCGCGCGGCAACGGCATCGACCCGCTCGACTGGGTGGACAGTTTTGGGGCCGATGCGCTGCGCTTCACCCTGGCCCGCGGGGCGAACCCGGGCAGCGACATCTCGGTCGGCGAGGACCACGCGCAGAGCTCCCGCAACTTCGCGACCAAGCTCTTCAACGCCACCAAGTTCGCGCTCATGAACGAGGCGACCTGCGCGGGCGAACTCCCGCCGCGTGAGTCCCTCACGGTCGCCGACCGATGGATCCTCGACCGGCTCGACGAGGTGCTCACCCTCGTCGACGAGGGTTTCGAGTCCTACGAGTTCTCCAAGGCGTGCGAGGCGCTCTACCACTTCGCATGGGACGAGGTCTGCGACTGGTACCTGGAGCTGGCGAAGGTGCAGTTGGCCGACGAGGCGCTCAAGGCGTCGACGGCGCGTGTCCTCGGTGCGGTCCTCGATCCGCTGCTGCGCGCGCTGTCGCCGGTGATGCCGTTCGTCACCGAGACACTGTGGAAGGCGCTGACCGGTGGCGAGTCGGTCGTCATCGCGCCGTGGCCCGCGCCGACCGGGCCGGCCGCAGATTCCGCGGCGGCCACCGAGATCGACGACCTGCAGCGGCTCATCACCGAGGTGCGGCGGTTCCGCAGCGACCAGGGCCTGCGCCCGGGCCAGCGGGTCGCCGCGGTGTTGAGTGGGCTAGACGAGGCCGGACTGGCCGGGTCGCGCCACTACCTCGACGCCCTGGCCCGGCTCGACCCGGCCGACGACGGATTCACCGCCACCGCCTCCATCGAGGTCCGGCTCAGCGGTGCCACCGTGCAGGTCGACCTGGACACCTCCGGCGCGGTCGACGTCGAGGCCGAAAAGCGCCGTGTCGCCAAGGATCTCGCCGTCGCCGAGAAGGAGATGGCGACGACGACGGCCAAGCTCGGCAACGAACAGTTCCTCGCGAAGGCGCCCGACGAGGTGGTCGCGAAGATCCGCGGGCGCCAAGAGCTCGCCCGCGAGGAGATCGCCCGCCTGGGCGCCAAGCTGGCGGCGTTGGGCGGCGCGTGAGCACCCCCGGTTCGGTTCCCGATCCGGCCGACCTCGCCGAGCTCGCCGAGGTTGAGGCCGAGCTGGACACGCGCTGGCCCGAGACCAAGATCGAGCCGTCGCTGACCCGCATCAGCGCCCTGCTCGACCTGCTGGGCTCGCCGCAGAACTCCTACCCGAGCATCCACATCGCCGGGACCAACGGGAAGACCTCGGTGACGCGCATGATCGACGCGCTGCTCACCGCCATGCACCGTCGTACCGGGCGCATCACCAGCCCGCACCTGCAACTGGCCACTGAGCGGATCTCGGTCGACAACGCGCCGATCAGCCCCCGCGCGTATGTGGACGCCTACCGCGAGCTGGAGCCGTTCATCACGATGGTCGACGACTCGTCGACCTCGGCCGGCGGACCTCGGATGAGCAAGTTCGAGGTGCTGACCGCAATGGCCTATGCCGTCTTCGCGGAGGCCCCCGTCGACGTCGCCGTCGTCGAAACCGGCATGGGCGGCCGCTGGGATGCGACCAACGTGATCTCCTCGCAGGTCGCGGTCATCACCCCGATCGCGATGGACCACGCCGACTACCTCGGCGACACGCTCACCGCGGTGGCGGGGGAGAAGGCGGGGATCATCAAGGGCGCCGATCCCGATCAACTCGTGCCCCTCGACCCGGTGACCATCCTGGCCCGCCAGGAGCCCGAGGTCGCCGACGTCCTGCTCCGCGCCACTGTCGAGGCCGGCACCGTCGTCGCCCGCCAGGACAGCGAGTTCGCCGTGCTCGACGCGCGCACCGCCGTCGGGGGCCAGCTGTTGGAGCTGCAGGGGCTCGGCGGGGTCTATCCCGAGATCTTCCTGCCGTTGCACGGCGCGCACCAGGCGGCCAACGCCTCGCTGGCCCTGGCCGCCGTCGAGGCGTTCTTCGGCGCCGGACCCGATCGGCAACTCGATGTCGACCTGGTGCGTGCGGGCTTCGCGTCGGTGACCAACCCCGGTCGGCTGGAGCGGGTGCGCAGTGCGCCGACGGTTTACCTCGATGCCGCGCACAACCCGCATGGCGCCCACGCGTTGGCCGCCGCGCTGGAGTCTGAATTCGACTTCCAGCGGTTGATCGGTGTGGTGTCGGTCCTGGGGGACAAGGACGTGAGCGGATTGCTGAGCGAACTCGAACCGGTCCTGGAGACGATCGTGCTGACCAACAACGGGTCGCCCCGTGCGCTGGAGACGTCGCTGCTCGAAGAGGCCGCGCTGCCGATCTTCGGGGAGGACCGCATTGTGGTCGCCCCGTTCCTGCCCGACGCGGTGGAACAGGCGATCGCCCTGGCCGAGGATGATCCCGGTGCCCCGATGTCGGGGGCCGGCGTGTTGATCACCGGCTCGGTGGTCACCGCGGGCGCGGCGCGATCCCTGTTCGGAAAGGAACCGGCATGAGCACCCCGACGACGCGGTACACCCCGCCGACGAACGACCCGTGGAAGGGTTTCCGCGGCGTGATGTCGGGCGTGCTGATCCTGCAGGCGATCGTCGTCGGGTTGGCTTTCCCCGTCGTGGCAAAAATCGCCGGCGGGCTGACCGCATTCAGCATCACCTACCTCACCGTGCTGGTGTTGGCCCTCGTGCTCGCGTGCGGGATGCAGAGCCGTCCGTGGGCGCTGCAGCTCAACTGCGCGCTGACGTTGCTCACCATCGTCGGGGGCGTGTTCCACTGGTCGATCGCCGCGATCGGCTTGGTCTTCGCGCTGGTCTGGGCCTACATCATCTACATCAAGCGCGACGTCGAGCAGCGCATCGCCCACGGGCAACTGCCAGGGCAGGAACCGATCGAGGACTGACCCCTCCGTCGAGTGGGCCCTCGATCTTGTCGAGTGGGCCCTCATCCCCGTCGAGTGGGCCCTGGATCTTGTCGAGTGGGCCCTCGATCTGTTTCTCCTATGTGAATCACCCCAGGTTTTCTGCCGCTCCTATACGGGGCGGCATCAAACCTGGGGTGATTCAACAGCGGCACCCACAAATCTGGCACTGACGTCGAGTGGCCTTGCAGGAGACCGACAGCGTCGGCCCTAAGCTTCTTCTCTGCTGTCACCACCCGCCCTTGATGTCTCAGTAGAACAAGGCCCAGTAGGTGAGGATGAGGGCCCAGTCGGCGGAATCGAGGGCGCAGTCGGCGGAATCGAGGGCCCAGTCGGCGGAATCGAGGGCCCAGTCGGCGGAATCGAGGGCCCAGTCGGCGGGGATGGGCGCGGCCGTTAGTATTTCCGCGTGACTGAACGCACCCTCGTCCTCATCAAGCCCGACGGCGTGGCCCGCGGCCTCGTCGGCGAAGTGATCCGCCGCATCGAGAGCAAAGGCCTCTCGCTGGTCGCGCTGGACCTCCGCACCGCCACGCGCGAGGTGGCTGCCGGCCACTACGCCGAGCACGACGGCAAGCCGTTCTACGGCGACCTCCTCGACTTCATCACCTCCGGCCCGCTGATCGCGGCCGTCGTCGAGGGACCCCGCGCCATCGCCGCGTGGCGTCAGATCGCCGGCGGCACCGACCCGGTCGAGAAGGCGACGCCGGGCACCATCCGCGGCGACTTCGCCCTGGAGACGCAGAACAACCTCGTGCACGGATCCGATTCGCCCGAGTCGGCCGCCCGCGAGATCGCGCTCTGGTTCCCGGGCCTGTAACCGCCGGACCCGCATCATCGGCGCGGGATTCTCCGTATCGCTCACCGGTATGGGATACTGGCGGGTGTTGCGGCCGCCACACCGTGTCGGTCCGCAACACACGGTGGCGGTTCACCGCTCGCGACCAGCAAGAGAACCTGGCTGAGTTCGCGCGCAGGCCCTCCCCACGGTGTTACCGCTTTCGACGACATGTCGTCGAAGCAGCACCGCGGCGTCGAGGTCCGTGACAGCATCACCACGAGGCGCGCATTTGCCCGTCGAGCTGGAACCCCGGATCGACGCCAAGACACGCCGAAAGACCAGCCAAGCGGTCGACGCCGGACACCCGGCGCGACCCACAACCGCATACCGATGAGCCCCCGAGTGGCCGCGTTGATGTTCGACGCGCCCGGGGGTGCTAGGAGAATACGTGACCGAAAACGGGTCGCCGACCGACGCAAACGCGCCGGTCCAGGCAACAGAACTTCCCGACAAGATGCGCGTGCACGCACTGGCCCGGCTGTTGGGAGCCACCAGCCGCGACGTGCTCACCCACCTCGAGGCCCTCGGGTCCGCGGTGCGCAGCGCTTCTGCCACCATCGACCGGGCCCTGGCCGAACAGGTCGTGCAGCGCGTGGGCGGCCTGCCCGCCGCCGAGGCGGAGCCGACCCAGGGCGAGTCGACCCCGGTTGAGGCGAGCCCGGTTGAGGAGACCGCCGCCGCCGAACCCGCCGACACCCTGTTCTCAGCGGCTGCCGCGATCACCCACGCGCCGATTCAGGCCCAGGCCCCGGCCGCCACCAACCCGCTGTTCCTGCCCCCGCAGGCACCCGAGCCGGCGCCCGTCGTCGACGAACCCGCCAAGGATGCGGACCGCGGCACCGGCGATGACGATTCGACGGTCGTCGCCGACGAGGCCGACTCGCAGGGCGAGGGCACCGATTCCGACGATGATTCCGGCGAGCAGCCCAACCGGGCCCGCCGCCGGCGCCGTGGCCGCCGTGGCCGTGGCCGTGGCCGCGGCGAGTCCGCCGACGCGAACGTCGAGGGAACCGACGAGAAGTCGGCCGACGACGATCAGCAGTCCTCCTCCGACGAGTCCGGTGAGTCCGGCGGTGACAAGGATGCCCGGCAGAAGCGCCGCGGTGCCGATAAAGACGCCGCCGCCGCCAAGGACGCCGCCGACAACGACGACAACGACGCTGCCGACGACTCCGCCGGTGACGACGATTCCGCCGAGGACGGCGAAGGGTCGTCGACGCGCCGCCGTCGTCGCCGCCGCCGTCGCAAGGGCACCGGTGAGGGTTCGGACGAGGCGTCCTCCTCCGACGATCCGCCGAACACCGTCATCCACGAGCGGGAGCCCCGCAGCAAGCGGGCCCGCGACGAGGTACAGGGCATTTCCGGGTCCACCCGGCTCGAGGCGAAGCGGCAGCGCCGCCGCGACGGCCGTGACGCCGGCCGCCGCCGCCCGCCGATCCTGAGCGAGTCGGAGTTCCTGGCCCGCCGCGAGTCGGTGGAGCGCGTGATGGTGGTGCGCGAGAAGGTGCACACCGCCGCCGAGCGCGACAACGGGGCGCACGAGGATTACACGCAGGTCGCCGTGCTCGAAGACGGCATCCTGGTCGAGCACTTCGTCACCACCGCCACGTCGACGTCGATGGTCGGCAACATCTACCTGGGGCGCGTCCAGAACGTGCTCCCCGGGATGGAGGCCGCATTCGTCGACATCGGCCGCGGCCGCAACGGCGTGCTGTACGCCGGCGAGGTCAACTGGGAGGCCGCCGGCCTCGACGGCGGTTCGCGCAAGATCGAGCAGGCCCTCAAGCCCGGCGACAACGTCCTGGTCCAGGTCTCCAAAGACCCGGTCGGCCACAAGGGCGCCCGACTGACCACCCAGATCTCGCTCGCCGGGCGCTACCTGGTGTACGTGCCGGGCGGATCGTCGACGGGGATCAGCCGCAAGCTGCCCGACGTCGAGCGCAAGCGCCTCAAGTCGATCCTGGCCAAGATCGTCCCGGAGGGCGCCGGTGTCATCATCCGCACCGCCTCGGAGGGGATCAGCGCCGACGATCTCGAGGCCGACATCAAGCGCCTCGAAGCCCAGTGGAAGAAGATCGAGGCCCAGTCCGACGAGGCGACCGGCAAGAACGGCAAGTCGGTGGCGCCGCGCGCGCTGTACGAGGAGCCCGACCTGCTGGTCCGGGTGGTCCGCGACCTGTTCAACGAGGACTTCAACAAGCTCGTCGTCGAAGGCGGCGGGGCATGGAACCTCGTCGAGGGTTACGTCGGCGGTGTCGCCCCGGACCTGATGGACCGGGTCGAGAAGTTTGAGAAGACCGGGCCGGACGCACCGGACTCCTTCGTCGTGCACCGCATCGACGAGCAGCTGGCCAAGGCACTCGACCGCAAGGTCTGGTTGCCCTCGGGCGGCACGCTCATCATCGAGCACACCGAGGCGATGACCGTCATCGACGTCAACACGGGCAAGTTCACCGGCTCCGGGGGCAACCTCGAGGAGACGGTGACGCGCAACAACCTGGAGGCGGCCGAGGAGATCGTGCGCCAGATGCGGCTGCGCGACCTGGGCGGCATGATCGTCGTCGACTTCATCGACATGGTCCTCGAATCCAACCGGGACCTGGTCTTGCGCCGGCTCACCGAGTCGTTGGCCCGTGACCGGACCCGCCACCAGGTGTCCGAGGTGACGTCGCTGGGGCTGGTGCAGATGACCCGCAAGCGGCTCGGCACCGGGCTGCTCGAGGCGTTCTCGACGACGTGTACCCATTGCGGTGGCCGTGGCCTCATCGTCCACGCCGACCCGGTTGAGGTCCGCCCGACCGAGGAGAGCCCCCGCGGCGAGAGTTCGCGCCGCTCGCGCCGCCGCAAGGGCAAGTCGGAGCCGGCACCCGCCGCCGAGGCCAAGGCGCCCGCGCACAACCCGGCCGAGCACCCGCTCTTCCGGGCCATGCACGCCCACATCCACGAGCACGACGAGGGTGACGACGTCGAGATCGTCGAGACCGTGGCGGTCGAAGCCGAGGAAGCCGAGGCGCCCGCCGTCGAGACTCCCGACGTCGAGATCGTCGAGGCCGAGGTCGAGGTCGAGGTCGTCGAGGAGTCGACGGAGCCTCAGGCGGCAGTGTCTAAGGCCCCCGAGCCCAAGAACGCTGAGCCCACGGCCGCCGAGCCGAAGGTCGACGAGCCCACGAGCACTGGGCCCGTGGCCAAGACCCGGCACCGCCGGGTGCGGCGCGCGCCGGTGTCGACGGGGTCGGGGACCACGATCGTGATCGGCGCCGACGAGCATGAGGATTCCCCGGCGACCACGACGACGACCACGGCCGGCCCCGCGTCGGCCGCCCCGGTCGACGAGGTGGTCGCGGTCGTGCGCCGGCCCCGCCGACGCGCTGCCAGCCGGCCGTCGGGGGCACCGCAGCACGAGGGGTGAGACGGCTCACCCCTGGGCGTGGCCTGTCGGTTTGACCCGAACCAAGCTACTCCCGTAACCTTGGAAAGTCGCCTACCTGCAGCGAAACGCGGGCAGGCGTTTTATCTGTGACAACGTTTTAACTGTGACAACGAAGATTGAGGGATTACCCGATGGCTACGTACGCGATCGTCAAGACCGGCGGTAAGCAGTACAAGGTCGCTGAAGGCGACGTGGTGAAGGTCGAGAAGCTCGAAGGCGAGCCCGGCAGCACCGTGCAGCTCCCCGTCGCGCTGGTCGTCGACGGTGCCAACCTGACCACCGAGGCCGACAAGCTGGCCAAGGTTTCGGTCAACGCCGAGGTCGTCGAGCACGTCAAGGGCCCGAAGATCCGGATTCACAAGTTCAAGAACAAGACCGGCTACCACAAGCGGCAGGGCCACCGTCAGCAGCTGACGGTTCTCAAGGTCACCGGAATCAAGTAGGAGTACCACGACATGGCACACAAGAAGGGCGCATCGAGCTCTCGCAACGGTCGCGATTCCAACGCCCAGCGCCTCGGCGTGAAGCGTTTCGGCGGCCAGAAGGTCAACGCCGGTGAGATCCTGGTCCGCCAGCGCGGCACCCACTTCCACCCGGGCGTGAACGTCGGCCGTGGCGGCGACGACACCCTGTTCGCCCTCGCGGCGGGCGCGGTCGAGTTCGGCACCAAGCGCGGACGCAAGACCGTCAACATCGTCCCGGATACCGCTTCGGTCTGATCCGGGCGCATAAGCTCTCACACAGGGCGGGCGGGGATCACCGATCCCTTTGCCCGCCCTGTGTGCATTTCACCCACACCGCGATTCCCACGACTGGCTAGGAGGCACCGATGTCGCGCTTCGTCGACCGGGTGACGATCCACGTGACCGCCGGCAACGGCGGCCACGGGTGCTCGTCGGTGCACCGCGAGAAGTTCAAGCCGCTCGGCGGCCCCGACGGCGGTAACGGGGGCCGTGGCGGCGACGTGCGGCTCGTCGTCGATCCCCAGGTCCACACGCTGCTCGACTTCCACTTCCGCCCGCATGCGAGCGCCGGCAACGGCACCCCCGGGATGGGCGACAACCGCAACGGCGCCAACGGGGGCGATCTGGAGCTGGCCGTCCCCGACGGCACCGTCATCCTGGATCCGGATGGCGAGATCCTCGCCGACCTCGTCGGCGCCGGGACCACCTTCGTCGCCGCACAGGGCGGCCGTGGCGGGCTGGGGAACGCGGCACTGGCGTCGAAGGCCCGCAAGGCGCCCGGATTCGCCCTGCTCGGCGAGCCCGGGCAGGAGCGCGAACTCGTCCTGGAGCTGAAGTCGGTCGCCGACGTCGGACTGGTCGGCTTCCCGTCGGCCGGCAAGTCGTCGTTGGTGTCGGTGTTGTCGGCGGCGAAGCCGAAGATCGCCGACTACCCGTTCACCACCTTGGCGCCCAACCTCGGCGTGGTGCAGACCGTGCCCGCCCGCGGGGGCGAGCGCGCCTCGGCCATCGACACCTTCACCATCGCCGACGTGCCCGGACTGATCCCGGGGGCCTCGTCGGGCCGGGGCCTCGGGCTGGACTTCCTGCGCCACATCGAGCGCTGTGCGGTGCTGGCCCACGTCGTGGATTGCGCGACGCTGGAGCCCGGTCGCGACCCGGTCTCCGACATCGAGGCGCTGGAGGCGGAACTGGCCGCCTACCAACCCGCGCTCGACGACGACCACGGTCTCGGCGACCTCGCGCAGCGGCCCCGGATCATCATCTTGAACAAGGTGGACATCCCCGAGGCGTCCGAACTCGCCGACATCGTCGAACCGGACCTGGAGAAGTTCGGTTGGCCGATTTACCGCGTGTCGGCGGTGAGCCACGACGGGCTGCGCGAACTGGTCTTCGCGTTGGCCAAGCAGGTGCGCGACTACCGCGAGGCGAACCCCAAGCAGGAGGCGCGCCGCGCCGTCATCCGACCCAAGGCCGTCGACGCCGCCGACTTCAGCGTCGAACCCGACCCCGAGGTCCCGGGCGGTTTCATCGTCCGAGGCGAGCGGCCGGAGCGGTGGATCCGCCAGACCCAGTTCGACAACGACGAGGCCGTGGGCTACCTGGCCGATCGGCTCAACCGCCTCGGCGTCGAGGAGGAACTGGAGCGACTCGGCGCCGAGCCGGGCGCCCCGGTCACCGTCGGCGACGTGTCCTTCGACTGGGAGCCGTCGACGCCGACCAGCGACAGCTTGCCGGTATCCGGTCGCGGTACCGACATCCGCCTGGACCGCCCCGATCGGATCGGCGCGGCGGAGCGCAAGGCGGCCCGCAAGCTGCGGCGCCAACACCACGACGAATGGGATCCGACCCTTCCCGACGAGGACGGGGACGGGTCCGAGGACCAGTCGTGAGTTCGGCCGCGTCGTCGGTGTCGCGGACGAGGGCAACGATCGCCGGTGCGCGGAGCGTGGTCGTCAAGATCGGTTCGGCCGCGCTGACCGACCTCGACGAGGGGCTCGACACCGCCCGCCTGGACCGGCTGGCCGACGCCCTCGAGTCCCGGATGCGCGCGGGCACGGACGTGATCGTCGTGTCCTCGGGCGCGATCGGCGCCGGCTTGGCGCCGTTGGGCCTGCGTAAACGGCCTGCGGACCTGGCGACCAAACAGGCCGCGGCCAGTGTCGGGCAGCTGGCGCTGGCGCACGCCTGGGGCACCTCGTTCGCGCGGTACGACCGGGTCGTCGGCCAAGTGCTGCTGACCGCCCACGACATTTCCCGCCGCTCCCACCACGCCAACGCCCAGCGGACGCTGGACCGGTTGCGATCGCTGCGCGCGGTCGCGGTGGTGAACGAGAACGACGCGGTGGCGACCAACGAGATCCGCTTCGGCGACAACGACCGACTCGCCGCGCTCGTGGCGCACCTGGCCGGCGCCGAGGCCCTCGTGCTGCTGTCGGATATCGACGGGCTCTACGACGGCGATCCGCGCAAGGCCACCGCCGACCGACCGGTCCGGTTCATCGAGGAGGTGGCCGGTCCGGCCGACCTCGACGGGGTGATCGCCGGAACGGGCGGTTCCCTGGGCACCGGCGGCATGGCCTCGAAGCTCGCCGCGGCCCGGCTCGCCGCCGACGGCGGGATCCCGGTATTGCTGGCCGCCGCCGACGATGCCGCCACCGCTCTGCGCGACGCGTCGGTGGGCACCGTGTTCGCCGCGAGCGGGGAGCGGATGTCCGCGCGGCGCTTCTGGCTGCGCCACGCCGCCGAGACCCACGGCCGACTCGTCCTCGACGACGGGGCGGTGGCGGCGGTACAGCGCCGCCGCTCGCTGCTGGCGGCGGGGATCGTCGGGGTGACCGGTGTGTTCTCCGCCGGCGACGTCGTCGAGCTGGTCGACCAATCCGGCCAGCTGTGCGCGCGTGGTGTCGTCGGTTTCGGTACCGATGAGGTGACCGCGATGATGGGCCGTTCGAGTTCGGATCTCCCGTCGCAGATGCACGGCGCGGTGGTGCACGCCGACGACCTGGCCCTGATCTGATGCCTCGGATCATTGCCGGGGAGTGGGGCGGCCGCCGGCTGGTGGTGGCCTCGGACGCGACCCGGCCCACCTCCGACCGGGTTCGTGAGGCGCTGTTCGCCGCGCTGGAGTCCCGTGTCGACCTTACCGACATGACCGTCGTGGACCTGTTCGCCGGCACCGGCGCCCTGGGCCTGGAGGCGGTGTCCCGCGGCGCGGCGAGCGCGGTGCTCGTCGACGCGGATCGCCGTGCGGTGGATGGACTCAAACGCAACGTCGCAGCATGTGGTGCGGAGCAACGCGTCCGCGTCGTCGCCGCGACGGCGACGGACTTTCTGCGCGCTGCGGGGGAGCAGCGCTACGACCTGGTCTTCTGCGATCCGCCCTACGACCTGGCCGACGACGAGTTGGCGCAGGTGTTGGCCTTGGTGGGAGAGCACCTGGGCGACGGCTATCTGGTGCTCGAGCGCGCCAAGCGCGCAGCGCCCACCGTGTGGCCGTCGACGCTGTCGCCGGTGTTGGCCAAGAGGTACGGCGACACAAGGGTGGAATGGGCTCAGTCGTGCAGCGATTCGGATGCGGCCACCTCCTAAGATCGGCGTATGCGTCGCTATTCCACTCCGCTCACGCTGCCGTTCCCCGGGCTCGGCCGTCCGCACGGCCTCGCCATCGACGCGCGCGGCGGGTTGTTGGTCACCGACTACGAACCTGATCCTGACGCGCCGCCGGGACTGGGTGTCACCAAGTGGGGGCGGCTCAGCCGGGTCCCGGCGGAGGGGGGTGCGCCGACGACGATCATGGACACCCTCGGCATGCCCGACGGGGTGGCCGCCGGTGCCGCGGGCGAAATCTACGTGGCCGACAACAACTCATCCAGCCTGGTGGTCTCGGCCAACGCGACGGTGTCGCTGTGGCCCAGTGTCGGGCCCGACCGGAAACCCTGCGGTGTCGCCGTCGGGCCGGACGGTGCGGTCTACGCCGTGTATCACCCGGGGTTCACGCGCGGCGAGGGGCGCGGCGGGGTGCTGCGGCTGGCGGACAAGAAATCGGTGTTCGGCAAGGCCAAGCACGTCCGGCTGCCGATTGACGTCCGGTTTCCCGGTGGCATGGCCGTCGACGCGGCGGGAGTGGTCTACGTCGTCGACGGGCGCGTCGTGAAACGGTGGGCACCGGGGGAGCCCGGCGCCACCACGCTGCCGTTCACCGGGCTGAACTTTCCGTCCGCGGTCGCGGTGGACTCGGTTGGCGCCGTCTATGTCAGCGACATGGGCGACGACCCCAAGGTGGTGGTCCTGGAGCAGGCGACCGGTGAACAGCACCGGTTGCCCGTCGAGGGGCTCGGGGCGCCGCGCGGAATCGCCATTGACGCGGCCGGCGACGTCATCATCGCCGATTCGGCGCAGCGCCGAATCGTCGTCGTCCCGCCCGGATGAGTGCGGCGCCCGGTCGTCGGCCCGATCCCGACGACTTGCTGCCGCCGCCGGTGCTGGCGCGGTGGTCGCGCCGCGTCGCCGACGCCGCCGGACCCGACTGTGCCGACCTGTTCGCCGCCGCCGCCCGGCGCACGCTGGCCCGCACCCTGCACCGCCTCGACGACGGCAGTGTCTTCGTCATCACGGGGGACATCCCGGCGATGTGGTTGCGCGACTCCGCCACCCAGATGCGCCCCTACGTGCACTTGCTCGCCGGTGATGACGGTGGTGAACTCGGCGCACTGGCCGAGGTCGTCGCCGGGGTGGTGCGACGGCAGTTCGCCTTCATCGCCCACGACCCCTACGCCAACGCGTTCAACGCGGCGCCGAACGGGAACTGCCACGAACCGCGCGACCTGGGCGACGACCCGTGGCTGTGGGAGCGCAAGTACGAGATCGATTCGCTGTGCTTCCCGTTCCAACTGGCCGACCAGTTGGCCGGGGCCGTCGGCGGGCGGTGGGCCGACGAGTTGTTCGGCGACGAGTTCCGGATCGCCGCCCGTGCCGCCGTCGACACGTTGACCACCGAGCTCGACCACGAGAACTCCTCGTCGTATCGGTTCGTGCGCCCCGACACGACCGCACAGGACACGTTGGCCCGCAATGGGCTCGGTGCCCCGGTGGCGGTCACCGGGATGACCTGGTCGGGGTTCCGTCCCTCCGACGACGCGTGCGTGTACGGCTACCTGGTGCCGGCGAACCTCATGGCGGCACACACCCTCGATCTCATCGCAGCGCGGTTGGGCGATGGTGAGACGGCCGCCCGGTTGGGCGATGGTGAGACTGCAGCCCGGGCCCGGCGGTTGGCCGCCGGGTTGCGCGCGGCGGTCGACGAGCACGGCGTCGTCGACCACCCCCACCACGGCGACATCTGGGCCTATGAGGTCGACGGGCTGGGCTCGGTGCTTTGTGCCGACGACGCCAACATGCCGAGCCTGTTGTCGCTGCCGCTGGTGGCCGGTGTCGACGTCGCCGATCCGAGGTATCTGCGCACCCGCGGGTTCGTGTTGTCGCCGGACAACCCCTACTACTACCGGGGTGCGCTGGCCGCCGGCCCGGGCAGCCCGCACACGCCGGTGGATCACGTGTGGCCGATCGCGCTGGCGGTGGCGGGACTGACCGCGACCGACCCCGACACCGCGTCGGCGATGCTGCGGACCATCGCGGCGACGACGGCGGGAACCGGTTACGTGCACGAGAGTTTCCACGTCGACGACGACAGTCGTTTCACCCGCGACTGGTTCAGCTGGGCCGACTCGATGTACTGCGAGCTCGCGCTGGCGGTCGCCGGGTACCCTCGGGCGCTATGAGCATCGCACTGTGCCCGGGTTCTTTCGATCCGTTCACCCTCGGTCACCGCTTCGTCGTCGAGCGCGCCGCCGCCCGGTTCGCCGAAGTCATCGTCACCGTCGTGGTGAATCCGAACAAGCAGGGCATGTTCTCCGTCGACGAGCGGATCGACCTGATCGCGACCGCCTGCGCGGATCTGCCCAACGTGCGCGTCGACCGGTGGCGGGGGCTGCTGGTGGACTACATGCGCAACGAGGGGGTGACGACGATGGTCAAGGGGCTGCGGTCGAGCACCGACTTCGAGTACGAGGTGCCGATGGCGCAGATGAACCGGGAGCTCGCCGATGTCGAGACGCTGTTCCTATGGACCGACCCGCGCTATGCGCACGTGTCGAGTTCGTTGGTGAAGGAAGTCGCCAAACTGGGCGGCGACGTGGAGCCGTTCCTCCCGCCCGCGGTCTACCGGGCGGTGATGGCGAAGGTCAACGGGGAGATGAGCGTCTAGCCGGCGCGACACGCCGACCTCAAAAACATCCCCAATCACACGAGTAACATTCGGCACAATGGTCACAGAAGTCATTCACCGTGAGAAGGGTGTTGCTGTGTACCGCGTATTCGAAGCCCTCGATGAGCTGGTCGCGATTGTCGAAGAAGCGCGTGCCGTCCCCATGACGGCGGGCTGCATGGTCCCGCGCGGCGACGTCCTCGACCTGCTCGACGACATCAAAGGCTCCATGCCGACCGAGCTCGACGATGCCCAAGACGTCCTCGACCAGCGCGACGCGCTCGTCGGGAACGCCCGACAGAACGCCGACACGACCGTGGCGCAGGCCAAGGCCGATGCCGAGGCGATGGTCGCGGCCGCCCAGGCCGAGGCCGACCGCCTCGTCGCCGAGGCGCGGACCGCCGCCGACCGCATGGTCGAGGATGCCTCCAACCACAGCCGGTCGATGATGGCCGACGCCACCGAGGAGGCCCACCGCCTCACCACCAGCGCGGCGCGCGAACACGAGTCGATGACCGGGCGCGCCCGGTCGGAGGCGGCGCGCATCATCGAGGAGGCCAACGCGCACTACGAGCGCTCGGTGTCCGACGGTATCGCCGAGCAGCAGCGCCTGGTCGCCCAGGACGAGGTCGTCGCGGCGGCGAAGTCCGAGGCCAAGCGGGTGATCGACGCGGCACATGCCGAGGCCGACCGCCTGCGCGGCGAATGCGACATCTACGTCGACAAGAAGCTCGCCGACTTCGAAGAGGTCCTCACCGGGACCCTGCGTTCGGTCGGCCGCGGACGCCAGCAGCTGCGCACCGGAGCCGGCACGCACGACTATGTCGAGTACCCGCGCGCCGTCGACGACAAGAACCAGGAAGCGTCGCTCGCCGGTTGAGCGCCGCCTCGAATCATCCGGGCAATCCCGGCGTATGGTTGCGGTGTGGCTCAAGTAGTTGACGCACCGTTCGTATTCGACATCCGGTCGCTGGGGCGCCGCCCCGGCAACATGATCGAGTCGCACCGCACCGTGGTGACCCCGATCCGCATCGGGACCCAGATGGTCGCCATCGAACCGGGCACCGACATGGATCTGGACCTGCGCATGGAAGCGGTGTCCGAAGGCGTTCTGGTGACCGGGACCGCCTGCGGCGAGACCTTCGGGCAGTGTTCGCGCTGCCTGGAACCGCTGGAGGGGACCGTCACGGTGTTCCTTACCGAGCTGTTCGCCTACCCCGACAGCGAGACCGACAAGACCTCTTCCGACGAGGAGGTGCACCGCGTCGACGACGATCAGATCGATCTCGAGCAGTCGCTGATCGACGCGATCGGTTTGGAACTGCCGCTGGCCCCGTTGTGCCGCGAAGACTGCCCGGGCCTGTGCCCGGACTGTGGCGTCGCCCTGGACGGTGCGGAACCGGGTCACTCCCACGACAAGATCGATCCGCGCTGGGCCGGGCTCGCCAACAGGTTGGGCGAGTTGCGCGACCAGCCCACCGACAATGGCTGAGGCCGCGCGCGACACGGCCGCGCTGCTCCAGGCGGTCGGCGCCACCCTCGACGACGATCTGCTCACCCTCGCCCTCACCCACCGCTCCTACGCCTACGAGAACGGCGGTCTACCGACCAACGAGCGGCTGGAGTTCCTCGGCGACTCGGTCCTCGGCGTCGTCATCACCGAAAAGCTCTATCTCGACTATCCGGACCGGCCGGAGGGGGAGTTGGCCAAGATTCGCGCGAGCGTCGTCAACGGCCAGGCACTGGCCCGGCTCGCCCGCACGCTCGGACCCGGCGGCCTCGGCCGGCACCTGTACCTCGGCCGCGGCGAGGAGATGACCGGTGGTCGGGACAAGGACTCGATCCTCGCCGACGGGATGGAAGCCTTGCTGGGCGCGGTCTACCTGGAGCACGGGTTCGTGCCCACCCGGCAGGTCATCCTCGCCCTCTTCGACGACGCGGTTGCCGATGCCGGCCAACTCGGCGCGGGTCTGGACTGGAAGACGTCGCTGCAGGAGCTGGCCGCCGCCCGCTCGCTCGGCCCGCCGAGCTACCAGATCACCTCGACCGGCCCCGACCACGACAAAGAATTCACCGCCACCGCCGTCGTCGCGGGCGAGGAACTCGGGTCCGGCGTCGGGAAGTCGAAGAAGGAGGCCGAGCAGGTCGCCGCGCAAGAGGCGTGGCGGGCCATCGACGGCCGGGACGACGACGCGGCCTCGGGCGAGTAGCGTGCCCGAACTCCCCGAAGTCGAGACGATCCGCCTCGGCGTCGACAAACACGTTGTCGGAGCCGCCTTCGGCGACGTGGTCGTCCACCACGACCGGGCGGTGCGCCGCCAGGCCGGTGGGGCGGCGGAACTGATCGGACGGTTGCGCGGGTTGACCGCGGTCGCGGCCCGCCGCCGCGGCAAATACCTGTGGCTCGACCTGGCCGATGCGGCAGGATCGGTCGACGAGGCGCTGGTCATCCACCTCGGGATGAGTGGTCAGTTGCGCGTCGTCGACGATCCGGAGCAGGCCGGCCCCACCAACCATCTGCGGATCTCTGCCGACCTGGGCGGACGGCAGTTCTGGTTCGTCGACCAGCGGACTTTCGGCGGCTGGCAGGTCGACGACCTGGTGCCCGACCGCTTCGACCCGTCGCGGTCGGTGCCGTCGGTGGTCGCCCACATCGCACCCGATCCGTTCGACGACGCCTACGACGCGGATGCGGTCGCGGCGACGATGCGCCGCAAGCACACCGAGGTGAAGCGGGCACTTCTCGACCAGTCGCTGGTGTCGGGGATCGGCAACATCTACGCCGACGAGTCGCTGTGGCGCGCCCGGCTCCGCGGCACCCGGCTCACCGATTCGATCTCCCGAGCCAAGCTCGTCGAGCTCCTCGGCCACGCCCGCGAGGTCATGGCCGCCGCCCTCGCCGTCGGCGGCACCTCCTTCGACGAGCTGTACGTCAACGTCAACGGGGAGTCCGGGTACTTCAGCAGAGAACTACATTCATATGGCCGAGAAGGTCTGCCGTGCCACCGATGCGGTACGCCGATCAGGCGGGAGCAATTCATGAACCGGTCGTCGTACTTCTGCCCGAAGTGTCAACGACCGCCTCACCACCGGTAGGCGTTTCATCGGTTCAGCCGATCAGCGTCCAGGTCGGTTGAGCTGAGCAGAGCAGACCCTCGTCGCTCTCGGCCTGCATGCGCACGTACACGTCAAGCACGCGGTGATGCGAGTGGCCGTCGTCGTTGCGTTTCAGTCCGGTCCAGCGGTCGTCGCGCAGGAGGAACTCGACACAACTGGCCATGTGGCCCTCGAGCTTGAGGCCGTGCAGCTCCCACACATCCCGCAACCGCTTATCCACGAAAGGCTCGCCTTCAGGAGTGTGGACGATCCGCACACGTCGTTCGTGGAGAGCGATGGCCTTCCCCGACTCCTCCATGCCGAGCCCTCGTCTCAGGGCGCCCGGGTGGTTACCAATGTTTGGTATCATCGTCGCATGGCTCAGAACACCTCGATCAGCCTGGACGATCACTTCTCCGACTTCCTCTCCCGGGAGGTCTCGTCGGGGCGCTACCGCTCCGCCAGTGAGGTCGTCCGCGCCGGCCTCCGGCTGCTGGAGGATCGGGAGACGCAACTGGCCGCGCTCCGTGCCGCCCTCGTCGCCGGCGAGGACAGCGGAGAGGCGGAGCCCTTCGACTTCGACGCCTTTGTCGCGGCGAAGAAGTCGTGACGAGGTACCGCCTCACCCCGGCCGCACAGCGCGACCTCTCCTCGATCTGGGACTTCACAGAGGAGCGTTGGGACGTCCGCCAAGCCGAGACGTATGTGACCGAGATTAGAGCGGCAGTCGAGCGCATCGCTGACGATCCCGGTCGCGGTCGCGCGTGCGACGAGGTCCGCGAGGGCTACCGTCGATACAGCATCGGCAGCCACCTGCTGTTCTATGTCGAGCGCTCCGACGGCGTGGACGTCATCAGGATCCTGCATCAGCGCATGGACCCGACGCGGTACCTGTAAGACCGACGCGCGATCTGCCAGGTCCCCATGAGTGGTCACTCCTGGACGCCAACGGACATGAACGTTTAGAAACGATTCAAGTCGGGCTACTTTGCGCGGTCGTTGAACGCGTACAGCCGCGAGGGGAGCCCGTGTAACCGGTGCGGCGGGTTGATCGTTCGCGAGCAGTTCATGAACCGCAGTTCGTTCTACTGTCCGGCGTGCCAGAAGCCACCGCGCAGGAGCGCAGCCAGACGGGGATGAGGAGTCTCTCAAGGCGTGAGTCTTCTCGTTGGGGCGTCGAGCGACCGGCGGGCACGACTACGCCGGCCAGTCGTCCGGGTACTCGTCAGCGACGTCCCGGTGGTCTTGGTAGAGCTGCTTGCGCCTGCGGCGAGAGAGCCTGTCCCCAAACACCATTCCGTTGATGTGGTCGGTCTCGTGTTGCAGGCATCGGCCCAGGGTGCCGCCGGCGGTGATCTCGACCGGATCGCCGTACTGGTCTTGCCCGCGGCAGATTGAGAACTCGGGTCGCGCGAGTTCGGCGTAGGCGCCCGGCAGTGACAGGCATCCCTCGTCGAGCTCGACGAGGATTCTGCCCTGTCCTTGATCCACCTGGATGACCGGATTGCAGACGACCCCGGTGCGCCTCACGCCGGTCTCGTCGGTGCAGTCGTAGACGAACACCGCAAGATCTGTGCCGATCTGCGCCGCGGCGAGGCCCGCTCCGTTGGCGGCGGTGTTCGTCGCAAACATATCGGCCAGCAGATCCTGAAGGTCGCTCCCGAAATCGGCAACCTGCCGCGCCGGGGAGTGCAGCACAGGGTCTCCCCAACGAGAAATGGGGCGAGGCGCACCGAGGCGCAGGAGTTCGGCTACAGGCACGTGTTCATGGTGCGCTGCGGTCGGGTTTGCGTCAAACGTCCGGATCGTCCGCGAGCAGTTCTTGAACCGGAGGTCGTTCTACTGTCCGACGCGCTGGCGGTCACCCGTTCCGAAGGCGCTGGGAGGCTTGCCGGTCCAGCGGGTGAACGATCTGCTGAATGCCTCTGAGCTGGTGTAGCCCAGGCGAACCGCAGTCTCGGACACAGTGAGGTTCAAGACGCCCAGCATGTCGATCGCCAGGGTGCAGCGGGTCTCTTCTTGCAGCTTGCGGAAGCTGCTTCCCTCGTCGGTGAGTCGTCGGCGCAGAGTCCGGCCGTCCATGTTCAGTTTCGCGGCAATCGCGCCCGCGGTGGGTGCGTCATGGATCTCCTGCACGAGGATGGCTCGGATCTTGGCGGCCAGCGGACCGCGCTCGAGTCGATGCTGCAAGAGGTCCAGGCATTGCTGCTCGCACATCGCAGCGGTCGCCGGATCCGGCATCGCCATCGGCTCGCCGAGAAGGTCGAGTGGAAAGGTCAGTTCGGTAACCGGACGGTCCGCGACGATCCGCACCTCTCGTACCGGATCGTGCGCGAGGTCCGTCAGCATCTCGGTGATGCCGTCGACCAAGAGCGCTGTGCGGTCGGCCGGAAGCGCCAGCTCCAGTCGGGTTTCGCCAAGGCGGTCGACCAGTTGCGGGCTCAAGCATCGCAAGACGATCACACCGAAGATGATGACGATGTCGCGCTCGAGCAGAAAGTTGCGAACGTCCGCAGGAAGGTCGGTGTGGCCGAACGTTATCCGCCCGGTCGTCGACGTGAGGCTGGCCGTGATGTCGATGAAGCGATTACCGACTTGCGCGGTCCGTAGTGCGATTTGAAGTGCCTCACCCGCGGTGGAACTGCTGAGCATAGCGGGGGCGGGTGCGGTTGAGACGGATAGGCGATTTCGACTCAAGGCGGGTTGTGGGATTCGCACCCTTCTCTCGCATCACACAACAGACGAACATATGTACTAAGCTAGGTGGCACACCGCGTTGGTAGGAGGGGTCAATTGAACACCGTTGAGCTTGCCGATCTGGCCGTCCTGCTGGCCGACGATCTGGCCCCCGCGGCGACCGAATCCGGGGGCGGATTGGGGTCGCTGTTGGCGTCGGCGGAACCGATCGCCGACGACGCCGACCTGCTGGCCGTCATGGTGGCCGGGTTTCGGCTGTCGACGATCGGGGACTATCTCATGGCTGCTGCCGCATCTCGCCCGCGAGGTGCGCGACGGGGACCTGTCCCTCGAGCACGCCGACGCCGTGATCCGCGGTATCGCCCACGTCGACTCCCGCATGGAAGTCGAGGGGTTCGAGGCTGTCAAGGGCAGCGTGGCGACGACCCTGCTGGCTCATGCCCGGATGGATTCGCCGGCCCAAGTGGCGGCCAAGGCCAGGGAACTGGCCCACGGATTGGCGTCGAACCATCCGCCCGCGGTGCCGGCCGCCAACAACCACGACCTCAACGAGGCGTCGGTGACCGTCACCGACGAAGGGCGCGTCGCACTCTCGGCAGATCTGGATCAGGTGTCCGGGGAAAAGGTTCTCGTTGCGCTGGACGCCTTGTCCCGACCGATTTCCGCACCCGACGGGAGCCGCGACCCGCTCGCGGTCTCGTCGGCTGGCCGACGGGTTGGTGGAGATGGTCGAGGCTTACCTCTCCCGACCCGACCGGCCCACGTCGAGTGGGATCGTCCCTCACATCAACCTCACGGTGCCGCTGCCTGTCTTGGTGCCCGACAGTCCGGCCGCCCTGGTGGAGGGCCCAGAGAGCCCGGACGCCGTGGCTCGCCTGGGGTTCACCGGCGCCGTCTCACCCCAAGCCGCTCGCGAATTGTGCTGCGGGGACAACGAGTTGGCCGCGATTGTGATGGCCGACGGGGTGCCGCTGTCGATCAGTGCCAACCAGCGCCTGGCCACCGGGCCGGTGAGGGCAGCCCTCAACGCCCGAGACCACGGCTGCCAGTTTCCCGGCTGCGGCCGGCCCACCTCGTGGGCGCATGCGTATCACATCAAAGAGTGGGCCGAGGGTGGCGAAACGGTGTTGGAGAACCTGTGCCTGTTGTGCGCCTTCCACCACCACACCGCCGTGCACGCCCAAGGCTGGCAGGTCCGCATCGGATCCGATGGCCACCCCTGGTTCCAAGCTCCTGAAGGAGGTGAGTGGATGCCCTGCCACCACCGACGCAGCACAGGCCTGACCTTGGCAGCCTGACAGCTCTGTCCATCCATCCGCAGCAGCCGTCCATTCACAACAGCGCAGCACTTTCGGCCTACGGGTCTCACCTGTCCTTTGAGACTCTTGTCCTTTGAGAACTTCATATGGCGACGGCCGGCCTCGGCTGACACTTCGACCTCCGTTGATACTCCGACGGTGGCGGACTGCGACGGTGGTGAAAACTCCGGCGGTGTTGAATGGAGTCATGACAGAACTCTGGGTACAGCGCACCGGATCGCGCCGCTACGTCGGCCAGAGCTCGCGCGGGGCGAGCGTGCAGATCGGGTCGGAGGACGTCGAGGGGGTCTTTACCCCCGGTGAACTGTTGAAGATCGCGTTGGCAGCGTGCAGCGGAATGTCCTCCGACGTCACGCTGGCCCGTCGGCTCGGTGACGACTACGACGCGACGGTGCGCGTGAGCGGTGCCGCCGACCGAGAGACGGAGACCTACCCCGTCCTCGACGAGGTGCTCGAAATCGACCTGTCCGAGTTGGATCCGGAGGCCGCGCAACGCCTGCTGGTCGTGGTCGAGCGCGCGATCGACCGGGTCTGCACTGTCGGGCGGACCCTCAAGGCCGGTACCCAGGTCAACCTGACCATCGAGACGGACTGATTGCCGCGTGTCCGCCGAACGGTTGAGCGCCTTCGTCCACGGCCATGTCCAGGGCGTGGGTTTCCGCTGGTCGACGCGGTCGAGGGCGTTGGAGCTGGGCCTGGTCGGCTACGCCGCCAATCTCGCCGACGGACGGGTCCACGTGGTGGCCGAAGGGCCGCGCGAGGACCTCGACGCACTGTTGGGATTCCTGCACGGACCCGACACCCCGGGCCGCGTCGACACCGTCGTCGAAAGATTCGAGCAGGCGCGTGGCGACTTGCGCGGATTTGTCGAGCGTTGAGTAGGTAGTCTGTACCGTCGTGCATCTGAAATCCCTCACCCTTAAGGGCTTCAAGTCGTTTGCGTCGGCCACGACGCTGCGATTCGAGCCCGGGATCACCGCCGTGGTGGGCCCCAACGGGTCGGGGAAGTCCAACGTCGTCGACGCCCTCGCCTGGGTGATGGGCGAGCAGGGTGCCAAGACGCTGCGCGGCGGCAAGATGGAAGACGTCATCTTCGCCGGCACCTCCGGCCGCCCGCCGCTGGGCCGTGCCGAGGTGACCCTCACGATCGACAACTCCGACGGCGCGCTGCCGATCGAGTACTCCGAGGTGTCGATCACCCGGCGCATGTTCCGCGACGGTGCCGGCGAATACGAGATCAACGGCGAGTCCTGCCGCCTCATGGACGTGCAGGAACTGCTCAGCGACTCCGGCATCGGCCGCGAGATGCACGTCATCGTCGGGCAGGGGCGCCTGGCCGCCATCCTCGAATCCCGCCCGGAGGACCGGCGCTCCTTCATCGAAGAGGCCGCCGGCGTCCTCAAGCACCGCAAGCGCAAAGAAAAGGCGGTCCGCAAGCTCGACTCGATGCAGGCCAACCTCGCCCGGCTGAGCGACCTCACCAGCGAACTGCGCCGCCAGCTCAAGCCGCTGGGCCGCCAGGCCGAGGTGGCGCGGCGGGCCGCGACGGTACAGGCCGACCTGCGCGACGCCCGGCTGCGATTGGCCGCCGACGACCTGGTGCACCGCCGGGCCGAGATGGCCGAGCAGTCGCAACTCGAGGACACCATCCGCCGCCAGCAGACCGAGGTCGCCGCCGCCCTCGACGCCGCCACCGCCCAACTCGCCGCCCGCGAGTCCCAGCTGGCCGAGATCGAGCCGGCCGCCCAGACCGCGAGCCAGGGCTGGTTCCGGCTGTCCGCGCTGGCCGAGCGCGTGGACGCCACCATCCGCGTCGCGGCCGAGCGCAGCCGCCACCTGGCCACCCCGACGACGGTCGCCACCGGCCCCGACCCCGACGAGCTCGACGCCCAGGCGCAGCGCGCCGCCGAGCAGGAGGCACAGCTCGCCACCCAGGTCGAGCAGGCCGGGGTCGCGCTCGAAACGGTCAAGACCGGCCTCTCCGCCGCCGAGGAGCAGGCCGCCGCCGTCGAACGCGCCCACGCCGCCGCCATCGCCGCCGTCGCCGACCGTCGCGAGGGACTGGCCCGCCTGGAGGGCGAGGTCGCGAACCTGACCACCCGCGCCGACTCGGTCGACGCCGAGACCGCGCGCCTGACCGCGGCGATCGAGGCCGCCGCCCAGCGTGCGGAGAAGGCGCAGACCGAGATGGACGCCGTCTCGGCCTCGGTGGCCGAGATGGAAACCGCCGAGCAGGGACTCGACGAGCACCATGAGCGCTGGACCGCCGCGGCCACCGCCGCCGACGAGCGGGTCGATCTGCTGCGTGCGCAGGAGCGCGAGGCCGAGCAGAAGATCGCGTCACTGACCGCCCGCATCGAGGCGCTGGCCGTCGGGTTGGAGCGCAACGACGGCGGGGCGTGGCTGCTCGAGCATGCCGAGGAGGGCCTGCTCGCCCCGGTGTCTGATCTCCTCACCGTCGACGCCGGGTTCGAGACCGCGGTGGCCGGTGCGCTCGGACCGGCCGTCGACGCCATTGCAACGGTCGACGCGCTGGCAGCTGCCCAAGCACTCACCGCCCTGAAGGCGGGCGACGGGGGCCGGGCCGCCCTGCTCGTCGGGGGACTGCGCCCGCTGCCCGAACCGGGCGGGGCGACACTGCCCGCCGGTGCGCGCTGGGCCCGTGCGGTGATCGCCTGCCCGCCGTCGATCCGCGGCGCCGTCGACGCGCTGCTCGACGGCGTGGTCGTGCTGAGCACCGGCCTCGACGATGCGCCGGCGGTCGCGAGCCGCCTGGTGGCCGACCACCCGGAGCTGACCGTGGTCACCGCCGACGGCGATCGGATCGGCGCGGCCACCGTCGAGGGCGGCTCGTCGCGCCGCACGTCGAGCCTCGAAGTGCAGTCGGCGATCGACGCGGCGACGGCCGAACTCGCCAAGGCCAACCGCACCGCCGAGGAACTGGGCGCCGCCCTTTCGGGTGCGTTGACCGAACAGTCCGATCGCCGGGAGGCCGCCGACGAGGCGCTGGCCGCGCTGCACGAATCGGATTCCTCGCTGGGAGCGGCCTACGAGCACCTGGCCCGACTGGGACAGGACATCCGGGCGGCGAAGGACGAGGCGGACCGGCTGACCCGGCAGCGCCAACTCGCCGAGACCGGCCACGCCGAAACCGTCGAGAAGCTGGCCGCCCTGTCCGAGCGGCTGCGCCTCGCGCGGGAGGAACCGACCGACGACGGTCCGGCCGCCGGCGTCGACGACGACAAGAGGTCGCAGGCCGCCCAGGCGGTCGCCGCCGCGCGCACCGCCGAGGTCGAGGCCCGACTCGCCCTGCGCACCGCCGAAGAGCGGTTGGCCTCGGTGCGCGGCCGCGCCGACAGCCTGCGGCGCTCGGCCCGCCAGGAGCGCGAATCCCGGGAACGGGCCCGTCGCGCCGATGCGACCCGTCGGCACGCGGCGTCGGTGGCCGCCGCCGTCGCCGAGTCGGGGGAGCGCGTCGCGGCCCGGTTGGCGCAGGCCGTGGAGCGCGCCCAGGCCGCCCGCGACCACCTCGAATCCGTCCGGGCACAGCAGACCGCCGGCGCCGCCGAACTGAAGACCCAGGTCGGCCAGCTGACCGCGCAACTCGACGGGCTGCGCGACGCCGTGCACCGCGACGAGATGGCCAAGGCGCAGGCCGCGATGCGCATCGAGCAGCTCGAGGAACAGATCGCCGAGCAGTTCGCGGTCAACCCCGAAGACCTGATCGCCGAATACGGCCCGGACGTCCCGATGCCGCCGTCGGCGCTGGAGATCGCCGAGTACGAGGACGCGAAGGCGCGCGGCGAGCTCGTCGTCGCCCCGGCCCCGATGCCCTATGACCGCGCCACCCAGGAACGCCGGGCCAAGCAGGCGCAGAAAGACCTCAACACCCTGGGCAAGGTGAACCCGCTGGCGCTCGAGGAGTTCGCGGCGCTGGAGGAGCGCTACAACTTCCTCTCCGCCCAGCTCGAGGACGTCAAGGCCGCCCGTGCCGACCTGCTGCAGGTCGTCGACGACGTCGACGCCCGCATCCTCGAGGTGTTCACGCAGGCCTATGCCGACGTCGAGCGCGAGTTCTCCGGGGTGTTCGGCCGGTTGTTCCCCGGCGGCGAGGGACGCCTGGTGCTCACCGACCCGTCGGACATGCTGACCACCGGCGTCGAGGTCGAGGCCCGCCCGCCCGGCAAGAAGGTCAAGCGGCTCTCCCTGCTGTCGGGCGGCGAGAAGTCGTTGACCGCGGTCGCGATGCTGGTCGCGATCTTCCGTGCGCGCCCGTCCCCGTTCTATGTGATGGACGAGGTCGAGGCCGCCCTCGACGACACCAACCTGCAGCGGCTCATCGGGTTGTTCGAGGAGCTGCGCGAACGGTCGCAGCTGATCGTCATCACCCACCAGAAACCTACGATGGAAGTGGCCGACGCCCTCTACGGCGTCAGCATGCGCGGCGACGGCATCACCCAGGTGATCTCGCAGCGGATGCGCGGACAGAACCTCGTCGGCGCACAAACCACCACCGCAACGGCCGACGCGGCCGAATAGGGAGCAGTCTTGGAAACTCCGATCATCATCGGAATCGTTGTCGTCGTCGTGCTGGTGGCGGTCCTGGCCCTCGGCCTGGTCCTGGCGCGCCGCCGCCGGGTGTCGCTCGGGTCGTCGACCGACAAGGCCGTCGAATCCGCGCGGGAGGGCGGCTACCAGACCCAGGCCGGTTTCAGCTTCGGCCAGGGCGGCACGGCAACCCTGGAACCGGAAACCCTGGAACCGGCGCCGGTGGAGCCGGACCGGGCTGATACGACCGAGGCGGTCCAGACGGCAGAGTCCGACGCAAAGCCGGCCGAGCCGGTCAAGACAGTGGACACCGCGGAGCCCGAGCTCGACGAGATCGCCCCCACCGCGGGACGCCTGGGGCGGCTGCGCGGCCGCCTGGCCCGGTCGCAGGGGGCGCTGGGCAAGAGCATGCTCGGATTGTTGGGCGGCGGAAACCTCGACGAGGACTCCTGGGAGGAGATCGAGGACACCCTGCTGATGGCCGACGTGGGTACCCCGGCGACGCTGGCGATCACCGACAAGTTGCGGGGCGAGCTGGCCGCGCAGACCGTCCGCAGCGCCGACGAGGCCCGGTCGCTGCTCACCCGCGTACTCACCGAGCAGCTGCACCCCGAACTCGACCGCTCGGTCAAGGCGCTGCCGCACGACGGCCGGCCCGCCGTCGTCCTCGTCGTCGGCGTCAACGGCACCGGCAAGACGACGACCACCGGCAAGCTGGCCCGCGTCCTCGTCGCCGACGGTCGGCGCGTGCTGCTCGGGGCCGCCGACACCTTCCGGGCCGCCGCCGCCGATCAGCTGCAGACCTGGGGCGAGCGCGTGGGTGCCGACACCGTCCGGGGCAAGGAGGGCGCCGACCCGGCGTCGGTCGCCTTCGACGCGGTCAGCACCGGCATCGACACCGGTGTCGACGTGGTCATCGTCGACACCGCGGGCCGCCTGCACACCAAAACCGGCCTGATGGACGAGTTGGACAAGGTCAAGCGCGTCGTGGAGAAGAAGGCGAAGGTCGACGAGGTCCTCCTCGTCCTCGACGCCACGATCGGCCAGAACGGCCTCACCCAGGCCCGGGTGTTCGCCGACGTCGTCGACATCACCGGCGTCGTGCTGACCAAACTCGACGGGACCGCCAAGGGTGGCATCGTGTTCGCCGTTCAGGAGGAACTCGGTGTGCCGGTGAAGCTCGTCGGGCTCGGCGAAGGGGCCGACGACCTGGCGCCGTTCGACCCTGCCGCCTTCGTCGACGCACTGCTGTAGACCGGCCGCGGCGTAACCGATCCGAAACACCAACCGCAGTAGCGTTCACCGCCGCGAAACACGGCGGGCACCTCCGGGGAAACAGCCGCCTAGCACTCTTTGACTCATCACTGGAGCACCCATGTGAGTGAGAGCAAGGAGGACGGCCCGTGGTGGGACAAACCATGATGGCACTGCCGGACAACGTGTTCGGTACTGCTGACACCGGCGATACGGCGTGGATTCTGATGAGTGCGTCGCTCGTGCTGTTGATGACGCCGGCGCTGGCATTCTTTTACGGCGGATTGTCGCGAGGAAAATCCGTACTGAACATGATGATGATGTCCTTCGCGACGATCGGCGTGGTCGGCATCATCTACGTGTTGTGGGGATTCTCGATGTCCTTCGGCGACAAGATCGCCGGCGGATCCGACATCGGCGGGATCTTCGCCAACCCGTTCAGCCTGTTCGGGTCGTCGCAACTGACCGAGACGAAGACGGTCGGCGACGCGACGCACGTCGTGCTGGCCGGTGAGGGCAGCACCATTCCCGCCCTGGTCTTCCTGGCCTTCCAGCTCACCTTCGCGGTGATCGCCGTCGCGCTGATCAGCGGTGCGCTGGCCGAGCGCGTGTCCTTCGGCACATGGCTGGTGTTCTCCGGCGTCTGGGCGACCCTGGTCTACTTCCCGCTGGCCCACATGGTGTGGGGCGGCGGCCTGCTCTCCGACTCGGTCGACGGCGTCGCCGCGGCGATGTTCGGCAAGAACGAGGCCGGGGACGCGGCGGCGGTTGCGCCGATCGACTTCGCCGGTGGCACCGTGGTCCACATCAACGCCGGTATGGCCGCCCTCGTGCTGGTCCTGATCATCGGCGCCCGCCGGGGCTTCGGCAAGGTCGCGTACCGCCCGCACAACATCCCGTTCGTCATGCTCGGCGCCGCCCTGCTGTGGTTCGGGTGGTTCGGCTTCAACGCCGGTTCGGAATTGGCCGCCGACGCCAACGCCGGTCTGGTCTGGATCAACACCACCGTGGCCACCGCCGCGGCGATGGTTGCGTGGCTCGCGGTGGAATGGATCCGCGACCGGCACCCGACCAGCGTCGGCGCCGCCTCGGGCATCGTGGCCGGCCTGGTGGCCATCACCCCGGCCTGTGCCGCGCTGACCCCGGTCGGCTCGATCGCCCTGGGCGCGGTCGCCGGTGTCCTCTCGGCCCTGGCGATCTCGCTGAAGACCAAACTGGGCTACGACGACTCGCTCGACGTCGTGGGCGTCCACCTCGTCGCGGGCCTGTGGGGCACCATCGGTATCGGCCTGCTGGCCAAGGACTCCGGACTGTTCTACGGCCACGACCTCAAGCAACTGGCCGTCCAGACGGTGATCGCGCTGATCGCCCTGGCTTTCACCGGCGTGATGACGGCGCTCATCGTGTACGTCCTCAAGCCGCTCGGCTGGCGGATCAGCGCCGAAGAGGAGATGACCGGTATCGACGAGTCGGCACACGCCGAGACCGCCTACGACTTGGCGTGATCCACAACTAGGCTCAATAGGGACCGAGAGGGACGAACACAGATGAAATTGATCACCGCAATTGTCAAACCGTTCACGCTGGAGGACATCAAAGCGGGACTCGAGCAGTCCGGCATCGTCGGCATGACGGTCAGCGAAGTCCAGGGCTACGGCCGGCAGAAGGGCCACACCGAGGTCTACCGGGGTGCGGAGTACTCCGTGGACTTCGTGCCGAAGGTGCGGATCGAGGTCGTCGTCGACGACTCGATCGCCGACTCGGTCGTGGACACGATCGTCGAGGCGGCCCGCACCGGCAAGATCGGCGACGGCAAGGTGTGGGTGTCGCCGGTCGACTCCGTGGTGCGGGTGCGCACCGGGGAACGCGGGCCGGAGGCCCTCTAGGCCACGGGCCTACGGCGGAGTGGGGAGGCGCAACCGATGAGCGCGGAACCGACGATAAACCCGGCCGCCGACCTCACCCGCGCCCGAGCGGCACTGGTCGGCAACCCCCGCCTCGCCCCGGACAAGCGCCCGGTGCCCGACGCAGCAGCACTGCGTCGGGCGCTGGGCGACCTGTTCGAACTGTGGCTGGCCGGTGCGGCCGGCCGCGCCGGGCTGACCGACGGCGGCGGGTTCGCCCTGGTCGCGGTCGGAGGGCTGGCACGGGGGGAGATGCTGCCGTTTTCCGACCTGGACCTGGTGCTGCTGCATGACGGCGACCAGCCCGATCGGGTGCAGAAGATCGCCGATCAACTCTGGTATCCGATCTGGGACGCCAGTATCGGCCTGGACCACAGTGTGCGGACGGTGCCCGAGGCGCTGCGCGTCGCGCAGGAGGACCTGTCGGCGGCCCTGGGGCTGCTCGACGCCCGGCACATCGTCGGCGACGAGGACCTGTCGGACCTGCTGATCGGGGAGATCCGCCGGCAGTGGCGCAAGGAGGCACCCCGACGGCTGCCACAGCTGATCGAGCACGCCGAAGTCCGCTGGTCGCGGGCCGGCGAGGTCGCCCACCGCAGCGAACCCGACGTGAAGAACGGCCGCGGCGGGTTGCGCGACGTGCAGCTGCTCAACGCTTTGGCGCTGGCGCATCTGACCGACGGGCTGCGACTGGCCGGCGACGACGCGCCCGGCGGCGGCCTCGGTATCGCTTACCGGCGGCTGCTCGACGTCCGCACCGAACTGCACCGCGTCGCCGGGCGCGGCCGCGAGCAACTGCGCGCCCAGGACGCCGATGAGATCGCCGCGGCGATGCACCTCGGCGACCGTTTCGCGCTGTCGCGGCTGATTTCCGACGAGGCGCGCACCATCAGCTACGCCGTCGACGTCGGGCTGCGCACCGCGCGGGGTGCGGTTCCGCGCCGCGGCCTGTCGGTGCGCGGCCTGCTCCCGGTCCGGCGCCCCCTCGACGAAGGGGTGGTCGAGCACGCCGGCGAGGTTGTCCTGGCCCGCGATGCGTTGCCCAGCCAGGACGCCGGGCTGGTCCTGCGTGTCGCCGCGGCGGCGGCGCGCAACGGGTTGCCGATCTCCAGTTCCACCCTGCACCGGTTGGCCGACTACTCCCCGGAGATCCGCGGGACGTGGCCGGGAACCGTCCGCGACAGCCTCCTGGACCTGTTGGCCGCCGGCAAGGCGATGCTGGGCCCGGTCGAGGCGCTCGACCGGATGGGGCTGTGGGGCCGGTTGTTCCCCGAGTGGGACTTCGTCCGCGACCTACCGCCGCGCGACGCCATCCACGCCTGGACGGTGGACCGCCACCTGCTGGAGGCGGTCGCCCATGCCGCACCGCTCACCACGCAGGTGTCCCGACCGGACCTGCTGCTGCTCAGCGCGCTGTTGCACGACATCGGCAAGGGCCGCGGCGGCGACCACAGCGAGGTCGGCGCGCGGATGGCGCGGGTCATCGGCCAGCGCCTGGGATTGTGGCCCGGCGATGTGGACATCGTGGCCGACGTCGTCACCCACCACCTGTTGCTGGCCCAGACCATTGCCCGGCGCGACGTCGACGACCCGGCCACCGCCGAGCGGGTGGCCTCGGCGATCGGCGGCAACCCGGTGCTGTTGGAGATCCTCGGCGCGCTCGCCCAGGCCGACGCCCTCGCCACCGGGCCCGGTGTGTGGAGCGACTGGAAGCAGACGCTGACCACGCGGCTGGTCGGCAACACCGCGAAGATGATCGCCGGCCAGGAGGTCGTCGAACCCGAGCCGCTGTCGGCGGCGGAGATCGCGCGGTTCAGCGGCGACGAGGTCGTCGTCGAGATCGCGCCGACCGATCAGCTGCACCGCTTCGAAGTGACGATGAGCGCGCCGGATTCGCCGGGTCTGCTGGCGAGAATGGCCGGGGTGCTGGCCTTTTCCGATCTGCGGGTCCTGCGGGCCACCGTCCGCTCGGTCGGGGAGCGGGCGATCAACACGTTCACCGTCGCCCCGTTCTACGGCGATCCGCCCGAGGCCGGACTGCTGCGGCAGCGACTGGTCGGCGTGCGGTCGGGATCGGTCGACTTGGAGGCGCGTCTCGCGTCGATGCGGGTCAGCACCACCCCGGCCGCGTCGCGCGACGGTGTGCCCGCCCAGGCGGTGCCCGCGCCGCCGGTGGTGCGCTGGGTCGACGACAGCGTGGCGACGATGGAGGTCCGGGCGACCGACCGGCCGGGGTTGCTCTCCACGGTGGCCTCGGTCGTCGAGCGCAACGGCGGGTCGATCCGCTGGGCGTCGGCGACCACCCTCGGCGGCACCGTCGTGGACACCTTTGCGCTCACGTGGGAGTCGACCCTCGACGACCGGCGCCGCCGACTCGTCCTCGAGCAGGTCCGCGGGGCCTGTGCGAGTGCCTGAATGCCCGCCGGGCCGCCGTCGGCGAATGTGAAAGACTGGACGCCATGTTCGACTCACTGTCTGACCGGTTGACCGGTGCCCTCAAAGACCTGCGCGGCAAGGGCCGCCTGACCGACGCCGACATCGACGCGACCGCCCGGGAGATCCGTCTCGCGCTGCTGGAGGCCGACGTCGCGCTGCCGGTGGTCCGGACCTTCATCGACCGGGTCAAGACCCGGGCGAAGGGTGCCGAGGTCTCCGGCGCGCTGAATCCGGCGCAGCAGGTCGTCAAGATCGTCAACGAGGAACTCGTCGGGATCCTCGGCGGCGAGACCCGGCGGATCGCGCGGGCCAAGAACCCGCCGACGGTCATCATGCTCGCCGGCCTGCAGGGTGCGGGTAAGACGACGCTGGCCGGAAAGCTGGCGAAATGGCTCGGCAAGCAGGGGCACACCCCATTGCTGGTGGCCTGTGACCTGCAGCGGCCCGGCGCGGTCAGCCAGCTCCAAGTTGTCGGGGAGCGCGCCGGCGTGCCGGTGTACGCGCCGCACCCGGGCACCAGCGTCGGCGGCGAGGGCGAGATGGGCGTCTCGGCCGGCGACCCGGTCGAAGTGGCACGCGGCGGTGTCGAGCATGCCAAGGCCAGCCACTTCGACACCGTCATCATCGACACCGCCG
This sequence comes from Gordonia crocea, assembly GCF_009932435.1. Lineage (NCBI taxonomy): Bacteria > Bacillati > Actinomycetota > Actinomycetes > Mycobacteriales > Gordoniaceae > Gordonia > Gordonia crocea. The sequence continues at coordinate 1,739,653 of NZ_BJOU01000001.1, forward strand.
GCCGCCTCGGCGTCGACGACGAGCTGATGCGCCAGGCCGCGGACGTGCGTGCCGCCACCAACCCCGACGAAGTCTTGTTCGTCGTCGACGCCATGATCGGCCAGGACGCGGTCACGACTGCGCAGGCCTTCGCCGACGGTGTCGGCTTCACCGGCGTCGTACTCACCAAGCTCGACGGCGACGCCCGCGGCGGTGCCGCGCTGAGCGTCCGCGAGGTCACCGGGCAGCCGATCCTCTTCGCCTCCAGCGGCGAGAAGCTCGAGGATTTCGACGTCTTCCACCCCGACCGGATGGCCAGCCGCATCCTCGGCATGGGCGACGTGCTCTCCCTGATCGAGCAGGCCGAGGAGCACTGGGACGCCCAGCAGGCCGAAGAGGCCGCCACCAAGATCATGGGTGGCGAGCTGACGCTGGAGGACTTCCTGCAGCAGATGCTGATGATCCGCAAGATGGGGCCGATCGGGAACCTGCTCGGGATGCTGCCCGGCGCCGGTCAGATGAAGGAAGCCCTCGCGCAGGTCGACGACTCCCAACTGGACCGGGTGCAGGCGATCATCCGCGGGATGACCCCGGCCGAGCGCGCCGACCCGAAGATCATCAACGGCTCGCGCCGGCTGCGCATCGCCAACGGCTCCGGCGTCTCGGTGTCGGAGGTCAACCAGCTCGTCGACCGGTTCTTCGAGGCGCGCAAGCAAATGGCCGCGATGACCGGCCGCATGGCCGGCCCCGGCGGCGGCCGCAAGAACACCAAGCGCAAGGGCAAGAAGGGCAAGAAGGTGCGTGGCCGCGGTCCGACGCCGCCCAAGGTGCGCGGCGGGTTCCCGGGGATGCCCCCGGGTGCGTTCCCCGGCGGGATGCCCGACCTCTCGTCGATGCCGCCCGGGCTCGACGAGTTGCCGCCCGGCCTGGCCGACATCGACTTCTCCCAGTTCGACCCGAACGGCAAGAAGAAGTAGGGCCTCATGGCCGGTGACGAGGTGTTGCACGTCGGTGGCCGCGACGGCATCACCGGTGAGCGGATCGACCGGTGGATTGTCGACGGCATGTTCGTCAGCGAACCGGTGTCGGGAGCGCTCACCGTCGCCGACGACGGATGGCTGCTGCCCGGGCTGGTCGACGCCCACAACCACGTCGGCATCGCGCCGGGGCTCGGCGTCACGGTGGAACAGGCCCGGGCCTACGCCTACGCCGACGTCGCAGCCGGGACGACGCTGATCCGCGAGGTCGGCTCCCCGTTGGACACCCATCCGCTCGACGCGGATCCGCGGTGCCCGCAGTTCATCCGGTCGGGGCGCCACATCGCCCGGCCCAAGCGCTACCTGCGCGACTACGGTGTCGACCTCGACGACCCCGACGAACTCGCCGCCGAAGTCGCCCGCCAGGCGCGCGCCGGGGATGGCTGGGTGAAGATCGTCGGCGACTGGATCGACCGCGACGCCGGCGACCTCGCCCCGCTCTGGACCCGGGCGCAACTGGATGCGGCGGTCGCCGCCGCCCACGACGCGGGCGCGAAGATCACCGCACACGTCTTCGGGTTCGACGCACTGCCCGACCTCATCGGCGCCGGGTTCGACTGCCTCGAACACGGCACCGGCCTGACCCCGGACCTGATCGACGATATGGTGGGCCGCGGGATCGCGCTCGTGCCGACGATGATCCAGATCGAGAACTTCCCGGGCATCGCCGACGGGGCCGACCGCTTTCCGGCCTACCAGGCCACCATGCGCGCGCTCTACGACCGGGCCGGCGCCGTGATGGCCGCCGCGCGCGAGGCCGGGGTGGCGATCTACGCGGGCACCGACGCGGGTGGGTTCATCGGGCACGGGCGGATCGTCGACGAGATCGAGGCGCTCGTGGGCCTGGGCATGCCGGTTGTCGACGCCCTCGCCGCGGCGAGCACGGCCGCGCGGCGGTGGTTGGGGGCGGGGGTCTTCGACGCGGGGGATCGCGCCGATGTCCTCATCCTCGACGCCGACCCCCGAGAGGACCTGTCGACGCTGCGCCGACCGCGCGAGATCATCTGCGGCGGAGTTCCGGTCAGCGGCTAGCCGAGGCCGTGTCAGTAGAGCGGGTCCCGGTCAGAAGGGCGGGTCGCCGTCGGTCTCGCAGGGCTGTTCGCGCCGGCGTCGCAGATCACGCTCCTCGGCCAGGGCCTCCTCGGCGAGTCGTCGTCGGCGGTTGGCCTGGCGTTCGAATCGTCGACGGGCGTGTTTGGCCCGAGTCCGATCGCGGGGTGGGCGATGTCGCTGCTGGTCGTCCGCGGTGTTCGGGCCGGTGGCCGCGGGTTGGTGCCAGCGGATCATGTCGAGGCCGGGGAACAGCGCGGAATTGGTTTCCGCGGGGCCGGGGAAGTGGAGTCCTTCGGGGGAGACGACCTCGGAGACCAGGCGGCCAGTGCCGTCGCGATACTGGTCGTCGATCCAGCCGCTGCCGAAAGTCTTGAGGTTGTGGTGCATGCGGCACTTGGCGGCCAGCCCGTCGGGCGTGGTCTGCCCTCCGGCGGCCGGGTCGGCGTGGTCGTACTCGGCGACATGGTCGATGTCGCAGCGCCATGCCGGTCGGTCGCAGCCGGGGATCGTGCAGTAGCCGTCGCGAGCGCGAACGAACGTGTTCAGTGCCGTCGACGGACGGTACGGATCGGAGGGCAGGTGCGTCGGCAGGGACGTACCCGTTTTATCGCCCGACGCCGGATTGAGGTCTCGGACGGTGGTGTCATCGCGGGCAAGCAGGTCACGCAGGTGGGCGGCGGAGATGACGCCGTGGCCGTCCATGAACGCCGGCTCGTCGTTGCGGCCGTCGACCGTGGCCCGGTCGGCGATCACGTGCACGAGCACCCGACCCGTGGCGACTTCCCGATCCCGGTGTTCTGCGACCCACTGTGCCAGGGCGTCGGGCTCGGGGATATCGGCGGTGCAGTCGTCGGTGCCGCAGTCGCATTCGAAGCGCGATCCACTCATCAGTGCAAACAGGGCATCGCAGCGTCGGGCCGATTCGCTGCGCGGATCCTTGCCGCAGACCCGATCGGCGAGGAGGAACACGGTGCCCAGGGCAATGTTCGCATCCTGGGCGGTCATCGTCGCACCAAGGGTCGCTATGCCGTCCGCGCCGGGGAGGATCCAGACCGTCCGGGCCTCCTTGGCGTTCTCGTGGCGGCGGCGCACCGCGTCGGGGTCGTGCCGGAAGATGATGCGGTCGATGAGGTCGGTCAACCGCTTGTTGGACCAGGTGCCGGTACGGGAACGCAGCGCTGCGGCCACATGACGGTCGATCGTCTCGGACCAGTCCTGGCCGTCAATCAGCTCGGTGCGGGACACCGCCAACCGGAATTGTCTGGGGCTGATGATCCCCTCGCGCAGGCAGCGCCCGATGGCCGGGATGCGGTCGCGCATCGCGATTGCCTCCGCCAGCCACCTGTCGCCCTGATTCTGGGTGATGCCCCGGCTCATGGCGATGCGGGCGGCCGCCTGGGTTTCGATGTCGAGCATCCGAACCCCGCGCGCCGACGCCTCCGGCTTGCCGATGGCCACCAACCGCGAGTGCATGGCGCCGATTTCGCGGTATTCGATCCAGGCGAGCATCGCGTTGGCCTTGCCGGTGTGCGCGAGAACATCGACCGTCCACTGGGGATCGCCCACCGTCAGGGAAGCAGCCGGCCCGACCGCCTGGGCGCGAGTGCTCCAGTGCGCTTCGTCGTCCCACGAGTCGGGGTCGTCCCACGGACGTGGATTGTCCCGAGTGTCGGTGTTCATGCCCCAATTCTACTGGAACAGGTGTTCTAAGGCAAGGGGAAATCGGCGGTCATCGGCGCGGCACCAGGATGAGGGTCGACGGGTTGGTCGAACCGGTGTAGGACTGTGTGCCGACGTACCCGTTGCCCTGCTGGCGGAAGTAGATCCACGACCAGGTGCTCTCGTACCCGACCACGATGCCGCCGTCGGCGGTGGGGAGGACCGACCAGGCGCAATCGGCGGTGTTCTGCGTCGACAGTGCTCCGTTGCGACACACCGTCACCGGCGTCCTCGTCGCCGGCAGCATGCCGTAGGGCCCGTTGGACTTCGAGATCATCGTGTATTTCCCGGGGCGGAGCTGGGCGTCGGCGTGGCCCGCGCCGACCACGGCGGTCCCGAGGGCGGCGATGAGGATCAGGGTGGCAGTGACGAGAGGGCGGGTGAGGGCGAGAGGGCGGGTGAGGGATGGACAGCAGTATCCGCCGGTCGCAGCCCGGGCAGACCGAAACCGGACAGATTCGGTGCGCGGTGTTTTGGATCGGCGCGGCGCAGGTGGCAGAATGAAACGTCGGTTCGCCGGACCCGGTTACGCACCGACCGGCGGTCACACCGAATCAAGCGCAAAACCGGATTCGCACAAGGGGTGCGGATCGCTGAATTGCGCAGTGACCATTGAAGGAAACATGTCTGTCAAGATCAAGCTTGCCCGCCTGGGCAAGATCCGCCAGCCCCAGTACCGCATCGTCGTCGCCGACGCCCGCACGCGCCGCAACGGCCGCGTGATCGAGACCATCGGCAAGTACCACCCCAAGGAAGACCCCTCGTTCATCGAGGTGGACTCCGAGCGTGCCCAGTACTGGCTCGGCGTCGGCGCCCAGCCGACTGAGCCCGTCGCTGCGATCCTCAAGATCACCGGTGACTGGCAGAAGTTCAAGGGCCTGCCGGGCGCCGAGGGCACCCTGAAGGTGGCCGAGCCGAAGCCGAGCAAGCAGGACCTGTTCAACGCCGCGCTCGCCGCTGCGGACAACGAGCCCGCCGTCGAGGCCACCACGCCGAAGAAGAAGGCCGCGGCGAAGAAGAAGGCCGAGAAGGACGAGGCCGCTCAGGAGAGCGCCGACGCCGCCGAGGCCGCCGCCGCCCCGGAAACCGCCGAGCCGGAGACCGAGGCCGTCAAGCAGGACCTCGCCGACGACGGTGAGACCGTCGCCGAGGCCGTCGCCGACGCCGAGGAGAAGGCGTGAGCGTCGTCGTCGCCGACGCCGTCGAACACCTCGTTCGCGGTATCGTCGCCAACCCCGACGACGTGCGCGTCGAGCTGCTCTCGGGCGGCCGCGGCGGGCGTCTGATCGAGGTGCACGTGAACCCCGAGGACCTGGGCAAGGTCATCGGGCGCAACGGCCGCACCGCGACCGCGCTGCGCACCCTGGTGTCCGGCATCGGGGGACGCGGACTGCGCGTCGACATCGTCGACACCGACCGCTGAGAAAGACCGGGGTGTCCGCGTGGACCTGGTAATCGGCCGCGTCGTCAAACCCCACGGGGTGCGCGGCGAACTCGTCGTCGACGTGCGCACCGATGAACCCGATCTGCGGTTCGCCCCCGGGACCTCGGTGCGCGGCCTGCTGCCGCGCGCGAAGGGCACCCGGACGTTCACCGTCACAGCCGCCCGGAATCATTCCGGGCGGCTGTTGGTGTCGCTGGAGGGCGTGGCCGGCCGCGACGCCGCCGACGAATTGCGCGGCGTGCTGTTCGTCATCGACGCCGCCGACGTCGACTCCGGCGACGACCCCGACGAGTTCTACGACCACGAGCTGGCCGGGCTGCCGGTCCGCACCCGCGACGGCGAGGAGGTCGGGACGGTACGCGAGGTCATCCACCTGCCCGCGTCGGACCTGTTGGCGGTGACCGCCGCCGACGACGGCCGCGAGATCCTGATTCCCTTCGTCCGCGAGATCGTCCCGGAGGTCTCGCGCGGCGACGGCATCGTCATCGACCCGCCCGACGGGCTGTTGGAGGGATAGTCGTGCGGCTGAGCATCGTGACGATCTTCCCCGACTACGTCGCACCGCTGCGCGAAGCGCTGCTGGGCAAGGCCATCGAGAAGGGGATTGTCAGCCTCGATGTGCACGACCTGCGGGATTGGGCGCACGACGTCCACCGCAGCGTCGACGATTCACCGTACGGCGGCGGGCCCGGCATGGTGATGAAGCCGCAGGTCTGGGGGGAGGCCCTCGACGAGGTCTGCGGGACCCAGGCCGATCTCGACGACGGCCCGCTGCTCGTCGTGCCCACGCCGGCCGGCGTCCCCTTCACCCAACAGACCGCACAACGGTGGAGCACCGAGAAGCACCTCGTCTTCGCCTGCGGTCGGTACGAGGGCATCGACCAGCGCGTCATCGACGATGCGGCGCGGCGGATGCGTGTCGAAGAGGTGTCGATCGGCGACTTCGTCCTCATCGGGGGAGAGGTGGCGGTGATGGCGATGGTGGAGGCCACCACGCGGTTGATCGACGGGGTGCTGGGCAACCCGGTGTCCCACCAAGAGGATTCCTTCTCCGACGGATTGTTGGAAGGGCCGAGCTATACCCGGCCCGCGTCGTGGCGCGGTCTCGACGTGCCGGCCGTGCTGCTGTCGGGCGACCACGCGAAGGTGGCCGCCTGGCGCCACGAGCAGTCGCTGCAGCGCACAACCCAGCGGCGTCCAGATTTGCTGCTGCCGCAGCGGCGTCCAGATTTGCTGCTGCCGCAGCGGCGTCCAGATTTGCTGCCAAAGCACGACACCTGACACAATGGAGCGGTTGCCGCGCGGCCGGTCGTGAAACGATCCGGGCCCGCGGCCGACACCATGCTCGGAGCACGAACCGGTCGAACCAGTCAGCTGGCCGCCAGGTTCCTCTACTCACGCACACGCCAGATTGGACAACAGACAATGAACACCCTCGACTCGCTCGACAAGCAGTCCCTCCGCGACGACCTGCCCGACTTCGGCCCCGGCGACACCCTTGACGTCCACGTCAAGGTGATCGAGGGCTCCAAGGAGCGCGTCCAGGTCTTCAAGGGCGTCGTGATCCGCCGCCAGGGTGGCGGTGTGCGTGAGACCTTCACCGTCCGCAAGGTGTCCTTCGGCGTCGGCGTGGAGCGCACCTTCCCGGTGCACAGCCCGAACATCGCCAAGATCGACGTCCTCACCCGCGGCGACGTCCGTCGCGCGAAGCTGTACTACCTGCGCGACTTGCGCGGCAAGGCGGCGAAGATCAAGGAAAAGCGCTGACCCGCTGAGAATGAGACTGAGTCGAGGCCCCGAGGGATCATCCCCTCGGGGCCTTACTTTATCCGCTCCTGCCCGCATGTGTGGGCGGCTCGGCCGGGTCTGACCCGGTAGGCTGTGGAGTCGTGTCCGACGATTACGACGAGAACGACGACAACGGCGACAACGATTCAGCCGAGCGCCCCTGGAATCGCAAAGACGCGGAACCCGAGGAGCCGAAGCGGTCGTTCCTGCGCGAGCTGGCGGTCATCCTCGTCGTCGTCTTGGCGGTCGCCTGGATCGCGCAGACCTTCCTCTTCCGGCAGTACGTGGTCCCGTCGCAATCGATGGAACCGACGCTCGTCGGTGGCCCCGGCCCCAACGGGGAGGCCCGGTCCAACGACCGGATCGTCATCGACAAGCTCGTCTACCGTTTCAGCGATCCGCAGCCCGGTGACGTCATCGTCTTCAAGGCCCCCAGCGACGACTGGGACGACAGTGGCCCGCCGCGTGATTCCAGCACCCTGAGCGGCAAGTTCCTCGACGTGCTGTCCTGGTTCGGCTACGCGCCGCCCAACGAATACAGCCTGGTCAAGCGTGTGATCGCGGTCGGCGGCCAAACCGTCGAGTGCCACAACGCCGACGGCGGGACGAAGGTCGACGGCAAGCTGATCAAACAGCCCTTCGTCGACTCGGCGATCCAGCCGCCGGGGTCGCCGCCGTGTTTCGACATGGAGTTCGGCCCGGTCAAGGTGCCCGAGGGCAACGTGTGGGTCATGGGCGACAACCGCTCCATGTCGGCCGATTCGCGCTACCACCAGGGCGACGAGTTCCACGGCACCGTGCCGCGCAACGACATCCGCGGCAAAGTCCGGTTCATCATCTGGCCGCTCTCGCGTATGGGTGGTGTCGGATCGGTGAACCCGCAGAAGTAGGCCGGGAGATCGATGTCGGCATCGTTGCGCTGGCCGCCGCGCCCGCCGATCCGGCGTGCGGCCTCCCTGCGCACCTATGAGTTCGCCCTGCACAACAACGGCCTCGGCCCGGTTGCCGGGGTCGACGAGGCGGGCCGGGGTGCGTGCGCCGGGCCGCTGGTCGTCGCGGCGTGCGTGCTCAAGCCGAACCAACTGCGGTCACTGGCGGACCTGAACGATTCCAAGAAGGTCGCCCCACCGGTGCGCCGCCGGCTTTACCAGGCGATCCGCAAATACGCGCAGGCCTACTCGGTGGTCGTCGTCGAGGCGGGGGAGATCGACCGGATCGGCATCCACGTGGCCAACATCGAGGGCATGCGGCGGGCCGTGGCCCGGCTCGACCCCGCGCCGGGATATGTGCTCTCCGACGGCTTCGCCGTCCCCGGTCTGCCCGTCCCGTCGCTGCCGATCATCGCCGGGGACGCGAATGCCGCCTGCATCGCCGCGGCGAGCATCCTGGCCAAGGTGACCCGCGACGACATCATGTCGGGCCTGGACGACGAGCTGCCCGGATACGACTTCGCCGTGCACAAGGGCTACTCGACCGGGCTGCACATGTCGCGGCTGGCGCAACTCGGGCCGTCGCCGCAACACCGTATGTCCTATCGCAACGTCGCGGCCCACGCCGCGCGCGATACCCTGAACCCATGAGCCCGGAGGACCTGGAGAACTACGAAGCCGAGTTGGAGCTGTCCCTGTACCGCGAGTACAAGGACATCGTCGGCCAGTTCACCTACCTGGTGGAGACCGACCGCCGCATGTATCTGGCGAACGGCGTCGAGATGACGCCGCGCAACGCCGACGGCGAGGTCTACTTCGAGTTGCGGCTCACCGACGCCTGGGCCTGGGATCTGCACCGGCCCTCCCGCTTCGTCAAGCAGGTGCGGGTGATCACGTTCAAGGACGTGAACATCGAGGAGCTCGAGCAGCCCGAGCTGCGGTTGCCCGAATAGGCCCGAAGGGCCGGTGGCTGCGGGATCCGGCGAATCCGGCCCGTGGTGATCGATAATGGTGACGTGCGGTCCCGCGGAAAGATCATCGACGCCACCCTCGAACTCATCGCCGAAGACGGGTTCGAGGGTGTGACGATCGCTGCCGCGGCCCACCGTGCCGGCGTGTCCCGGCAGACGGTGCACTCGATCTTCGGCAACCGCGAAACCATGGTCTCCGAGGCAATGGCCCACCTGACGCGGACGACGACCGACGACTTGCGCGCGGTGATCGCGCAAACCGAGGACCCGGTGGAGTTCGTGATCGAGTTGATCGCGGCGGGCGTCGGGTTCGCCCGTACCACCCCGGCCATCGCCGCCCTGGTCGGCGTCGGGGGCGGTAATCCGCTATTCGATCCCGGCGCCCTGGACCGTGCCAAGCCGGTCACGCTCGAATTTCTCGGACCGGTCGCCGACCGGTTCACCGAGATCGACGAGGTCGCCGCGGTCGCCACGCATCTGAGCCTGACGCTGTTCCTGTTCGGCGATGCGGATCAGACGACTGATGACCTGCGCGAGTTCCTCCGACGCTGGCTGTCCCCGGCATTGTCGCAGCTCGTACGTGGGTGAGGCGCTCACCGCCAAATCTTGACAGTAATTGCCACATGTGTAAAGTTTGGCCTCGCACTTCGCCGAGATCCAACTCACACACCGGGATGAATCCATGCCACGTCACGTCGAGATCAACCGCCGCACCTTCGTCGCCGGTGCCGCCGCCGCTGCTGGGGCGGCCGCCCTGGCAGTTGCCGGCGCGCCCGCCAGCCACGCCGCCCCGCGGCGCGTGCGGACCGTGCGGGAGGACCATCGCGTGATCATCGTCGGGTCGGGGTTCGGCGGCGGCGTCGCCGCGCTGCGGTTGGCCACGGCCGGTGTGCCCGTCCTGGTCCTGGAGCGCGGCCGGCGCTGGCCGACCGGGCCCAACTCGACGACCTTCCCGAGCACCAGCGATCCGGACAAGCGGATGCTGTGGCACCGGTCGGTGACGGAGATCCTCGGGCGCCCGGTCCGCGTCGATCCCTACGTCGGCCTCGTCGAGTCGGTCGTCGGCGAGAACATGACCGCGCTGTGTCCGGCCGGGGTCGGCGGGGGATCGCTGGTCTACCAAGGCATGTCGCTGCAACCGACGCGCGAGGTGTTCAACGCCCACTTCCCGCAAGAGCTCGACTGGGATCTCATGAACCGCGTCCACTACCGGCGCGTGGCCTCGATGCTGCACCTCGCCACCGCCCCGGCGGCCCTCGTCAACTCGCCGAACTACCGCGTGGCACGGCATTTCGCCCGCAAGGTCCGCGCGGCGGGAATGCCGGTGTCGAAGATCCCGATGCCGATCGACTGGAACTACGCGCTGGCCGAACTCCGCGGGGCGATGCGGCCGTCCTACACCACTGGCGAGGGCGCGCTCGGCGTCAACAACGGCGGCAAGTTCAGCGTCGACGTCACCTACATCAAAGCCGCTGAGGCCACCGGCAAGGCCGTCGTGCGGACCCACCACAACGTCACCGAGGTGTTCCGCGGCAAGCGGGGGAAGTGGGAACTGCACGTCGACCGCACCGACGAGACCGGACGGGTCGTCGAGAAGAAGATCCTCACCACCGGGGCGCTCATCCTGTCGGCCGGCAGCGTCAACACCTCCAAGTTGCTGGTCCGGTCCGCGGCGCTCGGGCACATCGGCGGGCTGCCCGACGGGGTCGGGCGGGGGTGGGGGACCAACGCCGACCGCATCTACACCTGGACCGACCCCGACGCCGACTACGGGCCCGTGCAGGGCGGTCCCGTGGTGTACGGGAGTCGGAACTGGTCCGATCCGCATGCGGCTTTCACGGTGATCCAGGCGTCGACGCCGCCGAGCCCGGCGGCGTCGCGCTCGACGATGCTGGTCGGCTATGGGGTCAGCGACAGCCGCGGGCACTTCGTCTACGACGGCGGTCGCGACGAGGCGATCCTGCATTGGCCGGCCAACGGGGACTCGTTCATCCAGAACCGCCACATCGATCCGGCGGGGCGGCGCATCGCCGGCCCGCGTTCGGTGCTGGCCGATACCAACCGCACGGTGAACTCGACCTGGCACGCCTTGGGCGGGGCCAACATGGGGACGGTGTGCGACCTGGAGGGCCGGGTCCTCGGGCAGCGCGGCCTCTACGTGATCGACGGGGCGCTGATGCCGGGCAATTGCGCGGCGTGCAACCCGTCGATGATGATTGCCGCGGTCGCCGAGCGGGCGCTGGACCGGGTGGTGGCCACCGATGTCGGGTCGATCATCTAGCGCCCGTCCACAGTTTTCGCCCATCCCCAGGCCGGTGGGCGCGCGGGCTTCCGGGACGGTTCGCCGAGGGGGCGGTGCGGCACGCTCGCTGACGTGACTGATGGACGACAGCGGCTCGGCGCGGTGGGCGAGGATATCGCCGCCGACTACCTGACCACCCTCGGCTGGCGCGTCTGCGCCCGCAATTGGCGCAACCGGTACGGGGAGCTGGACCTGATCGCGCGGGAGCCCGACCCGGTCGGCGGGCCCGACATCCTGGTGATCGTCGAGGTCAAGACCCGCCGCAACGGCGCGGTGTTCGACGACCCGGTGGCGGCGGTGACCGAGGCCAAGCTCGAGCGCATCAGCCGATTGGCCTGGATGTGGGTGGCCGATCGGCGCGAGGCCGGTGAACTGGAGTACTTCGAGGTCATCCGCTACGACGTGGTCTCGATCCGGATGGACGGCCGGGGTGGCTCGCCCCGGCTGCGCCACCACCGTGGGGTGCTGGACTGATGGCGCTGGGAAAGGCGTTCGCCGCCGGGCTCAACGCGTTCACTCCGAAAGTGGTCGAGGTCGCGGCCAACACGAGCAGCGGCAACCCGGGGTTCGCGATCACCGGCCTCGCCGACACCGCGCTGCGCGAGGCGCGCGACCGGGTCCGCCCGGCAATCGTTAACTCGGGCAAGAAGTTTCCCGAACTCAAGGTGGTGGTGGCGCTCGCCCCGGCCAACATGCCCAAGACCGGACCGGGGTATGACCTGGCGATGGCGGTGGCCATCATCCTGGCCAACAAGGAGGTGTCCGGCGAGAAGGCGGCGACGACGGTGTTCCTCGGCGAACTCGGCCTCGACGGGGCGATCCGCCCGGTACGCGGGGTGCTCCCGTGCCTGTTGGAGGCCCGCCGCGCCGGATTCGCACGGGCCGTCGTGCCCACGGGCAACGCCGCCGAAGCGGGGCTTGTCTCCGACATCGAGATCAACGCGGCGGACACCCTCGACCAGGTCTGCCGCTGGCTCGACGGCGACCTGGCGCTCGACTCCGCGCCGGCCCAGGTCGAGGACGCCGACCAGTCGGTCCCCGACCTGGCCGACGTGGTGGGGCAGGCGCCGGCGCGCCGGGCACTGGAGATCGCCGCCGCGGGCATGCACCACGTGTTGATGACCGGGCCTCCCGGGATCGGCAAGACGATGCTGGCCCGGCGCCTGCCCGGAATCCTGCCGTCGCTCGCCGGCGAGGAGTCGCTGGAGGTCACCGCGATCCACTCGATCGCCGGGACCCTGCCGCGGTCCCGGCCGCTCATCGTCGAGCCGCCGTTCATCGCCCCGCACCACTCGGTGTCGGTGACCGCGCTCCTCGGCGGCGGCACCGGGATCGCCGGGCCCGGCGCGGTGTCGCTGGCGCACCGCGGCGTGCTGTTCCTCGACGAGTGCGCGGAGATGGGGGCCAAGGCGCTCGACGCCCTGCGGCAGCCGTTGGAGGAGGGGGAGGTCCGGGTGTCGCGACGCGACGGCGTCGCGACGTATCCGGCCCGGATCCAGCTCGTCCTGGCGGCGAACCCCTGCCCGTGCGCGCCCGCGCACGACGTCGACTGCGTGTGTTCGGTGGTGGCGCGGCGTCGCTACCTGGGCCGGTTGTCGGGCCCACTCATGGACCGGATCGACATCCGGGTGCGGATGAACCCGCCGGGCAACACCGCACTGCTGACCGAATCGGGGGAGTCGAGCGCGGCGGTGCGCGGGCGCGTCGTGGCGGCGCGCTCCGCGGCCGTCGACCGATGGTCCGGGCACGGGTGGCGGAGCAATGCCGAGGTGCCCGGAACGGTGCTGCGCGGGGAGTTCCGCCTGGCCCCGGCGGCGATGCGGCCGGTGGAACTGTTCCTGCGCGACGGCCGGGTGACCGCGCGCGGCGCCGACCGCGCGCTGCGGCTGTCGTGGACACTGGCGGACTTGCGGGGAGCGGAGTTGCCGGTGGAAGACGACGTGGCCCAGGCCCTGCTGTTCCGCGACCGCGGGGGAGTGGCATGAGCACCGATGAGACGACCCGGCGGGCATGGGCCTATCTGTCGCGGGTGGTCGAGCCCCCGCACACCGGCCTGCGCGACTTCGTCGAGACCGAGGGCCCCGAAGCGGCCGCGGCGGCGATCCGGGCGCGCCGACTGCCGGCCCCCTATGACGCGTTGCTCGGTCCGACCCAGGCGCGGGCCGAAATCGACACCGCCGCACAGGATCTCGAGACCGCCGCGCGACTCGGGGTCCGACTGGTCACGCCAGAGGACGAGGAGTGGCCCGGGTGGCAGCTGTGGAGTCTGCGCGCCGCGGACACCGTCGAACGGGGTGGTCCGCCGTTGGCGCTCTGGGTGCGGGGACCGGGAAACCTAGCAGACGCGGCGACGGCGGGCATCGGCGTGATCGGGGCGCGCAACTCGACGTCCTACGGCGAATACGTCACCGGACAACTCGTCGGCGGCCTCGTCGAGGGCGGGTGGACGGTCGTCTCGGGCGGGGCCTTCGGCATCGACGGCACCGCCCACCGGGCCTGCCTGGGTAGTGGCGGCACCACGATCGCGGTCATGGCCTGCGGAATCGACGTGGACTATCCCTCGGCGCATTCCGCGCTGTTCGCGGCCATTGCGCGCGACGGTCTCATCGTCAGCGAGTACCCGCCGGGCACCACGGCGGCCCGGCACCGCTTCCTCACGCGCAACCGGCTCGTCGCCGCGCTGTCCACGGCGGTCGTCGTCGTGGAGGCGGGCCGGCGCAGCGGTGCGGCCAACACGGCGGCCTGGGCACGCAAGCTCGGCCGTCCCCTCGGCGCGGTTCCCGGTCCGGTCACCTCGGCGATGTCGGTCGGCTGCAACCGGATGATCGCCGACGAACAGGCCGCGCTCATCACCGGCGCCGCGGCGCTCATCTCACTCGCCGCACCCGATGGGGAGGGCGGACCGAACCGGGGCCCGGTGCGCACGACCGACGCCCTGGCCGGCGACCGGCAACTGGTGTACGAGGCGATACCCGCCCGCGGTGCGATTACGGCCGACGAGATCGCGGTCAACGCCGGGGTCGGCGTGACCGCGGTGATGGCCGCACTCGCGATGCTCGAGGTGGACGGCTTCGTCGCCGCGGTCGGCGACGGGTGGGCCATCGTCCGCGACTGACCGGCGGCCGGCCGAAAAGACCGTTGTCGTAGATTCGGAGAGATGACGGAGAAGCCGGCGCGGCGCCCCGCACTGACCAGGCGGCGGGTCGAGACGAGGGAGCGGCTTCTCGACGCGGCGATGACCGTCTTCGTCGAGAAGGGATTCGGGCGGACCCGGATCGACGACGTGTGCCGGGCCGCCGGCTACACCAAGGGCGCCTTCTACTCGAACTTCGCCAGCCTCGAGGAACTCTTCTTCGCACTCTATGACCGACAATCGCAAGCCGGCGCCTCGGCCGTACTCGCCGCCGTCGACCGGAAGGCGGTGGGGATGGAGGCGGCGGGGATAGAGGCGGCGGGGACAGCCGACCCGGGGGCCGCCTCCCCCGACGTCATCGAGGTGGTGGCGGGGTGGGCGATGACGGTGCCGCTGGATCGGGACTGGCTGCTGATCAACACCGACTTCGTCTCCTACGCGGCGCGCTCTCCCGAGGTCGCGGCTGATTTGGCGGACCACCGACGCCGGTTGCGCGCCGAGGTCATCGATGGGTTGACGACCTTTATCGCCGAATCCGGCGTGGTGCTGCCGGCGTCGCTGCCCACGCCGGCGGCTCTGGCGCGGGCGGTGGTCACGGTGTACGACGGCGTGATCTACCAACTCCTGCTCGACATGGATGAGGCGCAGGTCCGACGCCACCTGGTGGACATCCTCGCCGCGATCGCCGCGCCGTAGCGGCACACCCCATGGTTTGATACCTTTTGGTATTGAAACTAGAGGGGGCGTTGCCCCCGCGAGAGGGGCACCGCCGATGCGGAAACCAACGACCATGCTGACGGCCGTGGCGGCCGCACTCTGCGCGACGGTGCTGGCGGGTGGTGCGGTGTCCGCGGCGCCGCCGGCGTCCGGTCCCGACGGGACGCTGGTCACCACAACGCTGACGAATGCGGCCGGCACCCGGGCCTACCAGGTGTACACCCCGAGAGGATTGGCCCCGGGCCGCCCCCTGATCGCCTGGGTCCACGGCACCAGCAAGGTGCGCAACGGCGACCCGATGGGGCTGCGGCGGTCGAACACCCTGCTCGCCGAGGCGGACCGGCTCGGGTTCAGCGTGGTCGCGCCCCTGCAGTCGTTGCG
This sequence comes from Gordonia crocea, assembly GCF_009932435.1. Classification (NCBI taxonomy): domain Bacteria; kingdom Bacillati; phylum Actinomycetota; class Actinomycetes; order Mycobacteriales; family Gordoniaceae; genus Gordonia; species Gordonia crocea. The sequence continues at coordinate 1,755,106 of NZ_BJOU01000001.1, forward strand.
CGCCAACGGTTCGGGCATGTGGCAGTTCTTCGAGCCCGCCGGGCTAACCCGCGGCCACGGCGAGGTGTCGATTCTCGCCGACATCCTGCGCATCGCGGCTCGCGACCAGCGGGCCGACCCCCGTCGCATCTACGCCATCGGACACTCGGCCGGCGGCGGCGCCGTCCAGGTGCTCGGCGCGCTCTACCCCGACATCGTCTCGGCCATCGCGGTGTCGGCGGGCTTCCCCTTCCTCGGCGATCCCACCGGGACGGCGGCGCGCCGGGCGCGCGCCGGACGCCCGGTCCCGACCTTCCTGATCCACGGTGACCGCGACGACGTCGCGCCGCCGATCATCGGCGCCGCCGAACTCTCGGCGGCGTTGTCGGCCAACGGGATCGGTGGCGCACGACCGAGTGGCTCGCGGTACCTCCCGGCGGTCGGTGCCGACCGGTACCCGACCCGGATCACGACTTTCGGTGCGGGCCGCACCGAGGTGGTCGTCGCCGAGGTGATCGGCGCCGGCCACCAGACCGGCCCGGGCGGGGTCACCCTCAACGGTCCGCGCCTGGACCGCTGGGTCGTCGGATTCCTCCTTGCCCACTGATCGGTCTCGCCCCCTGATTGATCGTCGACACAGCTTGACCGTCGACACAGCTTGATCGTCGACACAGCTTGATCGTCGACACAGCTTGATCGTCGACACAGCTTGATCGTCGACACAGCGCGGCGTGATCGTCGCCACCACGCGCCAGCGACTTAGGTCAGCCTTTGCGTAGGGTGGGGGCATCGACTTTGTGGAGGATTCATGGCCAAGCGGCTGAACACGATGCAGGTGCTGCGGACCGAGCGGCTGAGTCCGCACTTCGTCCGCGTCTATCTCGGCGGCGAGGGGTTTGACGACTTCCTCCCGGTCCGTGGGCGCGACGACGTGACGACGGACTGGGATAGCGACATGTACGTCAAGATCGTGTTCATGCCGGACGGCTCGGCGGTTCCCGACGACCTCGACCCGGCCGTTCTGCGGGGCGGATCGGGCGAGCCGGGCCAGCCGGTCCTGCGTACCTACACGATCCGCCGCTACGACCCGGCCGCCCGCGAGATGGCGATCGACTTCGTCGTGCACGGGGACGAGGGTTTGGCCGGGGCCTGGGCGCAGCGGGCCAGGCCCGGCGAGACGGTCCGCTTCCTGGGGCCGGGTAGCGGCTACCGCCCGCGCCCGGATGCGCCGTGGCACCTGCTCGCCTCGGATGAGGCCGGGCTGCCCGCCGTCGCGGCGGCGCTCGAGGTGCTGCCTGCCGATGCCCGCGGACAGGTCTTCATCGAAGTGGCCGATGCCGACGACGAACTCCCGCTGGTGGCCCCCGACGGGGTCACGATCACCTGGATCCACCGGGGCGGGGGCGCCGGCGAGGTCGGCGACGAGGCGGCCGGGGACAACGCACCGCTGATCGCCGCGGTCCGCAACGCCGAGTGGTGGGACGGCGAGCCGCAGGTCTTCATCCACGGCGAGGCGCAGGCGGTCATGCACAACCTGCGCGGCTATGTCCGCAAGGAGCGCGGGGTGGGGGCGGCCAATGCGTCGATCTCCGGCTACTGGCGCCGCGGCCGGACCGAGGAGGGGTTCCGGCAGTGGAAGGCCGACTTGCGCAAGGCCGAGGAACAGCCGCAGAACGGATAGTCGACGCGGATCGCGCGACACCCCCAAACTGCGGTAAACGGGCAGGTTAACGGAGGTTTCGGACAAACGGATGGCCCGCAAAAACGGACTCATGATTTCCCTAGTCTTTTCGAGGGGATACCCCTACTTTTCGCCAAGGCTGGTGTCGGGTTCGCGTTGCTAGCTTCATCGGTGTCGGGCACTTCGGCCCGGCGCAGAAGAAGTGAAGGAAGACACCCAATGTCGAAGCCCAAGAAGGCCAAGCACAAGTCCTCGCTGTTCCTCCCGTTCCACGTGAAGAAGAAGGAGCACCACGCCAAGAAGTCCAAGTAGGACCGGCCTTCCCCTCCGACGTCTCCGACGCCCCCGACCGATCACGGTCGGGGGCGTTGTCGTTTGGGCTTTGGCGGCCAGCCGGCCCCTTCCGGAAACGGCGCGGCGTAACGGTCTGGTCGCAACCGGGCGCGTCGGATTGCGGTCACGACAGGGTCGGCGTGGACTGGTCGGCATGGTCCAGGAGCACGGCGTCGTCGAAGAGTTCGCGGCACACCTGCGCCTGGAGAAGGCGCGCAGCGAGCACACCGTGCGCGCCTACACCGGGGACGTGCGCTCCCTGATCGCCTTCGCGGGTGCACGGGGGGTGGCCGTCGCGGACATCGACCTCGCCCTGCTGCGCGCGTGGCTGGCCGAGCAGACCCGGCGCGGCATCGCCCGCACGACGATTGCGCGCCAAGTCTCCAGCGCCAAGACCTTCGGGGCGTGGGCGACCCGGGAGGGAGTCTTCGCCGCCGACCCGACGGCCCGATTGCAAGCGCCGAAGGCCCATCGCGTCCTGCCGCATGTGCTGTCCCCGGAACAGGCCCGGGCGGTGACCGAGATTCCCGTCGCCGACGGCGAACGCGCGATTGGTGAGGCGCCGACACCGATCGAACTGCGCGACCGACTGATCCTGGAACTGCTGTACGCGAGCGGAATCCGCGTCGGCGAGCTGTGCGGCCTCGACATCGACGACGTCGACGACGCCCGGCAAGTCCTCCGCGTGATCGGTAAGGGCAACAAGCAGCGCACCGTGCCGTTCGGCCGTCCCGCCGCCCGCGCGCTGGCGGATTGGCGCCGCGACGGCCGACCCGAACTCGCCACCGCCTCCTCCGGGGCGGCGCTGCTGCTCGGTGCGCGCGGCGGGCGCCTCGACCAGCGCATGGCGCGAACCGTGGTCACCAAGGCCGTTGAAGCGGTCGGGGGACCGGCGATGGGACCCCACGGTCTGCGCCACAGCGCCGCGACCCACCTCCTCGAAGGAGGCGCCGACCTGCGCGTCGTGCAGGAGTTGCTGGGCCACTCGTCGTTGGCGACGACCCAGCTCTACACCCACGTCAGCGTCGAGCGCCTGCGCGCCGTGCACGCGCAGGCGCACCCGCGTGCCTAGCCGGTAGCGTGGACGCGTGATCAGCAAGCGCATCTGCGGGGTCGTCGTCGGTACCGCCGCCACTGTCGCCACCGTCGCCACTGTCGGGCTTTCCGCACCGACGCACGCGGTTCCCCCGGTGGGGCCGACAGCCGCCGCCGACGGTCTCGTCGACGTCGCGACCGCGGTGCCGGACGCCCTGATCGATCTGCGCTACGCCACGGCGGACAACTTCACCAAGGTGCGGCTCTATCCGCGCGGGGCGCGGTGTCTGGTGCACAACTCGATGGCGCCCGGATTGGCCACCGCGGCGAATCGGTTGCGCGGCAAGGGTTTGCGCCTGGTGTTTTGGGACTGCTATCGGCCGCACTCGGCGCAGGTGAAGATGTGGCAGGTCGTGCCGAATGCCGCCTGGGTGGCGCGTCCGGGCCCGATGGCGACCAGTCACGAAGCGGGCCGCTCGGTCGACGTCACCCTGGCCGGCCGCGACGGCCGCCGACTCGACATGGGCACCGGATTCGATGACTTCACCCCCGCCTCGCATGCCGGGGCGACGGGGATCGGTGCCGCCGCCCAACGCAACCGGGCCACCCTGCGACGGGCGATGGAGTCCGGCGGCCTCGCCCAGTACGCCGGCGAGTGGTGGCACTACGACGGACCCGGATCGGGGACCCCGCGCCCGCACCTGCACGCGCCGGTGGACTAACGCCCGTCGGGCACCGGGTACAGCCGCACCCGCAGCGCGCCGACGAGGCCCAGCGGGTTGCGGTAGCCCGCATGCGGGCCCGACCCGGTCCGCGCACCCCAATGCAGGCAGGCGGTGACCGGGCATCCCTCGTGGCCGGATTGCAGAAGGCCGAGGACGGTGCCGCGGACGACGGCGTCGCCCGCCCTCACCCGCGGCTGCACCGGCTCGTAGGTGGTCCACAGCACGGGGGAGTGTCGGATGGACACCACCGGCTTGCCGCCCACCCGGCCCGCGAAAACCACCGTGCCGGCCCCGGCGGCCAGCACCGGCTGCCCGTCGTCGCCGGCCAGGTCGACACCGCGGTGTCCGGACAACCAGCGCTGCGCCGGCGGGTCGTAGGCGGTGACCACCCGTGGCCGCGGTTGCCGCGGCCAGTCGTAGCCCGGCGCCGCACCGGCGCGCGGGGCAGACGAGGAGAGCGTGACGAGCACGCCTGCGGCGGCGATCGCGAATCGGGTCATACGACTTGGACGCAGCGGGATGCGGTGCGGTTCCCGCGAGGGGTGCCGCGGAACCGATTTGGTGGCGCCGACCTGCGCCGTTAGACTTGATGACGCACTTCGTCTCCGCTTTGCCGAAGATGACGTGACTTCGCATGCTCGCTACCGATCTTCGCTGGTCGGCGCGGTGCGGGCAGTCCCGAGCACTCGGGTCCGCCACCGCGGCAAGCATCAGGATCTCCCGCCAAACCGGGCGGGTGATGACAACTGCAACAGAATGGGAGTCTCGACGATGGCTGTCGTGACCATGAAGCAGCTGCTGGACAGCGGTGCACATTTCGGGCATCAGACCCGCCGGTGGAACCCGAAGATGAAGCGATTCATCTTCACCGACCGCAACGGCATCTACATCATCGATTTGCAGCAGACGCTGACCTACATCGATAGCGCCTACGAGTTCGTCAAGGAGACCGTGGCCCACGGCGGCACCGTCCTCTTCGTCGGCACCAAGAAGCAGGCGCAGGAATCGATCGCCGAAGAGGCGACCCGCGTCGGCATGCCCTACGTCAACCAGCGCTGGCTGGGCGGCATGCTCACCAACTTCTCGACCGTCCACAAGCGCCTGCAGCGCCTGAAGGAGCTCGAGACCATGGAGCAGACCGGTGGCTTCGAGGGCCGCACCAAGAAGGAAATCTTGATGCTGACCCGCGAGAAGAACAAGCTGGAGCGCACGCTCGGCGGTATCCGCGACATGGCCAAGGTCCCGTCGGCCATCTGGGTCGTCGACACCAACAAGGAGCACATCGCCGTCGGCGAGGCCCGCAAGCTGAACATCCCGGTCATCGCGATCCTCGACACCAACTGCGATCCCGATCTCGTCGACTACCCGATCCCGGGCAACGACGACGCCATCCGCAGCGCCGCGCTGCTGACCCGCGTCATCGCATCGGCCGTGGCCGAGGGCGTGCAGGCGCGTGCCGGCCAGTCCGCCGGCGACGACAAGCCGGAGGCCGCCGGTGCCGGCGAGCCGCTCGCCGAGTGGGAGCAGGAACTGCTCGCCGAGGCAACCGCCTCGACCGAGACCGCTGCCGCCGACGAGGCCAAGGCCACCGACGCCCCGGCCACCGAGGCGCCCGCCGCCGAGGCTCCGGCCGCCGAGTAGTCACTGCGGCACCCGCGGCCGAAGGGTCGCGGGGGCCCGCGGACACCACACCAACCAGCCAATCCGATAAGGAGGCTCGCCACCCATGGCGAACTACACCGCAGCCGACGTCAAGCGGCTTCGTGAGCTCACCGGCTCGGGCATGCTCGATTGCAAGAACGCCCTGGCCAACAACGACGGCGACTTCGACAAGGCCGTCGAGGAACTGCGCATCAAGGGCGCCAAGGACGTCGGCAAGCGCGCCGAGCGCTCCACGGCCGAGGGTCTCGTCGCCGCCCGCGACGGTGCGATGATCGAGCTCAACAGCGAGACCGACTTCGTCGCCAAGAACGACGAGTTCCAGGCCCTGGCCGACCAGGTCCTCGACGCCGCGCTGGCCGCCAAGACCAGCGATGTCGAGGAGCTCAAGGCCGCCAAGCTGGGCGAGGGCACCGTGGCTGACGCCATTGCGGCCCTGTCGGCCAAGATCGGCGAGAAGCTCGAACTGCGCCGCGTCGTCTACTACGACGGCCCGGTCGCGACCTACCTGCACAAGCGCGCGTCGGACCTGCCGCCGGCCGTGGGTGTGTTGGTGTCCTACACCGGTGAGGGCGATGCCGCGGCGGAGGCCGCCCGCGGTGCCGCCATGCAGGTCGCCGCACTGAAGGCTCGCTACACCAGCCGCGACGAGGTCCCCGAGGACGTCCAGGCCAACGAGCGACGCATCGCCGAGCAGACCGCTCGCGAGGAGGGCAAGCCCGAGCAGGCGCTGCCCAAGATCGTCGAAGGCCGTCTCACCGGCTACTTCAAGGACGTCGTCCTGATCGACCAGCCGTCGGTCACCGACTCCAAGAAGACCGTCGGTGCGATTCTCAGCGACGCCGGCGTCAGCGTGAAGGCCTTCACCCGCTTCGAGGTGGGCCAGTCCTAACCGGACTGCAATGACCACGTGGGCCCCGCCTCCCGTCCGACAGGTCGGGGGCGGGGCCCACTGGCGTGCACCCTAAGATGGAACGAGTGTGTCTGCGAACGGGAACGGGGCACGCGAACCACATGAGGCGAGGAGTGAGATGACGGGGTCGGACGGCACTGCTCGGCGCGGTTACAAGCGCGTCCTGTTGAAGCTCGGCGGCGAGATGTTCGGTGGTGGGGAGGTCGGACTCGACCCCGACGTGGTGGCCGCGGTGGCCGACCAGATCGCCGAGGTCGTGCGCGACGGTGCGCAGATCGCCGTCGTCATCGGCGGTGGCAACTTCTTCCGCGGCGCCGAACTGCAACAGCGCGGGTTGGACCGCGCGCGTTCGGACTACATGGGCATGCTCGGCACCGTCATGAACTGCCTGGCGCTGCAAGACTTCCTGGAGAAGCGCGGCGTGACCACGCGCGTCCAAACGGCGATCACGATGGGCCAGGTGGCCGAGCCCTACCTGCCGTTGCGCGCGGTGCGCCACCTGGAGAAGGGACGCGTGGTCATCTTCGGCGCCGGTATGGGCATGCCCTACTTCTCGACCGACACCACCGCCGCCCAGCGGGCGCTGGAGATCAAGGCCGAGGTGGTCTTGATGGCCAAGGCCGTCGACGGCGTCTACACCGCGGACCCCCGCGAAGACCCCGACGCGACGATGTTCACCGAGATCAGCCACCGCGACGTCCTCGACAAAGAGCTCAAAGTCGCCGACGCGACCGCGTTCAGCCTCTGTATGGACAACAAGATGCCGATGTTGGTGTTCAATCTGTTGACTGAGGGAAACATTGCGCGCGCCATTGCCGGCGAGCGCATCGGCACCCTCGTCACGACCTAGGAGAAACGTAGATACCCATGATTGACGAAGCGCTGCTCGACGCCGAGGAACGGATGGAGAAGGCCGTCGCCAAGGCGAAGGACGACATGGCCTCGATCCGTACCGGACGGGCGAATCCGTCGATGTTCAACCGGGTCGTCATCGACTACTACGGCTCGCCGACGCCGGTCACGCAGGTCGCCAGCATCAGCACACCAGAGGCGCGCCTGGTCGTCATCAAGCCGTACGAGCAGTCCTCGCTCGGCGACATCGAGAATGCGATCCGCAACTCCGACCTGGGCGTCAACCCGACCAACGACGGAAACCTCATCCGCGTGTCGGTCCCGCAGCTGACCGAGGACCGCCGCAAGGAGTTGGTCAAGCAGGCCAAGGCCAAGGGGGAGGACGCCAAGGTCGCCATCCGCAACGTGCGGCGCAAGGCGGTCGACGAACTCAAGCGCATCCAGAAGGACGGCGAAGCCGGCGAGGACGAGGTCACCCGCGCCGAGAAGGAGCTCGACAAGACCACCTCGTCCTACGTGGCCCAGGTCGACGACGTGGTGAAGAACAAGGAAGACGAGCTGCTCGAGGTTTGAGCGACATCCCGATGACGAATCCGCCCACCGCCCCCGTCGACGGCACCAAGCCGTCGAAGGCCGGCCGCAACCTTCCCGCCGCGATCGCCGTCGGCGTCTTCCTCGGCGGTCTGGTCATCGCCGTGCTCCTGTTGGCGTCCGAATGGTGGTACCTGGTCGTCGGCGTCGCGATGCTGGTGGCCTCCTGGGAGGTCGTGAAGCGGTTGCGCGAGGGCGGGTTCGACGTCCCGGTGATCCCGATTCTCGCCGGTACCGCGGCCATCATGGTCTCGTCGTGGCATTGGAACGGTGATCCGGGCGCGGTGCTCGTCGCCCTGGTCGCGACGGTGCTGGTGGTCATGGTCTGGCGGTTGTTGAGCCAAGGACTCTCGGCCGCGCCCGTCGGATACCTCAAGGACCTCGCGGCCTCGGTCCTGGTCTTGGTGTGGATCCCGGTCCTGGCCTCCTTCGGTGCCGCGATGGTGCTCGACGACCGCGGCGCGCAGCGGGTCTTCACCCTGATGATCGTGGTGGTCTGCTCCGACATCGGGGGGTACGCCGCCGGCGTGCTGTTCGGCCGGCACCCGATGGTGCCCGCAATCAGTCCGAAGAAGTCGTGGGAGGGGATGGGCGGCTCCCTCACCTTCGGCATCATCGGCGCGGTGTGCTGCGTGGTGTTCCTGCTGGACAGCCACTGGTGGATCGGCGTCATCCTCGGCGCTGTGCTCGTGGTCTGTGCGACCCTGGGCGACCTCGTCGAATCCCAGGTCAAACGTGATCTGGCGATCAAGGACATGGGCACGCTGTTGCCCGGTCACGGCGGGATCATGGACCGTCTGGACTCCCTGCTGCCGTCGGCCTTCATCGTGTGGGCCGTGCTCTCGGCGCTTCTCTAACGTTTCACCGGGCTACCCGGGCACGACGACGGCGCGGTGCGGACCGGTCGCGGCCCAGGCCGTGCCCACCTGTGACAACGGGTAGGAACGGTAGTCGATCGCCACCGCTCCGCTGGCGATCATCTCGATGAATTCGGCGACCGACGCGAACAGCGATGCCGGGTCGACACTGCCGATCCCGCTGCCGCGCAACAGATAGCGGCATCCGCGCAGCAGCGCGCCGGGGACGGCCGCCGTCGTCCCCGCGCCCTCGCCGATCTGGATGTGGACGACTTCGGCGTCGCCGACGATCGGTGCGAGTGCGGTGAAGGTCCGCTCGGCGACCGGCCCCCAGACGAAGTCGAGGACCGTGGTCGGCGGCCCGTCGGCCAACGAGGAGGCGATCGCGGCCGCGTCGTCGGCGGTCCCGCTCAGTGCGACGGTGCGCACCGAGTCGCCCCGCGCCGCCAACTCGGCCAATGCGTCGGTGTTGCGCCCGACGGCGACGACGGTGTCGGCGCCGAGGGCCGCCGCGTTGGCCACCGCCAGCCGCCCGGCCATACCGGTCGCACCGAGGATGAGCACTCGGCCCAGCCCCGACCCGGACTCGGCGAGCGCGTCGCGACGGGCGCGCAGCGGTCCCCACGAGGCCAGCCCGGGGTTGCACCCGGCGGCGACGGCGAGTGGATCGGCCCACTTCGCCGTTCCCATCCCGTTCGGGATCGAGCTCCCCGCCGGTGTGCTGTCCGTCGGCCGCGACCGGATCGTCGAAGTCGGTGTAGACGGGCGCGGCGTCGGGGCCGGCGATGACTGCGGCTTTCATGATTCCTTCAGGAATTTGACTATGTTAAGGGCTACTACCAGCGTTCTCTAACAATGTTAAAGTGTCAAGGTGGGTGCGAAACTGACCCGGGAGAGCATCGTCGAAGCGGCCTTCGGCCTGCTCGACGCCGACGGGATCGAGGGCCTGACCGTCCGGGCACTGGCCGCGAGGCTGGGGGTCAAGGCGCCGGCGCTGTATTGGCACGTGGACTCGAAGCAGGCGCTGCTCGACGAGATGGGCACCGAGATCGCCCGCCGCATCGCCACCCGGGCGGTACCCAACAGCGGCGAGGGGTTCGAGGCTGCCCTGCGCGGCTACGCGGTCGCCGCGCGCGAGGAGTACCTGGCGCACCGCGACGGCGCCCGGACGTTCTCGGGCACGCGGATCAACGACCCGGCGGTCCTGCGGGGCCAAGAAGCGGGCCTGCGCAGATGGATTTCACAGGGCGTCTCGCTCGAGCGGATCGTCGACGCCTACGACGTGGTGACCGCCTTCGTCGTCGGGTTCGTCATCGAGGAGCAGGAGCGCGCCGACGGGTCGCGCTACTCGTTGGCCCAGCGCGACGACGCCGTGGGCGAGGACTACCCGCTGGCCGTCGCCGCCGGGCACTACGGGTTCCGCCCGGCCCAACAACGGTTCGACGAGCAGCTCGATCTGCTGATCCGCTGCCTATCCCAGCGGCGCTGAGGCCGGCTTGGCGCGCCCCCCGAGGACGGCCGTGGCAATGCTGGCCCCGAGGATGAGCAGGCACACGACCAGCGTGAGGTAGGCCGACGGGCCGGCGCTGAAGCTGTAGTGCGAGTCGACGTAGTCGCTGGACCGAGAGTCGAAGGTGATCGTGGTGAAGTCGGGCCGCACGATGAAGAGCAGGGCCATCAGCGTCGCCAGCACACTGACGACGATGTTGATGATGGCCATTGCGCGGGGTGCCACGGCGAACACGATGAGCAGTGCGACGATCAGCGCCGGGAGCAGCAGCGCCAGCGTCGGGTAGACCCCGCCAAGGGTCATGGCGTGCGCACCGTGGTGCAGCGGCAGACCTTCGCCCTGCTCGGTCCAGTGCCCGAAGCCGTTGAAGGTCGACACGCCGCCGGTGCTCTTGGCGGTGACGTTGGTGAAGGTCGCGAACCCGAAGACGATGATCGCGAACCATCCGACGATCGGGACCGCGCCGAGCGCCCGGACCAGGCCGGCATTCTTCAGCGGCGGCTTGGGCGGAACGCCGGCGTACTGGGGCGGATAGGGCTGTCCGGGATAAGGCTGAGGCGGGTAAGGCTGTCCCGGGTGGGCGTGGGGCACCACCGAGGGGCCGGTGGGCGGTTGTACGGGCCCGGTGGGCGGTGATACGGGCCCGGTGGGCGGTGACACGGGCCCGGTGGGCGGCTGCGGAGCGGGTATCCCCGGCGGGATCGGTGCGGCCATAGGTTCCCCCAGTGAAGCGGTGGTGATCAGAAGACGACAATAGCGCCCGGGCGTGTCGGTCGCGCGGCGGAGTTCGTGGGAACACCGTCCGTCGTGGGAGAATAGACCCCATGACTTCCTTGCCGCTGGTGTTCGACGCGCCCAAGCGCGGCAAGCCGCCCACCCATTTCGCCGATCTGTCGCCGGAGGAGGCCGCTGCCGCAGTCGAGCGGCTCGGGCTGCCCAAATTCCGCGCCAAACAATTGGCCAACCATTACTACGCCCGGTTGTCCGCCGACGTCGCGGAGATGACCGACCTGCCCGCGGCAATCCGCGACGACGTCGGCGAGCAGCTGTTCCCGTCGTTGATGGCGCCGGTCCGCACGATCGACACCGACGACCACACCACGCGCAAAACGCTGTGGCGCCTGCACGACGGTACCCTCTTGGAGAGCGTGCTGATGCGTTACCCGGAGCGCAATACGCTGTGCATCTCGTCGCAGGCCGGCTGTGGGATGGCCTGCCCGTTCTGCGCGACCGGTCAGGGCGGGCTCGACCGCAACCTCTCCACCGCCGAGATCGTCGACCAGGTGCGCTCCGCGGCGCGCACTCTGCGCGACGGGGAATTCGGCGAGCCGGGCCGGTTGTCCAACGTCGTGTTCATGGGCATGGGGGAGCCGCTGGCGAACTACAAGCGGGTCGTCGACGCGGTGCGCAAGATCATTTCGCCGGCGCCGCAGGGGCTCGGCATCTCGGCGCGCTCGGTCACCGTTTCGACCGTCGGCCTCGCCCCGGCGATCAAGCGGCTCGCCGACGAGGGACTCTCGGTGACCCTCGCGGTGTCGTTGCACACCCCCGACGACGAGCTGCGCGACACGCTGGTCCCGGTCAACAACCGGTGGTCGGTGGCCGAGGTGCTGGCAGCGGCGCGCTACTACGCCGACACCACCGGGCGGCGGGTGTCCATCGAATACGCGCTGATCCGCGACGTCAACGACCAACCGTGGCGCGCGGACATGCTCGGTGCCAAGCTGCGCGACGCCCTGGGGTCGCTGGTGCACGTCAACCTGATTCCGCTGAACCCGACGCCGGGATCGGAGTGGGACGCCAGCCCCAAGCCGGTGGAACGGGAGTTCGTCGCCCGGGTGCGGGCGCAGGGCGTCTCCTGCACGGTCCGCGACACGCGCGGGCAGGAGATTGCGGCGGCGTGCGGTCAGCTCGCCGCCGAAGACCGCTGAGCGGTAGCGCTCGGAATCAGCGAGCCCGGCTGCGCGCCGGCCAAATCGTGTTGCGCAGCAGCAGGAAGGCCACGACGATCGCGATGCCGACGAGGAAGATGTCCTCGATCTTGCCGGTGTGGTTGCCGATGGTCATGCCCAGCAGGGCGATCACGACGATCCAACCGGCGATCGCGCCGGTCTTGCGGCCGAATCCGTGCCATCCGAAACGTGCCGACGGGGCCTCGACGGGCTCGCGGACCCAACCGGTGTCAACGGTGGGGTGATCGACCTCGGTGCTAGCCACTTGACGACTCCTTCGACGGTGCGGGCTGGATGCGGATCATTCTAACCGGCGTGCGGCCGATGACCGGCGATGGGGGAGAATGTCGGACGTGACCACGCGCGTACTGATTCTCGGCTCAACCGGGTCGATCGGCACCCAGGCCCTGGAGGTGATCGCCGAGCACCCCGACCGGTTCACCGTCGTCGGGCTGGGCGCCGGGGGTGCCAACACTGCGACTTTGATCACGCAGGCGCGCGGCTTCGGCGTGCCGGCGTCGGCGATCGCGGTGGCCGACGAGGGTGCGGCGGCCGAGGTCGTCGCCGAGCTCGGGGCCGGGGTGCACGCCGGATCCGACGCGATGGTCGACCTCGTCGAGGCCGTCCCGGCCGACATCGTCCTCAACGCCGTCGTCGGCGCGCGCGGCCTCGCGCCGAGCCTGGCGGTGTTGCGGTCGGGCGCCCGGCTGGCGTTGGCGAACAAAGAGTCATTGGTGGCGGGCGGTTCGCTGGTGATGGATGCGGCCGCGCCGGGGCAGATCGTCCCGGTGGACTCCGAGCACTCGGCCATCGCCCAGTGCCTGCGCGGCGGCAGTGCGTCGGAGGTCGACCGACTGGTGCTCACCGCGTCGGGCGGCCCCTTCCGCGGGTGGTCGGCGGCCCAGCTGCGCGACGTCACCCCGGAACAGGCCGGTCGGCATCCGACCTGGTCAATGGGGCCGATGATCACCCTGAATTCCGCCACCCTGGTGAACAAGGCCCTCGAGGTCATCGAGGCGCACCTGCTGTTCGACGTGCCCTACGACCGCATCGACGTGACCGTGCACCCGCAGTCGATCGTGCACTCGATGGTGACGTTCATCGACGGGGCCACCATCGCCAAGGCCTCGCCGCCGTCCATGAAGCTGCCCATCGCGCTCGCCCTCGGCTGGCCCGACCGCGTTCCCGGCTCCTCGGCGGCGTGCGATTTCGCCACCGCCTCGCAGTGGACGTTCGAACCCGTCGACGACGAGGTGTTCCCGGCGATCGCGGTCGCGCGCGATGCAGGCCGGGCCGGGGGGAGTCTGACCGCGGTCTACAACGCGGCCAACGAGGTGGCCGCGCAGGCCTTCCTCGACGGCGGTCTGCGCTTCGACCGCATCGTCGCGACCATCGTCGAGGTGCTGTCCGCGGCCGACGAATGGCGGGCCCGGCCGGGTAGTGTGGAGGAGGTATACGCCGCCGATCGGTGGGCCCGCGCCCGGGCCGCCGAGGTGGTGGGAGCAACGGAGTTGAACCAGTGAGCTTTGCCCTCGGGGTCGCGGCATTCGCGATCGCATTGGTGCTGTCGGTGGCCTGGCACGAGTGCGGCCACATGTGGGCCGCGCAGGCCACCGGGATGAAGGTGCGCCGCTATTTCGTCGGCTTCGGCCCCACCCTCTGGTCGACCCGCCGCGGCGAGACCGAATACGGCTTCAAGGCCATCCCGGCCGGCGGGTTCTGCGACATCGCCGGCATGACCCCGTACGACGAGCTGAGCGATGCCGAGGCGCCGCGGGCGATGTACAAGCAGAAGCCGTGGAAGCGCCTCGTCGTGCTGGCTGCCGGCCCGATGCAGAACTTCATCCTCGGCTTCCTGCTGATCATGGTGCTCGCCGTCGGGTGGGGGCTGCCCGATCTCAAGCCCACGCCGGCCGTCGTCGCATCGACGTTCTGCGTCGCCCCCCAGCTCAACGAGAAGGGGGAGAACGCCGTGCCCTGCGTCGGCAGCGGTCCGGCGGCCGACGCCGGGCTGAAGGCCGGCGACCGCATCACCGCGGTCAACGGCGCCGCCATCAGCACGGCCGGCGAGCTGTCCAAGGCTTTGGCCGCGTCCACCGGGCCGGTCGCCCTCACCGTCGACCGCGCCGGTCAGGTGGTCAACCTGTCGGTGACGCCGACGCCGGTCACCATCACCGGACCCGGCCCCAACGGGACGACGACCACCGAACACCGCAATATGGTCGGCCTGAAGTACCCGGCACCGCCGGCGCCGGTCAAGTACAACGTGCTGTCGGCGATCCCCGCGTCGGTGGCCTTCACCGGGCAGATGTTCGAGATGACCTGGGACGCCCTGCTGTCGCTGCCGACCAAGATCGGCGCGCTGTGGACGGCCGTCACCGGCGGCGAGCGTTCCCCGGACACCCCGATCAGCGTCTGGGGCGCGTCGGTGATCGGCGGCGACGCCGTCGAGCGCGGCGTGTGGGAGTTGTTCCTCGGTCTGCTGATCAGCATCAACTTCTTCTTGGGCCTGTTCAACCTGGTGCCACTGCTCCCGCTCGACGGCGGGCACATGGCCGTCGTCGGGTACGAGAAGGTCCGCGACCTGCTGCGGCGCCGGTTCGGCAAGACCGCCGCCGGCCCGGTCGACTACATGAAGCTGATGCCGCTGACCTATGCCGTCGTCGCGATCATGGGCGTGTTCATGGTGCTCACCCTGACCGCCGACATCATCAATCCGATCACGTTGTTCTGAGGACGCCAAGATGACCAGCCCATCGTCCATCCCCATCGGTCTCGGCATGCCCGACGCCCCGCCGCCGGTACTCGCCCCGCGCCGCAAGACCCGCCAGATCCGCGTCGGCAGCGTCGGCGTCGGCAGCGACAGCCCGATCTCGGTGCAGTCGATGACGACGACCAAGACCCACGACATCAACGCGACGCTGCAGCAGATCGCCCAGCTGACCGCGTCGGGGTGCGACATCGTGCGCGTGGCGTGCCCACGCCAGGAAGACGCCGACGCGCTGCCCGAGATCGCCCGCAAGGCCAACATCCCGGTGATTGCCGACATCCACTTCCAGCCGAAATACATCTTCGCCGCCATCGACGCGGGCTGCGCCGCGGTCCGGGTGAACCCCGGCAACATCAAGGAGTTCGACGGTCGCGTCAAGGAGGTCGCCCAGGCGGCCGGCGCCGCGGGCATCCCCATCCGGATCGGCGTCAACGCCGGCTCGCTGGACAAGCGGATGATGGAGAAGTACGGCAAGGCCACCCCCGAGGCACTCGTGGAGTCGGCGCTGTGGGAGGCGTCGCTGTTCGAGGAGCACGGGTTCGGCGATATCAAGATCTCGGTCAAGCACAACGACCCGGTGATCATGGTCGAGGCCTATCGGCAGTTGGCCGCGCAGTGCGACTACCCGCTGCACCTCGGCGTCACCGAGGCCGGTCCGGCCTTCCAGGGCACGATCAAGTCCGCCGTCGCCTTCGGGGCGCTGTTGTCGGAGGGGATCGGCGACACCATCCGGGTGTCGCTGTCCGCGCCGCCGGCCGAGGAGATCAAGGTCGGCGACGTGATCCTGCAGTCGCTGAACCTGCGCCCCCGCAAGCTCGAGATCGTGTCCTGCCCGTCGTGCGGTCGTGCCCAGGTCGACGTCTACAAGCTCGCCGAGGAGGTCACCGCCGGCCTGGAGGGCATGGAGGTGCCGCTGCGCGTCGCGGTGATGGGCTGCGTCGTGAACGGTCCGGGGGAGGCGCGCGAGGCCGATCTCGGCGTCGCGTCGGGCAACGGCAAGGGGCAGATCTTCGTCAAGGGCGAGGTCATCAAGACCGTCCCCGAGTCGCAGATCGTCGAGACGTTAATCGAGGAAGCGCTGCGGATCGCCGAGGAGTCGGGAGACACTGAGAGTGGAACTCCCGTCGTCACGGTGAGCTGACAGGGGCCGTTGCCCGCGAGAGGATGTCTGACGATGCTGACCAGGCGCCGACAGCCGCTGCAGGCTGCTGATGCGCATGCGGTCGGTCGTGCCCTCGACCAGGATCCGGTGGCCATGTGCATGGTTGCCGCCCGGGTGGAGTGCTATGGCGTCGAACCGCGGTGGTTGGGCGGGCAGTTGTGGTCGGCCGACGACCCCGAGTATTCGCTGTGCTTCTCCGGCGCCAACCTGATTCCACTCTTGGGCGGCGACGCCGACCTCGACTACTTCGCCGAGGTGGCCCTGGCGCGGCCGCGCGAGTGTTCGTCGATCGTCGGGCCGGCGCATCTGGCGCTCGGTCTGTGGGACCGGCTGGAACACGTGTGGGGGCCGGCCCGCGACGTCCGCCCGGTCCAACAGATGATGGCGCTGTCGGGGCCGCCGCGCGTCGCCGACGATCCGGAGGTGCGGCTGGTGACCCGGGCCGACCTCGACAGCTACTTCCCGGCCGCGGTGACGATGTTCACCAGCGAGATCGGGATCGACCCGTGTGCTTTCGACGGCGGCCGCGCCTATCGCCAACGGCTCGGCGGGCTGATCGACGCGCAGCGGGTGTTCGCGCGCTTCGACGGCGATCGCGTCGTGTTCAAGGCCGAGATCGGTGCGATGTCGCGCGCGGTCGGCCAGATCCAAGGAGTGTGGGTCGATCCGGAGTTCCGCTCGGCCGGCATCGGGCGCGGTGGGACCGCTGCGGTCGCCTCCGCCATCCGTGCGCATGGTCGTGTCCCGAGTCTCTACGTCAACGACTTCAACGTCGGTGCCCGCCGCGTCTACGAGGCCGTCGGCTTCGAACAGGTGTCGACCTTCGCGACGATCCTGATCGACTGACCCTCGCACACGCGTTCCGCCCGACGCGATCGACATTTCCCGACGGGACTTCGTCGGGAAATGCGAAGCGTGTCGGGAGGAACCGGAAACGTTGCCAGCGTGGCGTCCCAGAAATCACATGCGTCACATTTACTATCAGCATTGATGATCTCTTCACAGGCAAAGACTCGGGTTCTGGCGGTCACGGTC
The DNA here is from genome assembly GCF_009932435.1 of Gordonia crocea. NCBI lineage: Bacteria > Bacillati > Actinomycetota > Actinomycetes > Mycobacteriales > Gordoniaceae > Gordonia > Gordonia crocea. Next base: position 1,772,160 of record NZ_BJOU01000001.1, read on the forward strand.
GCCGCCCTGGTGGGCGTGTCGCTGTCGGCCTGCGGCTCGGCGGAGGACAGTCCCCGTCGCGCCGTCGACCGGTTCCTTTCCTCGATTGCGGCTCGGGACGCGAAGGGCGCCGCGGCCCAGACCAGTAACCCCGACGCGGCCCAGCGGGCCATCGCCGACCTGTGGAGCGGACTGTCGGCGGAGGCGCTCGACGTCTCGAGTGGGAAGGTCCGCCTCTCGGTGGACAACGCCCTCGCCGACGTCACCTACACGTGGAAACTGCCGGGCAACCGTGAATGGCGCTACACCGCCCAGGTCGCCGCCAGCCGCAACGACGCCGGCTGGTCGGTGCGGTGGATGCCGACCGACCTGCACCCCGACCTCGGCGCCGACCAACAGTTGAAGTTCCGCGTCATCGAGGCGCCGCGCGCCGAAGTGAACGAGGCCGACGGCTCTCGGGTGATGGCGAACGGCACCGTCGTCGGGATCACCTTCGACGCGAAGGCAGCCCAGCGGGCCGGTGCCGAGCCGGCCGAGTCGGTCGCCGCAGCGGTCAGCGCGTTGCACCGCTTCGACCCCAAGCTCAACGCCCAGCAGATCGTCGAGACCGCGACCGCGACCGGGAAGCCGTACTCCCTCATCCGCCTGAGCCACCGCGACTTCGACCAGCTGCGCGACCGACTCGCCATCCCGGGAATCGTCGCGACGGACCAGGCCGAACTCCTTCCGACCGACCCGGGCTTCGCGCCGGCGCTGCTGACCCAGGTCCGCAAGGTGATCGGCGACCAGACCGTCGGCGCACCGGGTTGGCGCGTCGACATCGTCAACCCCAACGGATTGACCGCTGGGATCGTCGTCGACCATTCGCCCACGCCCGCACCCGCCGTCACGTTGACGCTGTCGCGCGCGGTGCAGATGGCGGCACAGCGGGCGGTCAACGCCACCGACCGGTTCAAAATCGCGATGGTCGTGATCCAACCGTCGACCGGCAACATCTTGGCCATCGCCCAGAACAAACGCGCCGACGCCGACGGCATCATCGCCACGACCGGGCTCTTCCCGCCCGGATCGACGTTCAAGATGGTGACGGCGGCCGCCGCGGTCCGGGCGAACCTGGCCCATCCGTCGACGATCGTGCCGTGCCCGGGGGAGATTCAAATCGGGCCGCGCGTGATTCCCAACTACGACAAGTTCGCTCTGGGCAACATCCCGCTCCTAGGCGCGTTCGCCCAGTCCTGCAACACCACGTTCGCCCATCTCGCCAGTCGGATGGGTCCCTCCGACCTGGCGAACCAGGCGGCCGCGATGGGGCTCGGTGCCACCTACGACATCCCCGGGTTGGCCAACGTGTCCGGCTCGGTGCCGATCGCCCCGGATCTCGTGGCGCGCAGTGAAGACGGGTTCGGGCAGGGCAAGGTGCTGGTGTCGCCGTTCGGATTGGTCTTGGTCCCGGCGACGATCGCCAACGGCGCTCCACCGGTGCCGACGCTGATCCGCGGGCGCAAGACGACGGTGTCGGGCCCCCGGCCCCACGTCGACCCCAAGATCTACGACGAGGTCAAGCCCATGATGCGCGCGGTGGTCACCGAGGGCACCGGCACCGTGGTGAACGGCCTCGGACCGATCTTCGCCAAGACCGGTGAGGCGGAGTTCGCCGGCGGGTCGCACGCGTGGTTCGCCGGATACCGCGGCGACCTCGCCTTCGCGACGCTGATCGTCGGCGGTGGGGATTCGACGCACGCCGTCGGCGTCACCCGCGACTTCTTCAACTCGCTGCCCCCCGGCTACGGCATGCGCGGTCGCCCGTAGCGACAGCGTCGCGCGGACTACAGTGGACGCCATGTCTGTTCGCGCCCCACTGGCCCCCGGCGCCGTGTCGCCGCGGCGAGCCGTGCCCGCCCATATCGTCCGGCCCGAGTACGTCGACAAGAAGACCGTCAAAGAAGGCGCCGAACCGTGGGTGCAGACCCCCGACATCATCGAACGCGTGCGCGTCGCAGGCAAGATCGCGGCCAACGCGCTCGCCGCCGCGGGGGCGGCGGTGGCACCCGGGGTCACCACCGACGAGCTCGACGGCATCGTCCACGACTATCTGATCGCCCACGACGCCTATCCGTCGACGCTGGGCTACAAGGGTTTCCCCAAGTCGTGCTGCACCTCGTTGAACGAGGTGATCTGCCACGGCATCCCGGATTCGACGGTGGTCGCCGACGGGGACATCGTCAACATCGACGTCACCGCCTACGTCGACGGTGCGCACGGCGACACCAACGCGACCTTCCTCGCCGGCAACGTCTCCCAGGAGGCGGCCGACCTCGTCGAACGGACCCGAATCGCCACCGAACGCGCCATCAAAGCGGTCAAGCCCGGTCGTGAACTCAACGTCGTCGGGCGGGTCATCGAGGCGTATGCAAACCGCTTCGGCTACAACGTGGTTCGCGATTTCACCGGGCACGGGATCGGCGAGACCTTCCACAACGGCCTCGTCGTCCTGCATTACGACCAGCCGAACGTCGAGACGGTGATGGAACCCGGCATGGTGTTCACCATCGAGCCGATGATCAACCTCGGCGGCCTGCCCTACGAGATCTGGGACGACGGCTGGACCGTCGTCACCAAGGACCGGCAGTGGACCGCGCAGTTCGAGCACACGCTGGTGGTCACCGAGGACGGCGCAGAAGTCCTGACGCTCCCCGACGACGTCTGAGGTCGCGCGTGCGCGGCGCGGTAATGATCGGCGGTACGACCAGCGACGCCGGTAAGTCGATGATCGTCGCGGGTCTGTGCCGTTTGTTGGCGCGCGAAGGCGTCCGGGTGGCGCCGTTCAAGGCCCAGAACATGTCGAACAACTCGGTCGCGACCCTCGACGGTGGCGAGATCGGCCGCGCCCAGGCCGCGCAGGCCCGCGCGGCCGGGCTGGAGCCGTCGACCCGGTACAACCCGGTCCTGCTCAAACCGGGCTCCGACCGCCACTCCCACGTCGTGGTGCGGGGCGAGACGGTGGGCACGGTCGGTGCCGCCGATTACGCGAGTTGGCGCGAACGGTTGCGCGGCGTCGTCGTCGAGGACCTGGCGTCGCTGCGCGCGGAGTTCGACGTGGTGATCGTCGAGGGGGCGGGGTCCATCGCGGAGATCAACCTGCGCGCCTCCGACATCGCGAACCTGGGCTTGGCGTCGGCGGCGTCGCTGCCGGTCGTCGTCGTCAGCGACATCGACCGGGGCGGTTCACTGGCGCACCTGTTCGGAACGACGGCGATCCTCGACCCCGACGACCAGCGGCGCGTCCGCGGCTTCCTCGTCAACAAGTTCCGCGGCGATCCGGCGCTGTTGGCGCCGGGCCTGGACCGCGTTACCGAGCTGACCGGGCGCCCGACGCTGGGCGTGATCCCGTATGAACCGCGACTGTGGCTCGATGCCGAGGACTCGCTGTCGGCGCCGATCGGCATGCGCTTGGGCCCGTCGTCGTCGGGGCCGGGGGACTCGTCGGCCGACCTGAGGGTGGCGGCGATCCGCCTCCCGCGGGTGTCGAACACCACCGACGTCGAGGCGCTCGCCGTCGAAGCGGGCGTCGAGGTGACCTGGGTCGCCGATTCGGCGACGGTCCGGACCGCCGACCTCGTCGTGCTGCCGGGAACGCGGGCCACCGTCGACGACCTGCGGTGGTTGCGCGAACGGGGAATCGACCGGGCGCTGCGCGATCGCGTCGCCGCCGGCGGGCCGCTGCTGGCGGTGTGCGGCGGGTTCCAGATGCTCGCCACGACGATTGTCGACGACGTCGAGTCGGGCAGCGGTGTGGTGGCCGGCCTGGGGATCCTGGACCAGACCATCCGATTCGCGCCGGAGAAGACGGTGCGCCGCAGCGCGGGGCGGGTGTGGGGCGAAGCGGCGGGCGGCTACGAAATCCACCACGGCGTCGTCGCAGAGACCGCCGAACCGCCGTGGCTCATCGTCGACGGCGGTGGTGGTGAGGGCGTCGAGCGCGGGGCGCTGTGGGGGACGCATTGGCACGGCCTCCTGGAGAACGACGGGGTGCGCCGGGAGCTGTTGACCCGGGTGGCGGCGGCGCGCGGGCGCGACTTCCGGCACGGTGGGGCATCCTTCGCCGCGGTGCGCGCCGAGCAGTTCGACGTGATCGCCGACCTGCTCGATGCCCACCTCGATCGTGCGGCCTTCACCGCGGTGATCGAGGGCCGCGACGAGGATCCGCCGGTGATCACCCACGCATTGGGTGCAGAACCGTCGGCGTGAGGTCGTTCACCGATACGGTGAACCCATGACGACGACGAAGAGTCAGATCACCCTTGGCGACCTCACTTTCGACGTGGCGGTCGGTGGCCCGGCCGACGGTGAGCCGGTCTTGTTGCTGCACGGCTTCCCCCACAACAGCGGCAGCTACGACGGCGTGGTCGGGTTGTTGCACGACGCGGGGTTGCACACAATCACGTTTGACCAGCGCGGCTACAGCCCGGGCGCACGGCCGGCGGGGGTCGAGCCGTACGGCATCGACCACCTCGTCGGCGATGCCCTGGGGGTTCTGGACGCGCTGGGGGTCGAGCGCTGCCTGCTCGTCGGGCACGATTGGGGCGGGATTCTCGGGTGGCAGCTTGCCGCCCGCCATCCCGAGAGGTTCACCGGATATGTGGCCGTGAGCACCGGGCATTCGTCGGCGATCGCCGGGGCGTTGCGGTCGGGCAGCGATCAGCGCGAACGGTCGTCGTACATCGCGGCCTTCATCGCCGACGGCGCCGAAGAGAAATTGTTGGCGCGCAATGCCGTGCTGCTGCGCCGGACCTGCCCGCGTGAGGCGGTCCCGCCGCTCCAGGAACCGGGGGCACTGACGGCCGCGCTCAACTGGTACCGCGCGACCTTCAACGGCGATATCGCCGAGAAGCTCAGCGGTGGCCGGGTGACCATCCCGACGACGATGGTGTGGAGCGACGGCGACACCGCGCTGGGTCGCGAACAGGCGGAGGGCAGCGGGGAGTTCGTCGACGCGGACTACCGCTTCGTCGAGCTGTCCGGCGTCGATCACTGGGTGCCCGAGAAGGCGCCGGAAGCGTTGGCAGCGGCCATCATCGACCGGGCGGGCGCCGGGCGATAGGCCTGCTTCGGCCCGACGAGGGCCCAGTCGGCGAGATCGAGGGCCCAGTCGGCGAGATCGAGGGCCCAGTCGGCGTCAGGTCGGGGCGACCGTCTTCTTCGGCGGCGTCGCGGCGGCGGCCTTCTTCGCGGCTGCCTTCGCCGTCGGCGGCCGCAAGCCGGTGGCCAGCCATGCCTCGACCTCGGCGTAGGCCTGCTCGCGGACCGAGGGCAGCGAGAGGAACACGTCGTGGCGCGCGTCGGGGATCGGCACGGACGTCAACCGCCCGCCGAGGCAGCCGGCCCAGCGGGCCATGTGCGACACGTCGAGCACGGCGTCGGCGCGGTCGGTGCGCGACGAATACTGCTTGGCGAAGTAGGACTTGTCCGAGCGCAGCACGAGCGCCGGAACGGCGATGTCCAACCCGGCCTGCAACAGCGCGTGGCCGTTGCGGATCGCCCGGATCCAGCCGAAGGTGACCGGGAAACCGCCGAGCGGCTTGAAGTCCAGGTTGTACTTCCACTCGCCGTGGCGGCTCTCGTGGATGCTGTCGCCGTACGCGGGGGACAGGTCCTGGGGCAGCACGGTCAGACCGCGCGTGATGCCGACGCTGCGGATGACCGCGGTGACTGCGGGAGAGCGCATCGCGGCCCGGCCCTGCAGGTCGAGCCACGGGCTGTTGAGGACCAGCCCGCCGATGAGGCTGTGGCGGGTGGGGTCGAGGCGGCGCAGCCGGTCGATCCACAGCGGCGCGATCAGCCCGCCGGTGGAATGCGCCCCGACGATGATCTTCGGATCGTCCGCGCCGGCGCCGATCCCGACCTCTTCGGCGATCACGTCGACGGCGAGGCCGAGCTCGACGTCGTAGAGCGAGAGGTCGGTGACGTAGTGCGCGGTCTGGCCGTCCCGCCGGGAACGCCCGCATTTGCGCAGGTCGATCGCATAGAAGCGGTAGCCTTGGGAGACGAAGAAATCGGCGAGCGGTTCGTGGAAGAAATAGTCGGTGAACCCGTGGATGTAGAGCACCGCGCCCTTGGTGGTGCGCGGGGATTTGGGGGCCCGGATCAACGTGGCGCTGACGGGGGCTTCGCCATCGGGGTCGGCGCCCAGCTCGAAGACCCGCTGCGAGTAGCCCGCGAGCTCGGTGTCGGGCTGCCATTCGGTGGTTTCAGTCACGATTGCCGATCGTAGCCGGGGTCACGATCGGATGTGGTTTAAGCGCAATCAGGTCGGCCGGTATCGGCTTCGGATTCCCGATGGGGAACAATGTTCGGGTAACCGTGAGAAATGGAGTGTTCGTGTCTGCATCGGTGGTCAAGACAGACGTCGTGTTGGTGGGAGCCGGGATCATGAGCGCCACGCTCGGTGCCCTGCTGCGCCAGTTGGAACCCACGTGGTCCATCACGCTGTTCGAGAAGCTCGACGCGGCGGCCGCGGAGAGTTCGGACCCGTGGAACAACGCCGGCACCGGACACTCGGCGCTGTGCGAGCTGAACTACACGCCGCGCTCGGCTGACGGCGACGTCAACATCGACAAGGCGCTGTCGATCAACGAGCAGTTCCAGGTGTCCCGGCAGTTCTGGGCCCACGCGGTGGACCAGGGGATCCTCACGAACCCGAGCGAGTTCATCAACCCCATTCCGCACGTCAGCTACACCCAGGGCTCCGAGGGTGTGGACTACCTGCGCACCCGGTACGACAGGCTGTCGCGCCAGACCCTGTTCGAGGGCATGGAGTTCATCACCGACCCCGGTGAGTTCGCCGAGCGCCTGCCGTTGATGGCGGCCGGCCGCGACTACGACACCCCGGTCGCGCTGAACTGGTACGAGGACGGCACCGACGTCGACTTCGGTGCGCTGACCCAGCAGCTGATCAACTTCGTCGGCGGCGGCGCCGACGTGTTCTTCGGGCACTCGGTCACCAACCTGTCCAAGCAGCGCGACGGCAGCTGGATCGTGACGGTCCGCAACGAGCACACCGGCGAGAAGCGCAAGGTGAACGCCAAGTTCGTCTTCGTCGGCGCGGGCGGCGGCGCGCTGCACCTGCTGCAGCGGTCGGGGATCAAGGAGGCCAAGGGCTTCGGCGGCTTCCCGGTCAGCGGCGAGTTCCTCCGCTGCACCAACCCCGAGCTGATCGCCGAGCACAGCGCCAAGGTGTACGGCCAGGCCGCCGTCGGCGCACCCCCGATGTCGGTGCCCCACTTGGACACCCGCGTCATCAACCACGAGCAGGGCCTGTTGTTCGGCCCGTACGCCGGTTGGTCGCCGAAGTTCCTCAAGAACGGCTCCATCACCGACCTTCCCTTCTCGGTGCGCCCGTCGAACCTGCTGCCGATGGTCTCGATCGCGCCGAAGGAGTTCGGCCTGCTCAAGTACCTGATCAGCGAGCTCGCGGCCAGTCCCGCCGACCGGATCGAGACGCTGCGCGCCTTCGTGCCCGAGGCCCTCGGCGACGACTGGGAGGCGATCACCGCCGGCCAGCGCGTCCAGGTCATCCGCGGCAGCGGCGTGTCCGGGGCCCTCGAGTTCGGCACCGCCGTCGTCGCGGCCGCCGATGGGACGATGGCCGGTCTGCTGGGCGCCTCGCCCGGTGCGTCGACCGCGGTTCCGGCGATGCTGGACGTGCTGAGCAAGTGCTTCGGCGACCTGTATGAGACCGCCTGGGCGCCCAAGCTCGGCGAGATGATCCCGTCCTTCGGCAAGCCGCTGAGCGACAACCCGACCCTGTTCAAGGAAGTCTGGGACTGGACCTCGAAGAGCCTCGAACTCACCGGGGCGTCGGCCAAGGCGTAACACGACGATGTCGGCCGAGGTGGTGATCCGCTATCCGTTCAGCGCCGTCGTCGGCCAGGAACGGCTGAAACTGGCCCTGATCCTGTCGGCCATCGCGCCGGGCATCGGCGGCGTCCTCGTGCGCGGCGAGAAGGGGACGGCCAAGACGACGGTCGTCCGCGGTCTGGGCCCGCTGCTGCCGGGCGGATCCGCCCGGGTCGTCGAGTTGCCGATCGGTGCGACCGAGGACCGGGTCGTCGGGTCGCTGGACCTGACCCGCGCCCTGCGCGACGGGGAGGCCGTGTTCACCCCCGGACTGCTGGCCCAGGCCGACGGCGGGGTCCTCTACATCGATGAGGTGAACCTGCTCGCCGACCACCTGGTCGACGTGCTCCTCGACGCGGCCGCCTCGGGCCGGGTGACCGTCGAGCGCGACGGCGTCTCGCACACCCAGGACGCCGGTTTCGTCCTCGTCGGCACGATGAACCCCGAGGAAGGTGAGCTGCGGCCGCAGCTGCTGGACCGCTTCGGGTTGGCGGTGGACGTCACCGCCCCCGCCGACGTCGACGACCGGGTCGCCGTCGTGTCCCGGCGCATGGCCTTCGACGCCGATCCGGCCGGGTTTGCCGCCTCCTACGCCGAGGCCGAGCAGACGCTGGCCGATCGGATCGCGGCTGCCCGGGCGCGGGTGGCACGAGTGGAACTGCCCGCCGCCCAACTGCGGCGGATCGCCGGAATCTGCGCGCACCTGCAGGTGGACGGATTGCGCGGCGACCTTGTCGTCGCCCGCGCCGCCGCGGCCCACGCGGCTTGGCGGGGCGGCGAAGCGATCACCGAAGACGACATCGCCGTCGCGGTCGAGTTGGCGCTGCCGCATCGGCGTCGGCGCGATCCGTTCGACACCGGCGGCGTCGATGACGAACTGATGTCACAGGCGATGGCGGCCGGCGACGAGGCCGCCGAGGCCGAGCCGGATCCCGACCCCGACCCCGATGGCGGTCCCGGTGGTGGGGCACCGTCGGGCGACGGTGCGGGTCCTGAAGGCTCCGGTGACGGTCGCGCGGCCGACGGTGACGCCGCCGGGCCGGACCCGGGCGAGGGATCCTCTGGCGACGGTGAGTCGGGCGTGGACGCGCGCCGATTCGGTACCGCCGCGCAGCGCTTCACTGCGGCGACCCGGTTGCGGTCGATGGCGGTTTCCGGCATCGGCGACGGCGATCCCGGGCGCAGATCCCGTTCGCGCAGCGTGCGCGGCCACACCACCCGTGCCGTCGACTTCGGGCCGGGAACTCCGGTCCATCTGTTCGGGACCACCCTGGCCGCCGCCCAGCGCCTCGTCGGCGACCCGGCCGCATCCGGCGCGTGGCGCGCCACCGGCCGCAGTCCGGTCCGGGTCGACGACCTGCGCGGTGCCGAGCGCGAGGGGACCGAGGGCAACCTCGTCGTCTTCGTCCTCGACCTGTCCGGCTCGATGACGGCGCGCGAGCGGCTGCGGGCCCTCACCGAGGCGTGTGTGGCCCTGCTGCGCGATTCCTACACGCGCCGCGACCGCGTCGCCGTGGTGGTCGCACGCGGATCGTCGGCGCGGGTCGTCGTGCCGCCGACCCGATCGGTCGACCTGGCGGTGTCACGGCTGTCGGACCTGCGGGTCGGCGGGCGCACCCCGCTGGCCGAGGGCCTGCTGACCGCGCGCGAACTGATCGACCGCGCGCGGGTGCGCGAGCCCCGTCGGCGCCCGCTGCTCGCCGTGCTCACCGACGGCCGCGCGACGTCGGGACCCGACGCGGTGGCGCGGGCGAACGCCGCGGCGCGGGCGGTCCGGCGCAGCGGAATCGAGTCGGTGGTGATCGACTGTGAGCGCGGGATGATCCGCCTCGGATTGGCCGCCGAACTCGCGCACCGGCTCGGTGGTCGGCACGTCCCGATGGCCGAGGTCACCGGGACGGCGATCCGCGGTGCGCTGGGCACGGCGCGGACCGCGGTGGCGTAGCGTCGGGGCCATGCCCAAAGGAGTCCCGACGACCATCCCCGACGACGGTCTCACCACCCGCCAACGCCGCAACGCACCCCTGCTCGGAGTCAACACCGGGGACGGCAAGGGCAAGTCGACGGCGGCGTTCGGAATGGCCATGCGCGCCTGGAATGCGGGGCTGGACGTAGTGGTGTTCCAGTTCGTCAAAAGCGCCAAATGGCGCGTCGGCGAGGAGGCGGCGCTGAGTGCGCTCGGCGACGTGCACGAGTCCACCGGCGCGGGGGCCCCGGTGTCCTGGTTCAAGATGGGCAGCGGCTGGTCGTGGTTGCGCGCCAACGACTCTGGGGAGGACGACCACGCCCAGGCGGCACGCGACGGTTGGCAGGAGATCGCCCGCCGCCTCGCCGCGCAGGAGCACGACTTCTATGTCCTCGACGAGTTCACCTACCCGCTGGACTGGGGCTGGATCGACGTCGACGAGGTGGTGGCGACGCTGCGCGACCGGCCCGGCCGCCAGCACGTGATCATCACCGGCCGCCGTGCCCCGGCGGCCTTGATCGAGGCCGCCGACCTGGTCACCGAGATGCGCAAGGTGAAGCACCCGATGGATGCCGGGCGCAAGGGGCAGAAGGGGATCGAGTGGTAGTGGCGCGGGTGGCCGGCCGATGAGTGGCGTCCCGGCCGTGGTCATCGCCGCGCCGGCGTCGGGCAGCGGCAAGACCACCGTGACCACCGGGCTGATCGGCGCACTGAGCGCCGCCGGGCGCACCGTCGCGCCGTTCAAGGTGGGCCCGGACTACATCGACCCCGGCTACCACGCCCTGGCCTCGGGCCGCCCCGGGCGCAACCTGGACCCCAACCTGGTGGGGGAGCCGCTCGTCCCGGCCCTGTTCGCCGCGGGGAGCGTGGGCGCCGACATCGCCGTCGTCGAGGGGGTCATGGGGTTGTTCGACGGTCGGATCACCCCGGATTCGCCGGCCGGCGGCTTCGGTTCGACCGCACACGTCGCCGCGCTGTTGGGTGCCCCGGTGGTCCTCGTCGTCGACGCGGCCGGGCACAGCCAATCGGTGGCCGCACTGCTGCACGGGTTCATCGGATTCGACCCCGGGATCCGGATCGCCGGAGTGATCCTCAACCGGGTCGGGTCGGACCGGCACGAAGAGGTCTTGCGGGCCGCGGCGGAATCGGTCGGGCTGCCGGTCCTGGGGGTGCTGCGCCGCGACGACGCGCTGGCGGTGCCCTCCCGACACCTGGGGTTGATCCCGGCAGCGGAGCGCTCGCCGCAGGCACGGGCGGCAGTGGACGCGATGACCGCGCTGGTCGGGGCGTCGGTGGACGTCGAGGCGGTGGCCGCCGTCGCGGGCGCCGGCCCCGTCGTCGAGGCGTGGTCGGCGGTCGACGCGGTGGGGGACCCGGTGGCCGGGCGACCGGTGGTGGCCGTGGCCTCGGGCGCGGCGTTCACCTTCGGCTATCCCGAGCATGCCGAGTTGTTGGCGGCGGCAGGCGCACGGGTCGTCGAGTTCGATCCGCTGTCGGACACGCTGCCCGACGACACCGCCGCGCTCGTGATCGGCGGCGGGTTCCCCGAGGAGCACGCCGAATCGTTGAGTGCCAACGCACCGCTGCGCGCCGCGGTGCGCGCCCACGTCGACGCCGGTCGGCCGGTGCACGCCGAATGCGCGGGCTACCTGTACCTGACTTCGGGGGTCGTGCGGGACGGCCGCACCGGCCCCGCGCTGGCCGGGGCGCTGCCGGTCACCGCCGAGTTCGGCCCGCGGCTGTGCCTGGGCTACCGCGACGGTGTCGCCCTGGCCGATTCGGTGCTGTACCGGGCGGGGGACCGCGTCACCGGGCACGAGTTCCACCGCAGCACCGTCGAGGCGGGACCGGCCCCGGCGTGGGGGTGGCAGGCCGACGGGGCCCGGGTGGACGGCCACCTGTACCGCGGGGTGCACGCCTCGTTCCTCCATGTGCATCCGGCCGCGGTACCGAGGGCGATCGCCAGATTCGTCGCCGCGGCGGCGGGAACGAAGGACTGATGGACAACCCGATATCGGCCAACCTGGACCACCTGCACGCCACGCTCAACACCCTGGCCCGACACAGCCTCCGCCCCGACAAGGCCCGCGACCTGCTCGAGTCCGTTCTCGTGGTCAGCCAGGGGCTCGACCTCGACGAGGCGCTGCAGCGGATCGTCGACGTCGCCGCCCGCGTCCTCGACGCCCGCTACGTGGCGCTCGGCGTCCGCGCCGCCGACGGCGGCCTGCGGGAATTCGTCTACACCGGCATCAGTCCCGAGGTGCGGGCCACCATGGGCTCGCTACCGCACGGACGCGGCGTCCTCGGCCTGCTCATCAACGAGCCGCAGGTCCTGCGGATCACCGACCTGTCCACCCATCCGTCGTCGGTGGGCTTCCCGCCGAACCATCCGCCGATGCACAGCTTCCTCGGTGCGCCGATCCTCATCCGCGGCGAGGTGTTCGGCAGCATCTATCTGACCGAGAAGCGGACCGCCGACTCCTTCTCCGCCGTCGACGAGGCGCTCATCGGGGTGTTGGCGGTGGCCGCGGGCATCGCCGTGGACAACGCCCGCGGATTCGAGCGCGCGCGGATCCGGCACACCTGGATGGAGTTGATCGCCCGCCGCGGTGCCGAGCCGCTGGCCGGGGTCAGCCTGGTGGCGAACCTCAACAACATCTGCGCCGACGTGGCCGAACTGACCGAGGCGCGTGCGGTGTACGTCTACCAGACCGAGGACTCCGCGGCGACGCTGCGCGCCAACTCGGGATGGCCGGGCACCGTCGACGCGGTCCGCCTCGGCGAGACGATCACCGAGTCGGCGCAGCTGCGCGTCCTGCCCGACGACGAGGTACCCGGGTGGGGTGACCGCGACGACGGTTGGGTCACCATCGTGCCGCTGGTGCGCGGCCCCTGGGTGTACGGCGCCATCGTGATCCACCAGGACGTCAAGCCCGACTGGGAGGCCGAGGAGCGCTCCGGCCTCGCCGGCGTGGCCGAGGTCGCCTCGCTGGCCATCGCCTATGCCGAGCGGCGGGAGATGGGCCGCCGGTTGGAGGTCCTGGAGGACCGCCACCGGATCGCCCGGGACCTCCACGACCACGTCATCCAGCGGCTCTTCGCCATGGGGCTGACCCTGCAGGCGCTGACCGTGGCCCGCGACGGCGACGACGACGCCGACGGCGGGCTCTCGGCCCAGATGCAGCATGAGCGCCTCACCCAGGTCCTCAACGACCTCGACGGCACAATCGCGCAGATCCGCACGTCGATCTTCGACCTGCAGACCGCCGACCCGTCGCGCACCCCGACGCTGCGCCGTCGCGTGCTCGCCGTCGTCGGACAGGTCTCCGGGCACGCCGAGGTCACCCCGATGGTGCGGTTCGACGGGCCGGTCGACACCGTCGTCATCCCGGAACTGGCCAGCCACGTCGACGCGGTGGTCCGCGAGGGGATCAGCAACGCGCTGCGGCACTCCGGCGCCGATCGGATCGAGGTGCGCGTGGTGGCCGAGCCCCGGGCGGGCGAACTGATCGTCGAAATCACCGACGACGGTCGCGGCATCACCCCCGGGGTGCGCCGCAGCGGGTTGGAGAACCTGCGGATGCGCGCCCAGGAGTGGGAGGGCGAGTTCTCCGTCGGCCCCGGGCTCAACGGCCGCGGCACCCGGTTGGTCTGGCAGGTACCGCTCGTCGAGCGCAAAACCGACTAACTCCGATTGGTCATCGGCGCTTGTGCCGAGGTCTGTGACCACCTGGCGACAGCAGACCTCGGCATAGTGGGTGGTCGGGCGGAATCGCTCAGCCGGGGGCACTCATGAGTCGCGCTGGGAGGCCTTCGTCGCCAGGACCGCGACCTGCGTGCGGCTGGACAGGTCGAGCTTGGCCAGGATCCGGGTCACGTTGTTCTTGATCGTCTTCTCCGCCAGGTGCATGCGCTTGGCGATCAGGCGGTTGGTGAGCCCCTCGCCGATCAGGTCGACGATTTCGCGCTCGCGGTCGGTGAGCTTGGCGAACGGATCACCGGGGCCGGTGCTGCGGCCCCGCAGGCGTTCCATCAGGGCGGCGGTGCTGCGCTGGTCGAGCAGGTTGCCGCCGGCGGCGACGGTGCGCACCGCCGAAACCAGGTTCTGGCCGAGGATCTGCTTGAGCACAAAGCCCGACGCGCCGGCCATGACGGCGGCCAGCAGCGCGTCGTCGTCGGCGTAGCTGGTCAGCATCAGACAGTGCGTATCCGGGCACCGGGACCGCACCTCGCGGCACAGTTCGACGCCGGACCCGTCGGGCAGTCGGACGTCGAGGACGGCCACATCCGGCGGGTCGTTGGTGATACCGACGAGCGCCTCGGCCACATTGGCCGCCTCACCGATCACCGTGATGTCGCCGGCGGTGCCGAGAAGGTCGCGCAAACCGCGTCGGACCAGCTCGTGATCGTCGACGATGAAGACGCGGACCGAGGATTGGGGCATGCCCAAACGGTACCTGGGTCCCGTCCGATTCGGGACGCATGTCGCATGCGTGTGAGGACTTTAGCCTCATGAGATCCGACACGTCTGCAGGCAGGGTCGTGGGTATGACCGCAATAGACGTCAACGCCCTGACCGAGAAGATGAGCGGCTCGGACCTTTTGACCGAACTGGAGCCGGCCGCGTCCGCGGAAGTCAACCGGCACATGAAGGTCGCCGTCGACTGGAACCCGCACGACTACGTGCCGTGGGACGAGGGGCGCAACTTCGCCTTCCTCGGCGGCGTGGATTGGGACCCGACGCAGTCCGAGCTCTCCGAGACGGCGAAGGCCGCGATGATCACCAACTTGCTGACCGAGGACAACCTCCCGTCCTACCACCGGGTGATCGCGAAGAACTTCTCCCTCGACGACGCCTGGGGCTTCTGGGTGGGGCGGTGGACCGCAGAGGAGGCGCGCCACTCGATCGTCATGCGCGACTACCTCGTCGTCACCCGCGGCGTCGACCCGGTCGAGCTGGAAAACACCCGCATGATCCACATGACCCACGGCTACGACCCGCTCGACCACGCCCGCGCCGTGCACCACCTCGACCCCGCCTTCGAGGGGAACACCGCCTTCGAGATGCTGCTGTCGGTCACCTACGTCAGCTTCCAGGAACTGGCCACCCGGGTCAGCCACCGCAACACCGGCAAGGCCTGCGGCGACCCGATCGCCGACCGCATGCTGCAGCGCGTCGCCGCCGACGAGAACCTGCACATGATGTTCTACCGCAACATCGTCTCCGCGGCGCTCGACGTGGTGCCGGACCTGGCGATGACGGCGATCTACTCGATCGTGTCGAACTTCGCGATGCCCGGCGCCACCATGCCGAACTTCCGCCGCAACGCGGTGCTCATCGCCAAGGACGGGATCTACGACCTCCCGCAGCACCGCTCCGAGGTCCTCAAACCGGTCCTGCGGAAATGGCGGATCTTCGAGCGCGACGACTTCGGCCCGGTCGGCCAGTATTACCGCGAGCAGTTGGCGGCCTTCCTGAACGACCTCGACGAGAAGGTCGACAAGTTCGAGGCCGCGCGCGACCGCGCCCTGCAGCGGATGCAGGCCAAGGCCGACCGGGAGAAGGCGGCCCGATGACCGTCATCGACACCCCGCCCGGCGCGGCCGTGCCGATCCCCGGCTTCGACACCGCGATCACCATGGCCGAGGCCGCCGCCTGCGACAACCCGACCTGGTGGAACGACGTCCGCAACCGGACCCACGACGCCGACGTCGGCTATGCGAGTTCGGTGCTGCTGGCCGAGTTCATCCGCCACCACGCCCATGTGCACGGCGTCCCGGTGAGCGATATCTGGGCCCGGATCCGCGCCACCGGCGAATTGCCGATCTGACCCGCCGCCCGTCGTACGGTCATTGTCGGCGCGCCGGTAAAGTTGTCGGCTATGGCAGCTGACGACCGACCCGACCCGCGGCACTATCTGGCCGGCTTGAACCTGGCCGGGCGACGGGTCGTCGTGGTCGGCGGCGGCTCGGTCGCCCAGCGCCGCCTGCCCAACCTGTTGGCGGCCGGCGCCCGGGTCGTCGTGGTCGCGACCGACCCGACCCCGGCGGTGGAGTCCAATCCCCGTATCGAGGTGATCCGCCGCCCCTACGCCGAGGGAGACCTCGAGGGGGCCTGGTACGCGATGGCGTGCACCGACGATCCCGCGGTCAACGAGGCGGTCGTCGACGAGGCGACGCGCCGGCGGGTTTTCTGCGTGCGCGCCGACGAGGCCCGGCAGGGGACCGCGGTGACCCCGGCCAGCGGTCGCGCCGGCGGCCTGACCGTCGGGGTGCTCGCCTCGGGCGACCACCGGCGCTCGGCGCGGGTGCGCGACCAGCTCATGGCCGCCCTGGACACCGCCGCGGCCGTCGAACCGCTGCCCGCCGAACCACATGCGCCGGGCGTGGCGCTGGTCGGCGGCGGACCCGGCGACGCCGACCTCATCACCGTCCGCGGCCGGGCGCTGTTGTCCCGCGCCGACGTGGTCGTCGCCGATCGGCTCGCGCCGGCCGAACTGCTTGCCGCCCTCGGGCCCGACGTGGAGATCATCGACGCCGCCAAGGTGCCCTACGGCCGCGCGATGCGCCAGGAGATCATCAACGACATCCTCGTCGACCGGGCCACGGCCGGAAAGTTCGTCGTCCGCCTCAAGGGCGGGGACCCGTACGTCTACGGCCGCGGCTTCGAGGAGTTGCAGGCCTGCGTCGCCGCGGGTGTGGCGGTCACCGTCGTCCCCGGGGTGACCAGCGCGATCAGCGCGCCGGCGCTGGCCGGGATCCCGGTGACCCATCGCGGCGTCACCCATGAGGTGGTCGTGGTGTCGGGGCACGTCCGCCCCGACCACCCGGATTCGCTGACCGACTGGTCGGCGCTGGCCCGGCTGCGCGGCACGATCGTGCTGATGATGGGCGTGGAACGCCTCGACGCGTTCGCCGATGCGCTCCTGGCCGGTGGTCGGGACCCGCAGACCCCGGTGGCGATGATCGAGAACGCCTCGCTGCCCACCCAGCGCCTGCTGCGCGCCGATCTGGAACACGCCGCGCAGGTCGCCGCCGACGAGAAGCTGGCACCGCCGGCCATCGTGGTGATCGGTGCGGTCGCCGGATTCACCGAGGGGGAGGCGGCCGCCCTACATCAGGCGAAGAACGCCGATGCCGATCAGTAGGACCGACACCAGATAGCCGGCCCCCAGGACGACGGCCTCCTTGTTGGCCCGCGCAACGTCGAAGCCGCGGCTGATGAAGGAGTCCGGCGCGCGGCGCACCAGCGCCAACAGCAGGGCGGCGAGAATCGGCAGACTCAACGCGACGGTCGCATAGAGGAACAGTCCCAGGTAGCGCTGGAGCGGGGGCACCTCGCTGGCCGAGAGCACGGCCAGGCCCGCGAAGAACGGGACCGACGTCACCGACTGAATCACGCCGAGGACGATGCCGACGAGCACGGTCAGCGGTGACGGGGAGCGCAACGGTTCCAAGATCCGGTTGATCAGTGCCGACGAGTCGCCGCCGCGGATGGTGAGGACCATGGTGGCGACACCGGCGAGGATCAACAGGACGCCGAAGAGCGGGGAATCGACGATGTGCTTGACGAATTCGCCGAGACCGTCGAAAGCCAGCAGCACGACCAGCGCCGTCCCGAGCACACCGAGCCAGTCGCCGAATACGAGCAGTGCGGCCACCGGGCCGTAGCGCCCCTTGGCCGACATCATCGCCAGCGCCACGAGCACACCGATGAGGAGGACGTTCACCGCGTCGACAAACGCGTAGGCGAGGGCGTGGAGCATTCGGTGTTGCTCTCCGATCCTCGTCAGTCGTCGATGGTGGGCGTCGATGGGGCGGCGGATTGCCCGGCAAGAGTCTAACGTCCCGGGCGCCGGCGACCGGCACCGGTGACGGTCCGACGGTCAGTCGGTGAATACGACGATGGTCGTCGGGCCGGCCAATTCCACCCGCTGACCGGCGTCGGCAAGCACCGCCGCGACACCGTTGACGTCGGACACGGTCCGCCGGGTCCGCACCAGGTCGCGGGCGACGAGACCCTTGTAGTGCTTGTTGAAGTGGCTGACCACCGAGCGCGATCCGTCGGGTTTCTCGGTCATCACGGTGACGGTCACCGCGCCGTCGACTTTGCCCAGATTCTGGTACGCGCCGGAGCGCAGGTCGACGATGAAGTCGTCGACGCCGGCGAACACCTCGCGCAACACCGGTTTCCACGTGGCCGACAGGGTCGGCTCCCCGGGCAGCTTCGATCCCGCCGAGAGGCGGTACGCGGGGATCGGGTCGCCGGCGCCCAGCACGCCGAACAGTGCCGAACCGATCAACAGGCGCTCGCGCGCCTTCGACTGCGTGGGCTTGGTCATCCCGGCATAGTCCAGGGCGTCGTAGAGGACGCCGGCGTACCGCTCGACCGCCGGCCGAGTCGGCGCCTGCCAGAGTTCGGCGTTGCGGTCGACCTCGGCAATGGCCGTCTTGCCCAAACCCAGTGCGGTGCGGCTGGCGTCCAAGTCGGCCGACAGGGCGACCACCGCGTCGACGAGGTGCTGGCGCGTCGGCGTCGCCGACGGGAACGACAGCGACGCCAGGTTCAGCGGGGCGCCGTCGCCGCCGTCCGCTTTGGTTTCCGAAGGGGGCAGGATCACGAGCACCCCAGCACCCTAGCGTGGCGGGGCGACCCGGCACTCCCGCCCGCCCCGGGGTCTCACTAAGCTGGTGCCTCGTGATCACCCGCATGTCTTCGCTGTTCCTGCGCACCCTCCGCGACGACCCGGCCGACGCCGAGGTCCCGTCGCACAAACTGCTCGTCCGGGCCGGGTATGTCCGCCGGGCCGCGCCGGGGGTCTATTCCTGGCTGCCGTTGGGCCTGCGGGTGCTGCGCGCGGTGGAGAACGTGGTCCGCGAGGAGATGAATGCGATCGGCGCGCAGGAGATCCTGCTGCCGGCGCTGCTGCCGCGCGAGCCCTACGAGGCCACCGGCCGCTGGACCGAATACGGTTCGGCGCTGTTCCGCCTGCAGGACCGCAAGGGTGCGGACATGCTGCTCGGGCCCACCCACGAGGAACTGTTCACCCAACTGGTCAAGGGGGAGTACTCCTCCTACAAGGACCTGCCGGTGACGCTGTACCAAATCCAGACGAAGTACCGCGACGAGGAGCGGCCCCGCGCCGGCATCCTGCGCGGGCGCGAGTTCGTGATGAAGGACTCGTACTCCTTCGACCTCACCGACGAGGGCTTGGCGAAGTCCTACCGGGCCCACCGCGACGCCTACCAGGCGATCATGGCGCGGTTGGGCGTCGAGTACGTCATCGTCGCCGCCACCTCCGGCGCGATGGGCGGCAGCGCGTCGGAGGAGTTCCTGGCGATCAGCGAGGTCGGCGAGGACACCTTCGTGCGCAGCTCCGACGGCAGCTATGCCGCCAACGTCGAAGCCGTGGTGACCCCGCCCGGCCAGCCCCGCGACACCGACGGGCTGCCCGCGGCCATCGCCTACGACACCGGGGAGACGCCGACCATCGCGACGCTGGTCGACTGGGCCAACGGGGCGCTGGACCGGACCGTGACCGCCGCCGACACGCTCAAGAACGTGTTGGTCAAGATCCGCCGGCCGGGGGAGGACTGGGTCATCACCGGGATCGGCGTGCCCGGTGACCGCGAGGTCGACTTCAAGCGGTTGGAGGCCGCCGTCGAGCCGGCCGAGGTCGAACTGCTCGGCGACGACGACTTCGCCGCCAACCCGGCGCTGGTCCGCGGCTACATCGGCCCCGCCGGGGTGAAGGCCGCCGGCGGCACCTACCTGGTGGATCCCCGCGTGGTCACCGGTACCGCGTGGATCACCGGTGCCGACGAGGCCGGCAAGCACGTCGTCGACCTGGTCGCCGGCCGTGACTTCACCCCCGACGGCACCATCGAGGCCGCAGAGGTCCGCGACGGCGACCTGGCGCCGGACGGTACCGGCACGCTGGTCTCCGCGAAGGGCATCGAGATCGGCCACATCTTCCAACTGGGCCGCAAGTACACCGACGCCTTCGAGGTCGACGTCCTCGGCGAGAACGGCAAGCCGGTGCGCCTCACGATGGGCTCCTACGGAATCGGCGTGTCGCGGCTGGTTGCGGTGATCGCCGAACAGATGCACGACGAGAAGGGACTGCGCTGGCCGCGCGAGGTCGCGCCGTTCGACGTGCACGTGGTCATCGCGAACAAGGACGAGGGGGCGGTCGCCGGGGCGCAGGCGCTGGTCGAGCAGCTCGACGCCGCCGGCGTGGAGGTGCTGTTCGACGACCGGAAGGCCTCGCCGGGGGTCAAGTTCAAGGATGCCGAGCTGCTCGGCGTGCCGACCGTCGTCGTCGTGGGCCGCGGATTCGCCGACGGCACCATCGAAGTGCGCGACCGGTTGAGCGGGGCGACCGACGAGGTCGCCGTCGGCGAGGCGGTAGACGCGGTTCTCGCGCTCGCGCGGGGCGAAGGCTAGCTCGGGCGCGGGTCGCCGGGCAGTGCCACCGCGGTCGGCGTGATCCCGGCGACCCCCCGCCAGTACACGGCGCGCACCGAGGATTCGGTCAACCCGTCCACTCCGAGGCGGCGCAGCGCGTCGGTGTCGGCCTGTTCCACCAGCGCCCGGTAGGCCACCGCGGTGTCGTTCTCGGCGGCGACCGCGGCCCGACCGGCCGACCGCACATCGGTCACCGGCACGGGCAGCTGATACCCCGCGGCCGCGGCGGGCACGTGGCCGCCCAACTTCACCAGGGCGTCGGCGGCGGCCCGGCGGCGCACGCGGTGCGCGGCGATGTCGACGGCGAGTCGGCTGCGGACGTCGTTGCGGGTGAAGGCCGTCATCACCCCGTAGGTGAAGATCGCGGCATCCTCGGCCCGGATGACGGCGGTGAGCGCATCGGCGACGGTCATGACAGCAGATCCTTGAGGCTGGTGATGGACGCGGACACCGAGGCGGTCAGGCCGGCCTGGAAGCCGCTCGCGGCCACCGCGACCCGGCGCGCGGCGTCGGCGTCGGCGGTCAGGGTGCCGCGGAAAGCCTCGAGGCCCGTCTTCGCCGGCGCCGGCGAGTCGGGGCTCGAGGCCGGCGCGGCACTCGGGGTGGTGATGAGGGCGGCCGACGAGGAGTGCAGCCGGTTGATCTCGTCGCGCAGCCGGGCGGCATGGGTGTCGCGGATGCCGGCGATCTCGTCGAGGGCGGCCGCCCGACCCGGTTCGACCGCCTTGAGGCCGCGGGCCGCCGCGGCGGAGGCGATGGCCGCATTGGCCAGTTCGACGAGCTTGCCCGCGGTCACCTCCTCCGGGGACGGCTCGCTGCTGCACGAGGTCAACGCGGCCGTGCCCAGTGGCAGGGCGACGGCGGAGACGGCGGCGCCGCGGAGCAGTGTGCGGCGGTTCAGGGAAGGCACGTCGGCCATAATGCCATCGCCTACACTCCTGTGGTGCGCACCGGGGCCCTCGGTGCGCGTGAACTGGGCGAATCGTGAGGAGTGGGCGTGCCGGACCACAAGAGTGTTGCCGCGCTGGTCGAACCCGTCGTCGTCGGCGCGGGTTTCGACGTCGATGACGTGGCGGTGGCCGACATCGCCGGCGGGGGCAGTGCCATCACCGTCGTCGTCGACGGCGAGGACGGGGTGGGCCTGGATGCGCTCACCGATCTCACCCGGGCGCTGACCGCGTCCTTCGACACCCAGCCGTGGGCGCAGGACTACACCCTCGACGTGATGTCGCGCGGGGTGGACAGCCCGCTCACCCTCGAGCGCCACTGGCGGCGCAACCTCGGCCGCAAGGCCGAGCTGACCCTGGCCGCCCAGGGTGGCGACGCCTCGGGGGACACGGACGCAAACGAGGAGAAGTTGACCGGGCGAATCGGTACTCTCGTCGGCGACACGGTGTCCATCGTCGTCAACCACAAGGGCCGACTCGCCGTGCGCGAGGTGGCGCTGTCAGACGTGGTCTCGGCGGTGGTCACCGTCGAGTTCGGCGAGCCGAGCCCGGCCGAGTTGAAGCTGTGCCGCGGCGAGGGGTGACCGGACTCGACAACCGAACACGACCGACAACTGAACACGACAACTGAACAGAAAAGTGAATAGGAGTCACCACCGATGAACATCGATATCTCAGCCCTGCGGATGATCGAGGCCGACAAGGGCATCTCGATCGACACCGTCATCACCGCCATCGAGACGGCGCTGCTCACCGCCTACCGGCATACCGACGGGTTCGTCCCGCACGCCCGGATCGACGTCAACCGCAAGACCGGCGAGGTCCGGGTGATGGCCCAGGAACTCGACGAGGCCGGGGTGGTCGTCCATGAGTGGGACGACACCCCCGAGGGCTTCGGCCGGATCGCCGCGACGACCGCGCGGCAGGTCATCCTGCAGCGCTTGCGCGACGCGGAGAACGAGAAGAACTTCGGCGAGCTCGTCGCCCACGAAGGCGAGATCGTCGGCGGCGTCGTGCAGCGCGACGTGCGGGCCAATGCGCGCGACCTCGTCGTGGTCGCGATCGGCAACGAGGCCAACGGCACCGAGGGTGTCATCCCGGCCGCCGAACAGGTCCCCGGTGAGGTCTACGAACACGGCGACCGCATCAAGTGCTACGTCGTCGGCGTCACCCGCGGCGCCCGGGGACCGCAGATCACGCTGTCGCGCACCCACCCGAACCTGGTCCGCAAGCTCTTCGAACTCGAAGTGCCGGAGGTCGCCAACAAGGCGGTGGAGATCGTCGCGGTCGCCCGCGAGGCCGGTCACCGCAGCAAGATCGCCGTGCACACCGGCGTCCCCGACCTCAACGCCAAGGGGGCGTGCATCGGGCCGATGGGCCAGCGCGTGCGGAACGTGATGAGTGAGCTGGCGGGGGAGAAGATCGACATCATCGACTACTCCACCGATCCGGCGGTCTTCGTCGCCAACGCCCTGTCGCCGGCCAAGGTCATCTCGGTGACCGTCGTCGACGAGGCGAACAAGGCGGCCCGGGTGATCGTGCCGGACTACCAACTGTCGTTGGCGATCGGCAAAGAGGGACAGAACGCGCGGTTGGCCGCACGGCTCACCGGGTGGCGGATCGACATCCGATCCGACGCCGATCCGGAGCCCTCGTCGGAGGCCTTGGGCGCGGCGGTATGACATGACGATTGCAGCGGGCTAGACTGGCAAAGGTTGTGCGAGATCTCGCCCGGTCCACGGAGAACACCATGCGTCACCATCCGATACGGATGTGCGTCGGTTGCCGCGGTCGAGCAGATCGGGCAGAACTGGTCCGAGTGATCGCCCGATGCGGTCCCGACGGGCCGGTGGTCGTCATCGACCACCGCAAGAACCAGCCCGGCCGCGGCGCCTGGCTGCACCCCACCGCCGAATGTGCTTCGGCGGCGGTGCGGCGCAAGGCGTTGGCACCGGCGCTTCGGGTCGACGGATTGACTGTCGACCTAACCGACCTGGTCGGGTCGCTGGATTCAGCGACCGGTACCGGTCAACCGGAAGAACAGGTAGCACCAGACATGAGCACACCGTGAAGTTCCCACGATGAGCACGTATCGGAGTTAACTAGGTCGTAGCGGGTGCCCGCTCGACCTCAAGTGAGGAGAGCAGTGGCAGGCAAGGCCCGCGTGCATGAACTGGCCAAAGAACTGGGCGTGACGAGCAAGGTTGTGCTCGAGCGTCTGAAAGAGCAAGGCGAGTTCGTCAAATCAGCGTCGTCGACCGTTGAGGCCCCGGTGGCCCGGCGACTTCGCGAATCATTCCCCAAGTCCGAGGGCTCGGCTCCCGCCGAGGCCCCGAAGAAGGCTGCGCCGAAGAAGGCCGCTGCCAGCCCCGCCGCTGCGGCGGCGGCCGCAGCGGCGTCCAAGGCCCCGGCCCCCGAGGCGGCGCCGACTCCGGCCCCCGCCCCGTCGGCCCCGAAGCCGAAGCCCGCGCAGCCCGAGGCCCCGGCCCTGGCCGAGCCGGCCGCCCCCGCCGCTTCGGCGGCGCCCGCGGCACCGGCTCCCGCTCCGGGTGCCGGAGCGCGTCCCGGACCGAAGCCCGGTCCGCGCGCGCCCCGCGTCGGCAACAACCCGTACTCGTCGGCCCCGGCCCCCGCGCCGCGCCCGATGGGCCCCCGCCCGGGTGCCGGTGCGGCCGGCCCGCGGCCCGGCGGTCCCCGACCGGGCGGCGGCTCGCGGCCGAGTCCGTCCGGCATGCCGCCTCGCCCGAGCCCGGGTGCCATGCCCAGTCGTTCCGCGCGTCCCGAGACCGGTCGTCCCGGCCGCGGCGGACCCGGCGGCAATCGTCCCGGTGGCGGTGGCGGCGGATACCGCGGCGGACCCGGCGGCGGTGCGCCGGCCGGTGGTGCGCCCGGTGGCGGCTTCCGCGGTCGTCCCGGTGGCGGCGGTGGCGGCGCCCGAGGCCGCGGTGGAACCGCGGGTGCCTTCGGTCGTCCGGGCGGTGCGCCGCGCAAGGGGCGCAAGTCCAAGCGGCAGAAGCGCCAAGAGTACGACTCGATGCAGGCCCCGACGGTCGGCGGCGTCCGGCTGCCGCGCGGTGACGGGCAGACCATTCGGCTCGCCCGCGGAGCCTCGCTGTCGGACTTCGCCGACAAGATCGATGCCAATCCGGCAGCCCTGGTCCAGGCGCTGTTCAACCTCGGCGAGATGGTGACCGCCACCGAGTCGGTGAACGACGAGACGCTCGAGCTGCTCGGCTCGGAGATGAACTACGTCGTCCAGGTCGTCAGCCCCGAGGACGAGGACCGCGAGCTCCTGGAGAGCTTCGACCTGTCTTACGGTGAGGACGAGGGCGGCGAAGAGGATCTCGAGCAGCGGCCGCCGGTGGTGACCGTCATGGGTCACGTCGACCACGGCAAGACCCGCCTGCTCGACACCATCCGACAGGCCAACGTCGGTGCCGACGAGGCCGGCGGCATCACCCAGCACATCGGTGCGTACCAGGTGAACACCTCGCTCAACGGCGAGGACCGGCTGGTCACCTTCATCGACACCCCGGGTCACGAGGCGTTCACCGCCATGCGTGCCCGCGGTGCGAAGGCCACCGATATCGCGATCATCGTGGTCGCGGCCGACGACGGTGTTATGCCGCAAACGGTCGAGGCGGTGAACCACGCCCAGGCTGCCGACGTGCCGGTCGTGGTCGCGGTCAACAAGATCGACAAGGAAGGCGCCGATCCGGCCAAGATCCGCGGTCAGCTCACCGAGTACGGCCTGGTGCCCGAGGAGTACGGCGGCGACACGATGTTCGTCGACATCTCGGCCAAGCAGGGCACCAACATCGACCAGCTGCTCGAGGCGGTGCTCCTCACCGCCGACGCGGCCCTCGACCTGCGGGCGAACCCGGGCATGGACGCCCAGGGTGTGGCCATCGAAGCGCACCTGGACCGCGGTCGCGGCCCGGTCGCGACGGTGCTCATCCAGCGCGGCACCCTGCGCGTCGGCGACTCGATCGTCGCCGGCGACGCCTACGGCCGTGTGCGCCGCATGGTCGACGAGCACGGCGTCGACGTCGACGAGGCGTTGCCGTCTCGCCCGGTCCAGGTCATCGGCTTCACGTCGGTGCCCGGTGCGGGTGACAACGTGCTGGTCGTCGAGGAAGACCGGACCGCCCGGCAGATCGCCGACCGGCGCGCGGCGCGCAAGCGCAACGCACTGGCCGCGCGCAGCCGCAAGCGGATCAGCCTGGAGGACCTGGATTCCGCGCTGAAGGAGACCAGCCAGCTCAACCTCATCCTCAAGGGCGACAACTCGGGCACCGTGGAGGCGCTCGAGGAGGCGCTGCTGGGGATCGAGATCGACGACGAGGTCTCGCTGCGGGTCATCGACCGCGGTGTCGGTGGCGTCACCGAGACCAACGTCAACCTGGCGGCCGCCTCGGACGCGATCATCATCGGGTTCAACGTGCGCGCGGAGGGCAAGGCCACCGAGCTGGCCAACCGCGAGGGCGTCGACATCCGGTACTACTCGATCATCTACCAGGCGATCGATGAGATCGAGAGCGCGCTCAAGGGCATGCTCAAGCCGGTTTACGAAGAGGTGGAACTCGGCCGCGCCGAGATCCGCGCCATCTTCAAGTCGTCGAAGGTCGGCAACATCGCCGGTTGCATGGTCAGCAGCGGTCTGATCAAGCGCAACGCGAAGGCCCGTCTGCTGCGCGACAACGTGGTGGTCGCGGAGAACCTGACCATCTCGTCGCTGCGGCGGGAGAAGGACGACGTCACCGAGGTCCGCGAGGGCTTCGAATGCGGTTTGACGCTGACCTACTCCGACATCAAGGTCGACGATGTCATCGAGAGCTACGAGCTGCAGGAGAAGGCGCGCGACTAGGGGAGACCCGGTCGCGTGCGGTCCCTGCCGAAAGGCGGTTCTGTCATGGCAGATCAGGCGCGCGCGGCCCGGCTGGCCAAGCGCATCTCGTCGATCGTCGCGTCGGCGATCGGTTCCGGTGAGATCAAGGATCCCCGGCTGGCCCACGTGACGATCACCGATGCCCGGGTGTCGGGCGATCTGCACGACGCCACGCTGTTTTACACGGTGATGGGCGAGACGATCGACGCCGAGCCCGACTTCGAGGGTGCGGCGGCCGCGTTGGCCAAGGCCACCGGCCACCTGCGCTCCCTCGTCGGGGCCGGCACCGGCGTTCGGTTCACCCCGACGCTGGCCTTCCAGGTGGACACGGTGCCCGACACGGCCCGCCACATGGAGGAGCTGGTGGCGCGGGCGCGGGCCAACGACGAACTGGTGGCCCGTCAGGCGGCGGAGGCGCAGCCCGCGGGGGAGGCCGATCCGTATCGGGACGAGTCCGACCGGTGACGTCGGCGACCGCGGCCGGGGTCGCCGCACTGCTGCGCGATGCCGCAGCGGTGACGATCCTGTGCCACGTGCGGCCGGACCCGGACACCCTGGGCAGCGGCCTTGCCCTCGGCCAGGCGCTGGTCGCCCTCGGCAAGACGGTCGAGGTCGCCTACCCCGGGGTGTTGCCGTTGCCGGCGACGATGGCGGGGATGCCCGGCGGTGAGTTGTTGGTGGATGCGGCATCGGTGACCGGTCATCCGGTCGCCGTCGCCGTGGACGCCGCCACCCAGGGCCGCCTCGAGGAGCTCGGCGCCGTGTTCGAGGCGGCTCCCACCCGGATCGTGGTCGAC
The DNA here is from genome assembly GCF_009932435.1 of Gordonia crocea. Taxonomy (NCBI): domain Bacteria; kingdom Bacillati; phylum Actinomycetota; class Actinomycetes; order Mycobacteriales; family Gordoniaceae; genus Gordonia; species Gordonia crocea. Next base: position 1,799,101 of record NZ_BJOU01000001.1, read on the forward strand.
CACCACGTCTCCAACGGCGGATTCGGCAGCGTCGACCTCATCGACCCGACGTCGGATTGCACCGCCTCGCTGGTGCTGCAGATCGTCGACGAGCTGGGCGTCGAACTGACCGAGCCGATTGCCACCTGCATCTACGCCGGTTTGGTCACCGACACGGGTTCCTTCAGATGGGCCCGGCCCGCGTCGTTCCGTATCGCCGCCCGGCTGCTGGAGGTCGGCGTCGACGGGGCGCGCTGGAGCCGCCAGCTCCTCGACACCCATCCGTTCGCCTGGTTGCAGGTCGCCGGTGAGGTGCTCGGCGATGCACAGTTGGTTGAATCTGCTTGTGGCGGAGCCGGATTGGTCTACGCGACGGTGCCCCACCGACTGCTGTCGTCGATGGCCTGGGACGAGTCGGAAAGCCTGATCGACCTCGTCCGCACGGCGGGCGACGCGGAAGTCGCGGCAGTCTTCAAAGAGTCCGAACCGGGCCGCTGGAACGTGTCACTGCGGTCGAGGACCGACGTCGACGTGACCACGATCGCCGGCGGCTTCGGCGGCGGCGGCCATGTGCGCGCCGCCGGGTACAGCGCGTCGGGCACCGCCGACGAGGTGGTCGCGGCGCTGCTGGCCGCTGCGCAGTGACCTCGGCGCCGGCCGATTCCGAGTCGGGCCCGCGGCGGATCGGCGCACTCGCCGCCTCGGCGCTGGTCGTGTTGATCGCGCCCCCGCTGTACCTGCTGCTGGATCTGGCCGTCGTCGGGCGCCTCGGTGCCCGGGAGCTCGCGGCGCTGGGGGTCGGCACACTGATGTTGGCGATCCTCAGCACCCAGTTGACCTTTCTCGCCTATGGCACGACTGCGCGGTCGGCGCGCCGATTCGGCGAGGGCGACCGCGACGGTGCGGTGATCGAGGGGGTGCAGGCGACGTGGATCGCCGTCGTCGTCGGGTTGGCGATCGTGGCGGCCGGGTACGCGGCGGCCCCCGCGATCATGCGGGCCCTGGTGCCGGATGCGGCGGTGGCCGCCGAGGGTGCCGGGTGGCTGCGCATCGCCGTCTTCGGGGTCCCGCTGATCTTGGCGTCGATGGCCGGCAACGGTTGGATGCGCGGCGTCCAGCAGACCCGGGCCCCGGTGGTCAATGTGGTCGTCGGCCTCGGTCTGGCTGCGGTGCTCTGCGTGGTACTGGTCCACGGCGTCGGCCCGTTCCCGCGGTGGGGGTTGCCCGGCAGCGCGTGGGCCAATCTCGCCGGCCAATCGGTGACCGGGTTGTGCTTCCTCGGGGCACTGTGGCGCGAATGCCGTGCCACCGGCGTCGGGTGGCGACCGGACCGGGCGGTGATCAGCGCGCAGCTGGTGATGGCCCGCGACCTGATCGCGCGCAGCGCGTCGTTCCAAGTGTGCTTCTTGTCCGCGGCCGCGGTGGCGGCGCGGTACTCGGTGGCGGCGGTGGCCGCGCACCAGGTGGTGTTGCAGGTCTGGGAGTTCCTCAGCCTGCTGCTCGATTCCCTGGCGATTGCGGCACAAGCGCTGGTCGGGGCGGCGCTGGGGGCCGCGGCCCCGGCGCGGGCCCGGGAGGTGGCCCGCCGTGTGACGGTGGCATCGGTGGGGCTGGCCCTGGTGGTCGCGGTGGTGTTGGGACTGGGGGCGGGGGTGCTGCCGCGGCTGTTCAACACCGACGCCCAGGTTCTCGACGCGATCGCGACGCCCTGGTGGTTCCTGATCGCCATGCTACCGATCGCCGGCGTCGTCTTCGCCCTCGACGGAGTCCTCCTGGGTGCCGGTGACGCGGCGTTCCTGCGCACCGCGACCCTCGGGGCGGCGCTGGTCGCCTTCCTACCGCTGATCTGGGCGTCGCACGTCTTCGGCTGGGGGCTCGCGGGGATCTGGACGGGCCTGCTGGTCTTCATGCTCGCCCGTCTCGCCGCGGTGTACTGGCGCTACCGCCAGGGCGGATGGACGGGCCAAATCGGCGCCGCGCATTAGCCCAGGCTATCCTTACCGCCATGATGAAACAGCTTTCCGCCCTGGTCTGCGGTATCGCGACCGTCGGGGCCATCACGGTGGCCGCGGTTCCGGCCGAGGCCGCCCCGGTCAAGACCCGCGTCATCCTGATGCCGGGCCAGCAGGTGGGCAACCAGTCGCTGGCGCCGGCCTACGGTGCGATGGCCGACGAACTGACCAACCGCGGTTACCCGACGACGGTCCTCGACCTGCCCGGAAAGGACATGCGCAAGGATGCGCGCACGGTCGCCGGCGCGGTTGAGCGCCTCCGGCGCGCCCATCCGCACGACCGGGTCGCCCTGGTGGCCCACAGCGTCAGCGGTATCAGCTCGCGCTGGTACCTGAAGGAGATGGGCGGTGCCTCGAAGGTGGCCACCTATGTGGCCATCGGCACGGCTCAGTATGGCTCGCCCGCCTCCTGCCGGGCCGACATCGCCCGGGAGAACTGCCCCAAGACGCCGTTCCTCAAACAACTCAACGCCGGCGACGACACCCCCGGCCCGACGAAGTACTTCGGGATCCGCAGCGTCAACGAGTACGCCGACGGCCACCTGGACGGTGGTCAGTGCCGGGTCACCCCGATCCCGATCAACGACGTGCCCGCCGGATTCGACCACACCATCGAGCCGCTGACACCCGCGGTGTGGGATGCAACGGCGGCCTCGTTGGCCGGACGGTGCCAGGGCCGGTTCGTCACTGTCCCGGACGGGGTGTTGACCGCCCGCAAGTCGATGTTGCCCACCGCGCCGTTCTACGCCGAGTACAAGAACTGACTGTCCGACGCGTCGGCCGATCCGTGCGATGATGGGCCGATGCTTCGCCTGGTGGTGATCCTGGCAGCGGTCCCGCTGCTGGTTGTCGGCTGCGCGAACACGGCCGCCAACCCCGTGCCCCGGGCCGGCTACGCGAAGATCGGGCAAACCGTGACGGTCGGCGGGGCCCGGGTGACGCCCCTGACCGTGGTGCAGGACAGCCGGTGTCCGCAGGATGTGCAGTGCGTCTGGCCCGGGGTGGTGACGCTCTCCGCGCGCGTGAACCGCGGTAGCAACAGCGAGACCAGGGAGTTCGTCCTGAGGCGCCCCCAGCGCGTGGTCGGCGGCGTGCTCGAGATGGTCGACGCGCAGCCCGCTCGGGTCAGCGATCGGACCATCCGGCCCGGCGATTATCGCTTCGGTTTTCGCTTTCGGACTTAGCCAACCCTAAGTTAGGGTGGGGGACATGGCGGAGCAGATCGACCTGGGCAGTGTCCAAGAGACCCTGATGATCCCGTTGTACGGGCGCGCAGCCGATGCGCGGCGCCGGTCCAGTGTGCTCGGCGACACCCGGGCGGCCGAGATCGTCGACCGCGTCGATTACGACTTCTCGAGCTTCACGCTGCCCAACACCATGGGGTCGGTGTGGCGGGCGGCCGTCTTCGACGGATTCGTCCGCGACTTCCTCGCCGAGCACCCCGACGGGACGGTTGCCGACCTCGGATGCGGATTGAGCACCCGCTTCGAGCGGCTCGACAACGGCCGGGTCACCTGGCTCGACCTGGATCTCGACGACACCATCGCGCTGCGGCGCAAGTTCGCCCGGGACGGGGAGCGCTATCGGATGCGCGTCGGCTCGATCTTCGACACCGACTGGTACGACGAGATCGACCGGTCGAAGCCGGTCCTGCTGCTCAGCGAAGGTGTGCTGCTCTACTTCGAGGAGGACCGGGTCGCGGGTGCGCTGCAGGCCATGGCGTCGGCGTTTCCCGGCGCCAGACTCGCCTTCGACACCGCCGGTCAGGTGATGGTGGACGGTCAGGCCACGACCCACCGCGAGGTCCAGGCCGAGTTCCACTGGGCCTGCGACGATCCGTCCGCTCTGGAGCGGTACGGCTTGATGCTGCTGGAGTCCTACAGTTTCGCCGAGCCGCCGCGCGCGGTGGTGCGGACGTGGCCATTGCTGCCGCGGTTGGCCATCAAGGTGGTCGGCCGGTCGGCGATTTCGAAGGCCTACCGCTTCAACCTGTTCGAGTGCACTCCCCGATAGCCGCGAACGGCCCGGCGCTGCGGTGGCGCGCCAGCGCGCCGTGGCACGATGGTCGATATGGCAACGCTCTGGGCGATCAGTGATCTGCACGTGGCCCACCGGGGCAACGAGCACATCGTCGACCGCCTGCACCCCGCCGCGGACGACGACTGGTTGATCGTCGCCGGGGATGTCGCCGAGCGCACCGACGACATCGTCGACGTGCTGCGACGACTCGCCACCCGGTTCGCCACGGTGATCTGGGTGCCGGGCAACCACGAGCTGTACACCACGGCCAAAGACCCCCTGCAGATCCACGGCGTCGCCCGCTACGACTATCTCGTGCAGGCGGCCCGCGACCTCGGTGTCGTGACGCCCGAGGACATGTATCCGCTGTTCGACCCCGGCGACGGCAGCGAGCCCGTCCGCGTCGTGCCGATGTTCCTCCTCTACGACTACACGTTCCGCCCGGAGGGGACGGCCAGCGCGCTGCAGGCACTCGCCGTGGCCCGCGAGCGCAACGTCGTGGCCACCGACGAATTCCTGTTGTCGCCGGAGCCGTTCGGCACCCGCGACGCCTGGGGCCGGGCGCGGATCGAGGCCACCGCGGCCCGACTCGACGCCATCGACCCGTCGGAGAAGACCATCCTGATCAACCACTGGCCGCTGCGCCGCGAACCCACCGAAGTACTGATGTACCCGGAGTTCGCGCTGTGGTGCGGCAGCGAACTGACTGCGGACTGGCATCTGCGCTACCGTGCGGCCTGTTGTGTCTACGGCCACCTGCACATCCCGCGGACCACCTACTACGATGGCGTGCGCTTCGAAGAGGTGTCGGTGGGGTACCCGCGCGAATGGAAGCGGCGCGGACTGCCCGAACCGCTGATGCGCGCGATCATCCCCGACGCCACGCCGCCCGACCTCGACGAGCACGGCGCCCGGTTCGAGCTGCCGCCGGACTACCGGGAGCGCGCCGAGGCCATGCGGCAACGGCTCGAGGAGCGCCGCGCCCGCATGCAGAAAGGAAACCGGTGACCACACCCGTGCCCGGCATCAGCACGTCGACGATGATCGCCCCGCTCCTGCCGGGCGGCATCGCGTCGGCGGAGAGCTTCGGCGACCCCGAGGGGTTGACCGCCCTGCCCGCCGAGGAGTCGATCATCGGTCGGGCCGTGGAGAAGCGGCGCAAGGAGTTCATCACCGCCCGCGCGTGCGCCCGGGTCGCCCTGGGCGAGTTGGGGATCGATCCGGTGCCGATCATGCGCGGGGAGAAGGACATGCCGGTGTGGCCGGACGGGGTCGTCGGGTCGATCACCCACACCGCGGGATACCGCGCGGCGATCGTCGCCTTCGGGATGTCGGTCCGGTCGTTGGGAATCGACGCCGAGCCGCATGAGGCCCTGCCCGACGGCGTCCTGGATCTGACGAGCATCGACGCCGAGCGCGACGTCCTGGCCACCCGTCCCGAGGGGCTGCACTGGGACCGGCTGCTGTTCTGCGCCAAGGAGACCACCTACAAGGCGTGGTTCCCGTTGACGCGGCGCTGGCTCGGATTCGAGGATGCGCACATCACCTTCGACAAGGCCGGTGATCTCGACGGCGGCGGTGCGCACGGCACCTTCACCTCGCGGATCCTCATCGATCCCGCTGCCGCGGACGGCGGTCCGCCGTTGCTCGAGTTGCCCGGGCGCTGGCTGATCGCGCGCGGCTTCATCACGACCACGATCGCACTGCGGTGACGGCCGGAACGGAACGCGACCGATGACCGAACACGCCCACCTCGACCACGCCGGTCTCGTCATCGTCGACAAACCCGCCGGGATCACCAGCCACGACGTGGTCAGCCGGTGCCGCAAGGCGTTCAACACCCGCCGCGTCGGCCATGCCGGCACGCTCGACCCGATGGCGACCGGTGTGCTCATCATCGGGATCGAGCGGGCCACCAAACTGTTGGGCCTGCTGTCGCTCACCACGAAGTCCTACACCGCGACCATCCGCCTCGGCGTCGCCACCGACACCGACGACGCCGAGGGCGCGGTGGTGCGGACCGTCGCCGCCGACGGGGTGCGCGACGAGGAGATCGCCGCGGCGATCGGCGATCTCACCGGTGACATCAAGCAGGTGCCGGCGACCGTGTCGGCGATCAAGGTCGACGGGAAGCGGGCGCATGCGCTGGCCCGCGAGGGCGAGGAGTTCCAACTCGAGGCACGGTCGGTGACCGTGTCCCGGTTCGACGTGCTCGACACGCGGCGCGGTACCGGGGTCATCGACCTCGATGTCGAGGTGGACTGCTCGTCGGGGACCTACATCCGGGCGCTGGCCCGCGACCTGGGGGTCGCGCTCGGCGTCGGCGGACACCTCACCGCACTGCGGCGCACCGCGGTCGGGCCGTTCACGCTGGAGCATGCGATCGGGCTCGACGCGCTGGAGGCCGATGCGCGGCTGAGCCTGCACATCGACGAGGCGGCCCGCATCGCCTTTCCGCACCGCGCCATCTCCGCCGACGAGGCCGAGGGCATCAGCCAGGGCCGCTGGCTGGATCCGGTCGGGATGTCCGACGTCTACGTGGTGATCGATCCGCAGGACCATCCGATCGCGCTCGTGCGGGAGAAGGGGCGCCGCGCCTCGTCGGTGATGGTCGTGCGCCCGGCGACGCTGCGTTGAGCTGACTACGCCGGCGCGACGACGGCGTCGGCGACCAAACGCGCGACGTCGTCGTCGGTGCAGGCCGACGTGGGGATCAAGAAGTGGGTGAACACCACCCGGACCAGGTGCTCGACCGCGCGCCGGGCGTCCGGGCGCAGTGCTTCGGCCACCGGTGTCTGGCCGATATGACGCCACACGACCTCGTTCAGAATGGCCACCAGGGTGGGGTGGCCGGAGCCGTCCTCGACGAGGAACGGCGTCAGTTCGGCGCCGTCGTGCCGCAGGATCGCCCGTAGCGCCGGATTCTCGTCGAAGTAGGCCAGGACCTCGCGGACGATGGCGCGCACGGTCGCGGCCGCATCGTCGGCATACCGCACCCGGGCGCTCAGAATCGTCTCCATCGTCGCCAATTCGTGGGCGACGACGGCGTCAATCAGTGCGGCGCGGTTGTCGAACGTGCGGTAGACGCTGGCGCGGCTGACCCCCGCCCGGGTGGCGACCGAGGCCAGCGTGAGGTTGCGCAGACCGGTGTCGGCGATGACCGCCAAGGCCCCGTCGATGACCCGTTGTTCGTCCACGACGCGGATACTACCCAGTCCGCTCGGAACACAATGAGACAATAGTCAGACAATATGTCTCATTGATGCAACACTGACACGTATGACTGATCAGCTGGCGGCCGAACCCGCCCACCGCCCCGGGAGTGGACCCTGGGATGCACAAGAACGCGAATTCGACTACCGCGTCGACGAGATCACCGGCACCGTCCCGGCGTCCCTGCGCGGGGTGCTGTACCGCATCGGGCCGGGCCGCCTCCAGATCGGCGGGCACCGCCTGGGCCACATCTTCGACGGGGACGGAATGGTCTCGCGCTTCGAGATCGGACCCGAGGGAGTCGGCTTCCGCAACCGATACGTGCGGACCCGCCACTTCGCCAAGGCGTCGTCGCGGTGGATCGGCCGGGGGATCGGGACACAGCGGCCGGGCGGTTTTCTGGCCAATGCGTTCCGCCTGCCGGCCAATGTGTCGAATACCAACGTCGTCGCGCACGCGGGCGGGCTGTTCTCACTCTGGGAAGGTGGCCGGCCCTACCGGCTCGACCCGGAGAGTCTCGCGACCATCGGCCGTGAGGACTTCGACGGCACGCTGCGGCTGATGGGCGCCTTCTCCGCGCATCCCAAGGTCGATCCGGCGTCGGGGGAGATGTTCAATTTCGGGATCGAAATCTTCCCGCGACCGATGTTGCGGACCTACCGCCGCGACCGCACCGGGGCCATGACGCGGTTGGGCACCGTTCCGTTGACCCGCCCGGCCTTCTGCCACGATTTCGCCTTGACCGAGCACTACTTGGTGTTCCTCGTCGATCCGATCGTCGTCGGGCGGCCGGTGGCCGCCGCATTGGGCCTGGACTCGCTGGACCACTGCCTGACCTTCGACGAGAAGCTGGGCACCCGGGTGGCGCTGGTGCCGCGCGACGGCGGCGCGACCCGGATTCTCGAGACCGATGCGCTCTTCCACTTCCACGCCACCAACGCGTTCGAGGATGGCGATGACGTCGTCGTCGAAGTGGTGGCACACGACGCGGCGACGGCCTGGTCGCAGTGGAATGAGGCGGTTCGCGATTGCGAAAACGACCCCGGCGCGGCATTCGGCGGCCGGATCGAGCGGATCCGGATCGGCCGGCGGCGCGTGAGCCGCGAACGGATCGCCGACACGCCGTGTGAATTTCCCCAACTCGACCACCGCTACGAGACCCGGGCCCACCCGGTGACCTATGCGGCCGCGGCGTCGGCGCCCGGCGGCGATCCCGACTCGATCACCGCGGTCGACCACACCACCGGCAGACAGGACGTGTTCACCGTCGAGGCCGGCAACACGGTGTGCGAGGCGATTTTCGCCGCCGACCCCGAGCGCGACCGCGGCGGGTGGTTGATGTCGGTGGAACACGTGGCGGCGCAAGCGCGCTCGCGACTGTTGATCCTCGACACCGACCGCCTCGCCGACGGACCGGTGGCCACCGCCGAGCTGGCCAACCACATCCCCATGGGATTCCACGGGACGTTCGTGCCTAGCATGTCCTGGTGACCCTCGAACAAAGCGAAGACCTCCAAGTCCTTCTCGACCTCCTCGACGTGGCGCAACGCGAGGAGGACGTGTTCATCGGGCAACACCCGGAGCAGAAGACCGCGCGCACCTTCGGCGGGCAGTTGCTGGCGCAGGGGGTGGTAGCGGCATCGCGGTCGCTGACCCGTGGCAACCCGCCGATCCACGCGTTGCACGCGCACTTCATCCGCGGCGGTGACGTCAACCAGCCGATGGAGTACCACGTCACGCGGTTTCGCGACGGCAAGTCGTTCGCCAACCGCCAGGTCACCGCGCGGCAGAACGGCGAGGACATCTTCACGATGCTCGTCGCCTACCAGGACAACACCGCCGGTCTCGAGCACGCCATCGAGAGCCCGACGGTGCCCTACCCGGAGGAGCTGCCCGAATTGGGCGAGCACTTCAAGGGCTATGAGGACACGATCGCGACCTTCGTGAACGCGCTGCACCCGATCGACATCCGCTTCGCCAACGACCCGACCTGGAAGGTCCGGGAGGCGGGGGAGAAGCTGATGCGCAACCGGGTGTGGATGAAAACCGACGGCAACCTGCCCGACGACCCGATCTGGCACGTCGCGGCGATGTGTTACGCCTCGGACACCACGGTGCTGGACTCGATCATCACCACCCACGGACTGTCCTGGGGGATCGACCGGCTGTTCGCGGCGACGGTCAACCACTCGATGTGGTTCCACCGCGAGTTCCGTTTCGACGAATGGCTGCTGTACGCGACCGAGTCGCCGGTTGCGGCGGGCTCGCGCGGTATCGGGTCGGGGCGGTTCTTCACCCGCGACGGGACCCTGGCGACGTCGGTCGTTCAGGAGGCACTCATCAAGTACTTCCCGCCGAAAGGCTGAATCCAACGGTAACCTGGCCGGGTTGACCGCCTCCGGCCCGGTAGGCCGGCCCTGTATGAGGAGTACTTCGCAGCGTGGAGACGCACGATCAGCCCGACGGCGCGACGACCGAGGGATCGTCAGACGCGCCGGTCGCCCCCGAGCCCTCGACGCCGGCCTATGCACCCCCGGCGGGAATGGTGCCCCCGGCAGGGATGGTGCCCCCGCCGCCGGTGACGCCGCCCGGATCGCTCCCGCAGCAGTGGCTGCCGCCCGGCCCCTACCTACCGCGCCGGACGTGGCAGCAAAAGACGCGTACCGCCGTCTCCTGGGTCACCGGTGTCAGCGGCGGCGTCTGGATCCTCGCCCTGATCGCCGTGGTGCTCGTCGGCTACCTGGTCGGTCGGTATCAGAAGACCGCGACCTTCACCGGCGGTGGCGGCGTCATCGTCGACTGCTCCTCGGCGACCACCGCCGACGGTGAGGTGGAGGCCGGAACGCTCGTCGTCGCGTGGACCGACCGCACCGATCGGGTGCTGCGCACCCGGCTTGAGAAGGTCAAGCAGACCGAGGTGCGCAATACCGACGATGCAAGCCGGCGCACGGTCACGCGCTGCTATCTGCCCTTCTCATTCGACAAGCTGCGCCGCGACGCGGCCGGCTACAACATCCGCATCGGCAACACCGATTCGCAGTTCGTGACGTCGAAGTCGCTCGCCGAAGGCGCGATCGTGCCGATCGTCGTCGGGGGCGAGAAGTGAACACCGACGGCGGCGGCCTCGACTGGGGCGACGAGCTGGTCAACTCCCTGGTGTGGACGCTGTGGGTGTCGGCGGCGTCGCTCGCCGGCCTCGTGGTGGTCGGCGCGCTGCTGGCCGCCTACACGAAGTGGGGTAGGCAGTACTGGCGGGTGACCGGTGGCTTTTTCACCGACCGACAGATCGCGCCGATGACCTGGCTGCTGATCGTCGTGCTCCTGCTGCTGGCCATCTTCGGGGTACGGCTGAACGTCCTGTTCACCTACCAGGGCCTGGACATGTACAACGCGATCCAGGCCGGGGCCTCGGCGCTGGGCAAGGAGGCGGGGGATCCGGCCCGCCAGACCGGGCTCGACGCCGCGCAGTCGGCGTTCTGGAAATCGATGGCGGTGTTCGCGCTGCTGGCGACCATCCACGTCGTGCGGACGTTGGTCGAGGTGTGGTTCGGCGCGGCCTTCTCGGTCCGGATGCGATCCTGGCTCACCGAGCACGTGACCGAGGATTGGCTGGCCGATCGGGCCTTCTACCGCAACCGGTTCGTCCCGATCGAGACCACCGACGGGGATCTGACGGCCGGCGTCGACAACCCCGATCAGCGCATCGAGGCCGACATCACCACGCTGGTGACCTGGACCCGACAGTTCGTCTTCAGCAGCGGCGGCTCGGCCACCGGGGGCATCATTCCTGCGATCGTCACGATGGTCACCTTCTCGGTCATGCTGTGGGGACTGTCCGGGCCGATGCACGTCTTCGGGCTGGAGATCTCCCACGGCTTGGTCTACCTGCTGCTGATGTTCGTGTTCCTGGCCTCACTCGTCGCGTTCTGGATCGGTCGCCCGCTGATCCACCTGAACTTCCTCAAGGAGCGCCTGACCGCCAACTTCCGCTTCGCGTTGGTCCGCGTGCGCGAGAACGCCGAGAACATCGCGCTGTATTCCGGCGAAGAGGTGGAGCATCGCGGCCTCATCGACCGGTTCGACCAGGTCATCAAGAACTACTGGAACATCATCCACCGGACGCTGCTCTTCTCCGGCTGGAACCTGTCGGTCAGCCAGACGTCCGTCGTGCTGCCGTTCTTGGTGCAGGCCAATCGGTTCTTCGCCGGCAGCATCAGCTTCGGCCAGCTCAACCAGACGGCGTCGGCTTTCGGCAACCTGAGCGACGCGCTGTCCTTCTTCCGCCTGATGTACGACGACTTCACCGCCTTCCGGGCGTCGATCATCCGTCTCGACGGATTGCAGGACGCCGACGCCAAGGCCAGGAAGCTGCCCACCATCGACACGGCCGACGGTGACGACATCGAGTTGCGCAGCGTCGACATCAACAAGCCCGACGGGACCCTGTTGATCGAGGACCTCTCGCTGCGGTTGGTCACCGGCGAGGCGCTGGTGGTCAAGGGCCGCTCGGGCAGCGGCAAGACCACCCTCTTCCGCGGTCTCTCCGGGTTGTGGCCCTATGCCGAGGGCGAGTTCGTCCGACCGGCCGGGCAGGACACGCTGTTCCTCTCGCAGGTGCCCTACCTCCCGCTGGCCGATTTGCGGTCGGTGTTGACCTATCCGGCGCCGCCGACCGAGTTCAGCGACGACGAGCTGCGCCAGGTCTTGATCGACGTCTCCCTGCCGCACCTGGTGGAGCGACTCGATGAGGACGAGTACTGGGCCAAGGTGCTCTCGCCCGGTGAGCAGCAGCGCGTCGGGTTCGCGCGCATCCTCCTGTCACGGCCCAAGGTGGTGTTCCTCGACGAGGCCACCTCCGCGGTCGACGAGGGGCTCGAGTACGCGCTGTACAACCTGATCCGCACCCGGTTGCCGGAGACGATCGTGGTCTCGATCAGCCACCGCAGCACCACCGAGCAGCACCACACCAAGATGCTGGAGCTGCAGGGCGAGGGGCGTTGGGAGCTGACCGATATCGCGGTCGAGACTGCCTGACCTCGAAAGATTACCGAGTCTTTACCTTTTTGCGCCGAACCTGTCCCCGCCGGGGCCGGTCCCCGATACGGTGACCTCAATCACCGCTCAACCACTAGGGGTTCCGGCATGGCCGACGATCTGATCACGTTCCCACACCACTCGGGCAAGGCGGTCTCAACCCTGCCCGAAGGCTTCCAGGAGACCATCACCCTCGCGCCGAACCGGGTCGCGCTGCGCACCGTCGGCGGGGGCACCGAGATCACCTGGAAGCAGTACGGGGACCGGGTCCGCGCCATCGCCGGCGGATTGGCCGCGCTGGGGGTGAAGCACGGCGACACCGTCGGCATCATGCTGACCAACCGGCCCGAGTTCCACCTCGTCGACACCGCGGTGCTGCACCTGGGCGCCGTGCCGTTCTCGATCTACAACACCAGCTCGCCCGAGCAGGTCGAGTACCTCTTCGGCAACGCGGGCAACAAGGTCGTGATCACCGAGTCGGTGTTCCTGCCGATCATGACGGCGGCCAAGTCCGAGGTCGCCGCCATCATCAGCGTCGACGGCGGGGAGGGCACGATTCCCCTCACGGATGTCGAGGCGACGCCGGCGCCGGCGGACTTCGACTTCGAGGCGAGTTGGCGCGCGGTGACCCCGGCCGATCTCGCCACTCTGATCTACACCTCCGGCACGACCGGTCCGCCCAAGGGCGTCGAGATCACGCACCGCAACATGATCGCCGAGCTCGTCGCGCTCAGCGACATCGTGGAGGCCGGCCTCGACGACCGGTTGCTGTCGTATCTGCCGGCCGCCCATATCGCCGACCGCGTGTCGACCCACGCCACGAACATGGTGCGCGGGCCGATGATCACGACCGAACCCGATCCGCGGGCGCTCGCCACCGCGCTGCCCGACGCGCGGCCGACGTTCTTCTTCGGGGTGCCGCGGGTGTGGGGCAAGCTCAAGGCCGGGGTCGAGGCGAAGCTCGCCGAGGCGACCGGGGTGAAGGCGAAGCTGGCCGGATGGGCACTCGGCGTCGGCAAGCAGGTCGCCGACCTGCGGCTGCAGGGCAAGTCGCCGTCGGGCCTGCTCGGCGTGCAACACGGACTGGCCGACAAACTCGTCCTCGCCAAGGTGCGCGAGGGGATCGGCATGGATGCGATGAATATCGCCTACTCCGGGGCCGCCTCGATCCCGCCGGAGGTGTTGCGCTTCTTCCTCGCCCTGGGTGTTCCGGTCCTGGAGGTCTGGGGCATGTCCGAGTCCACCGGGGCGACGACGCTGACCTCGCCGGACAACCTGGCCATCGGCACCGTCGGGCGCCCGGTGCGCGGCGTGGAGGTCAAACTCGGCGACGACGGCGAACTCTTCGTCCGCGGTCCGGTCGTGATGGCCGGCTACCGCAACCAGCCAGAAAAGACGGCGGAGACGATCGACGCCGACGGGTGGTTGGCCACCGGCGACATCGCGCAGATCGGCGCGGACGGCAACGTCACGATCGTCGACCGCAAGAAAGAGCTGTTGATCAACGAATCTGGCAAGAACCTGGCGCCGACCAACATCGAGAACGCCATCAAGGCTGTGTCGCCCCTCGTCGGTCAGATTGTTGCCATCGGGGACGCCAAGCCCTACGTCACCGCGCTCGTCGTGCTCGACCCCGACATCGCGGCGGTCAAGGCGCATCAGAACGGCCTCGACGAAGCCGATCTCGCCGCCATTTCGGCACACCCAAAGGTTGTCGCGGAGGTGAAGGCCGCTGTCGTCGCTGGCAACGCCAAACTATCCCGCGTCGAACAGATCAAACGCTTCACGATCGTCGCCGAACCGTGGGAGCCCGGCGGGGTGGAACTGACCCCGACGATGAAGCTGCGCCGCAACCCGATCGCGACGAAGTATGCCGACGAGATCGTCGCCCTCTACTCGGACCCGGCCGGCGCGGGAGTCGTGGACCTGCGCTAGTCGGGGTGATCGGCGGCACATTAGTTAGGTTTGACTAACCAAATCTGGCGTGAATACGATCGAGCGGAATCGTTGACCGTTTTCTCACGAGGGGGACTCTCCATGACCACCATGATCAAAGCCTGCCTTACCGGGTTGTTCGCCGTGCTGATGGCGGTGGGGTTGGCCGCGCCGGTCCACGCCGATCCCTCGGTGCGCAACGCGAAGGTCGCCGACCTCTACATGCGGTCGGCGAATCCGACCAAGCTCGAGGTGAAGAAGTCGTACGCGGCGTTCATGAACCCGAGCCTGCCGATCGGCCCGAAGCTCGAGGTCTCGGTCAACGGTGCCGCCAACCGCGGTGAACTGCAGCGGATGCTCGCCCAATCGCGCCAGTACGACTTCTTCTCCATGCAGGGCGATGTCGTGTCGGTGACCGTCTCCGGCAACACCATGTCGGCGCGGTTCCAGGGCTCGATGGCCGGCTTCCCGGCGCAGAGCTTCACCTACTTCTACGTCCGTGAGGGCGACCTGTGGAAGTACAACTGGAAGCGCAACGCCCAGACCAACGGCATGCCGGCGAAGTTCGTTTGATCGAGGTATCCGGGGTCACCAAGGCATTCGGCCCCAAGATCGCGGTCGACGACGCGACATTCACCGCCCGTCCCGGTGGGATCACCTATCTGCTCGGACCCAACGGTGCGGGCAAGACGACGGTGATCCGGATGATCGCCGGGCTGAGCACCCCCGACGCCGGCGCCATCACGGTCAACGGCCGATCGATCACCGGGTACCCCGACTTCAAGCGGGAGATCGGGTTCTCGCTGAGCCCGTTCGCGCGCAACCCGAAACACACCGCGCGCCAACACCTCTCCTGGCAGGCCAGGTTGGCGGGGATCCCCGTCGCCGAGGTCGATGAGATGCTCGGTCTGGTCGGGCTGGAATCGGTGCGCAACCGGCCGGTGGGCGGCTTCTCCCTGGGGATGTCCCAGCGACTCGGCATCGCCACGGCACTGCTGGGCGACCCGTCGGCGCTCGTCCTCGACGAACCCGCCAACGGGCTCGACGTCGACGGCATCCTCTGGTTGCGCGACCTGCTCGTCGGACTGGCCGACCGCGGCAAGACGCTGCTCATCTGCTCGCACAACCTGGCGGAGGTGGAAATCACCGCTTCGCGGATCGTGATCATGGGCCGCGGCCGCGTGTTGGCCGACGACACCCGCGACGCGGTGGTCGGACAGGGGAGCGGTCCACGGAAGCTGGAGTCGGCCTACCTGCAGATCACCCGGGCAACCACCGAATACGTCCCGGGAGCGGGCCGATGACGGCGTTGCGGCGGGCGGTGTCCGCCGAATTCGCGAAGCTGTCGGTGCGCAGCGCGATGGTCAACACCCTGATCCCGTTGGCCCTGATCATCCCGATCCTGATCAACGTCGGACTGGCCGCGGCAGCCCGGATGAACAAGTACAACGGCCAGGGTGGGATGGACACCAACAACTCCGGCTACTGGATCATGGTCTTTTCGACTTTCATCCTGATGGCCGGCGTGGTGACCTCCTACTGCGGCGAGTTCAAGGACAAGACCGCCGAGATCCAGTTCGCCGTCCAACCGCGCCGCTGGATGCTGCCGGTGGCCAAGGCGGTGGCCTTCGGGGTGATCGCGATGGCCGTGGCCTTCACGACGACCCTGGTGGTCATGGTGGTGATCCCGCGGGTGTTCCCCGACGTGTGGGAACGGGTCGACGCGTTCAGCGCCGACGGGCTGCGGGTCTTGATCGGGGTCCCGGTGCTGACCCTGTTGATCTGCCTGTTGGGCCAGGGCATTGCCATGATCATTCCGCGCCCGGGGGTGGCGATCTTGATGATCGTGCTGTGGAAGTGGGGCGCGGAGTTCCTCATCCCACTGATCCCGGGCGGTGTGGGCACGCAGGCGATGCGATTCTCGCCGTTCCGCAACGCCGAGTACGGGGCCGGGCAGTTCGCGACGACCGACAGTCCGTTCGGTGGACCCAACGGGTCGATGGCCTATTTCGCCGCGATTGTCCTGGTCGTCTTCGGCATCGGGCTGTGGCGGCTGCAGCAGCGCGATGTCGCGACCGACTGACCCGCCCCTTGTGCGGTACCGCGGACACTCCTAGGTTGAGGGAATGACCGCCACCGCCCGTCCCCATTCGTTCGCCCGCGCCTTCGTCGCGGCCTTTGCCGTGCTCCTCGGTGCCGCACTCGTCGCCGCACCGGCCACCTCGACCGCCGCTCCGGTGGCCCCACAGTCGGCCACCGGCACCGCCGTGCTCGCCGTGGCGACCGCCGACGCGAAGTCCGAACTGCACAAGCCGGTTCGGTTGGGGGCGGCCAAGATCAACGCCAGTGGCAGCTGGGCATTCGTCTCGGCGACCCTGCAAGCCCCCGACGGCAGCCGGTTCAGCTACGCCGGCACCCCGTTCGCCGAGGCCGCCGCCAACGGCGGGAAGTCGACGATGTATGCCGGGCTGTTCCGCAAGCGCGGACAGCGGTGGGCGCGGGTGGACAGTGCCGTCGGGCCGACCGATGTGGCATGGACGGGGTGGAGCGAGAAGTACGGCGCCCCGTCGTCGATCTTCGCCCTGGGGTAGCCGTCAGGCCCCCGATTCGCCGAGTCCGGGCAACTCGGCCCGCTGCTGCGGTGGCACGAGTTCGCCGGGGATGAGGATCCCGGTCCGCAGCCCGCGCAGGGTGACCACCAAGACGCCGTCGACATCGTCGACGCGTTTGATCTCCTGCCGTTGCACGGTCTGCACGTAGGTGCCGAGGCGGACGCCGATCCAGTCGGCACCGTAGTCGGCGCCGATGGGTGCGCCCGGCGGCGTCATGTCCCGCAGTTTCGCGGCATTGCCGTAGAGCAGGTAGTAGCCGAGAACGGCGGCACCGGTGCCGAAAACCGATACCACCGGCAGGATGGTGAACCAGCTCAGTGCGCCTTCGCTCAGCCACACCAACCCGACGGCGACCAACGGCGCGACGGCCATCACGGCGACTGCCGTCCGCGCGGCCCGGCTTCCGCGGGAGGCGCGCGCCAACCGGTCCGCGAGCCCGTCGTCGGCAACCCCCTCGACGTGCAGTGCCTCTGCTGCCGGAGACGTCGCCCCGGGTCCGGGATAGACGGCTTGCCTCGCCGCTGGGTATCCGGGTACGGCCATGGTCTGGCGCCACCGCCCCGACAAGAGATCGGCTTTGATGTGGTCGGGAACCAACTCCTCGGGGATCAGCAGCGGGGCATCGCCGCCGGACAGCACCATGACCCGGCTGATCCGGCGGATCCGCCGCAGTTGGCCGATCATCACGGTCCGATAGGTACCGTCCCACCCGCAGCCGATCCACTCGGTTCCGAAGTCGGCGTAGAGGGGAGCGCCCTCCGGTAATTCGCGTCCCCAGTAGCCGCGTCGTCGGGCGATGGTCCCGAATACCGGCAGACCGATGATGAGTAGCGCGCCGATCACCGGTGACGCAACCAGCATCGCGAGGGAGGCGATCATTTCTCCGCTCGGTGCGAGGTCGTACTGCCACAGCATCGGGACGGTGATGATCAGCCCGACTACCGCACCGATGACAAGCATGGGGACGATACAGAGACCGGGGAGCAGCGCGACCCAGATCATCGGACCGCTGCGGAACTCGGCGGTGGCCAGATCGTTGGTCATCTGCCGGGTGGCGGTGAGATGGGTGCGCAGGACACCGGGCAACACTTCGGACGCGGGATTCATGACGGCTTCTCCGATGGGCGGCGGATCAGCCATCAACCTACCGTGCGCCCGCGTCGCCGATCATTCACGCAGATCGGCTGCCCCGGGTCCGGTTACAGCCGGTCGAAGAAGCGCCAAATCACGGCCGTTGCGTTGATCGCCGACGACGGCGGGCCGCTGAGCGGACTCGGCTGGGTTTGCCCGGGCCAGTGGTGCCCCATCCCGTCGATGCTGAGGAGGGTCACCGCCCGGCCGCCGGGGCACCGCGCCGAGGAGACGGCCACCGAGCCGTGCCGGGTCCGCGTCGGGGGCGCACAGTGGGCGAGCCGGCGGAAACGGGCATCGACGGAGGGAATCGCCTCGCCGTCGACCCGGGCCGACCCAGACCCGACGCCCCCGCGGTAGGGCACCCGCGGATCGGCCGTGCCATGGATCTGGATGATCGAGGCGGGGCGGGCGCAGCCGGTGACGAGTGTTCCCGACACCGACGCGGCGCCGCGGAACTTTGACGTCTGGCACACCATGCGCAACGCCATCATGGCGCCGTTCGACATCCCGGCGACGAAGACGCGGCGCCGGTCGATCGATGTCCGACGGGCGACGTCGTCGACGACTCGACGCAGGAACCCCACGTCGTCGACGCGGGTCTGCGACGGCCGCCCGCAACACGTGCCGGCATTCCAGGCGCGGGCGGTGCCGTCGGGATAGGCCACCGCGAACCGGCCCGACCGTGCCTGGGCGTCCCACCCGTACGAGCGCTCCGCGGCCCGTCCGGTCCCGAACCCGCCGTGCAAGACGAGGACGAGGGGAGCGCTGGTGAGTCCGGCGGGTTCGTAGAGCCGGTAGGTCCGGTCACCGATGTGATGGGTGGACCGGCTATCCGCGGAACTCGGCGCGGTGCCCAGGCACGCGGCCAGGGTCAGCGAGAGCACCACGGTCGCAGCGGTTCTCGCCCATGCGGTCATCGGGTAAGCGTAGCGTCACGATCGTGTCGCTGACCACACTGCTGGACGCCGGATGCCGGGACACCCCGGACAAGCCCGCCATCGTCTTCCGGGACGCGCGCACCGGCTACGGCGAGCTCGCCCGGCGCAGCGAGGCCTCCGCGCGGGCCCTTCTCGCCAGCGGAGTGGCGCCCGGAGACCGGGTGGCGCTGTTCATGGCCAACCGGACCGAACTCGTCGAGTGCTACCTGGCCGCTTCCTGGTCGGCGCGGTCGCGGTGCCCTGCAACCACCGTTTCCAAACCGCCGAGGTCGTCTTCGCCGTCAACCATTGCGGCGCCTCGGTCCTGCTCGTCGACGGCCCGCTGCTCCCCGTCGTCGAGGCCATCGGCCCGCAAGCGCCGTCGCTGACCGGGATCTACGTCTACGGCGATGCGCCGGCCGACGCGGCGAACCCGTGGGCGGCCGTGGTCGCGGCGGCACCGGCCGACACCGTGCTGCCGACGGTCGCCGACGACGAACCGGCGATGATCCTCTACACCTCCGGCAGCACCGGAAAACCCAAGGGCGTCACCCACACCCATGCCTCGGTGCTCGACGTGGCGCGCGGCCGCGGCATCACCCAAGAACTCACCGCCGACGACGTCTCGCTCGCCGCGACCGCGATCTGCCACGGCGGCGGGTCGATCGGCGTGACCTTCCCGACCCTGCTTGCCGGTGGCACGGTGGTCCTGCTCGAAGAATCGGTGGCCCAGCTGTTCCTCGACGCGGTCGTCGCCCACCGGCCGACGCGCACCCTGGTCCTACCCGCCCAACTCCTCGACGCGTTGCGGGCGCCGGGGGCGAAAGACGTCGACTTCACCTTCCTGCGCGAGGTCCAATGCGGCGGCGACCAGATCTCACCCGAGCTGTACACCGAGTTCGCCGCGGTCACCGACCTCAAGCTGAACCAGGCCTACGGGCTGACCGAATGCGAGGGCGTCGCGATGAACCCGCCGTTCGGGGAGATCCGCCGCGGATCGGTGGGCACACCGCGCCACGGGGTCACCCTGCGGATCATGGGCGACAACTCGGTGGCTGCGGTCGGGAAGACCGGCGAGATCCAGGTCCGTGCGGCCTCGGTGATGAGCGGGTACTGGGACGACCCGGAGAACACGGCGGCGGCCTTCGTCGACGGCTGGCTGCGCACCGGCGACCTCGGCAGCCGCGATGCCGACGGGTACCTGTCGCTCAGCGGCGTGGTGGGCAGCCCCGACGAGCGGCTCGGCGCCATCGTGCACGCCTTCGTCGAGTTCGAACCCGGGGCCACGACGACGATCGACGAACTGGCCGCCTTCGCCCGCTCGAAACTCGCGGCCTACAAGGTTCCCGAGAAATGGACCGTCGTCGGCGATCTGCCGCGCAACGCCGTCGGCAAGATCGACCGGCAGGCGCTGCACCGACGGGCCATCGCACTCGACAAGTGAGCCGGTGGCGATTGAGTCGGCGGTGACCGCGCCGCCCGATCAGGCGTAGCCGGGCACGAAGGTGATGCGGGCCTTCTGCGCTTTCGCCGCGTCGCGGAAGTTCTTCATCGCCCGCTGCATGTGGAAGCCGTTGGTGACGATGACCGCCCCGTCTGCGCCCATCGCCTTGAGCATGCGAACGGTGTTCGCGGCGTTTTGCACGGTGCTGCGCGACTGGCCCTCGTTGACCATCTGCCACACCGGGATTCCGCGCTTGAGCAACCCGATGTTCATGAACTGGGCCTCGGAGACCGGTAGCCACCAGGTGTCGCCGCCGGAGACGATGATCCGGTTGAACGGGTGGGTGCGGCCGAGCCGGGCCGCCTTGCTCATGCGCTGCTCGAGGATCTGGGGCGTCTGTCCGAGGGTTCCTACCTTGGCACCGAGGACGACGATGTAGCGTCCGCCGGGGTTCTGCCAGAGGAACAGGCTCTCCGGGCCGATGAGGTCGGTGCCGGAGCTGCCGAAGTCCATACTTCCGGCAGCCGGGTTCGGCGTCGGCGCGGCATGGGTGGTCGCCGAGCCCGTGACCAGGGCTGCGGCGGTGACGAGGGCAGCGGTAATCGCGAGTCGAAGGCGCATGGGTGCGAGTGTAGTGAGCCAACCTTGCGGGTCGCTGTGATGAGCGCGGGTTGTGTCGAGGGTGCAACCGGTCCGTGGCGGATTCGAGACTGGCGCGCTGATCGGGCGGTCAGCCGAAGGTGAACGAGTAGGCGCTCAAACCGGGGGACAACTCGATCGTCACGGTTTCCGCCGCCGAAGTGCGGTGGCTGGCAACGGTTCTGATGTTGGGCGGTCCCGATACCGGCACGGTTCTCGTCGTCCCGCCCGAGGTGATCGTGATCGTGCCGGTGCCGCCGACGTTGAGATAGACGGCGCGCGCACGGTAGGCGAGGGTGATCCGGGCCCCTGGGCCGGCGGTCAGCGACTCGGGTCCGGGCGTCCAGGTGCCCGCGAGTCGAAAGGTGTTGGGGGCCGGGTGCTCGTCGTCGGAATAGGGGTGGGTTCCGGCGCTGTAGGGACCGCCGCCGCCATAGGCCTGCTGCTTGTCGATGCCGAGGAAGGTCTCCGGCGTGCGCTGCCGGTCGGTGGGGGTCTGATCGGGCAGGTCGGTCGGCGCGGGCAGGTCGACGCCGGGGTTGGCGGCGGTGAGCAACACGCGCAGATAGGCCTCGTGGCGGTCGTAGCGGCCCTCGCCGAGGCTGACGTGGCGGATCACCCCGGTGGCGTCGACGAGGTAGCCGGCCGGCCACGCCACGTTCTGATACGCCTTCCACGTGCCGTACCCGTTGTCGATGGCCAGCGGGAAGGTCAGGCCGAGTTTGCGGGCCCCGGCGTCGACGTTGCCGGCTTCGCGCTCGAAGGCGTACTCGGGGGTGTGGACGCCGACGACGCGCAGGCCGAAGGGCTCGTAGCGCTTCCACCACGCCTGGGTGTGGGGGAGTGATCGCTGACAGTTGATGCACGAATAGGCCCAGAACTCGACGAGGACGACCTTGCCGCGCAAGTCGGCCATCCGCATCGCAGATCCGTTGAGCCACTGGGAGATTCCGGTGAACTCCGGTGCCCGGCCGCAATCGGCGAGCCCCTCGTCGACGCCGTTGAAGGCCGATTCCTGGCAGGCTCGCAACGAGCCGTTGCCGGCCGCTGCGGGGACGGCGATCCGGGTCTTCAGCGGGTCGGCGATCACGCGCGTGTAGTCGGGGATGCGGCGCTGAATCGCCCCGGTGACGTCGAAGGTCAGGGCGATGGCCAGCGCGATCACCAGGACGCCGGCCACCCCGCGGACCAGGCGTTGGCGTCGCTGCAGGCCGCGGACGCGCTCGGCGATCCGGTTACCCGCCAGGGCGACGAGCAGCAGGGGGATCGAGACCCCGACGGCGAAGGCGACGGTGAGCAGGACCGTCTCGGTGCCGATCGTGCCGGTGGCCCCGGCGACGGCGATCGCCGCCAGCACCGGTCCGGCGCACGGCACGAAGACCGCGCCGAGGGCCAGGCCCAACAAGAAGCCGCCGAGGGTGCCCGAGCCCTTCTCGGTGACCTGGCGTTGGGGGATCCGTGCGAAACCCCGTTCGAGGAAGCGTTCCACCGAGGGGAACAGCATGGCCAGGCCGACGAGGACGAGGGCGGCCAACCCCAACCAGCGCAGCAGCGACGAGGGCAGGTGCAGTGCCGCCAGCAGCAGGGTGCCGAACAGGGTGATGAGCGCGAAGCTCAGCGTCATCCCGGCGACGATCGCCACCGCGCGGGCGCGACTCGGTGGTGCCGCTTCGTCCCCTGGCGCCGCGGCGCTGCCCATCAGCACGACCGGCAGCACCGGCAGGACGCAGGGCGAGATGCCCGCCAGGAGGCCGCCGACGAAACCGACCAGGAGGAGCGTCACATCACCACGTCGTGCCGTTCATGCCGGGGATGACGCAGCGGCCGGTGCGGTCGACCCGCCCGATGAGCATCATGTCGTAACCGGTGCATGAGGAGTTGATCGGTGCGCAGGTCCCGATGGTGGTGATCACCTTGTTGGGCCCGCAGGGGGTGCCCATCTTCGGAGCGGCGGCGGCATCGGGTGCGCCGAGTCCGCCGATACCGGTGATCAACGTGGCCGCGGCGGCGGCCCCGACGAGCAGGCAGCGTGCCGAGCGTCGGGCGGTTGATGGGATGGTCATAATCGGACCTCCGTGTGCGTCGTCCCCCGACTCCTGCCAGACTACGCCGAATGTGACGACAGTCACAACGGTCAGCCCAGTGCCATCGCCCCGCCACTGTGCTTGGCGGCTTTCGGGTTCTTCTCCACGCCACCGGTGTCGCGGGCGATCCAGACCTGGGGCGTCAATTGCCGGTACTCGTGGATGCTGATGGGCACGCCGAGGAAGTCTGCCCGGAAGTCGGCGGTCCAGGCCGGCTTGCCGTCCCAGTTCGAGCGCCCCAGCTTGACCGGTGCGCCGAGGTCGCGGCCGAACGTGTAGTCCTTGTAGACCCAGGGCTGTCCCTGCGGTCCTTTGGTGAAGGTCAGGCTGCTGCCGAACCTGCTCTGCGTCCGTGTGAAGGCCCGGGCCTGCTCGTACGGGGCGAGCTTCCCGCGGGTGTGCATCACCGGCAGCAGTGCCAAGGGTTGGCGGCCGGTCGGCGCCTTGCCCAACGGCGCGTCGCCGAACAGCTTCAGAATCTGTGGACCGGTGCAGTGGTTCATCAGCGAGTCGATGGTGCGATCCCGATTGGTCTGGCTGATCACACACTTGCCGTCGGGCACCGGGCGCGGCGCCGCGGTCGCCGGCGCGACGACGGACAGCGCACTGAGAATGGATACGGCGCCGACGACAATGCGCGGCCCTGGACGTCGAAAACTCATGGTGGAGACCCCGTTCCGGCCGCCCCTCCGGCGGCATGCCTCCCGAGGGTAGCGGGTGCGGTTGTCAGGTATCTGTCCACACCGGGTCGCGCTTGTCGAGGAAGGCGGTAATGCCCTCCTGGGCGTCGCACGTCATCGCGTTCGTGGCCATCGTCTCGCCCATGAGCTCGTACGCCTCGGGCTCGGTGTGGTCGATTTGGCGATAGAACGCCGCCTTGCCGATGGCCAGGGTGGACGCGCTCGACCCGGCGATCCGGAGGGCGAGTTCGCGTACCGCAGTGGCCAATCCGTCATCGTCGACGACGTCGTTGACCAATCCCCAGTCGGCCGCGGTCGCGGCATCGATGACGTCGCCGGTGAGGAGCATGTGCATCGCCCGTTTGCGGCCGATCGCCCGCGTCAGGGCCACCATCGGGGTGGAGCAGAACAGGCCGATCTTGACCCCGGGGGTGCTGAACCGCGCCGAGGTCCCGGCGACGGCGAGGTCGCACGTGGCGACCAGCTGGCAGCCTGCGGCGAAGGCGAATCCGGACACCTCGGCGATCACCGGCTGTCGCGCCTCGTGCACGGCGGTCATCAATTCGGTACAGCTGGCGAAGACGGCGCGCTCGTCGTCGAGGGTGCGGTCGACCAGTTCGATGAGGTCGTGCCCGGCGGAGAAAGCCGGGCCGAGCGCGCGCATGACGATCACCCTGACGTCGCGGTCGCCGTCCAGGCGCCGCAGCGCGTCGGTGATGGCGGCCATCGTCGTCGTCGAGAGCGGGTTGCGCCGCCGCGGGTCGGCCAGGGTGATCACGCCGAGTGGTGCGTCGACCTCGACGTCGATACCGTGCACCATGACGGACTCCTTACCGCGTTGGGGCGTTCACCGACCCACCGACGGCAGTCTTGACTGACTCGTCCGTCGCCAGCGTCACGCCGGTGTCCTTGATCCAGATCCGGCACCAGTCTTCCAGGGTTCCGGTGACTCTGATCGCCAAACCGTGCAGCCGAGCGGTGCGGAAGGAGAAACCCCTGCTTGGGGGAGTGATGTGTGGTGTCACTCGAACTCAGCGGGCGTACCGACCGGAGGCCGGCAGGAATGTGATGGTGCGCCCTCCGGGATGTCACTCGAACTCAGTGGGCGCACTCCGGCCGGAGGCCGGCAAGGTTGTCATGGTGCCCTCGGTGAGACTCGAACTCACACTGGACGGGTTTTGAATCCGTTGCCTCTGCCAATTGGGCTACGAGGGCATGGGTGCCGAGTTTAGTAGATGGTTACCCGCGTGTGCCAACCGCGCCCGGTAGGGTCATAGCACCGAGGTTCGTGCTGATGAGAAAGGATGCCTGTGGCCGACGAAGTCCAACCGCCCAGCCGGGTCCTGGTGGCCGAGGATGACTCGCTGATCCGGATGGATCTGGTCGAGATGCTGAGGGAAGAGGGCTACGACGTCGTCGGGGAGGCTCCGAACGGGCAGGTTGCCGTCGAACTCACCGAGAGCCTGCGGCCCGACCTGGTCATCATGGACATCAAGATGCCGGTCCGCGACGGTATCGACGCCGCCACCGAGATCGCGCAGAAGCGCCTCGCGCCGGTGGTGATGCTGACGGCCTTCAGTCAGCGCGACTTCATCGAGAAGGCCCGCGACGCAGGCGCGATGGCCTACCTGGTCAAGCCGTTCTCCAAGGCCGACCTCGCCCCGGCGATCGAGGTGGCGGTCAGCCGGTACCGAGAGTTGGCCGCGCTGGAGGCCGAGGTCGAATCGGTCCAGGAGACCCTGGAGGCGCGCAAACTCATCGACCGCGCCAAGGGTCTGCTGATGAGCCAGCACGCGATGACCGAACCGGAGGCGTTCGCCTGGATCCAGCGCGCGGCGATGGATCGGCGCACCACGATGAGACAGGTGGCCGAAGTGGTCATCGACAACGTCAAGCCCTGAAACAGGCGGTGAGGGATGAGGATCGGCCCACGCGTTACGGGAACCGCGGCGATGGTGGTCGCGGCGGTGGTGGCGGTCGCCGGCTGCGCGACTGACGACGGCACGGCGCCGACGTCGCCGGCCGCGAAGGCCGGCGCCACGTCACCGGCATCGGACACCGCGTCGAGCAAGCCCGGCTCGGCCGCCGCACCGACCTCGGTACCGCCATCGCAGACCGGAATGGCGATCCGCACCGTCGGGCGGATCAACATCGACGGCCAGCGCTACGACGCTCCGGCACCGGCCGATCCGGCCAAGCCCGCCGGTGACGGCAAGGCGACCTGTCGGAACCTGTCGGTCGCCGTCGCCGGTGATCTGACGAGCCGCGACGGGATCGACGGCGCCGCCATCGCCAACGGCGTACAACTCGCCGTCGACCGGTTCAACGCGGCGAACCCGGGCTGTCACCTGGGGCTGATCCGCGTCGACTCCAAGGGCAACGGGGTGGTGGCCGCCGAGCAGGCCAAGCGCACGGTGGCCAACGCGAGCGTCGTCGCGGTCATCGGGCCGCTCACCTCCACCGACGCCCTCGCAGCGGGATCGGTGTACAACCAGGCCGGCCTGGCGGCGCTGAGCCCGTCGGCTACGGCGCCCACGCTCACCGACAAGGGGTGGAAGTCGTTCTTCCGCGGCGTGAACAACGACGACGTGCAGGGCGAGGCGATCGCCCGCCACCTCGTCACCGCTCGGCACCGCAAGAAGGTCTGCGTCATCGCCGACGACACCGACAGCGGCGCCGGCCTCGCCCAAACGGTCACGCAGGGGCTGGGTTCGGTCGCCGTGCCCGGCTGTGCCGCGAACGTCCGCCGCGGGCACCACGACTACGCCGCCGCGGTCGACGCGGTGGTGAAACAGGGTGCCGACGGGGTCTACTTCGCCGGCGCGGCGCGTGACGCCGGGGCATTCCTCACCGCGCTGCGCGCGGCCGCGCCGGGGGTGCTGTTCGCCGCCGGCGACGAGGCGAACAGTCCGGAGTTCATCGCCTACGCGGGGTCCGGGGCCGACGGTGCCCTGCTGTCGTGTTCGTGCGCCCCCGACCCGGCCGAGTTCACCAAGGCGTTCACCGAGAAGTTCGGGACGGCGCCGGCGCAGTACTCGCTGGAGGCCTACGACCTCGCCACCATCGTCATCCGCGGCATCGCGGCCAAACACCAGACCCGCGCGCGGCTGCGCGACTACGTCGCCAAGTACTCCGGCGACGGGGTGTCGCGCCACTACCGCTGGGCCCCGACCGGCGATCTCATCGGCAACGCCGTGTGGCTCTCCCACGTCGGGCCCGTCTAGGCGCCCGCCGACCGACCACGCGTTCGGAACGGGTCGCCGCGATGTCGGCGGACCACACTAGACTTCGTCGTTGTGAGTCCAGCGCAGAAGTCAGCATCGAAGGCCGCCGCCGACCCGACGGGAGACGGGCGCCCGATCCTGATGCTGCTCGACGGGCATTCGCTTGCCTACCGCGCCTTCTTCGCGCTGCCGGCCGAGAACTTCAAAACGGCCGGGGGACAGACCACCAACGCCGTGTACGGCTTCACGTCGATGCTGATCAACCTGCTGCGCGACGAGCAGCCGACGCACATCGCGGCGGCGTTCGACGTGTCGCGCAAGACCTTCCGCTCGGAGCGGTACCCGGAGTACAAGGCGCAGCGCGACTCCTCGCCCGACGAGTTCCGCGGCCAGGTCGACCTGACCAAAGAGGTGCTCGGCGCCATGGGGATCCCGGTGTTCGCGGTCGACGGGTATGAGGCCGACGACGTCATCGCCACCCTCGCCACCCAGGCCCGCGACCAGGGGTACCGGGTCCTGATCGTCACCGGCGACCGTGACGCCCTGCAACTGGTCGACCCGACGACGACCGTGCTGTACCCCAAGCGCGGGGTCTCCGAGCTGACCCGGTTCACCCCCGAGGAGGTGGAGGGCAAGTACGGGCTCACCCCGGTGCAGTACCCCGACTACGCCGCACTGCGCGGCGACCCATCGGACAACCTGCCCGGTATCCCCGGTGTCGGGGAGAAGACCGCGGCCAAGTGGATCCGCGAATACGGCTCGCTGGCCGGCCTGGTCGACAACGTCGAATCCGTCCGGGGCAAGGTCGGGGACTCGTTGCGCGCCAACCTGTCCTCGGTGCTCACCAACCGGGAACTGACCGAACTGGTCCGCGACGTCCACCTCGACGCCGGACCCGACGACCTGGCGCTGGCCGGGTGGGACCGTGAGCAGATCCACAAACTGTTCGACGACCTCGAGTTCCGGGTGCTGCGCGACCGCCTCTTCGCCACACTGTCCTCACCCGAGCCGGAGGCCGAGTCCGGGTTCGACCTGGACGGGGAGCGGCTGGCCCCCGGCGCCGTCCGCGGTTGGCTCGACGAGCACGCCCGCACCGGGCGCAGCGGAGTCATGGTCGCCGGACCGCAGCGCGTCGTCGACTCCGACGTCGAGGCCGTCGCGATCGCCGCGGCCGACGAGGTGAGCGCCTTCATCGACCCGACGGGGATGACCCCCGACGACGAGCAGGCCCTGGCCGACTGGTTCGCCGACCCGTCGGCGGACAAGGCGCTGCACGAGGCGAAGTGGGCCTTCCACGCACTGCGCGCACGGGGCTGGGCGCTGTCGGGGGTGAGCAGTGACACGTCGTTGGCGGCCTACCTGGCCCGGCCCGGTCAGCGGAGCTTCAACCTCGACGACCTCGCCGTCCGCTACCTGCGGCGCGAACTTCGGGTCGACACCGCCTCGGCCGACGGCGGGCAGCTCTCCCTGCTCGACGGGGACGCCGACGATACGAAGCGGGCGGATGAGTTGATGCTCGCCGCCCGCGCCGTCGCCGAGTTGGCCACCGCCTTCGACGAGGAACTCGAGCGACTGCACGTCCGTGACCTGCTCGCCGACGTGGAATTGCCGTTGCTGTTCGTGCTCGCCGACCTCGAGGCCACCGGGATCGCGGTGGACACCGACCACCTGCAGACGCTGGAGGCGGAGTTCGCCGAGCGGGTGCGCGCGGCCGCCGAGGCGGCCTACGACGTGATCGGCGAGCAGGTGAACCTGGGTTCGCCCAAGCAGCTGCAGACGATCCTCTTCGACAAGCTGGAGATGCCGAAGACGAAGAAGACGAAGACCGGGTACACCACCGACGCCGATGCGCTGCAGGGGCTGTACGAGAAGACCGGCCACCCGTTCCTCGAGCACCTGCTCGACCACCGCGACGCGACCCGGCTCAAGGTGACCGTGGAGGGACTGCTCAAATCCGTCGCCCCGGACGGTCGCATCCACACCACCTTCAACCAGACGATCGCCGCCACCGGGCGCCTGAGTTCGACCGATCCGAACCTGCAGAACATCCCGGTGCGCACCCCGGCCGGCCGTCAGATCCGCGGCGGCTTTGTCGTCACCGGTGGCGGCGGCGCCGATTCGCCGTTCGAGTCGCTGCTCACCGCGGACTACAGCCAGATCGAGATGCGGATCATGGCCCACCTCTCCGAGGACGAGGGGTTGATCGAGGCTTTCAACACCGGTGAGGACCTGCACAACTTCGTCGGTTCGCGCGCCTTCGGCGTGCCCATCGACGGGGTCACCCCGGAGATGCGCCACCGCGTCAAGGCGATGTCCTACGGCCTGGCCTACGGGCTGTCGGCCTTCGGGTTGGCCGCGCAGCTGGGCATCAGCCGGGAGGAGGCCAAGGAGCAGATGGAGGCCTACTTCGCGCGGTTCGGCGGGGTCCGCGACTATCTGCACAACGTCGTCGACGTGGCGCGCCGCAACGAGTACACCGCGACGGTCTACGGCCGCCGCCGCTACCTGCCCGACCTCAACAGCGACAACTGGCAGCGCCGCCAGGCTGCCGAGCGGATGGCGCTCAACGCCCCGATCCAAGGCAGTGCCGCCGACATCATCAAGGTCGCCATGATCAACGTGCACCGCCGCCTCGCCGCCGAGGGGCTGCGCAGCCGGATGCTGTTGCAGGTCCACGACGAATTGGTGCTGGAAGTCGCGCACGGGGAGCGCGACGCGGTGGAGAAGCTCGTCCGCGAGGAGATGGGCGGCGCCATCAGCCTGTCGGTGCCGCTGGAAGTCTCGGTGGGAGTCGGCCGATCCTGGGACGACGCGGCGCACTGAGATGTTCGCGCGCCGGCTCGGATGCCTCGCGGTCGCCATGTCGGTCGCGGTGGTGACCGCCTGCACGAACGACGAGTCTGCGCTGGACACCGCGCCGATCAGCGTCGACGTCGCGAAGCAGCCGGCGATTGCCGCCCTGCTCCCCGAGCCGATCCGGGCCGGGGGAGTGCTGGTCGTCGGGACCAACCCGCCCTACCAGCCGAACGAGTTCAAGAACCGCGACGGCCAGATCGTCGGCTTCGACATCGACCTGGCCGCCGCCCTGGCCCAGGTGTTCGGGCTGCGGCTGCGGGTGGCCGAATCGGAGTTCGCGAAGATCATCCCGGCGATCCAGGCCGGGACGTTCCACCTCGGGATGTCGGCGTTCACCGACACGCTGGAGCGGGAGAAGCAGGTCGACTTCGTCACCTACTTCTCCGCCGGGGTCCTGTGGGCGCGGCGCACCGGGACCACCATCACCCCGACCACCGCGTGTGGTCGACGCGTCGGGGTGAAGTCCACCACGGTCCAGGACACGCAGGAGATCCCGGCGAAGTCGGCCGACTGCGTGCGGGCCGGCAAGGAACCGATCCGGAAGGTGAAGTTCGAGAACCAGGATGCGACGGTCAACGCCCTGCTGCTCGGGCAGGTCGACGCGATGTCGGCGGACTCGCCGGTCACCGCCTATGCCGTCAAGAAGACCGACGGCCAACTCGAGGCGGTCGGGCCGGTCTACGACGCCGCTCCCTACGGAATCGCGGTCGCCAAGGGCGGTGTGGCCCAGGCGGTGCGCGCGGCGATGCAGTACCTGATCGAGCACGGGTACTACTCGACCATCGCCACCCATTGGGGTCTGTCGGCTGGAATGATTCGGGAATCCGTCGTCAACGGCGCGAAGGAGTAGCCACGTGGTGTCACCCGCCCAACCCGGTGCGCCGGCGTCGACCGACGACGCCGCGCCGATCCGCGCGGTACCGCTGCGCCACCCGGGCCAGTGGCTGGCCGCCGTCGTGGTGCTCGTCCTCGCCGGGTTGTTCGTCTACGGCGCGGCGACCAACCCGGCTTACCGCTGGCACACCTACGCGGCCTATCTGTTCG
Organism: Gordonia crocea; assembly: GCF_009932435.1. NCBI lineage: Bacteria > Bacillati > Actinomycetota > Actinomycetes > Mycobacteriales > Gordoniaceae > Gordonia > Gordonia crocea. The sequence goes on from NZ_BJOU01000001.1 coordinate 1,829,927, forward strand.
ACACCCGGGTGCTGGCCGGCGTCGGGTACACGCTGGGCCTGACCGTGCTGGCGATGGCCATCGCCGTCGTGCTCGGCGTGGCGCTGGCGGTGATGAGGCTGACCGACAACCCGGTGCTGCGCTACTGCGCCTGGGTCTACATCTGGGTGTTCCGCGGGACACCGGTCTACGTCCAACTGGTGTTCTGGGGGTTGTTCGGCTCGATCTACAAACGGATCGACATCGGGATCCCGTTCGTCACCCAGTTCGCGCACATCGACATCCAGGCGCTCAACGCGGCCTTCTTCTTCGCGGTGATCGGCCTGGGCCTCAACGAGGTCGCCTACATGGCCGAGATCGTCCGCGCCGGCATCGCCTCGGTGGGCGAGGGACAGACCGAGGCGTCGACGGCGTTGGGGATGTCGTGGACGCAGACGATGCGCCGCACCGTCCTGCCGCAGGCGATGCGGGTGATCATCCCGCCCACGGGCAACGAGGTGATCAGCATGCTCAAGACGACGAGCCTGGTGGCCGCGGTGCCGTTCACCCTCGAGCTGTACGGCCGGACCCGCGACATCTCCGGGGTGAATTTCCAGCCCATCCCGATGCTCCTGGTCGCGTCGACCTGGTATCTGGCGGTGACCAGTGTGTTGATGGTCGGCCAGCACTACGTGGAGAAGCATTTCAGCAAGGGCGTCGGCCGCTCGGGGGAGGCCCGATGACCCCGATGGTGGCGGCCCAGTCGGTCGGCAAGTCCTTCGGTGCGTTGCACGTGTTGAACGGGGTGTCGCTGGAGGTCGCCCGCGGCGAGGTCGCCTGCCTCATCGGGCCGTCCGGCTCGGGCAAGTCGACGTTTCTGCGGTGCGTGAACCACCTCGAGCGGATCAACTCCGGCCGTCTCTACGTCGACGGTGAACTGATGGGCTACCGCGAGCGCGGCGACAAGCTCTACGAATTGAGCCCGAAGCAGGCGGCCCGGCAGCGCCGCGACATCGGGATGGTCTTCCAGCATTTCAACCTGTTTCCGCACCGCACCGCGCTGGAGAACATCGTCGAGGCCCCGATTCTCGTCGCCGGCAAGCCCCGGGCCGAGGCGGTCGAGCAGGCCCGCGACCTCCTCGACCAGGTGGGTCTGGCCGATCGTGCCGACCACTATCCGTCCCAGTTGTCCGGCGGACAGCAACAGCGGGTGGCGATCGCCCGGGCCCTCGCCATGGAGCCCAAGCTGATGCTGTTCGACGAGCCGACCTCGGCCCTGGACCCCGAACTCGTCGGCGACGTGCTGGCGGTCATGCGCCGCCTCGCCGCCGACGGGATGACGATGCTCGTGGTCACCCACGAGATGGGGTTCGCGCGCGAAGTGGCCGACCAACTGGTCTTCATGGACGACGGGCGGGTGGTGGAGCGCGGCAATCCGCGCGAGATGCTCGCCAATCCGCAGCACGAACGGACCCAGGCATTCCTGGCGAAGCTGCTGTGAACGGCGAGACGCGGCACATCCCGCACGTTTTGCCACATCCCGATGAAGTAGCGTCGGGATCTGCGAATCTCTGCGGGAGGAAGGACTGATGGCGACGCGTATCGGGGTCATCGACGGGGACGGGATCGGGCCCGAGATCGTGCCGGTCGCCGTGGCGATCGCCTCGTCGGCCGCGCAGCAGGCCGGGCTGGACGTCGAGTGGGTTCCCCTGGCGATTGGTCGTTCGGCTATCGAGAGCGCCGGCGACCCGCTGCCGGCGGCGACCCTCGAGGCGCTCGACGACCTGGACTGCTGGATCCTCGGGCCACACGACTCGGCGGGCTATCCGGCACAGTTCCGCACCGGGCTCACCCCGGGCGCCATCATCCGCAAGCGGTACGGGCTCTATGCCAACCTTCGGCCGTCGCGCGCCTATCCGGGCGTGCCGGCGGTGACCCCCGACGCGGATCTGCTCATCGTGCGCGAGAACAGCGAGGGCCTCTACGCGGACCGGAACATGGCCGTCGGCGGTGGCGAGTTCATGCCGACCCCCGATGTGGCGCTCGCCGTCGGTGTGATCACCCGGGCGGCGTCGGAGCGCATCGCGCGGGTCGCCTTCGAGCACGCCCTGCGCCGGCGGCGCCGAGTCACGGTGGTACACAAGGCGAATGTGCTCACCCTGACCACCGGGCTGTTCCGCGACGCCTGCCTTGCGGTGGCGCGCGACTACCCGGACGTCGCCGTCGACGAGCAGCACGTTGATGCGATGGCGGCGCTGATGGTCCGACACGGCGACTTCGACGTGGTGGTGACCGAGAACCTGTTCGGCGACATCCTCTCGGACCTGGCCGCCGAGCTGGCCGGCTCGCTCGGGTTGGCCGCGTCGATCAATGCCTCGGACACCAAGGCGATGGCGCAGGCCGCACACGGTGCCGCGCCCGACATCGCGGGGCGCGACCTGGCCAACCCGGTGGCGCTGATCGAGTCGACGGCGATGCTGTTCGACTGGTGGGGGCAACGCACCGCCGACGCGCGCGGCGCGGCCATCGCCGGCCGGATCCGCGCGGCGCTGTCGGACACCCTGGCGGCCGGTGAGTCGACGGCCGATCTGGGTGGCTCGCTGGGCACCACGGCGTTCGGGCGAGCGGTGCTCGCGCGCCTCGGTGGGTAGGCGTCGAACGGCTCGTCAGCCGGGTTTGCGGCAGCAGAAGATCGCGGTGCCGGGGAAGTAGGCACCCCGCAGCGGCGACCACTGCCCCCACTCCTGCTCGAAGCCGTCGGGCCACTCCGGTTCGACGACGTCGTCGAGGACGAGCCCGGCGGCGCGGATCTCGCGGATCCGGTCGCCCATGGTCCGGTGGTGCTCCACGTAGGTGACCGCGCCGGTCTCGTCGCGCTCGGCGTACGGGGTGCGGTTGAAATAGGGGACGGTGACGGTGAGCCCGGCCGGCCCGGGGTCGTCGGGGAACATCCAGCGCATCGGGTGGTTCACGGCAAAGACCCAGCGGCCGCCGGGTCGCAGGACGCGCGCCACCTCGGCCATCACCCGGGCCGAATCGGCGACGAAGGGCACCGCGCCGAAGGCCGAGCACGCGAGGTCGAAGGATTCATCGGCAAAGGGCAGGTACTCCGCAGTCGCCTGGACCAGGGGCACCCGCGACTCGTCCGCGGCCATCGCGGCCAGACCGTGGGCGAGCATCCCGCGCGACAAGTCGATGCCGACGGGACGGGCGCCGTGCGCCGCCAGCCACCGCGAGCAGGGCGCGGAGCCGCACCCGATCTCGAGGATGACCCGGCCGGTCAGGTCGCCGAGCAGCCCGGCATCCTCCTCGCGCAGGTTCTCCGGGCACCACACGAAGTCGCCGCCCGGGCGTTCGACGCCGAGGAAGGCGCCGTGCTCGTCGTGGTAGTCGTCGGCGTCGGCATCCCACCAGCCGCGATTGGCCAGGTCGCTGGTCGTCGAATCCACCGGGCCCAACACGCGGGGCGGTCGGTGCTCGCCGCTGTCGTCGCTCATGCCGACCGCCGTCGTCGGGCCCACCAGGCCATGGTTGCACCCAGCGCCACGGTCAGCGCACCGCAGACCACCATCACGCGGGCATTGCCGATGGTGGCGGCCCGCTGTTCGTCGAAGGTCCGCGCATTCTTCGCATCGAGAATCGTGTCCCACACCGTGGTCGTATGGATCTTGTCGCGAGGTTTGAGGGTGTCCCAGTCGTTTCCATCGGGCAGTGGAATGGTCTGGGTGGCGTAGGTGGACTCATTCAGGAGGCTTTCGCGGTGCTTCCCGTCCACTTCGGTCACCGCGCACCGGTCCCCGGCGGACATCGTCGCCCCGCCGCAGGAGGTCGGCGAGTGCCAGACGACGATGCCGTACCCCACGACGAACATGCCGAGGACCACCAGGCCGATTCCGCCCGCGACCAAGCGCCCGTAGTCGATCCGGTGAGCCATCAGCAGGCCCGCCCGGGGAGCACGGTCTCGGTCGGCGTTTCGCCGTCCCACTGCCGGATCCCGGCCGCGACGACGGTGAGGTCGTCCCGCTCGCGCAGGAGGGCGACCGCCTCGCCCACCTGGGCCGGGTCGAGCCGGCGGGCCAGGGTGACATGGGGCGTCCACGCCCCGGGGCGCGAATGGGCGAACTCCTCCTCGACGTGCTCGGCGGCGAGGCGGGCGACGGTGGCGTGGATGCCGAGAAGCTCGGTCGACGGGACCACCGACCGGGCCAGGGTGAACCCACCGCCACCGGAGAAGACGAGCGGGGCGCCGAGTCGGAGGGTGAGCGGCAGCCGTTGGGCCACGGGGCCGAGTGCCCCCAGCGCGCCGGCGCCGATGCCCCGCGCGGCGACGAGGGTGGTGTGCGGCCGCTGGCCGCGGTGCGGGTTGCGCAACCCCGCTCCGGCGAGTCGGCCGATCTCCCCGATGACCGCGGCGTCCCCGTCGTCGTCGAAGATCAATTCCAGGGAGTGGACCACGGTCTCCTCATTCGTCGGGGCTCGTTCGGGGGCCGTCAGGCGTCTCGGCGTGCATTTGTGCAGGACAGGCGGCCTGGCGTAGTGTTGTAAGGGCGTATGGCCACCGCATCGTCACGATGCGGTGACCACATTGTTGACCAGCACTTTTCCCGCTGGATGACCGCACCCAGAACCTGTCCCATCTAGATACCTGTCCGGAGCAACCCAACACATGTCGTCCCCCACTATCTCCTCGCCGCAAGTAGCCGTCAACGACATCGGCTCGGCCGAGGATTTTCTCGCCGCCATCGATTCCACGATCAAGTACTTCAACGATGGCGACATCGTCGAGGGGACGATCGTCAAGGTCGACCGCGACGAGGTCCTGCTTGACATCGGTTACAAGACCGAAGGTGTCATCCCGTCCCGCGAGCTCTCCATCAAGCACGATGTCGACCCCAGCGAGGTCGTCAACGTCGGTGATGAGGTCGAGGCCCTCGTTCTCACCAAGGAGGACAAGGAAGGCCGCCTGATCCTGTCCAAGAAGCGCGCCCAGTACGAGCGCGCCTGGGGCACCATCGAGGAGCTCAAGGAGAAGGACGAGGCCGTCAAGGGCACCGTCATCGAGGTCGTCAAGGGCGGCCTGATCCTCGACATCGGCCTGCGCGGCTTCCTGCCGGCATCGCTGGTCGAGATGCGCCGCGTCCGCGATCTGCAGCCGTACATCGGCAAGGAGATCGAGGCCAAGATCATCGAGCTCGACAAGAACCGCAACAACGTGGTCCTGTCGCGCCGTGCGTGGCTCGAGCAGACCCAGTCCGAGGTGCGCAGCGAGTTCCTGCACCAGCTCCAGAAGGGGCAGGTCCGCAAGGGCGTCGTGTCCTCGATCGTCAACTTCGGCGCCTTCGTCGATCTCGGCGGCGTCGACGGCCTGGTCCACGTGTCGGAGTTGTCCTGGAAGCACATCGACCACCCGAACGAGGTCGTCACCGTGGGCGACGAGGTCACCGTCGAGGTCCTCGACGTCGATCTGGACCGCGAGCGCGTCTCGCTGTCGCTCAAGGCGACCCAGGAAGACCCGTGGCGCCAGTTCGCCCGCACCCACGCGATCGGTCAGATCGTGCCGGGCAAGGTCACCAAGCTGGTTCCGTTCGGCGCGTTCGTCCGCGTCGAGGAGGGCATCGAGGGTCTGGTCCACATCTCCGAGCTGGCCGAGCGCCACGTCGAGGTGCCGGATCAGGTTGTCGCCGTCGGTGACGACGCGCTGGTCAAGGTCATCGACATCGACCTCGAGCGCCGTCGGATCTCGCTGAGCCTCAAGCAGGCCAACGAGGACTACACCGAGGAGTTCGACCCGTCGAAGTACGGCATGGCCGACAGCTACGACGAGCAGGGCAACTACATCTTCCCCGAGGGCTTCGACGCCGACACCAACGAGTGGCTCGAGGGCTTCGAGGAGCAGCAGAAGGCCTGGGAGGCGCGTTACGCCGAGGCCGAGCGCCGCCACAAGATGCACACCGCCCAGATGGAGAAGTTCGCGAAGGCCGCCGCCGAGGCGGAGAACGCCCCGAGCGACTACTCCTCGTCGACCGACGACGCCAAGTCGGGTTCGTCGGCGCCGAGCGCCGGTGGCTCGCTGGCCAGCGACGAGCAGCTCGCCGCACTGCGCGAGAAGCTCGCCGGCAACGCCTGAGCAGTCTGAGCACCAACAACTCCCCGGTCCGGATGGGCCGGGGAGTTGTTTTTATCTGGCCTTCGGTGGCGTTTTAGCTTAGCCAAACATGCCTAAGCGAAGGCAATACTTGCTGGTAGAGGGCATTTTGTCGCTCTACACTCGGGGACATGAAGATGACAGCCAGCCTTGAGAAAGCATTCATCAAGCAGATCACCAAAGAGTTCGAATCCGCGATGCTCTACCGCCAGCTGGCGATCGAGCTGGAGCTCATGAACCTGCCGGGAATCTCCAAGTGGCTCAAGAGCCACGCCGACGAGGAGCTGACCCATGCGGACAAGCTCATCAAGCACCTCACCGACCGGGACAACCACCCGATCATCGGCGACATCAAGACCCCGAAGGTCAAGGTGACGAGCGTGACCGAGACCTTCGACGTCGCACTGGAGGCCGAGAAGGACGTCTCGCAGGCCATCCGAGACCTCTACAGCGCGGCCAACGAGGCCAACGACATCGACTCGCGCTCGCTGCTCGACTGGTTCGTCAACGAGCAGATCGAGGAAGAGGCGACGGTCAGCGAGATCCTCGGCCGGGCCCGCCTCGTGAACGAGGACGGCTCCGGCGTCCTGCGACTCGACGCCGAACTCGGCGCGAGCGCCTGAACCCCCTGAAATAGCCCTCAGGACCGACGGCCCGCCGCAGCTCCCGCCACGGGAGCGCGGCGGGCCGCCGCACGTTTGCGGCCGATTGCCGTCGGATCGGCGGCGATAGACTCGAGCCATGGCACGACGCGCGCTGATTCTGGTCGACGTCCAATACGACTTCTGTGAAGGCGGGGCGTTGGCGGTCGCCGGCGGCCTGGACGTCGCGCACAGCCTCGCTGCGGCCCTGCGCGACGAGGAGTTCCTCTCCGCCTACGACGTGGTGGTCACGACGCAAGACTGGCACATCGACCCCGGCGAGCACTTCGCGGCGCCGGGGGAAGAACCGGACTTCCGCGTCTCCTGGCCGGTGCACTGTGTCGCCGAATCCGATGGCGCCCGCATCGTCGACGAACTCGCCGACGCCGTGCGCGGCATCGACACGGTCCCGGTCATCGAGGTGTTCAAGGGCCACTACGCCGCCGCGTACTCCGGGTTCGAGGGCGTCACCGACGACGACGAGCCGCTGATCGACCGCCTGCGCGCGCACGGCATCACCGACGTCGACGTCGCCGGGATCGCCACCGACTATTGCGTCAAGGAGACCGCGCTCCACGCCGCCCAGGCGGGCCTGCGGACGACGGTCCTCACCGATTTTGCAGTGGGGATCCGTGCGCCGGACGTAGCCGAGCTTTACGCCGACGGCTTTCCCGCGGCCGGCGTCCTCGTTCGATAGCGCCGTCCGGCAGCGCGGTCAGAGCTCAGGAAGTCGGCGGGTCCAGGAAGAAGTCGTACTCGATCGGCTCTTCCCCGCCATAGACCGAGAGGTCGGTCACGCCGGCCTCGCGGACAAGGTCGGCGTCGATGAAGCACTGCCCGGTCACGTCGACCGGCTTGGCCGCGAGGACGGCGGCCGCGTCGCCCATGATCTCGGGCTCGCGGGAGTGGCTGGCCGCCTCGTCGCCGCCCAGCAGATTGCGCACCGCCGCCGTCGCGATCGTGGTTTCGGGCCACAGACAATTGCAGGCGATCCCGCGGTCGGCCCACTCGGCGGCAAAACCCAGGGTCAGCAACGACATCCCGTACTTGGAGACCATGTACGCCGGGAAGCGGCCCAGCCAGTCGGGGGACAGGTTGATCGGCGGCGACAGCGTGATGACGCGGGCGTGCTCTGATGCGGTGAGCTGCGGGAGACACGCCTTCGTCAGGGAGAAGGTGCCGCGCGCGTTGATCTGCTGGATGAGGTCGTAGCGCTTCATCTCCAGCTCGGCGGTGGGGGTCGGGGCGAGGGCGCTGGCATTGTTGACGACGATGTCGATGCCGCCGAACGCGTCGACGGCGGTGGCGGCCAAGCGGGCCACGTCGTCGTCGTTGCGCAGGTCACCGACCACGCCGATCGCCTCGGCGCCGGTCGCGCGGATGGTGTCGACCGCGGTGTGGATGGTCCCGTCCAGGCGCGGGTCGGGAGTGTCGGTCTTGGCCAGCAACACGATATTGGCACCCCGCTGCGCCAGCGCGACTGCGATGGCGAGTCCGATTCCGCGGCTACCGCCCGACATGACCACCGTGCGGGAGTCGAAGGCGCCGGGGCCGGGATCGGTGATCAGGGGAGCAGACATCGGTAGGCCTTTCGGTTGGGGGATACCTCGACCCTAGGGCGGCGGGCGCTCGGTGAACAGGGGCACGGTGACCACAAACGGCCACCCGGCTTGTGCTCGACGACCATGGTCGGCCGCGTCTGACGTGGGCGCCGGGTCGGGTGGGGGCGGGTGGGAGTAGGACGAACGTCACGCGTTTGCCACACTGGTGACGTGATTCGAGTCGGACTGACAGGCGGAATGGGTGCGGGCAAGTCGACGGTGGCGAAGGTATTCGCCGATCGGGACGCCTACCTGATCGATGCGGACAAGATCGCGCGGGAGGTGGTGGCCGCCGGAACCCCGGGACTGGCCGCGCTGGCGCAGGCGTTCGGCGACGGCATCATCGGCGACGACGGGGAGTTGGACCGCGCGGCGCTCGCGGCGAAGGCATTCGCCGACGACGAGTCGCGCGCGACGCTGAACTCCATCACCCATCCGCTGATCGGGGCCCGGACCTCCGAACTGCTCGACGCGGCGCCGGCGGATGCGATTGTGGTGCAAGACATCCCGCTGCTGGTGGAGAACCACACCGCGCCGTTCTTCCACGCCGTGGTCGTCGTGAACGCCGACGTGGAAGTGCGGGTGCACCGGCTGGTGACCTCGCGCGGCCTCGACGAGGGCGATGCCCGGGCCCGGATCGCGGCGCAGGCGACCGAGGAACAGCGGCGGGCGGTCGCCGACGCCTGGCTGGACAACTCCGGCGAACCCGAGCACCTGGTCGAGAAGGCGATCGCCCTGTGGGACCGTCGCCTGGTTCCCTACGAGGTCAACGTGCGCTCCGGGATTCCGGCGAAGCCCAACCCGACCCTGGTCGCGGCCGACCCGAATCCCGGATCGGTGGGGACCCGGGTGACCAACCGGCTGTGGGCCATCGCGGGGGAACGGGCCACCGCGGTGGCGGTGACCTCGGACACTGGTGCTGGGGCCGACCCGGTGGTGTCGGTGCAGGTCACCGCCAAAGACGCCGCCGCGGCGGCCGAATTGCCCGACCTCCTGCGTGCCGGCGGCTTCCCGTCCGACGGTCCGGGATCCTTCGCGTCGGCGGATCCGGGGCGCCCCGCCGCCGTCAGTGTTGTGGTGGGCGGAACACCGTGAGGGTGTGCGCGACGCATCGGCGCACGAACGCCTCGTCGAGTGGCTGGTCGGTCACCAGCACCCGCAGGTACAGGGGGGCGGCCAGCGCCTCGAGGACGTCGTAGGAGGCGGTGCCCGCCGGGATTTCGCCGCGCGCGATCGCGCGGTCGACCACCGGCGCACTGGCGGCAAAGCGCATGCGCCAATACTTCTCGCGCGCCGCGGCCATGTTCGGATCCGACGACATGGCCGCGGTGGCGCCGAGTAGTCGGCCCATGCCGGGCCGCGACAGCAGGGCGGCGATCTGCCGGGCGAGTTGATCGAGGTCGCCCGCAAAGGTTCCGGTGTCGGGCAGCGGATTGTCCCGCTCGGCCACGTCGGCCACCGCGTCGGCGACGAGGTCGGTCGTCGACGGCCACCGCCGGTACACCGTGGTCTCCGCCACGCCGGCCCGGTTGGCGACCGCTGCCACGGTCAGCGCCCCGATGCCGTGGTCGAGGACGAGTCCGAGTGTCGCGTCGAGGACGGCGCGCCGCACCCGCGCGCTGCGGCCGCCCGGCCGGGGACGGGGTGCGGTCATGGGCGCACCGGCGGCTCGGGCAGCCAGGTCACCGGGGCGCCGACCGCCGAATCCAGCCAGGCCTGCACATCGTGGTCGTGCTCGGCCGCGCCGACGAGGGCCCGCGCGGCGATCTGCACGGCGCGCTCGCAGTGGGCGGTCGAGAGGTAGCCCGTGGTATGGGCGTCGAAGACCTCGTCGATGTCGATCAGCTCCAGCGGCCGGCCGACGACGTCGACGAGGTCGAGGTACCAGTCGGTCGCGTGCCAGCGGCCCTGCGCGTCGGGTCGGTGGAACTCGCCGACGTCGAGGTAGAGGCGCTGGCCGGGCCGGTAGTCCGGGTCGGTGAAGTGGAAGATGTTGGCCCGCAGCCCGAGGTCGGGGAGCAGCCAACTCTGAAGCCAATAGAAGCGGGCATGGTCCGACGGCCGTGACATGTAGAGCCCGAAATCGGTCACCCGGTACTCGTCGACATCGCGGATGAAGCCCTTGGGATCGGTGTTGGTCATGGCCGCGACGTCGAAGACCTCGGTCTTGGTCGGATGGGCGGCGGTTGTCATGGGTTCAAACTAGCGTCCGGCGATGTCCGACGCCGGTTCTATCCTGGGAGACATGGCGTTCCCCGCAGAGAAACCGGTCCTCGCGCATTCCGAGTTCCGCCCGATCGGAGAGATCGAGCGGGCCGACGGGCGTTTCGAGGTCGTCAGCGAGTACGAACCCGCCGGTGACCAGCCGGCCGCGATCGACGACCTGGAACGCCGGATCACGGCGGGGGAGCGCGACATCGTCCTGCTCGGCGCCACCGGTACCGGCAAGTCGGCGACGACGGCCTGGCTGATCGAGCGGGTCCAGCGTCCGACGCTGGTCATGGCGCCCAACAAGACACTGGCCGCCCAGCTCGCCAACGAGTTGCGCGAGATGTTGCCCAACAATGCGGTGGAGTATTTCGTCTCCTATTACGACTATTACCAACCCGAGGCGTACATCGCCCAGACCGACACCTACATCGAGAAGGACTCGTCGATCAACGACGACGTGGAGCGCCTGCGGCACTCGGCGACGTCGAGTCTGCTGTCCCGGCGCGACGTCGTCGTGGTGGCGTCGGTGTCGTGCATCTACGGCTTGGGCACCCCGCAGTCCTATCTGGACCGCTCGGTGGAGATGGCGGTGGGCGAGGAGATCGACCGGGACGCCCTGTTGCGCCTGCTCGTCGACGTCCAGTACACGCGCAACGACATGTCCTTCACCCGCGGCAGCTTCCGCGTCCGCGGGGACACCGTCGAAATCATCCCGTCCTATGAGGAACTGGCGATCCGGATCGAGTTTTTCGGCGACGAGGTGGAGGCGCTCTACTACCTGCACCCGCTCACCGGTGACGTGATCCGACAGGTCGACACCGTCCGCATCTTCCCGGCCACCCATTACGTGGCCGGGCCGGAGCGGATGGAGCGCGCGATGAAGGGGATCGAGGAGGAACTCGAGCAGCGGCTGACCGAGCTGGAGAACAAGGGCAAACTGCTCGAGGCCCAGCGGTTGCGGATGCGGACGACCTATGACCTGGAGATGATGCGGCAGGTCGGGTTCTGCTCGGGCATCGAGAACTATTCGCGCCACATCGACGGCCGCGGTGCCGGCTCGGCACCGGCCACGCTGATCGACTATTTCCCCGACGACTTCCTGCTGGTCATCGACGAGTCGCACGTGACCGTGCCGCAGATCGGCGGCATGTACGAGGGGGACATGTCCCGCAAGCGCAACCTGGTCGACTACGGCTTCCGGCTGCCCTCCGCGGTGGACAACCGCCCGCTGACCTGGGACGAGTTCGTCGACCGGATCGGCCAGACCGTCTACCTGTCGGCGACCCCGGGTCCCTACGAGTTGGGGCAGACCGACGGCGAATTCGTCGAGCAGGTGATCCGGCCGACCGGCCTGCTGGACCCCAAGGTCGTGGTCAAACCGACCAAGGGACAGATCGACGACCTCATCCACGAGATCCGCGAGCGCACCGACCGCGACGAGCGCGTCCTGGTCACGACGCTGACCAAGAAGATGGCCGAGGATCTCACCGACTACCTGCTGGAGTTGGGGATCCGGGTGCGGTACCTGCACTCGGAGGTCGACACCCTGCGCCGCGTCGAACTGCTGCGCCAACTGCGCCTGGGCGAGTTCGACGTCCTCGTCGGCATCAACCTGCTGCGCGAGGGCCTGGACCTGCCCGAGGTGTCGCTGGTCGCGATCCTCGACGCGGACAAGGAGGGCTTCCTGCGCAGCACCACGTCGTTGATCCAGACCATCGGCCGCGCGGCGCGCAACGTCTCCGGCGAGGTCCACATGTATGCCGACAAGGTGACCGACTCGATGCAGAATGCCATCGAGGAAACCGAGCGCCGGCGCGAGAAACAGATCGCCTACAACGAGGCGGCGGGAATCGATCCGCAGCCGTTGCGGAAGAAGATCGCCGATATCCTCGACCAGGTTTACAAGGAGGCCGACGACGAGGTCGGCGGGTCGGGCCGCAACGCCACCCGTGGCCGTCGCGCCCAGGGCGACAACCCGAAGGGCTCCACGAGCGCCGGGGTCATCGAACGCCGGGACACCTCAACGATGCCTCGGGCCGAGCTGGCCGACCTGATTGCCCAGCTCACCGACCAGATGATGTCGGCGGCGCGCGACTTGCAGTTCGAGCTCGCGGGGCGGCTGCGCGATGAGATCGCCGACCTGAAGAAGGAACTGCGCGGCATGGACGCCGCGGGCATCCAATAGCACTGGGCGCCAAATGGAGGGAATGAGATGTTCCCGACGCAGAATCCGATAGGGTGATTACCGCAACTGTGCTGAGCATTACGATTACCGGACGGGTAACCGTGGCGGGAACTAGCCTGGATGCGCAGAACACACATTCGCGACATCGCGCGAAATCTGGAGGGAATGGTCAATGGCTGCATACAACACCGTGGTAGTGGGCACCGACGGGTCGGAGTCCTCGATGAAGGCGGTGGAACGCGCTGGGGCATTGGCCGGGGAGACGGCCACCCTCGTGATTGCGTGTGCCTACTTCCCCAATGAGGGACGCGACATCGGCGCGATGTCCGACGTCCTCAAGGAAGAGGCCTACCAGGTTCACGGCTCGGCGCCGACCGAGGAGATCCTGCGCACCGCCAAGGAGCGCGCCGGTGCCGCCGGCGCCAAGCTGATCCAGCAGCGCCCGGTCAAGGGTGCCCCCGTCGACGCATTGCTGCAGCTGGTCGTCGACGTCAAGGCCGACCTGCTGGTCGTCGGCAACAAGGGCCTCAACACGCTGTCGGGCCGCCTGCTCGGTTCGGTTCCGGCCGACGCCGCGCGCAAGGCCGCGGTCGACGTGCTCATCGTCCACACGACGTAACAGCGGGGTCCGTTACGGTTGCTGGAGTGGCGCGGAGGGGATCGACGAAGATGCCGCATTTCGACAGCACAGACTGGGATGTCGTGCCGGCGTACGTCGAAGCTCAAGACCTTCGTCTACTAGAAGCTTGGACCGAGAAGTTAGACGCAGAAGTGTCGACGCTTGCCCATGGCACCTTGGGGCTGAGAAGCGGAGACGTGTGGGACAGCCAATCCCTGCGGGCCGCCGAACGCTACTTCACCCAAGACGAAGAGCGAGCACTCGCGCTCCGTGAAGTATTTACTAAGTACCTCGGTGAAGGCATGAGAAGGGCCGTGGACGGGCAATGGGTTTGCCTTCCAACGGCTGTCGACCTAGCAGGTGGGGTCGGTTTGCGACCTGCGCGATCGTGGCCGTGGCAGTATCTGATTCCGGTCACCCCCCTTCTCGACGTGGCCCTCGAGAAGCTGAGCGGAACGGTCTGGGCTGACGAGTTGGCGAGCATCCGGTCAGACGGTCCGGCCTGGCTTCCCCTGGGTTGCCAGTCGCTCTAGCTCGAATGCCATCCGGGTAGGTCCGCCAACTCGGGTGGCATTTCGTTTCCTGCGACGACGACGAGGCGCTGGGTGGCGCGGGTGAGCGCAACGTACAGGTCGTTGAGGCCGCGCTCGGAGGCGGCGACGATCGCCGCCGGTTCAACGACGACGGTCGTGTCGAATTCCAGTCCCTTGCAACCGGTCACAGTGTGCACCACGACACCGGTCCGGTCGCCGAGCGCGGCCACCGCGGCGTCGTAGTCGTCGTCGGTGACGATGACCCCGGTCAACCCGGGCCAGTCGCAGGCGATCGCGAGATCGACGGCGGTGTGCGCCGCAGGCCCCTCGGCGTGCACCGCGGTTGGTTCGATCCCGTTGCTGCGCAACGAGGTCGGCGGGGTCAGGGCCGGGTCGAGACGCTCTAGCAGTCGTGCCGCGTAGCGCATGATCTCGGCGGGGGTTCGGTAGTTCACGGTGAGTTCGTGGAGCCGCCACCGCTTTTCGACGTACGGTTCGAACACCGCCGACCAGGAGCTCGCCCCCGCAGGGTTCGACGTCTGGGCGGTGTCGCCGATGACGGTCATCCACCGATTCGGGATGCGCCGCATCACCATGCGCCAGGCCATTGCCGAAAGTTCTTGGGCCTCATCGACGATCACGTGGCCGAAGGTCCAGGTGCGGTCCTCATAGGCGCGCTCGGCCGTCGTCCGGTGGGTGGTGATCCGCTGGCGTTGGGCGAGTTGTTCGGCGTCGATCAGGTCGTAGGCCATCAGGATCTCGGGATCGATCTCATCCTCGATGTCCTGCGGCGCCGAGCCGGTCAGGATGTCGAGTGCCTCCTGCGCCTCGGACAACTGCTTGCGCCACTGGGCCTGCGCGGCCGCCTCGTCGTCGTCGGTGCCCGCGCCGATCAACTCGGCGATCTCGTCGAGCAACGGCACGTCGCCGACGGTGAACGGGGCGTGCGCCGGGCGCAGCAGGGCGGCGCGGTCCGCCTCGCTCCAACCCGGGGTGGCACCGCGGATCGCCGTCGCCGAGGTCAGCAGGTCGCTGAGGACGCGTTTGGGTTCGAGTCGCGGCCAGAACGCGAGAACGGCCTGGACCAGGTCCTCGTCGTCGCGCATCTCGTCGCGGATGTCGGCGATCTCGGCACCGGACAGCATTTGCGAACCGTCGAGCAGCGACGAGCCGATGCGCGAGGCGTAGGCGGCGGCGAGTCCGTGCAGCGCGGACCGCAGGAACTCCCGCTGGGCCTGGTTGTGCGCCCGTCGCGTGCTGCGCGCCTTGGCGCGTGCGGTTTTGACCAGGGCCGAGTCGATGGCCAGGGGATAGCCGTCGAAACGCACGGTGACCGGCTGTTTCGGTAGCGATTGATAGCTGCGGGCGTGGCGCTTGAGCACGGTCAGGATGTCGGTCGAGCCCTTGAGGACGGCGGCGGCCGGCGGGTCGACGACGGCGGTGTCCAGCCCGGGCAGCAGATTGCCGATGGTGCTCAGCAACACCCCGGTCTCCCCGAGGGAGGGGAGGACCTGCGAGATGTAGCGGAGGAAGTCGGTGTTGGGTCCGAGGATGAGCACGCCGCTGCGGGCGAGCAGGTCGCGGTGCGTGTAGAGCAGGTAGGCGGCGCGGTGCAGGGCGACCGCCGTCTTGCCGGTACCGGGGCCGCCCTGGACCACCGTCACACCGCGGTGCGGCGACCGGATGATGAGGTCCTGCTCCCGCTGGATGGTCTCGACGATGTCGGCCATCTCCCCGGTGCGCGCCGCGTTGAGCGCCGCGACGAGGGCCGATTCGTTGACCACGTCGCCGAGGGTCACCCCGCCAGCGGTGCCCTCGGCGGGATCGGAGACGGCCGATCCGTCGAGGACCTCGTCGGTCACCGTGCGCACGGCGCGGTTGGACGTGCGGATGTGGCGCCGGACCCGGACCCCGTCGGGGTCGGCCGGGGTGGCCAGATAGAACGGCCGCGACAACGGCGCCCGCCAGTCCAACAGGAGGGTGGTGTCCTCGTCATCGTCGTCGAGTACGCCGATACGGCCGATCCGCCTCGTCTCGGCGCCGTCGTCGTCATCATCGGGATCGACCTCGAGCCGCCCGAAGTACAGGTTGTGCTCGGCGGCATCGAGTTTCGCCAGGTCGTCGACGTAAAGGCGCTCGTACGACTCGCGCTCCGACAGTGCCTGCGGGGTGTCGCCGGCCTCGGCGAGGGTTTCGCGCAGCCGGCGGTTGGTGGTGGCCCGCATCCGGTCGATGCGGCCGTAGACGGCATCCAGGTGGGTCTGCTCGTCGGCTATGCGTGGATCGGGATTCACAGTTGATCCAGTGTACGCGGCTGATCCCGTGCCCGCGGGGGCGCCGACTCCGCGGGGTGGGAAAGGGTGCGGGACGGTTACCAGCCGCGCTCGGCCCACTCCGACAGGTGCGGCCGCTCGGCGCCGAGGGTGGTGTCCGAGCCGTGGCCCGGGTAGACCGCGGTGTCGTCGGGGTACACGTCGAAGAGCTTGCCGGTCACGTCGGCGAGAAGGCGGTCGAAATCACCCGGCTGCCAGGTCTTTCCGACGCCGCCGGGAAAGAGGCAGTCGCCGGTGAAGAGTTGGACCGACAGGGGGCCGCCGGCGTCGTCGCCGGCATCGCGCAGGGCCAGTGCGATGGAGCCCTCGGTGTGCCCGGCCAGGTGGATCGCAGTCAGGATGAGATTGCCGACGACGACCTCGTCGCCGTCGTCGAGGAGCCGGTCGGGCGCGACGGGGAGTCCGGGCGCATCGGCACGGCCGGCGAGGGTCGGCACGCCGGTCGCGGCGGCCACCTCCGCCAATGCCTGCCAGTGGTCGGGGTGGGAGTGGGTGGTCAGGATCGCCCGCAGGGTGCCGGGCAGGCTGTCGAGGAGGGCGAGGATCTGCGGCGCGTCGTTGGCGGCGTCGATCAACAGTTGGTCCCCGGTCTCCGAACAGGTCACCACGTAGGTGTTGTTGTCCATGGGGCCGACCGACATCTTGATGATCGTCGCGTGGGCGGTGGTCCGGCGCATCGGGCTGAGGGGACCGGCGACGGTGCCGGTGTAGGTGTCGTCGACGGGGCGCAGCGCAGTCATGCCTCCACGTTAGCTGCGTCGGGCGCCTTGTCAGACCGGCGGCATAGAATCGGATACGGCCGACATGATCGGTGCCGAAACGTGAGGAAAGCATTGCTGTGGTTGACCGTTTGATCGTGCGCGGAGCGCGTGAGCACAACCTGCGCGGGATCGACGTCGACCTGCCGCGGGACTCGCTGATCGTCTTCACCGGGCTGTCCGGCTCGGGGAAGTCGTCGTTGGCCTTCGACACGATCTTCGCCGAGGGGCAGCGCCGTTACGTCGAATCGCTGTCGGCGTATGCGCGGCAGTTCCTGGGCCAGATGGACAAACCCGACGTCGACTTCATCGAAGGCCTGTCCCCGGCGGTGTCGATCGACCAGAAGTCCACCAACCGCAACCCGCGGTCGACCGTCGGCACCATCACCGAGGTGTACGACTACCTGCGCCTGCTCTACGCGCGGGCCGGGACCGCCCACTGCGCGCAGTGCGGCGAGAAGATCGCCAAGCAGTCGCCGCAGCAGATCGTCGACCAGGTGCTGGCGATGGAGGAGGGCACCCGGTTCCAGGTGCTGGCCCCGGTGGTGCGTTCCCGCAAGGGCGAGTTCGTGGACCTGTTCGCCGACCTGCAGACGCAGGGCTTTGCCCGCGCCCGGATCGACGGCCGGGTCTACCCGCTCACCGAGCCGCCGACGTTGAAGAAGCAGGAGCGCCACGACATCGACGTCGTTGTCGACCGTCTCGCGGTCAAGGCGACGGCCAAGCAGCGGCTCACCGACTCGGTCGAGACCGCGCTGCGGCTGGCCGACGGCATCCTCGTCCTCGATTTCGTCGACGTCGACGAGACCGACGCCAACCGGGAGCGGCGCTTCTCGGAGAAGATGGCCTGCCCGAACGGCCACATCATCGCCATCGACGACCTCGAACCCCGGTCGTTCTCGTTCAACTCGCCCTATGGCGCCTGCCCGGCGTGCGACGGCCTCGGCGTGAGCAAGGTCATCGACGAGGAGCTCGTGGTCCCCGACCCCGACCTGAGCCTTTCCGAGGGGGCGATCGCGCCGTGGTCGAGTGGCCACAACGCCGACTACTTCCTGCGGCTGCTCTCCGGGCTGGCCGATCAAATGGGCTTCGACCTGGACATGCCGTGGAACAAGCTTCCCGCGGCGGTCCGCAAGGCGATCCTCAACGGCAGCGACCACCAGGTCCACGTGCGGTTCCGCAACCGCTACGGCCGCACCCGGTCCTACTACACCGAGTTCGAGGGCGTGATGGCCTTCCTGTCGCGGCGCTCGGAGCAGACCGAGTCCGACGCGATGAAGGAGCGCTACGAGGGATACATGCGCGATGTGCCGTGCTCGGCCTGTGGCGGCGCGCGCCTGCGCCCGGAGATCCTCGCGGTGACCCTGGACTCCGAGGAGTTCGGCCCCAAGTCGATCGCCGAGGTGAGTTCCCTGTCGGTGGCGGCCTGTGCCGACTACCTGGCCGGCCTCACGCTCGGCGCCCGCGAAGAGGCGATCGCCGGCCGGGTGCTCAAGGAGGTCCAGGCCCGGATCCGCTTCCTGCTCGACGTCGGGCTCGAATACCTGTCGCTGTCGCGGGCCGCGGGCTCGCTCTCGGGCGGGGAGGCCCAGCGCATCCGGTTGGCCACCCAGATCGGATCCGGGTTGGCCGGGGTGCTCTACGTGCTCGACGAGCCGTCGATCGGCCTGCACCAGCGCGACAACCGGCGCCTCATCGACACCCTGATCCGGCTGCGTGACCTGGGGAACACGCTGATCGTCGTCGAGCACGACGAGGACACGATTCGCGCCGCGGACTGGATCGTCGACATCGGCCCGCGCGCGGGTGAGCACGGCGGCCACGTCGTGCACAGCGGCTCCTACGAGGGGCTGCTGGCCAACACCGAGTCGATCACCGGCGCCTACCTGTCCGGGCGCGAGACGCTCCCGGTCCCGGAGATCCGGCGGCCGGTCAGCAAGCGCAAGCAGCTCACCGTCGTCGGCGCCACGGAACACAACCTCCACGGCATCGACGTGTCCTTCCCGGTGGGCGTGCTCACCGCGGTCACCGGAGTGTCCGGGTCCGGCAAGTCGACCCTGGTCAACGACATCCTGGCCACCGTCTTGGCCAACAAGCTCAACGGGGCGCGCCACGTCCCCGGGCGGCACAAGCGCGTCAAGGGGTTGGAGAACCTCGACAAGCTCGTCCAGGTCGACCAGTCGCCGATCGGTCGCACCCCGCGGTCCAACCCGGCGACCTACACCGGCGTCTTCGACAAGATCCGCACGCTGTTCGCCGCGACGACCGAGGCCAAGGTCCGCGGCTACCAGCCGGGCCGCTTCTCGTTCAACGTGAAGGGCGGCCGGTGCGAGGCGTGCACCGGTGAGGGCACCATCAAGATCGAGATGAACTTCCTGCCGGACGTCTACGTCCCGTGCGAGGTCTGCCACGGTGCGCGGTACAACCGCGAGACCCTCGAGGTGCATTACAAGGGCAAGACGATCGCCGAGGTGCTCGACATGCCGATCGAGGAGGCCGCCGGGTTTTTCGAGCCGGTCACCTCGATCCACCGCTACCTCAAGACGCTCGTCGACGTGGGACTCGGCTATGTCCGGCTGGGCCAGCCGGCGCCGACCCTGTCCGGTGGTGAGGCGCAGCGGGTGAAGCTGGCCGCCGAACTGCAGAAGCGCTCGACCGGCCGGACCGCGTACATCCTCGACGAGCCGACCACGGGCCTGCACTTCGAGGACATCCGCAAACTGCTCGGCGTGATCAACGGGCTCGTCGAGAAGGGCAACACGGTCATCGTGATCGAGCACAACCTCGACGTGATCAAGTCGGCCGACTGGATCATCGACATGGGGCCGGAAGGGGGCGATGGCGGCGGCACGGTCGTGGCGACCGGGACCCCCGAGGAGATCGCCGCAAACCCGCAGAGCCACACCGGACGGTTCCTGGCCGAGGTCCTCGAACCCGAGCGGGTCGCCGACGCGGGATAGCGGCGTCGGGACGGATCGAGAGGGGTCAGTCGCCCATCGACTTGCGGATCTCGTCGAGCTTGCGACGGGCCGCCTCGGCGCGGTCCTCGAACTGCTCCTCGACGGTCCGGCCCTCGGCCGACTCCTCGGCCAGTTCGCGGGAGCCGATCGCGGTGGCGGCGCGCTTCTCGATCTTCTCGCGCACCTCGTCGAAGGTCGGGGTCCCGCTGTCGTTGGGCTCGCTGCCGGTCATGTCCCCACTGTAGGCGCGACTAGGGTCGATGTCTGTGGACGACGACACCGACGCGCTGGTCGACGAGTTGCGCGCGGCGGGGTGCGTGTTCGCCGAGGAGGAGGCCGCGATCCTGCGCGACCGGGCCTCGGGCGCCGAGGAGCTGGCCCGGTGGGTGGGCCGCCGGATCGCCGGCGAACCGCTGGAACACGTCGTCGGCGTCGTGAAATTCGCCGGTGTGGAGCTCGCGGTCGGGCCCGGCGTCTTCATCCCGCGCCAACGCACGCGATTGGTCGCGGCCGTGGCCGGCGAGGCGGTGGCCCGATATCGGCCAGGTGCGGTGTTCGTCGAACCCTATTGCGGGGTTGCGCCGATCGCCGCCGTCGTCGCCCGCGATTATCCCGGCGCCGTCGTCGTCGCCACCGATGTCGATCCGGTGGCACTGGACTATGCCCGGCGCAACCTCGGGCTCGCGGCCACGGTGTGCCGGGGGATCGGGCTGGCCGGTGTGCCGGCCGAGTTGCGCGGACGGGTGTCGGCGATCGCTGCGGTTCCGCCGTACGTCCCGGTCGATGAACTGGACCTGATGCCCGCCGAGGCCCGCGACCACGAGCCGCTGCGGACCCACTCCGGTGGGGCGGGCGGCCTCGACGAGGTGGGCTATCTCATCGCCGAAGCGGTCACCTGGCTTGAACCGGGCGGCACGCTGCTCATCGAGTTGCACCGCGACCAGGCCGACACGGCTGCGGAGATCGCCGTCGACCACGGGTGCTCGATCACCGTCGTCACCGAGCACGCCGCCTATCCCGACGATGGGCACACGGCGGTGGCAGTCCTGGGGCGGTAGTCCCGGGGTGGTGACCCGGGGCCGTCACACGAGCTTTTCGCCGGGCCCTTCGCCGGGCTCGTCGGGGTAGGCGCTGGCCTCGCGGAACGCGGCCTGCAGGCCCTTGACGCCGTCGCGGATCGGGTTGGCGTGCAGCCCGAGGTCGCGGCGCGACGCGTCGAACAGGCCGGCGAGCGCGGTGATGAGCTTGCGCGCCTCGTCGAGGTCGACGTCGTCGGGGGAGGAGCCCTCGGCGAGGCCGAGCTTCTCCGCGGCCGAACTCATCAACATGACGATGCAGCGGGTGATGACCTCGATCGCGGGAATGTCGCCCAGGTCCCGGACATCGGGGTTGACCTGGGCATCGTCGGTCGGCGTCGAATAGGAGTCATCGGTCATAACTGTTAGACTGTCATAGTGCGACCGCCTCGGGTGACCGGGGCAGGCAAAGTGGAGTTCCGCTCCCACCGTGCGGCGCAGCGGCCCGAATCGGGCCCGACCTGCAGTTTCACGGTCCGACACACACCCCGGATGGGTTTACGTCCGGGCGTGCCGTGTTGGTCGGCATCGGAGCCCCTCGGGATCGCGTCAGCGAACCCCGAAGGGCTTTTTTGTTGAGGTGGCCCCCTGTGTCTGGTCCCGTTCATCGAACGCGGTCGTCAGCCAACGACACCTACCTAGGAGGCCCCATCAGCACTGAGACTCGCATCAACGAGCGCATCCGCGTACCGGAGGTCCGACTTGTCGGGCCCAATTCGGAGCAGGTGGGCATCGTGCGCGTTGAGGATGCGCTTCGGCTCGCATACGAGGCCGACCTCGATCTCGTGGAGGTGGCGCCGGACGCCCGGCCGCCGGTCTGCAAGATCATGGACTACGGCAAGTTCAAGTATGAAGCCGCGCAGAAGCAGCGCGAGTCGCGTCGCAACCAGCAGATGACCGTCATCAAGGAGCAGAAGCTCCGCCCGAAGATCGACGACCACGACTACGAGACCAAGAAGGGTCACGTCATCCGCTTCCTGGAAGCCGGATCGAAGGTCAAGGTCACGATCATGTTCCGCGGTCGCGAGCAGTCGCGTCCCGAGCTCGGTTTCCGTCTGCTGCAGCGCTTGGGCAACGATGTCGCCGAATACGGCTTCGTCGAGACCTCGGCGAAGCAGGACGGCCGCAACATGACGATGGTCCTGGCCCCGCACAAGGGAGCCAAGACCCGGGCCAAGGCCGCACAGGACTCCGGACGGCGCGCGCAAGCGGAGCCGACGCCGGAATCGGAATAGGCCGACTCACCGACCACCACGGCTCAGTCCCCGCGCTGAGCCGATGATTCCGGGCGCAAGCCCGGTCGACGAACAGGAAGTACCAATGCCAAAGGCAAAGACCCACAAGGGCACCGCGAAGCGATTCAAGGTGACCGGGAGCGGCAAGATCATGCGCCAGAAGGCGAACAAGCGCCACCTCCTCGAGCACAAGTCGAGCCACCGCAAGCGCCGCCTCGACGGCACCGCCGTGGTTTCGGACGCGGATGCGCCGCGCCTGAAGCGACTGCTCAACGGCAACGGCTAGTCCCAGCCCGCCGACGGCTGAGTAAGCCAGACCGAACAACCAGACCGAAGTAAAGAGGATTCAGACATGGCACGCGTGAAGAGGGCGGTCAACGCCCAGAAGAAGCGCCGGACGACCCTGGAGGCGTCGAAGGGCTACCGCGGACAGCGGTCGCGCCTGTACCGCAAGGCCAAGGAGCAGCAGCTCCACTCGATGACCTACGCCTACCGTGACCGTCGTGCGCGCAAGGGCGAGTTCCGCAAGCTGTGGATCTCGCGCATCAACGCCGCGGCCCGCGCCAACGACATCACCTACAACCGCTTCATCCAGGGCCTCAAGATTGCCGGTGTCGAGGTTGACCGCAAGGTGCTCGCCGAGATCGCCGTCAGCGACCCGCAGGCCTTCACCGGCCT